>JAYTVN010000015.1:0-198292 GCA_043743975.1 Cypionkella sp.
GAGGTGATCGCCGAGGCGGTGATTGCGAATAACATCAACCCACAGCCGCGCTCGGGCCGTCAAGAACGGCTGGAGAACCTGTGGAACCACTATATTTGAGGGAATACTTCTGAACCGTCAGATAAGCGCGGCCAGCGGGGGGATGCCCTCGCTGGCCGTCATGCTTTTCAGGGCGGCGGCAGCGGCGCGGTGGCCGAGGTGAAGGGCGCGTTCAGGGGACCAGCCTTCATGGATGGCATAGATCACGCCTGCGCTGAACGCGTCTCCGGCCCCGACGGGGCTGAGGATTTCTGCGGGATTGACGGGCTCAGGGCTGGACCAAAGTGGGGTTTGGTCCAGCCAGAGCGCGAGGGAGCCTGTGTGCAGGATGACGGTTTTGACGCCTTGCGCTTGCAGGGCGATGGCAGCTTCCAGCAGGCGGGCGCGGTCATCTGGCGCAATGTCGGCGCGGTTGGTGGCGCGGGCAGCTTCGATTTCGTTCAGGAATAGGTAATCTGTATGGGGTAGGGAAGCTTTGACGGTTTCGGCGAAATGCGGGGTGGCGGCAGAGACGAGATCGACGCAGGTGATCATGCCTGCGGCTTGCGCGCGGGATAGGATGCGGGCGGCGGGGGTTTCTCCGGTTGGTTCTACCGCGTCGAGGGTGGCGAGCAGGTTGGGATAGCCGAGGTAGAAGATTTTGGTGTTTAGCGCGGCGATGGATTCGACCGGAATGTCGGATTCGCTGAGGGCGTCGTTCGCGCCGGGATGGTAGAAAAAGGTGCGGCTGTCACCGGGGAGGTTCATCACTTGGGTATGGGCCGTTGGGTGATCCGGGGTCTGTTTCAACCATCTCGTGTCGATTTTGGCGGCGGTGCAGGCGGCAAGGCAGATTTCGGCGTGGGTGTCGGTGCCGATCAGACCCACAGCGTAAAGCGGCAGCCCAGTTTGGAAGGCGGCGAGGTCTAGGATGACATTGGCGGCACCGCCCCCGACTCCGGTGGCCTCATGCTGGATGCGGACGAGGTCACTTTTCTGCGGCCAAGCGTCGATGCTGTGGATGATATCGACGATCCAGTTTCCCGCGCAGGCGATGCCTTGTTTTGCAGTGTCGCCTGTCATGCGTAGTCCACACTTACGGTGCGGTTTTCGCGGCCTGCGGTCAGGGCAGCGGTCAGGATGGCGTGATGTGCTGCGGCCTCGGTGGGATGGGCGCAGGGGAAACCTGCGGCGTCTCCGCCTGCGAGTTCGTCAAGATAAGCGGCCCACATTTGCTGGATGGCATCGGTGAAACCGAACTCAAAGATGCCGCCGGTGATGCCGGGGAACAGCGGGGTGTAGCCGAGGTCTTCGGTTTGCCACGTTTGCGCGCCGCCGTTTTGGTAGTGCATGAATTGCCATTGCCGCGGGGATTTTGTGGTGAAAAACGCAGAGCCCTTCATGCCGAGGACACGCAGGGACCAAGTGTTCGCCTCGCCGGGGGCGATGCGCCATGTCTTTAACACCATGGGAAAATTACCGTAAGGCGCAGGGACCCGGGCGGTGATGGTGGCGTTATCCCAAGTCTCGCACGGCACAAGGTTGCCTTTGCCGTCAGGGCGTTGGCTGACACGTTTCACAAGGCTGGCCTGCACGGTATCGGGGCGCCAACCGAGGCGGAGCGGGACGTGCAACACGTGCATGCCCAGATCGCCCATGCAGCCGTATGCGCCATTCACATCCTTCATGCGCTTCCAGTTGATCACCTTGTCGGGGTTGATATCCGAGGAATGCAGGAAGCTGGCTTCGACTTCAAGAATGTCACCGACTGCGCCGGATTTCACGAAGGCGATGACCTTTTGCGCACCGGGGTAGAACGGCATCTCGGAGGAGCAGCGGGTGATCAGGTCGGGGTGGGCTGCGATGGCCGCCATGATGCTGCGGTTTTGGGCGAGGTCCATGCCGAAGGGCTTTTCGCCGAACAGGTGTTTTCCGGCGTTCAGAATGTCGGGATAGATTTGGGCGTGTAGAACGTGGGGAACCGCGCAGTAGACGGCGTCAACATCGGGATTGGCGAGCAGCGCCTTGTAGTCTGTGGTGGTTTGGATGGGCCCAAGGTGGGTGGCGAACCAATCCATCAGTGCGGGGTTGGTGTCGCAAACCGCGACGATGCGCGGTTTGGCTTTCGGGTTGGACAGGTGCAGCCAGCGCGCGGCGGCGGAGGCGAATTCGCGGCCCATCAAACCGCACCCAATGATGCCGAAGCGGATTTCTTTCATCGCTTCAGGCCAGATGCTTGGCGGCTTCGGCGGCGCTGGCATTGTCATGCACAATCGCCATCAAGGCGCGGGTCATGCCGCCGGGGTTGGCGTGCTGCACGACGTTGCGACCGTAGACAATGCCGCGCGCGCCTTGTTGCATCAGCTCATGCGTGCGGGCGAGGATTTCGGCGTCGGACACTCGGCCACCACCACGCACCAGCACGGGCACGCCTTGGGCGATTTCGATGACGCGATGGTATTCCGACACATCGGTGCAGGGGTCGGCTTTGATGATATCGGCGCCGAGTTCGGCGGCTTGACGAACCAGCGGCAGGATTTTGGTGATGTCGCCGTCCACCATATAGCCGCCCTTGGCATTGTCTTGCATCACAAGCGGTTCGACCATCAGCGGCATCCCCATGATCTCGCATTCGCGCTTGAGGGCGTTCACGTTGCGGACGCAGTCGCGTTAAAGTTCGGGCTGGTTGGGCAGCAGCAGCAGGTTGACGACCACACAGGCGGCGTCCAGCACAAGGCCCTGTTCGACGGGACGGTCAATGACTTCGGAGTAAAGGCTGCGCGGCAAGGGGGTGCCGTAGACGCTGGCGATATCGGTGCGCAACACCAAAGCGGGTCGGTTCTTGCCGGGGATGGCTTGCAGGATCCTCGCGGTGCCGGGGGGCAGTTGAATGGCGTCGGGGGCGGCAGCGGCGACGGTCTGGATGGATTTGGTCATGTTCTCGATGCCGCCAAGGAAGGAGGCCTCGTTGAACATGCCGTGGTCGATGGCGACGTCAAAGCAGTTACCCGAGGGCGCAAACAGGCGGTTGAGGCGGGCGGTTTTCATGGCGTGATCCTGCGAGTGAAAACGTTTTCACAATCGGTATCGGTGGGTACGGATTCTGTCAACGGCAAAGGAAAATCCTGCCCCGGTGGGGGTTTGCTTGACGGTCGGAGATGGTCTAGCACTTGGAGTGCAATGGCAGGAGATGGCGATGGCTTGGCAGCAGTATCTGGACGCGGAACAGGCGCGGTTTGTGCAGGAATTGCTGGCGTTTGTGCGGATACCCTCGGTGTCGGCCAAGCCCGAGAACATCCCGGATGTGGTGCGGGCGGCGGAATGGGTGGCGGCGCGGTTGACGGCGGCAGGAGTGGAGGCGGCAGAGGTGTTGCCGACCGATGGGCATCCGGTGGTCTGTGGGCATTGGCTGCACGCGGGGGCCGATAAGCCGACGATCCTGATCTATGGGCATTTCGATGTGCAGCCTGCCGAGCCGTTTGAGCTGTGGGACAGCCCGCCGTTTGAACCCGAGGTGCGGGATGGCATGGTTTGGGGGCGAGAGGCTTCGGATGACAAGGGCAGCATGTTGGTGCCGATTTTGGCGGTGGAGTCGCTGTTGAAAACCACCGGGCGTTTGCCGGTGAATGTGAAGTTTTTCTTTGAGGGGCAGGAGGAGATCGGCTCACCTGATTTGCCGCCGTTTGTGGCGGCCAATGTGGACCTGTTGACGGCGGATATGATCTTCTCGGCCGATGGGCTGCAATATGCGCCGGACCAGCCGCAGATTGTTGAGGCATTGAAGGGGTTGGTGAAAGCCGAGATTGTGGTGCGGGGGCCACGGTCGGATCAACACTCGGGCCTGCATGGCGGCGGGATTGCCAATCCGGCGATGGCTTTGGCGCATCTGCTAGCGTCGATGAAGTCGGCGGATGGCTTGGTGGCGGTGGCGGGGTTTTACGACGATGTGGTGCCGCTGACCGAGGCGGACCGGGCGGCGATTGCGCGGATCCCTTATGATGAGGTCAGTTATCTGGCGGAAACCGGCGCGGTGTCGGTATTTGGCGAGCCGGGATATTCGACACGGGAAAGGCTGTGGGCGCGGCCAACGCTGGATGTGAATGGCTTGACGAGTGGGTGGCAGGGGATTGGCTCGAAAACCGTGCTGCCAGCCGAGGCGCGGGCGAAGATCACTTGCCGGTTGGTGGCGGCGCAGGATCCGGCAAAGATTTTGGCGGCTTTGGGGGCACATGTGCAGGCGCATTGCCCGGTTGGGGTGACGGTTGCGTTGGAGCCGGGGCAAGGCGGGGCGGGGCCGTTTTTGGTACCATCGGGGCATAATGCGACCGGGATCGCGGCGCAGGTGTTGGAGGAGGTTTACGGCAAAGCGCCGTATCGGACGCGGTTGGGCGGGTCTATTCCGGTGATGACGACGCTGCTTGAGGTGCTGGGGGTGCATGCGGTGATGTTTGGCTTTTCGCATGATGATGAGAACCTGCACGCACCGAATGAGTTCTTCCGGCTGGAGGCGTTTCGGTTGGGCCAAGCGGCTTATGTGCGGTTGTTGCAAAGGTTGGGGGCGTGAGAAAACGCGTGGCGGGGTGAACCCCGCCCTACCCATGGCGCAGGGTTCAGGACAGGGCCGCGAGCAGGTCCATCGCGGTGATTTGGTCGAATTGGACGTGGCGGTGCATCAGGGTTTCAGCCCCAGTCGCGTCGCGGGCGAAGATCAGGCTGGCGATGGCGCGATGCTCCGTCGCAGAGGTGGCGATGGCGCCAGCATAGCGGTAGCGGGCACGGTAGTAGGCCAGCAGTTTGCGGGCGTTGGTTTTGATCATCTCGGTCAAGAACGGGTTGCCTGCGGCGAGGGCCACACATTCATGAAAGCGCAGGTTCAGTTGATAATAGGCGTCGGGATTGGCGTCGCCTTGTTCGGCTGAGAACGTCTCGCAGGCTTGCACGGCGGCTTCCAGCGCTGTGGCCCAAGACACCGACAGTCGGCGCGCGGCGAGGCCTGCGGCTTGGCCGTCAAGTTTGGCGTGGACTTCGAGGATAGCCAAGAATTCCTCAAGGCTGGGGCGGAACACCGTCGCCCCCTTGCGTGGCAGGCGGCGCACAAGACCCATGGCTTCGAGTTGCAGGACGGCTTCGCGGACGGGCGTGCGCGAGACGGCGAATTCGGTAACGAGCTCAGCCTCGTCGATCACATCGCCGGGGTTGAGGCGGCCTGTGTCGATCCACGACAGGATCTTATTGGTGAGGGTTTCGGTTTGGCCTGCCATGTCTGATCAAAAGACCGAAAAGGCTGTCAGGTAAAGGGGGATAGCGGGAAAACTTCATGTAACGCCCGGTTGATTGTTTCCAAAATGCAACCAATGGGAGATTGATGTGCAATGGCTTCCGCGCGGTGGCTGCACGAAAGAAGCTGATCTGTAGCGCGAAAGCCGCAAATGTGGCTGAATTGAGGGGGAAATCCGGCAAAAACGGATCACGCTTGGTCTAAGCACTAGAAATCGTATCGAAACCTCGATACTCTTTCAGGCAATCAGCCCCAGAAAGTGGGGAGAATAACACGCCGGACACTAAAGTCTGGGTTTTTGAGGCGGAGTAGTAAGATGGTAAAAGCGATTGATTTCGCGGTCCGCAATGTTGCGGGCGGCGCGCAGCATGGCAGTGTCGCGGGCGACAGCCAAGGCAATTTCATTCAGGTCGGTTCGGGCGATAGCGTGTCGCTGAACCTCTCCCGCGCAAGCGTGGTGGGCTATGAGCAGCAGGGCGGCGATTTGCTGGTCAAGCTGTCGGATGGCCGCAGCATCGTGCTGAGCAACTATTTCAACGAAAACGCGGGGGATGTGAACCATCTCTATCTGTCCTCGGATGGCGAGATCACCGAAGTGATCATCCACGAGGGCCAAGACGGTGTGTTGGCGGCGGATTACGGCCCGGTCAGCGGCTGGGATAAGTGGAGCCCACTGGACGACATGCGCTTTACCCAAGCGGATAGCATCTCGGATGTGGCGATGGTGTCGAACGAACCTGCGGGCATGGCACCGTTCGTGCCGGGCCTGCTGGGATTGGGCGGCTTTGGCGCGATTGCAGCCGGGGCTGGCGCTATTGCAATTATTGGCGGTGGTGGCGGTGGCGGCGGCGGGAGTGGTGGTGGCACGCCGGATACGACTCCGCCTGCGGTGACGGTGACCGAGGGCACCAAATCGGTGAACCATGTCGAAAACAGCGCGGATTATGTGAATGGCGTGGTGATCGGCGGCACCAGCGAGCCGGGTGCGAAGATCGACGTTTTGGTCAATGGTCATACACAGACCACGACGGTGGACAATACCGGGCATTGGACGGTGACCTTCCCGACGACGGAAGTTGATCCCGGCGAATATGAGATTCCGGTGGTGGTGAAGGCCACCGATGCGGCGGGTAACAGCACGACTTGGAATGATGCTCTGGTGGTCGATACCGTGCCAAACCCGATCAATTTTGACGCGGTCACGGGTGACGACAAGGTGAACTTCGTCGAGAACTCCACGGGCTTGGTGGTGGCTGGCACTTCGATTGCTGGGGCGACACTGCAAGTGACGCTGAACGGCGTGACGAACACGGTTGTGGTTGGCTCGGATGGGCATTGGACCACGACCTATCCTGTGGGCGCGCTGCCCGCTGGTGAATATAATCAGGTGATCACGGCGACTTCGACCGACAATCACGGCAACGTCTCGACTTCGAGCCACACCTTTGCGGTGGATACCCAGACTTCGGTGGCCTTCACCGGCACGCCGGGCGGCGATGGTATGGTGAACGCAAGCGAGGCTGCAGCGGGTGTGGTGCTGAACGGCACGGCGCAGGCGGGATCTTCGGTGTCGGTGGCGTGGAATGGCACCACGCTGACCACCGTGGCGAATTCGAGCGGCGTTTGGACGGTGACCTATCCGGCCAGCAGCGTGACCGCTGGCACCTATACCTCGACCGCAACGGCAACGGCGACCGACAGCTTTGGCAACACTGCGACGGCGACGCAGGTGGTGAATGTTGATACCGAAACTGCGGTGACGGTGAATAACGGCCAGTCGGGCGGCGATGATGTGATCTCGGGCGCAGAGGCTGCGGCTGGGGTGGCTTTGACCGGCACGGCAGAAGCGGGCGCAACGGTTGTGGTCACGCTGGAAGGCGTGTCGCATACGGTGACGGCAAGCGCCTCGGGCACTTGGACCGCAACGTTCAGCACCTCGGAAATCCGTCAGGGCACCTATGACTCGGTGGTATCGGTGACGTCGACCGATCTGGCGGGCAACTCGGCTTCGACCACGCATAACCTGCACATCGACACCCAGACCACGGTTGCGGTGAACGCAGGCCAAGCGGGCGGCGATGATATGGTCAACGCGGCAGAGGCTTCGGCTGGGCTGGCGCTGACCGGCACGGCAGAAGCGGGCGCGCGGGTGACGGTGACCTTCGAGGGTGTGACCAAGATCGTGACGGCGGGTGCCGATGGCACTTGGACCGCGAACTACACCAGCAGCGAAGTCCGCAGCGGCACCTATGACTCCACCGTACAGGTGTCGTCGGTGGATGCCGTTGGCAACACTGCAACGACGACGCATAATCTGCATGTCGATACCGAGATTTAGGTGGCGATCCCAGCAGGGCAAGCAGGCGGCGATGATGCGATCTCGGGCGCTGAAAAAGCGGCGGGCGTGGTGTTGAATGGCACGGCGGATGCAGGGGCGACGGTTGTTGTCACCCTGCCGGGCGTCAGCCATACCGTGACTGCAAGCGCCGCTGGCACTTGGAGCGCGAATTTCGCGGCCAGTGAAATCCGCTCGGGCACCTATGCCACGACCGCGACGGCTGTGGCGACCGATGCCTTGGGCAACACCGCCACGACCAGCCATGTGGTGAATGTCGATACCGAAGTGGTGCCGTTTGACCGTGCAACCCTGTCGACCGGGGCGGATGCGATCCTGAACGCGGCGGAGGCCACCAGCGGTTTGACCGTGACGGGCCATGTCGAAGCGGGCTCGACCGTGATGGTCAAGTTTGGCAGCGGTGCGCAACATGCGGCCACAGTCGCGGCGGATGGCAGCTGGAGCTATACGTTTGCAGCCGGTGAAGTGCCTGCGGGCGAAAACTCGGTGACGCTGACGGCGGTGGCGACGGATCATGTTGGCAACGTCTCGACCCTGACCGAGCAGGTTGCGGTGGATACCATCGTGCGCAACTTCAGCCATGTGGATGTGATCGCGGGCGACGACATCATGAACGCGGCAGAGCGGGCGGCGGGCTTGACCCTGACCGGTACGTCCGAGCCGTTCTCGACGCTGGTGCTGCATCTGGCGAATGGCTCGGAAGTGACGGCTTCGGTCGGCGCAGATGGGTTGTGGAGTGCGACCTTCCCGGCCTCGTCCCTGCCCACGGGCGAAGGCAATACCACGGTCACGGTGACGGCGACGGATCATGCGGGCAACACCGCCAGCTATACCGACAGCTTCCACTATGACACCGTGATGCCGACCGATCCTTGGATCACCAACGATGCGGGTACCGGCAATCTGATCTCGGGTGTGGCTTCGGCGGTATCGCCCGATACGCTGACCTATCATGCGGTTGCGGCCACGGGTGCGGCGACGGATCTGGCAACCACCGCGCAATTCGATGCGGGCGTCGATGTGCATGGCACCAATGTGCCAAGCCACTGGGCGTTCTTCACCGCCCCGGTTGCCGATGGCAGCTATCTGGTGATCAATGACACCGATGCGGCGGGCAACGAGCAGAGCACGCTCTATCTGCGCTCGACCACCGATGTGACCGTCGATCTGAACCGCGAAGGGCTGCAAGGCTTCGACTTCGGCACCATTGATCTGAGTTCCTCGCACGCGACCTTGTCGCTGACCGAAGCGCAGATCAACAGCCTGACCGGAGCCGATCATCAGATGGCGATCCGGGGCGGTGCGGATGATCACGTCAACATCGTGGGTGCGGTCGCAGGGGCGCATCAGGTGGTGAACGGCGAAAGCTACACGCTGTACACGCTGGGCAGCAGTGGGGCTTCGGTGTTGGTTGACGACGATATCAACGTCAACACGAGCACCGGCGTCTGATCAGGGAAACGGGCCATGCCCAAGAACCGCAGGAACGGGTCCGGGAACGGGGTGAAATGCCTCGTCCCGGCGCTGGCAGGGTTTGCCCTGCTGGCGGGCTGCATGGGGGGGCCAGAGGCGCCCTCGATGCTGCAAACACATGAGCAGGCCGGACCGAATTCTGTGGGTGCCTTGGGGCAACCTGCCGGGTCCGGTCTGATTGGCGACTTGCAGGCGCGGCGTTCGATTCTGCCCAAGGGCGGGGCCTATGCCAAAATCTCGGATGCGGTGATCACCGCAGGCTCTGGTGCGGCGCAAGCCGAATTGCGCGTGGCGCAGCTGAAGGCAAATGCGCAATCGAAGAACTGGCTGCCCTCAATCGGGCCTTCGGTGAACCTGACCTCATTGGGCGGGCTGGCTGCAAGTTTGCTGCTGGAGCAGGCCTTGTTCGACAACGGGCGGCGCAAGGCGGAACGGGCGTTTGCCTCGGCGGATGTCGAAGTGGCGGCGGTCAGCCTGTCCACCGCGATGAACCAGCGGGTGTTTGAGGGGCTGTCCTATTACGTCAATGCCCAGCGGGCGCGGGCGCAGGCGGTTGTGGCGCAAACGGCAGCAGGCAAGTTACAGGAATTCAACGGCATCATGGGCAAGCGCGTGGCGGGCGGTTTGTCAGATGGCTCGGAACAGCAGGTCTTGAATCAGCGCGTCGCCGAAATGCAGGCGACGGTGGTGGTGGATTTGCAAACCGAAGCCAGCCAGATGGCACAACTGGCGGCTTTGGCCGGGCAACCTTTGGGCGGGATCAACGGTTTGGACGCCCTGCCCGATCTGGGGCAATCCACCACCGAGCCTTTGGCCGTGGTCAAGGCGCGCGGCGAAGGCACACGCGCGATCGCGCAAGCACAGATGCAACTGGCCGGGTTGAAGTTTGGCCTGTCAGCCACGGCAGGTTTGGATGATGGCGGCGTTAATCCCGGCGTGAAGCTGAACGGCGCAGGGCTGTTCAATCCCGGCGCAAAGGACAATATCGCAGCTTTGCAGCAGACCGGCGACGTGGTGGATCGGCAAACGGCGGAAGCGGCTGAAACTGCCAACCGCCGCATCGTGGCCTTGCAGCAGCAGAAGGCCAATCTGGCCTCGCGCCGCGCACAAGGCGATGTGGTTTTGGCGCAAACCGGGGCGAACCTTGATCTGTTTACCCAGCAATACAAGGTCGGTCGACGGACTTTGCTGGAGCTGGTGGCGCAGTATGACGGCTATGCACGCTTGCAGCGCGATCAGGCCTCGCTTGGCTATGATATGGCGCTGATTGATCTGGAAATTGCCCGTGATCGTGGGGTGTTGGTAGATGGGGCACGGATGTGAATGACCGGGTTGTGGCCTTTGACATAAACGCGGGCCGCGTCGCTGCGGCGGGATTGGTTGCGGAACGGGCGGGGGCTGAGGCCCGTGTGCCGCAGGCTCGTCATAACGCGCGGGCGGTAAGTCGGGCGCAACTGGCCACGGTTTACGCCGGGCTTTGTGGCGTTGATCTGGCGGTGTCCGATGTGGTCGAGAAAATTCAACTGGCCTCGGAAGCCGGGCAGTTGGGCTTGCCAGAGGTGGCGCGCGCATTGCGTGGTTGCGGGCTTGCGGCGAAGGTTGATGCGGTGGATGCGCCGGGGCTGGCGCACTGGCCGGCGCTGGCGGAAATGACCTCGGGCCAGATCGTTCTGGTGCTGGGTGAGACGGCGGACGGGGTCGAGGTTTACGATACCAGCGTCGATAACATGCGCGCCGAGGTGCCGCATGACGATTTCGCGCAGGTCTATGCAGGGCGGATTTTGCGGCTGCGCACTTCGGTGGCCGAGTTGGAAACCCGGCACGTTGAGGCGGCAAAGACTCCACATTGGTTCTGGGGCGAGTTCAAGCGCTATAAGCGGCAGCTGGCCGAGGTTGCGGCGGGCTCGTTGGTGGCGAACCTGCTGGCGGTGGCGGTGTCGCTGTTCTCGATGCAGGTTTATGATCGGGTGATCCCGTATCAGTCGGAGCCAACGCTTTGGGTGCTGGCTTTGGGCGCGATGCTGGCGATCTGCCTTGAGGCGGCGTTGAAGCTGGCGCGGTCGGGTCTGATGGATACCACGGGCAAGCGGATTGAATTGTCGGTGCAGGCGCGGCTGATGGACAAGCTGTTGGGCATGAAACACGGACCGGGGCAGCGCAGCCCGTCGAGCCTGTTCGCTGCGATGCGCGAGTTTTCCTCGGTGCGCGAGTTCTTTACCGCAACGACGATCGGCACGATGGCGGATTTGCCGTTTATCCTGATTTTCCTCGCTTTGGTGGCATCAATCGGCGGCAATCTGGTGTGGATTCTGATCGCAGGCGGTATCTTGATGGTGCTTCCGGGCTTTCTGTTTCAAAAGCGCATGGTGGCTTTGACGGCGGCGACGCAGGGCGCTTCGACCCGTGCGGCGCGTCTGCTGTATGAAGCGATTTTTGAGGCGGAAACCGTCACCACCCAGCGCGGTGAGGATCGGATCAAGCGGATTTGGGCAGAACTTTCCACGCTGTCAGCAGTGAAATCCTCCGATCAACGGCATCTGACGGCGATGCTGGGCTATTGGGCGCAAGGCGTGCAGCAGGCGACCTATATCCTCGCGGTGGTCGCCGGGGCCTATCTGGTGTTCGCGGGCGATTTCACGGTGGGGACGATCATTGCGATTGGTATTCTGACCGGGCGGACGTTGGGGCCGCTGGCCTCGCTGTCTTCGACGATGTCGAAATGGACCAATGTGAAGGCGGCTTTGGACGGGTTGGAGGCGATTGCGCAATCCAATCAGGCCGAGGAAACCGGGCGGCATTATCTGCGCCGCGACAAGCTGGTCGGCGCGTTTGAGCTGCGCAATGTTGAGTTCCGTTATGATCCGAAAGCGGCGGCAACGGTCGAGATCAACGGTCTGTCAATCCCGGCGGGGCAGCATATCGCGGTTTTGGGTGCGAATGGGTCGGGAAAATCGACGTTGTTGCGGGTGCTGGCGGGGCTTTATGAGCCGTCAGCCGGGCGGGTTTTGATTGACGGCGTGGATTTGAACCAAGTGCATCCGCGCGATCTACGCCGGGGCGTGGGCTATCTGGGGCAGGAAGTGCGGCTGTTTGCAGGCAGCTTGCGCGACAATTTGAACATGTCGCAGCTGGAGCGCGACGACGACCGTCTGTTCGATGCGCTGGATTTCGCGGGGTTGGGTCCGTTTGTGCGCAGCCATCCGCGCGGGCTTGATCTGGAAATCCGCGAGATGGGCGAAGGTCTGTCGGTCGGCCAGCGTCAAAGCATCGGCTGGGCGCGGATGTGGCTGCAAAATCCAAGTGTTGCGATTTTGGATGAACCGACAGCGGCGCTGGATCAAACGCTGGAGACGACACTGGTGTCGCGGCTGAAGACGTGGCTTGAGGGCCGCACCGCGATCATAGCCACCCATCGCGTGCCGATCCTGCAACTGACCAACCGTGTGGTGATCATGCAGAATGGCCGTTTGGTGGTGGATGGACCAAGGGAAGCTGTGCTGGCGCATCTGAACAATGGTGGCGTGGCAGCACAGGCCCCTGCCCCGGCGGCGGGCGTGGCGATTGGCAGCATCACGTCGGTGAAAAAACCGTTCACCATGCAGGTCGGGGGGACAAAGCCATGAGCTTGGCCACTTATGACGACAGCTTTGCCGAGAAAACCCGTGGGCCAAGCCGCACGATCTGGATGATCGTGGCGGTGATGGTGGTGTTCGTGGCTTGGGCCTCGGTCGCTTGGGTGGATGAGATCGTGCGCGCGCAGGGCGAGGTCGTATCCTCCAGCCGTCCGCAGATCATCCAGAACCTTGAGGGCGGGATTCTGGCCGAGTTGAACGTCGCCGAGGGTGATGTGGTGGAACCGGGGCAGACGCTCGCGCGGCTTTACGGCACGCAATATCAGGCGGCGGCGGACGAGTTGTCGGATGAAATCGCCACGCTGGAAATCCGGCGGTTGCGATTGGCTGCCGAGATGGAGGGCGATGCCGATTTCACTGTGCCAGCGGCATTTGCGGCACGGGTGCCGGCTGTGGTCGCATCGGAAAAGGCGCTGCTGACGGCGCGGCTTGGCGAATATGATGCACGGGTTGAAGGCGCGCAGGCGGTGCTGGAGCAGACCTCTAAAGAGGCCGAACTGCTGGAGAAGATGTACAAGCAAGACATCGCGCCCTTGATCGAAGTGACGCGGGCGCGGCGGGATAATTCGGACGCGAAGAACAAGCTGAGTGAGGCGCGTACCACGACCGAAATGGAGCGCGCGACGGATTACGCCAAGACCGAAAGCGATCTGGCGGGCCTGCGGCAAAAGCTGAAACTCGCGCAGGATCAGCTGTCACGCACGGTGCTGGTGGCGCCGATGAAGGGCGTGGTGAACAAGCTGTCGATCACCACGATTGGCGGCGTGGTCAAGCCCGGTGAGGAGATTTTGCAGATCATCCCGCTGGACGACGCCTTGTTCATTGAGGCACGGGTGAAGCCGCGTGATATTGCTTCGGTCCGTGAGGGTCTGGATGCGACGGTGAAACTGTCGGCCTATGATTACACGATTTATGGCTCGTTGAAGGCCAAGGTGGTGTTCATCTCGGCGGATACGTTCAAGGACGAACGCTCGCGTGATCCGAATGGCGATCCTCATTATAAAGTGACCCTCGCCGTAGATCAAAGCAAGTTCACCGAACGGCAGAAGGGGCTGGAGATTAAGCCCGGTATGCAGGCGGATGTGGAATTGGAGACGGGCGGCAAGACGATTTTGACCTATCTGACCAAGCCTTTGTACAAGTCGAACGAGGCTTTGCGCGAGCGGTAGTTTGCTGGGCTAAGCGCCGGGGGTTTCACGCCCCCGGGCCCCTGTGAGATATTTGAGCAGAGAGGATGACCAAGTAAGATGCCCTTCTGTGAGTCGATAAATAGCTAAAATCCAATCGCTTAAGCCTTGATAAAGCCTGTTCGGCTAATCTGATCCCGGGTGTGAAACATGGGTGTGTGATGGTCGGGCAATCAAATGCCGCGCCAGTCATCATCAAGCGGAAGAAGATTATCAAAGCCAGCGGTCACCACGGTGGGGCGTGGAAAGTGGCCTATGCTGACTTTGTGACGGCCATGATGGCCTTCTTCATGCTGATGTGGCTGCTAAACGCGACAACGGAAAAACAACGCAAAGGCATCGCGGATTATTTCAGTCCGACCATCGCAGTCAGCCGGGTTTCCGGTGGCGGCGATAGCATGTTCGGGGGCGATTCGACGTTTTCCGAGGAGGCGCTTGCCCAAAACGGCACCGGGGCCAGCCTTGCGCAGCCGACCGAAAGCAACAAGGCGCGCGGCGAGTCCGGTTCGGCCGAGAAGGATGCAGAGGCGGCGGCAGAACAGGGCCGGATGGCGCAGACCCTGATGGCACAGGGCGGCGAAAGCATGACCATGCAGCGGATGCTGCGACATGTGGTGACCAAGGTCACAGATGAGGGCTTAGTGGTTGAAATATTTGATCTTCCCGATGCCCCTCTGTTCGTGGAAGCTACGGCGGAACCCACGGGAGAGACTCGTAAGATCGCCGGACTGATCGCCGAAGTGCTGGGATTGGCAGAAAATAAAATCGCAGTGAACGGCCATCTGCGCACCTTACCGATCACTTTGAAAGACAACCCCGCTTGGGATCTTTCCACCGCGCGGGCGCAAGCAATGCGGGCCTTGCTGGAAAGCGACGGTATCGCCAGTGCCCGGATGGCGCGGATCAGCGGCCATGCGGATCGCAAGCCCGCCACACAAGACCCGACGGCAATCCGCAACAATCGGCTGGAGATCATTCTGCTGCGCAAGGACAGATGAGTTGCGTAAAATTTGAACTGTTAGGGCGATCTTAAGGCGCATCAGGCAGGTTCGATCTGACAAAGGTCGAGGCTGCAGAAAGGCGCTTTTACATGACGATTTCCTCATCCATGAACGCGGGGGTGGCGGGGCTCAATGCCAACGCCAACCGACTTGCGACGATTGCCGACAACATCGCGAACTCGTCAACCTATGGCTACAAACGCGCGGAAACCGATTTTCATTCGGTTGTGCTGAATGGCAGTGCGCATGCCAGCTATTCGGCAGGCGGGGTGCGGGCGTCGAACATGCGGCTGATTGACGAACGCGGCCCGCTGATTTCCACCGCCAATGCCACCGATCTGGCGATTGATGGCCGGGGTTTTCTGCCAGTGACCGATGCAAGCGCGCTGGACAGCACCGACAGCACTTACCCGATTTCGCTGGTGACAACCGGATCGTTCCGCCCCGATGCCGAAGGCGTGTTGCGCACTGAAACCGGATTGGTGCTGATGGGTTGGCCTGCGAACCCGGATGGCAGCCTGAACACCTATCCGCGCGACACGATGGCGGCACTGGAACCGGTTCGGATCAACGCCAACCAATATATCGGCAACCCCACGTCTGAGATGACATTGGGGGTGAATCTGCCCGCCTCTGCCAGCATTGCCGGGGCATCGGGCGATCCGCATGATCTGACGGTGGAATATTTCGGCAATCTTGGCACATCCGAGTCGCTGGATTTCAGTTTCACGCCGACGGTGCCGACCACCGGGGCCTCGAACACCTGGACGATGACAGTGCGCGACAGCGCCTCGGGTGGCGCGGTGATTGGCGAATATACGTTGACCTTTGATCCTTCACAGGCGGCGGGCGGCACTTTGGCTTCGGTTACGGCGGTGTCGGGCGGGGCCTATGACGCGGCCAGTGGCACGATCCCGCTATCGGTGGCGGGCGGCAGCATTTCGTTGAAAGTGGGTGAGCTTGGACAACCGAACGGGATGACCCAGCTGTCCAGCGGCTTTGCCCCGGTGTCGATCAGCAAAAATGGCTCTCCGGTCGCCAGCCTGACCTCGGTTGAGATTGATGAAAAGGGCGATCTCTACGCGATTTATGATCAGGGTTTCACCCGGCGGATCTACCAGATTCCAGTGGTGGATGTGCCGAACCCGAATGGGTTGATGGCGATGAACAACCAAACCTATCAGATCTCGGCGGCCTCTGGCCCGTTCTATCTGTGGAACGCGGGCGATGGACCAACGGGCACGGTGGTGGGCTTTTCGCGCGAAGAATCCTCGACCGATGTGGCGGCGGAACTGACGCAACTGATCCAGACCCAGCGCGCCTATTCCTCCAATGCCAAGGTCATTCAGACCGCAGATGAGATGCTGCAAGAAACCACCAATATCAAACGATAAGAGGCTTGAATGTCGATCACATCCGGCCTTTCCTCGGCACTTTCCGGTCTTAACGCGGCGGCACGCGCGGCGGAAATTGTCTCGTCGAACATCGCCAATGCGATGACCGAGGGTTATGGGCGGCGCGAAGTGCAGTTGAGCGCGCGCACCATCGGCGGCTCGGGTCAGGGCGTCAGCGTGACGGGCGTGGTGCGGCGCGGCGATCCGATCCTGCTGGGTGATCGCCGCTTGGCTCAGGCGGGCAGTGGGGCACGCGACGCGACAGCAAGCTTTCTGAAACGGATCGAATCGGTGCTCGGGACGGTGGATAGTGCCACCTCTTTAGGCAGCCGGATCAGCGATTTCGACACAGCGCTGCTGGAGGCCAGCTCTCGCCCGGACTCCGAGGCGCGATTGTCGAAAGTGATGGAATCGGCCAAGGCTTTGGCCAGTCATCTGGCGGCAGCGGGCACCGATATTCAACAGGCGCGCTCTGATGCCGATGATCAAATCGAAAGCCAGGTCACGCAGGTGAACACCGCCCTCGCGCGGATCGCCGATCTGAACGGCCAGATTCGGGCGACTTCTGGCTCTGACCGCGACAATTCGGCGCTGATTGACCAGCGCCAGCAGGCGATTGACAGCATCGCCAAGATCATTCCTTTGCGCGAAGTGCCGCGCGACAAGGGTGAAATCGCACTGTTCACCACCGGCGGCGCGGTTGTGCTGGATGGGGTGCCCGCGCAGTTAGGATTTACGCCGGTGGGCACGGTGGTCGCAGGGATGACGCAAGCCAGCGGGGCTTTGTCGGGGTTGACGCTGAACGGTAAGGCAATTTCGACGGCGGCTGAGGATGGCCCGATTTCCGGCGGCACACTGGCGGCGCAATTCGCCATTCGCGACGATCTTGCCCCGCAAGCACAGGCGAAACTCGACGCCACCGCCCGCGATCTGGTGGAGCGGTTTGCCGCCACCGGGTTGGACAGCACGCGGGCTACTGGCGCGGCGGGGCTGTTCACCGATGGCGGTGCCGCTTTCAGCGCGAGCAATGAAACGGGCCTTGCGCAGCGCCTGACCGTCAACGCCGCCGCAGATCCGGCACAGGGCGGCGCGCTTTGGCGGTTGCGCGATGGTCTGGGTGCCACCGCGCCGGGGGCGGCGGGCAACAGTCAACTGCTGAAAGACCTGCAATCAGCCCTGACAGCCCCCCGCACGCCCGTCTCGGGTGGTTTCATGACCGGGGCGCGCAGCTTTTCAACTTTGGCGGCGGATATGGTCTCGGGTGTCGCAAGCGCGCGGGTCACCGCAGAGAATGAGGCCAGTTATTCAGCAGCGCGGCTGGATACGCTCAGCACGATGGAGTTGGAGCAAGGCGTTGATACCGATCAGGAAATGCAATCGCTGCTGGTGATTGAACAAGCCTATGCCGCCAATGCCAAGGTGATTTCCACCATCGGCGAGATGATGCAAAAACTGCTGGAGATGTAGGTATGGCTGCTGTTTCCTTGGGCGATATGGCCCGATCTTTCATGCTGCGGCGACACACCGTTGATCTGAAGCAAAACCTGCAGCGGCTGACCAATGAAGCCGCGACGGGTAGGGTCAGCGACACTGCGGCACGGGTATCGGGCGATCTGGTGCCGATTGCGGGGATTGATGCCTCGCTGGCGCGGCTGAAGGGCTGTAGTGCGGTGACCTCTGAGGCGGGGGTGTTTACGGGGGCAATGCAAACAGCGCTTGGCACTGTGGATAATCTGGCTGGGAACCTGAGCAACTCTTTGATTTCGACATCAACTGGGGGGACAGCATCGCTGATTGACGCCGCTGGCAAGGATGCCGAGCAGAACTTGCAAACGGCTTTGTCGGTGCTGAACACCCGTTTTGGCGATCGCAGCCTGTTTGCAGGACAAGCGACGACCGGCGCTGCCACAGTGGATTCTGACACACTTCTTTCTGCCCTGACGACAGCCGTAGCTGGTGCCGTCAGCGCACAAGATGTTGAAACAGCGGTGACAAACTGGTTTGCAAGCCCCACCGGCTATGACGCTGTCGCCTACCAAGGTGGCGATGCTTTGGCCGCTTTGGCGATTGCGCCGGGCGAGGAAGCCCGCATCGACCTTACCGCCAAAGACCCCGCCTTGCGCGACACGATCAAGGGGCTGGCGATGGCGGCTTTGCTCAATCGCGGGGTTTTGGCGGGCCAAAGCGCGGGTCGGCAAGACCTTGCGCGCCGGGCCGGGCTCAGTTTGTTGGAAAACAAAACCGATCGCACCAATGTTGCCGCAAGGCTTGGTTTGGTTGAAGCGCAAATCGACTCGGCAGCGACCCGCAATGCCAATGAAACCTCGGCTTTGCAGATTGCGCGCAACGGCATCACCGAAGCCGATCCTTATGAAACGGCCACGCGTTTGGATGAAACCGAGGCGCAGTTAGAGAAAATCTACGCCCTCACCGCGCGACTCTCGCGCCTCAGCCTGCTGGATTACCTGAAATGAGAAGCCTCCTCTGCGCCGTCATGGTCAGCCTGCTGTCAAGCGCTGCATGGTCGGGCCCGATCCGCATCAAGGATCTGGTGGAATTTGACGGCGTCCGCTCCAACGATCTGGTGGGTTACGGGCTGGTTGTGGGTCTGAACGGCACAGGCGACGGCTTGCGCAATGCGCCATTCACCGAGGAAATCATGTCAAACCTTCTGGAGCGGTTGGGCGTCAATGTCACGGGTGAGCAGTATCAACCGAAGAACGTCGCGGCTGTGTTCGTGACCGCAGCTTTACCGCCGTTTGCGCGGGCGGGCGGGCAAATTGACGTGACGGTTTCTGCGATTGGCGATGCGAAAAGCCTGTTAGGGGGCACTTTGATCATGACGCCGCTGAACGGGGCTGATGGCCAGATCTATGCGGTGGCACAGGGGGCGATCATTGCGGGCGGCATTTCTGCCGACGGTCAGGCGTCAAAGCTGGTGCAGGGTGTGCCAACCGCCGGAATGATTCCCTCCGGCGGGCGGGTGGAACGTGAGGTCGAGTTTGACTTCACCCAGCTAGAGTCGATGCGGCTTGCGCTGCGCGAGCCCGATTTCACCACAGCCGAGCGGATCGAGGCTGCGATCAATGCCCAAATCGGCAGAGGTTCGGCCGAGATGCTGGATGCGGGCACTGTGTTGCTGCAAACCAACGGGCGATCACCGGCGCATCTGGTCAGCCGGGTGGAGAATATTCTGGTAGAGCCAGAGACCAAAGCGCGGGTTGTCGTCGATCAACGCTCGGGCACCATCGTGATGGGCGAAGACGTGCGGATCAGCCGGGTCGCGGTGGCGCAGGGCAACCTGACGCTGCGGATTGATGAGACGCCGATGGTGTCACAACCGAACCCCTTTGCCGAGGGTGAGACGATTGTGCTGCCGCGCACATCGGTGGATATTCAGAACGAACCCGGCACCGGATTGGCAGAGGTTTCCGGTGGCACCAATTTGTCCGAGGTGGTGGCAGGGCTGAATGCTTTGGGCGTGGCGCCCCACGATATGATCGACATTCTGAAAAGCATCAACGCTGCCGGGGCGCTGCATGCAGAATTCGTGGTCAACTGAAACGGGCGCGGAAGCCGCCCGGTTTCAGTTGCATCCGGTCAGAAGTAACTGCGCACCAAGGCGCTGGACACCAAGCTCCAGCCATCAGCGACCACGAAAAACGCCAGTTTGAACGGCAACGATACCACCGCAGGCGGCACCATCATCATCCCCATCGACATCAGCACGGCAGCAACAACAAGGTCGATGATCAGGAACGGCAGGAAGATCAGAAAACCGATCTCAAAGGCGCGTTGAATTTCCGACAGGATGAACGACGGCACCAGCAGCGACAGCGGCGCATCCACCGGCAGAACCTGCGCCACATTGGGCCGCAGATTTTGCAGCGCGGCAAAGGTGTCGCCATCCAATCGATGCGCCATAAAGCCGCGAAACGGCGCCAGAATCAGCGGAATCGCCTGCTGGATGTCGATGCTGCCTGCGTTCAACGGCTCCACCCCTTTCACCCAAGCCTCGGTGAACACCGGATCCATCACGAACCAGGTCAGAAACAGCGCAAGGCTAACGATCAGCATATTCGGCGGCGATTGCTGCAACCCGATGGCTTGGCGCAGGATCGACAGCACGGTGACGATGAAGGGAAAGCAGGTGATCATCACCGCCAGACCCGGCACAAGGCTCAGCACCGTCATCACCACCAGCAGTTGCACCGAGCGGGTAGACAGCGAAGCGCTGTCGCCGAAATCGATCGAAATCCCCTGTGCCAGCGCCGGGGCCACGCACATCAACAGGATCGCCAGCGCCAGACCTGCGCGTTGCATCATAGCCCGCCCCGCAGATTCACCACTTCGGTCAACCGGACGGCGAGTTGACCTGAACTATCGCCCTCCAGCTCTTGCAACTCACCCCGCGCAATCAGCCGATCGCCGACGTAAAGCTCGACCGGATCATCCACGCGGCGATCCAGCGCCAGCACCGCGTCGCGCGACAACCGCAACAAATCGCGCACCAGCGGGCGGGCTTTGCCAACCGAGATGGTGACCTCAATCGGCACTCGGCCAAACGGATTGCCATCTGACAGTTCATCCATATTTTTTCTCCTGCTCTGGAATATCAAAGAAGCCGCGCACGGCGGCGGTGATTTCAGCGGTGGCGCGGTCAAGATTGATCTGCGTTTCGGTGCCGCCAAATTTCAAATAGACCTGCCCTTCGCTGAGACTGGGTTCTTCCGTCACGATCAGCGGCAAGCCGGTGGCTTGTTCCAGCAAAGCCTCGACCGCCACCCGTGCAGCGGGGTTCAGCACCAGCGTGATCGGCGAGTCCGCCAGCTTGTCCGCCATCGGCATCAAGGCCTCCAGCACCACCTGCGACAGCGTTTCACGGGCGAGCGCGGGCAACAGCCGCCCGACCATCTCGGCCATCAGGGGTTGCAGGGCGCGCAAAACATGCTGACGGGCCTCGTGAAAGGTGAAGGACAGGCCTTGCAAATTGCGCGCCAGATCGGCCTGCACCCGGGTTTGATCCCCAGATTGTGCGGCAGCCGCATCCTCCCAACCCGCCGCATAGCCGGAATCGTAGGCGGCGAGTTTGGTTTCCTCAAGATGCATAGCATCAAGCACAACCGTCTTGCCACCAGTGGCGGATTGCTCTGTCTCAAACACCTCTAATCGCAGGGCCATCAGCGCAACTCCTCTTCAACTTCCATCCAGCCGCGCAGAATTTCGACGGATTCGGTTTGACGTTCTTCGATCAGTTGACGCAGACGGCTCATCGGGTCTTTCGCCGCATCCGATCCCGGCACGCCAGAGACGACAGACAGCGGCGGCAGATCGGTACCATCGTCGATCTCACCCGTCAGCACGCGTTGGCCGTCAAAGTTGGCAATCCCCGGCAAGGCCAGCGTTGCCATTGGTGCGGGCAAAGCCTGCCCGCGGCTGGCAGAAGTCAGCACCGGACGGATCACGAACAGCCCAAGGATCAACGCCACCAAAGCCAGAACAGCGGTCTGGATCAGTGTCATCAGATTGATCTCGCCAAAGGAAAACATGCTGGCCGCAGCCACATCACCCAGCTGCGGCAAAGGCTCAAACGCCAGTGATTTCAACGTCAGAACATCGCCGCGCGCGGTATCAAGACCTGCGGCAGAGCTGACAAGTTCACGCAAAATCCCCAGTTCTTCCTCGGGGCGCGGCTGCAGGCTGACCGTGCCATCGGTGGCCGTCACAGGCACGCCATCCACCAGAACCGCCACCGAAATCTTGCGCACCGCACCGGGCGCCTTCACCAACTGGCGATTGGTTTCGGACACCTCGTAATTCACCTTCTCGCGGGTTTCGGAATTCTCACTTTTGCCATTGCCCGCCGCCGACGCTTGGTTGGCGGGCAAGTTCGAGGCCACCGTCACATCACCGCCGGGCTGCGTGCTGGAGCCGGTTTGTTGCGTGTTATCAGTGGAAATCGCCACGCGACTTTGTGGATCAAAACTGCGCTCGGTGATCTGTTCGGCATCGGTGATCACGTCCACCGCCACCTCGACCACCGCTTTGCCCGGCCCGACCCGCGCCGACAACAGGCGTTCGACATTCTGCTTAATTTCAGCAGCTTTGCTATCTGCGGCGACGCTCGGGGCGGTCTGATCGGCGTCCGAGGCGATCAATCCGGCCACAGAATCAATCACCGCGACTTCATCTGGCGTCATTCCGGGCACCGAAGCCGCAATCAGATGCCGCAACGCTTTGGCCTGCACGCCGGGCAGGTTGCCGCCGACCGAGGTGATCGTCACGCTGGCACTGGGCTTTACATCACGCTGAAACGGCTGCGATGGCGCTTGGGCAATATGCACGCGTGCGGCACGAATCTGCGGATTGGACAGAATCGTGCGGGAAAGTTCACCCTCTTTCGCCCGCCAATAAGCTGCATCAAACATTTGCGCGGTGGTGCCAAAGCCGGACAGCGAATCAAGCAATTCGTATCCAGTGCCAGAATTCGCGGGCAACCCTTCTGCAGCCAAGGTCATTCGGAGCGAGTCGCGTTGGCCCTCATCAACGTAAATCGCCTGACCGCGCACCTCGTATGTCACCCCCTTCTGATCCAGTGCAGTGATCACGTCGCCAGCCGCCGAACTGTCTAAACCTGTATAAAGCAAAGACATTCCCGGAATTCCTGCCATACGCGACATCGCCATAACGGCCAAAAACATCGCCACAGTCGCCCCCAGAACGACAAGACGTTTGCGGCCATCAAGGCTTTGCCAAATTTGCAACAGGTTCTGCACGCTCTGTCTCCGGTGAGGGGCTTCTGCCCGATGAAACCAGCTTTGACGGATTGGCCTTAACAATCGGTTAGTGAGCTTGGGTCTATGTTTGATCTGCAAGCAAAGACGGAGGGCCAAGTGGCCGAAGCTGAACAGCCGCAGGATGCGGCACCGAAAAAGAAGTCGAAAAAGCCGTTGTTGATCGGGCTTGTGCTGGCGTTTCTGCTGGGCGGCGGCGGGTTTTACGCCACTTGGTCAGGGTTGATTCTGGCTGGGGGGCGGGCCATGCAGAAGGTGCCGCGGAACCCAACCCATTGCCCGATATCAGTTTCGTTCCGGTGGAATCGGTGATCGTCTCAATCGGGCCCGGCAAAGATGGCAGGCATCTGCGCTTTACCTCACAGCTGGAGGTCGCAGGCAGCCACGCCGCAGAGGTCACCACCCTGCTGCCACGCATCGTCGATGTCATGAACGGCTATTTGCGCGCCATTGATCCGGCTGAATTTGACGATTCTGCCGCATTGGTGCGGATGCGCGCGCAACTGTTGCGCCGAATTCAGATTGTCACAGGCGATGGTCGGGTGCGCGACCTGCTTGTCACCGAATTTGTCTTGAATTGAAGGAAACCCAATGGTGCTGATCGCGGATATTTTGATGGCGGCGGGCTCTTTCGGGGCGGCGATTTATTGCTATGTGCTGTCGGGCAGGTTGAAGAAATTCACCACGCTGGAAACTGGTATGGGTGGCGCGATTGCGGTGCTGTCAGCGCAGGTCGACGACATGACGCGGGCGCTGGAACAGGCGCGCACCGCTGCGCATGGTTCGGCGGATGGCTTGATAGCACTCACCAACCGCGCCGAAACTGTGGCTGGCCGATTGGAGCTGCTGGTGGCATCTATGCATGATCTGCCTGATCCTGCGGCCCCTCCTGCCGATGTTGCGGCTGAGCCCACTGAGGCCGCTCGCCAACTGCGCTTTGTGCGCAGACGGGTGGCGCGAACGGATCTGGAGGCGGCGGAATGACAAAGCCCCGCCCGCGCAATGGTCGTGGCACTTTGGTGATTCTGACGCTGTTTCTGGCTGCCTCTGGTGCCTTGCGCATCGGGTCTGGCGTGGGCTCGGCGCTGGCTAATTCTGTGATGGAAACACCTATGCCCGCTGCCGATCCGCAAACCTGCCCCACAACGCCCCTCGCCTTGGCCGAAGCACTGTCCGCGCGCGAAGGCCAAGCCGCCGCACGGGAAACCGCTCTGGCAGATCGGATGGCGGCGCTGGCACTGGCTGAGGCCGCGATCAAGACACGGATCGATGAAATGACGGCTGCCGAGGCAAGCCTGAAGAAAACCTTGCAGATCGCCGATGGCGCCGCAGAAGCTGATTTGACTCGGTTGACCGCCGTGTATGAAGCCATGAAGCCTGCAGATGCCGCCAAACTGTTCGGTGAAATGGCCCCGGAGTTTGCCGCAGGCTTCCTCGGTCGGATGACTCCGGGTGCGGCGGCGGCGGTGATGTCGGGGATGGATCCGGCGAAAGTCTATGCGATTTCCGTGCTGATTGCCGGGCGCAATGCGATGGCGCCGAAGAACTAGAGTCAGAGTTTCTTAACCCGGCTCTACAATGCTGCGCATAGGAAATTGGGTAGGGTCAGCCATGGTCGGAATTATCGGTATCGTCGTCATCCTCGTGATGGTGTTCGGCGGGTTTGTCATCCACGGCGGCCACCTTGCCCCGATTATGGAGGCGCTGCCGTTTGAGATGATCATGATCGGCGGGGCGGCACTGGGGTCTTTTCTGGTGTCAAACGACCTTGCTGCGGTCAAGCACACCGCGAAAGACGTCGGCAAGGTGTTCAAGGGGCCAAAATGGAAACCCAATGATTTCCGGGATTTACTGTGCCTGTTGTTCGAGTTGATCCGCATTGCCCGCGTCAATCCTGTGGGGTTGGAGGAGCATATCGAGAACCCGCATGAATCGACAATTTTCGGCAAGTATCCGAAAATTCAGAAAGACCACGAAACGGTTGATTTGATCGCCGATACCTTTCGCGCCGCCTCAATGAATTATGACGATCCGCATCAGGTTGAAGAAGTGCTCGACAAACGGGTTGAGGCCGCTTTGGCGCATGCCATGCACTCCAGCCACGCGCTGCAGTCCATGGCCGACGCCCTGCCCGCGCTTGGCATCGTGGCTGCGGTTCTGGGGGTGATCAAGACGATGGGATCATTGGATCAACCGCCTGAAATTCTGGGCGAAATGATCGGTTCAGCTTTGGTTGGCACCTTTCTTGGGGTGTTTCTGGCCTATGGCCTGATGGGCCCCTTCGCCACGCGGGTGAAAACGGTGACCGAGGATGACGGCCATTTCTATCAGCTTGTCCGCGAGGTGCTGGTGGCCAATCTGCACCGCCACGCCCCGAATATCTGCATCGAAGTCGGCCGCCAAAACACCCCGCATCACGTCCGCCCAACCTTTGCAGCGGTTGAGGAATCTTTGCGGGCTTTGAAACAGGAGGCCGCATGATCCGGCTGATTTTCGCGATCTGGCTTAGTCTGACGAGCATGGCCATGGCTGCGCCCGTTGTGGTCAAATCCGGCGAGCATGACGGCTTTACCCGCTTGGTGCTGGAATATCCCGACCCGGTCGATTGGCGGGTTGGCAGAACGGATGACGGCTACGCGCTGCGCATTGCCAATGAGACGCCCAGCTATGATCTGGCAGAGACATTCAAGGTGATCAGGAAAAGTCGCCTCGCGGGGATTTCTGCCAATCCCGACAGCGGAATTCTGAACCTTGCCATCGCCTGCGCCTGCTACGCGATCCCATTTGAATTTCGCCCCGGCATCGTGGTGATTGATCTGCGCGATGGCAAGCCACCCAAGGGCTCGTCGTTTGAGGAGCCGCTGACGCAAGCCCCCTCCCCCGAGGCGCGCGTCGAACCCGTGCCGCCCCACAGCCCCACAGCCGGCTATGACTGGACGGATCACGCTCTGGCGCAGTTGCGGGAAGGTGGGCCAGACGGCACCAGCGCACCGCCATTGACCTCCCAACCCAGCATAGATCCCGGCTTGCAGCCGCTGCGCGATTCGTTGCTGCATCAGCTGAGCCGAGGCGCGGCTCAAGGTGTGGTCGACATGGCAGAATTGCATTCAGATCCGGCGGTGCATCCCGCAGCAGCAGGAGAAGCTACCCCCTCTGTCCGAGTCGGCTTGGGCGAACTGCCCGGTGTATCCATGTCAAATGGTCTGCCCGATCACGACAAGATCGGCGCGCAGGGCCAAACTTGCGTCGAAACTGACAGGCTGGATGTGGCAAGTTGGGTGATGACAGTCCGATGTTTGCGCAAATCGCCACATCAAGCGAGGGTTTGATTGCCGAATTTGACAAACCAGATCCCTCAGTGCTGCAACGTGCGGTCCGGTTCCATCTTTTCATCGGTTTTGGCGCAGAGGCCAATCAGCTGATGCAGGCCTTCCCGATGGGTCTGCCCGACAGGCCACTGTGGCAAAGTATGGCGCGTCTGGTCGATGGCCGCCCCGATCCGGGCTCTGCCTTCATCGGCCAAGAAGCTTGCGACAGCCCTGCCGCACTCTGGGCCATCCTCGCCCAGCCCAAGCTGGACGCGAGCCAACATGTCAACACCAATGCCGCTTTTCTGGCGTTCTCCGCCCTGCCCATCGGCTTGCGCCGTGATCTCGGCCCGGTTTTGGCGGATCGCTTCATGGCAATCGGTGCCAATGACGCAGCAGCCCGCGTGCGGGATGCGATCCTGCGGGCTCCGGGCGGCGCGGGCCCTGACGCAGCGCTTCTGACGGCCAAGATCGAGATGCACCAAGGCGATGCTGCGGCAGCCGAAGCGACCTTGCACCAAATGGTCGCCGATCCCGGCCCCGGCACAGCTGCGGCTTTGGTGGCATTGGTTGAGGCCCGCATTGCCCAAGACCTGCCGATTGCGCCTGATATGGTCGTGGCGCTAGAGGCCGTTATGAAAGAACAAACCGGATCGGCCGCCGCCCCTGCTGTGATCCGCGCGCTGTTGTTGGCGAAAGCCGCCTCTGGCGACATGGAGGGCGCCTTCGCGTTGCTCCCTGAGGCGCCAGAAGCCGAGCCGCAACTTTGGCAGATCCTGTCGCTGTTGGGCACAGATGACGCCGTTCTGGCACATGCCGTCATGGTTTCCTCTGCGCCAGCGCCAAAGCTGACACCGGAAACTGCGGCAAAGCTTGCCGAGCGGTTGTTGCATTTGGGCATGGCAGACAGCGCGCTGCAATGGCTGCGCGACGCAACGCGGGTCGATTCGATTCTGTTGGCACAGGTTCAGTTACAACGGCACGATGGGCGCGCAGCGTTGCAGGCGTTGACCGGCCAAGACTCGCCCGATGCGCTAAAATTACGCGCGCAGGCGATGCAGCAACTGGGTGATGAGACCGCTGCCGCACAGATCTATGCGCAGTCGGGAGATGCTGAGGCCGAACAGCGCGCGCTGAGCATTGCAGAAAACTGGGCAGAAATTGGCATCCGTGGTGCCGATCCGTGGAAACATCTGGCCAGTGAACTAACCCCTGCACCGAATCCCAATGCCGATACCGCTCTTGAGGAAGGGCCACTTGCCGTTGGAAAACAGTTGGTTGCGCACAGTGCTGCCACGCGAGATGCCGTGGACGCCTTGTTGGCGCGAGTCGCCAGCCCTTAATTCAAATTTGCAACCTTTGGTTACGGTTTGGAAAGATTCGGACCTTAACCTAGCCCTATCACCGCCACAAAACGTGACGGATCATTCGGGTGAAACCCATGCCAAACTGGCCCATACCATCACAGCTTCGCGGTGGCCTCGCCGTCGCAGCCCTGACGCTTTTGTTATGCGGTTCTGCGCACAGCCCCACTGACACCAGCACATGCGATGTTGCAGCACAACATGCCGCGCAAAACAGCGAGGTGCCGCTAGAGTTGCTGATGGCCATCAGTCGGGTAGAAACCGGACGCCGTTCAGATGGCGAAATGGCACCATGGCCGTGGACGATCAATCAGGGCGGCCAAGGTCATTGGTTCGATGATGCAGATCAGGCGATCAGCTTTGCAAATGATCTGCTGGCGCAGGGTGAAGAAAATTTCGATGCTGGCTGCTTTCAGATCAACCTGCATTGGCACAGCAAGCATTTCGCATCGCTTGAAGATATGTTTGACCCTGAAACCAACGCCACCTATGCCGCGACGTTTCTGACCAGCTTGTTTCAATCCGAAGGCGGCTGGCCCGAAGCCGTTGCCGCCTATCATTCGCGCAGCCCCGATCAGGCACAGGCCTATCTGGCCAAGGTTCAAACCGCCCTGAATGATTTGCGTGCAACGGGTGCCGTACCGCCTGCCGCTGAAGATATGATCGCTGCGGCAGCACCTGCGCCCCGCGTCAACCGGTTTCCGCTGCTGCAGGCGGGTGCGCGCGGCTCTGCGGGCTCGCTGGTGCCGCTGACCGAAGGTGCCATTCCCTTGTTCGCAGCGCTACCATAACATGCCAAAATTCCACCTAACCGCTGCTTCATTCTATCAGCCAACGATCTGGCTGGCATTGGCGCTGATGGCCGTCATCATGATGATGGTGCTGCCAATGCCCGCTTGGGTGCTGGATCTGGGGCTTGCGCTGTCTTTTGCTTTGGCAATTCTGATGCTGACGGTGACCCTGTTCATCGAACGGCCGCTGGATTTCTCCGCCTTCCCGACCATCCTGCTGGCGTCGTTGATGTTGCGGTTGTCGTTGAACATCTCCTCGACCAAGCTGATCATCGGCCAAGGCCACACTGGAACCGATGCCGCAGGTCATGTGATTCAGGGCTTTGCTGAATTCATCATGGGTGGCAACCTGTTGTTGGGATTGGTGATTTTCTGCGTGTTGCTGATCGTCAACTTCGTGGTGATCACCAAAGGCGCGGGCCGGATGGCCGAGGTTGGTGCGCGGTTTGCGCTGGATGGGATGCCCGGCAAGCAGCTGGCGATTGATGCGGACATGGCTGCGGGGGCGATTGACCATGCCGAAGCGAAACGGCGGCGCGAGATGGAACTGGCTGAGACGACGTTTTTCGGCTCGCTCGACGGCGCGTCGAAATTTGTCAAAGGCGCTGCGGTGGCGGGCCTGCTGATCACCGGGTTGAACATCGTGATGGGTCTGGTGATGGGCACCGTGATGCACGGAATGCCGATTGGGCAAGCCTTTGAAACCTATGCCATTCTGACGGTTGGCGACGGTTTGGTCAGCCAAATCCCGGCTGTGATCATCTCGGTTGCGGCGGCTTTGCTTTTGTCGCGCGGAGGCGCAAAAGGGGCCGCCGATGTGTCGTTCTTTGCCCAACTTGGCCGCTATCCCGGCGCTTTGGGCACAGTTGCCGTGCTGATGGCGCTGTTCGCTTTGGTGCCCGGCATGCCGTTTGTGCCGTTCATGGCGGGGGCTGCCTTGATGGGGTGGGGGGCTTGGGCGATGTTTCGCAAGGCCCAACGTGCCGCCATTCTGCCCGCGCCAGAGCTTGTGGCGCCAAAGCGCAAATCCATCGGCGATGTGCTGGATTTTGACGAAATTCACATCGAATTTGCCCCAAACTTGGTTGGCATGGTGCTCGATCCCGCCACAGGCCTCGATGTGCGGATTTCCAATATGCGCACCCATGTCGCCTCGGCCTTTGGCCTGATCCTGCCTGAGATCCGTCTGACCGACGAGGCCAGCCTTGCGTCTGGCAGCTACCGGATTCGCCTGCAGGGGGTGGAACGTGTACGTGATCGCCTGATACCCGATAAGGTTTTGGTTTTGCTCACAGATGGGGTCGACGCCCCGCCCGGACAGGATGTGCGAGAGCCGGTCTATGGTGCCCCCGCCCGCTGGATCAGGCCGTATAATCAGGAAGAGGCGGCGCTCGCGGGCCTGACGGTTGTTTCGGCGGCCGAGGTGCTGGCCACGCATCTCTTGGAGGTGATCCGGGGCAATCTCGCGCGCCTGTTGTCCTTGCGCGGCCTACGTCGGCTGCTGGATGAATTTGCCACCCTGTCCGACACCGCGCGCGGCGAGGCCAATCGCCGCCTGCTGGACGAATTGGTGCCTGACAAGGTTCCGGTTGACCTGTTGCTCACGGTGTTACGGCTCCTGCTGGAAGAACGCGTGTCGATCCGCAACCTGCCGCTGATCCTCGAGGCGATTGCCGAGGCACGCAGCCTTGGCCTGCCCGAGGCGATTTGCGAACATGTGCGTCAGCGCCTAGGTTTCCAACTGGTCGCCGAGTTGAAGCGCGAAGATGGCACCATACCGCTGATCCAACTCGCCCCGGATTGGGAGAAGACCTTCACCTCGTATCAAATCGAAGGCGATCGCGGCCAGCGTGATGTCGCCCTGCCGCCCGATCAGTTCAGCCGTCTGGCGAATGCCATCGCCGATCGGCTGAACCGCGCCGCTGAGACGGGAATTTACCCTGCCCTTGTCACTTCCACCTTGCGGCGGCGGTTTCTGCGCACGGTTTTGGGCGCAAAAGGCCTGTCTGCCCCAGTGCTTTCGTACGAAGAAATCGGCATGGAGGCACGGCCCGCAATGGTCGGAATCGTGCCACCATGAACGATCTGATCACGCAGCTGAACGCGCTGACCGGGTTAGGCGCCGAATTACTCTGGCTCGGCTTGCTGGTGTTCATGCGGGTCGGTTCGGCGATGTCCTTGCTGCCGGCCTTTGGCGAGCAAGTCGTGCCGCAACGGGTGCGGCTGGTGCTGGCGCTGGCGTTTACGGCGGTGGTGGCCCCGGCGCTGCAAATTGTGCCTGATCCGGCCAAGGCTGGCGTGCTGCCCTTGCTGATCGAGGTGGTGATCGGCCTGATGCTAGGCATGGGCTTGCGCCTGTTCATCCTAGCATTGCAAACTACGGGCGCGATGGCGGCGCAAGCGACCACTTTATCGCAAATGTTTGGCGATGCCGGGCCCGAGCCGCAGCCTGCCATCGGCAATCTGTTGGTGATGGCGGGACTTGCCATCGCGGTCGCTACCGGGCTGCATGTGCGGGTGGCCGAGCTGCTGATCTTGTCCTATCAAATCCTGCCTGCGGGTCAGCTGCCCGGTACCGAAGATGCGGCGCATTGGGGGCTGTCGCAGATCAGCCATATGTTTTCGCTGGCGTTTTGTCTGGCCGCTCCCTTCACCATCGCGGCCCTGCTGTACAATATCGCTTTGGGCATCATCAACCGCGCGATGCCCGCCCTGATGGTCTCGATGATCGGCGCGCCTGCCCTGACGGCGGGCGGTTTGGTGCTGATGGCGCTGTCTGTGCCGCTGGCCTTGGCGCTGTGGGCGCAAGCCCTGCATGGGTTTCTCGCCGCACCGTTTCAGGCCTTGCCATGAGCGAAGACGATGACGATGACGATGACGATGACGACAAGTCGCACGAACCCTCGCAAAAGCGGCTGGAAGACGCCCGCAAGCGTGGTGAAATCCCGAAATCCGCCGATCTGAGCACCGCAGCCGCCTATGCCGGGTTTGTCTTGGTCGGGTTGGTCAGCGGTCGCAGCCTGTTGCAGCACTTTGGCCAGACCGGATTGGTTTTGCTGGATCAGCCCGATAGGCTCGCACCCTTGCTGTTTGGTCGCGCCCCTGCCCCGGTCGCGGGCATGGCCGCAGGCTTTGTCACAGCCGCGCTGCCGCTGTTTGTGGTGCCGATGCTGGCGGTACTGCTGGTGCTTTTCGCCCAACGCGCTGTGGTTTTTGCGCCGGAAAAGCTGGTGCTGAAATGGTCGCGCATCTCGCCGCTGGCAACGGCGCGGCAGAAATTTGGCCGTGAGGGGCTGTTTGAGTTCGGCAAAAGCTTTGCAAAACTGCTGACTGTCGCGCTGATTTTGGGCGTGCAACTGTCCAACAATGCGGCGGATATTCTGGCCAGTCTGGCGCTGCAGCCCGCACAAAGCGTGGCACTGATGCTGAAATTACTGCTGCATTTCATGGTCTTGGTGGTGATCACCACCACGGTGTTCGGCGGTGTTGATTACCTGTGGCAGCGGATGCAGCATCTGCGCCGCAATCGGATGTCGCGCAAAGACTTGATGGATGAGATGAAGGATTCCGAGGGCGATCCACATGTCAAGCAACAACGCCGCCAGCGTGGGCAAGAGATTGCCACCAACCGGATGCTGCAAGACGTGGCCAAAGCCGATGTGGTGGTGGTGAACCCGACGCATTACGCGGTGGCGCTGAAATAGAGCCGGAAAGGCCGGGCCGCGCCGATTTGTGTCGCCAAAGGTGTTGATGAGGTCGCCGCGCGCATCCGTGCCAAAGCCGCCGAGGCGGGCGTGCCCATCCAATCCGATCCCCCCACCGCGCGCGCGATTCATGCGACGGTCGAGATCGGTCAGCAAATTCGCCCGGAGCATTACCGCGCCGTGGCCGCTGCCATTCGCTTCGCCGAAGCCATGCGCAAACGCAGGAAGGTTTATGTGAAATGAGCCAGAAACAGCAACTCGCCAAGCTGGGGCAGCTTGCAAACCTGCTGCTCGACAGCCGTTTGGCTGTGCTACATGCAGCGGCGCGGGCCAAGTTGGAAAGCGAGGCGCAACTGGCCGGGTTGGCGTCACCTCCCCCCGTGGCCGAGCAGATTTCAGAGATCGCGGGCGCGCTGGCGGGGCTGACCTATCAACGTTGGGCCGATGCGCGGCGCGCCGAGTTAAACATGCTGCTTGCGCGCCAGACCGTGACTTGGATGGAAGCCCGCGATCAGGCCAGCGAGGCGTTCGGCAAAAAGCAAGCGCTTGGCGGCGTGGCCACCAAGCTTGCTGCGATAAGACCACGGGAAGATTAGCTGTCTTGCCGTGCGATATCGCTGATCAAAACATCAGAAACATTCGGCCCAATCGCTGTCTGTGCCGCCTCAAGCAGGGCCTTGCGCAGCAACACCAGATTCGCGCCATCGGTAAACGCGCCGTTAAAGCCGCCGGAATTGGCGTGATCAAACAGCACTTGCAGGAAGGCATCGCGCAGCTTGGGTTCGCGGGCGTAGATGGCTTCGGTGGTGCCTGCGCCGACCTCCAGCGTCAGCGCCAAGATCACCATCGAGACCACCCTGCCCTGCTCCACGACTGGGATCACGAACTGGTTGCTCAGCTTGACATATTCCGGGCCACCCTCAGCCGTCTCATCCTTGGGCGGCTCACTGGCCTGCGCCGCCTTTGCGACCTCGGCATCTGCGGCATCTGCTTCAGTGGGTGCGGCATGTTCGGCAGCGCCCGCTTCGACTTCGATTGCTGTTTCGGCAGCGGGACGCAGGAAAATCCCGGCACCCACGCCAATGCCAAGGCCGATCAGACCCAACAGAATGGGGATCAATTTGCGAATCATGCTTTCCCTCAGAATGGCAAAAGGACGTCGGCGACTTGCTGACCATAGCGGGGCTGCTGCACATCGGTGATCTGCCCGCGCCCGCCGTAGGAAATCTGCGCCCCGGCGATCTTGTCATAAGTAATCTCGTTCTGGCGTGAGATGTCGACCGGCCGCACATAGCCTGTCACCAGCAGCACCCGCATCTCAAAGTTCACCCGCACCTCTTGCTGGCCCTCAATCCGCAGCACACCATTCGGCAGTTGTTCGACCACTGTTGCCGCCACCCGCAGCGTCAGCTTTTCATTGCGCTTGACCGAACCGTCGCCCTTATAGCTGGAGGACGACGAGGTATTCACCGCATCGTCCAAGGTGGCCCCATCAGGCAAATCGGGGTTGACCGATTCCGGCACGCCAAACAGCGACGGAACCGCCATTTTGTCCGATCCGGCGCGGCTGCGGCCTGAGGCATTCTTGATCTCGGCGCTGTCGTTGATCTCAATCACCACGGTCAGAATATCGCCAGTGCGCGCGGCACGGCGGTCACCAAACAGCGAACTGCTGCCCGCCGTCCACAACGAAGATGCATCCGTCGGCCCATTTTGCGGCGCATTTTCCGGCAGGGGCGTCGAATACATCGCGTGGTGTTGGTAGCTGCCCTCCAGCGGGGTGAAATCAGGGGCACGGCCAACCTGCTCCAACCGGCCACAGGCGGTCAGCAGGGTCAGGGACATAAGCATAAGTCGCATGATTACTCCGTTAGAAAGAGGGGCTGACACGCAGCACGCCGTCCGGGCCAATCAGGCCCGCAACCTTGGTGCGCGAGGTCAGGTTCATCACTTCAATGGTTTCGCCGATCCCGCCGCGCGCCAGCGCGCGACCCTCGGTCAGGATGCTTAAGCCGCCCGCGCTATAGGACAGCGGCACGATCTGGTTGCGTTCGATGATCGCGCTGGGGCCGATTTGCTGAAGCAGAATAGGCTTGCCCGCATAGATCGCCACGCGGGTTTCCTGACCAATCGCAGCGGCGGTATCGGTCAGCGCTTGCGGGATATCCATCGCCACCAGCGTCATGTCCTCAGCCGACAAAAGGCTATGGGCGCGTATGGTCCGCGTGGCGACAACGCTATCCGCCAAAGCCGGGAAGGCCAAAAAAGTCAACAAAATCCGCCACATCACCGCACCTGCGTCGTGGCCGACAGCATCTGGTCGGCGGCAGTGATCACCTTGGCGTTCAACTCATAGCCGCGCTGCGCCTTGATCAATTCGGTCACTTCGCGCACCGAATCCACCGTGCTTTCTTCCAGATAGCTTTGCCGCACCGTCCCCAGCCCATCCAATCCCGGCGTGCTGACATTGGCGGGCCCCGAAGCCGGGCTTTCCACGAACAGATCCGAGCCGATCGCCTCTAGCCCCTTGTCATTGGTGAAGCCCGCCAGCGTCAACTGCCCCAGCAGTTGCGGTTGCACCTGATTGCTGAAGCTGGCGTAAACCTCGCCATTGGCGTTGATCGAAATATCGCGTGCATCCGACGGAATGGTGATGCCCGGCGAGACCTGAAAGCCGTCATTGGTGACAATCAACCCATCCGCCGTACGTTTCAGCGCACCATCGCGGGTATAGGCGGTGCCGCCCGTGGGCAGCGTCACCTCAAGATAACCCTTGCCTTCAATCGCCACATCGAGATCACCGCCTGTCGGGGTCAAAGTGCCCTGCCCCAACACCACCGAGACCGACGAAGGCCGCACGCCAAGCCCCATCTGCACGCCCGTCGGCAGCACCGAGCCATCCTGTGCCGAAACCGTCCCCGGCCGTGCAAGCTGCTGATAATGCAGGTCGGCAAAGTCGGCCCGGCGCGGATTGTACCCGGTGGTCGACATGTTCGCCAGATTATTGGCCACCACATCCACCCGCATCTGTTGCGCGCTCATCCCCGTAGCTGCGATTTGAAGGGCGTTCATCCGTGATCTCCTATCGGCCCAGCGTGTCAATCACGCCGCGCATACGTTTGTCTTCCTGATCCATGAAACTTTGGCCCAACGCGTAAGCACGCTGGACCTCAATCATCCGGGCAATTTCCTGCACCGGCTGCACATTGCTGTCTTCCAGATAGCCCTGCATGATCATGCCGCCCGTCGCGGGCTGCATCGTATCCGCCGAAAACAGCGTGCCGGATTGGTGTTGCAGGCTGAGCGGATCGCCCGGTTGCCACAGCCCGATCTTGGCCAAAGGCGCGCCATTCGCTGACACCGAGCCATCCTGCGCAATCGCAACTTGCCCCACACCCGGCGGAATAACCACCGCTGTGCCACCCTCATCCAGTAAGGGATAGCCGTCATTGGTCACCAATTCTCCGGTCGCCGAAGGTGTAAAACTGCCCGCCCGCGTCAGCCTTGGGCCATCCGGGCTTTGCACCTGAAAGAAGCCCTCACCCTGAATGGCCAGATCAAACGTGCCGCCAGTCTGGGCAACCCCGGCTTGGGTTAGATCGACCACCCGCGCATCGCCCGTGGCCATCGACAGCGAGGGGCCATCGTCGACATTCTTGATATATTCTTCAAAAACAACGCCTTCCCGACGAAATCCGGTGGTCGAGATATTTGCGATATTGTTCGCAACCACCTGCATTTCGCGCATCAGACCGGATTGCCGGGTCAAAGCCGTATAGCTTGCGGCGTCCATGTTATCCCCCCGCAATCAAGGGAACGATGCGATCCTGAAAGAACGCCACCAACGTCGCCGTCATGAAACTCATCGAGGCCCAGAACACCACCAGCATCGCGCCGACTTTCGGCACGAAGGTCAGGGTGTTTTCCTGAATAGAGGTCAGCGCCTGAAACAACCCAATGACGACCCCCGCAACCAGAGCCACACCCAGCAAAGGCGCTGACATCAGCACGGCAACCCACAGGCCCTGACGCAGAATATCGTAGATCGACTGATCGCTCATATCGGCATCCTCAGGATTTCCTGATACGCCTCGACCACCTTGTCGCGCACGGTGGCCACCGTCTCAACCGCCAGCTGCGAGCTTGCCAAAGCCTGCACCAAAGCATGCGGATCGGCATTTCCCGTCATCGCCGCGCGGGCGGTCTGCTCGCCTTGGGCCAAAGTATCGGCAAAACTGCCAATCACCCGGCCAATCGTCGCCTCGGCACTGTCCGCGGCGGGCTCGGGTGCCGCCGCGGATCGCGCCAAAGCGTAGCTCTGGTTGGCAAGGGATGTTCTGATATCCATTCTGGACTTCCTATCTGCGCAAAAGTTCGAACAGGCTCTGCGTCATTTGCCGCGCCTGATCGAACAATTTGAGGTTTGCGTCGTAGCTGCGCTGCGCTTCGCGCGCGTCAGCGATTTCGATCACCAGATCGACGTTCGATCCATCATAGTGACCGCTGGCATCCGCAAGCGGATTGCCCGGATCATACACACTTGTCAGTGCGCTTTGATCCAAATGAACCGGCGTGGTTTCAACCAAGCCGGTATCCATCGCTTCCCGAAAGCCCACCAGTTTTCGGTGGTATCCGGGGGTATCAGCATTGGCGATGTTTTCGGAAACATGCCGCAGCCGTTGCGCCTGAGCCTCCATTCCAGAGGCGGCGAAACTTAAAGATGTGGAAAGATCGCTCATCTATCGTGCCCGCCCGAGGCTGGCGCGAATGATCTCGGAGGTGTTGCGATAGATCGCCAAGGCCATGTCGTGATCTTGCCGAATGGTCGCGGTCTTCACCATTTCCTGTTCCAGCGAAACCGTGTTGCCATTCGGCGCGCCGCCACCCTTTGCCCGCCGCAAAATCGGCTCGGCGGCCTGATCATCGGCGCTCATATGCCCCGCCCGCGTCACGCGCATCGCAGAGCTACCCTCTTGATAAGTCTCTGCAAAAGACGGCAGGTCCATCGCCTTATATCCGGGCGTGTCTGCATTCGCGATGTTTTGCGCCACCACCCCCATCCGGGCACCGGCGCGTTCTACCATCGCATTGGCTATACTGGTCAGCTGAAGTTTTTCAAACATCGGGATTCTCCCTGCATCGCTTCACTAAGGCTTAACGGTGATTCCTTTAGAAAGAGTAAGCGGTGAACAAAGAGGGAATCCGATGGAGCAAGTTTTTGCGGGTTTGCGCGCAGAAATCGCAACGGTCGATGCCGCCCGCCCTTTGGGTCGGGTGGCAGAGGTGGCGCGGGGCATTGTGCGGATCACCGGGCTAGAGCGGCAGGCACGGCAGGGCGACCGCATTCTGATCGATGGATTTCTAGGGGGCGAGGTGTTGAACCTGTCGCCGCAGGGTTTGATCGTGCTGACCGAAGGCCCGCCCGATGGCCTCGCAATGGGGGCCGAAGTTGAATTGCTGGGGGCTGCGGGTCTTGCCCCTGATGACAGCTGGATTGGCCGCATCATCGATCCCTACGGACGGCCGATGGATGGCCGTCCGCTGTTTCGCGGCACGGTCGAACGCCCCCTGCGCGCGGCGGCTCCTGCGGCTACCCAGCGCCGCCGCTTGGGCGAACGCCTCTCCACAGGCGTTGCGATTTTTGACACGTTGCTGCCCTTGGTGCGCGGACAACGGATCGGGCTTTTTGCAGGCTCGGGTGTGGGAAAATCCTCGCTTCTGGCGAAATTTGCGCGCGGGGTGGATGCCGATGTGGTGGTGATTGCTCTGGTCGGCGAACGCGGCCGCGAACTGCGCGAATTTGTCGAGCGGGTGCTGGGGTCAGAGGGCATGAAACGCTCGGTTCTGGTGACGGCAACCTCGGATCAATGCGCACTGGCACGGCAACGCTGCGCCATGGCCGCGATGTCGGTTGCTGAGCATTTCCGCGCCCAAGGTCTGCATGTGCTGTATCTCGCCGATTCGATCACCCGCTTTGCCGAGGCGCATCGTGAGGTGGCTTTGGCCTCGGGCGAAATCGCCGCTCTGCGGGGCTATCCGCCCTCAGTTGCACAGGCGATCATGTCATTGGCCGAACGTGCCGGGCCCGGCCCGGAAGGCGAAGGCGACATCACGGCGGTGTTTTCAGTGCTGGTCGCAGGGTCTGATATGGAGGAAACCATCGCCGACATCCTGCGCGGCGTGCTCGACGGCCATGTGGTGATGGATCGCAAAATCGCCGAGCGCGGCCGCTATCCCGCCATCGACCTGCTGCGCTCTGTCTCGCGCAGCCTGCCCGAAGCCGCGACCGAGGCGGAGAATGCGCTGATCGCCCAAGCGCGCCAGCTTCTCGGTGCGTGGGATCGGGCCGAGATGATGATTCAGGCCGGGCTTTATGCCAAAGGTTCCGATCCGCTTGTCGATGCGGCGATCAAGGTCTGGCCTGTTCTTGACGACTTTCTTGCCGAGAATGCGCCGCTAGAAGGTATTGCGGGCAGCTTTACCCGGCTCGCTGCGGTGATGGGGGTCAAGTATACCGCGACCTGACGTTGCTGGAAATCTGCTGCATCAACAGCAAAGCCGCATTGCCGCTGCCCGATTGCGCAAAGCTCTGCGCTTCAGACCGCACAAGGAACCGTCGCATTAACCCCTCCAGTTTGGCCGGATCGGTGAAATCTGCAATCGCATCGGTGCCCAGTTGCGCCTTGGCCTTGGTTTTGAATGCCGCCAGCTGCCGATCCAGATCCAACGTGCCGATGCTGGTTGGCAGGCCCAGCGCCTTTTCAAACACTGTGCGCAGCGGGGCATTTCCCAGCACGGTGAACCATTTGGTGTTCTCCGAACTGCTGGTTTTCGCGGCCAGTTTCGGCAATTCGCGCTGCGCATTCAGCGCCAGTCGCAGGTCGTCATTCTGCTCCCCAACAGCCGCCTCGAACTGCCGCGCCTGATAGGATGCGATGATACCATCGGCAAAGGTCGAAATCTGCGTGCTGGGCACCGCGTAATCGCCAAAACCAAACGCCTGCGACAGCTTTTGATACTGCTTATCGGCCAGCTTGTTGGCCAAGGTTCCGGTTTTCAGCGTGCCATCTTGCAGCACTTTCTGAATGAAGAACTTGTTCTCAATGTCCTTCTCCAGCCCGAACGCCCCCAAGGCCACCTTCAGCAGCCGCCGATCCTCAACCAGTTGCGCCGCCGTGGTGATTTTCCCGATATTGGCGCGAAAATACGCCTCATCGCTTTTCACTTCCGGCGCGGAATTGAACGCTTTCGCCTGCGTTGCCATCGTACGTTTCAGATACGCCCAGCCAGCATAGCCGCTCAGCGGGATGGCTGGGGTATAGCTCATGAGGCATGGGCCGCGAACAGGCGTTCTTCACGCGGAAGCAAACCGCGCAGTGCCTTAAGCGCCTGATAATGCTGATCCTCCAGCACCGCTGCGGTCGCCAGCGCCAGCAACAAGCGGCTGTCATGGTCCACCAAGACCTGACTGAGCTGCTCAATCCCGCGCAGCAACGGCAAGCGCGCATCTTTTGCCGGCGTGTCGCCCGACAACACCAGTTGCGCCAGATAACACACCCTGCGCACCGGTGTTCCCACCTGTTCAGGATGGATCGCATCGCGCAGCCGCAGGATGTTGGCGTTCGGCGTCATGATCGCAAGGCGTGAGCGTTTTTCGCCATTTTCGATCACCGCCCCATTGATCAACACCCGCTCATGCGGTCCAAGTTTGAGAACAAGGCCACTCATGCCCCACCCCCGTCACCACGCAGGCCGCGCATCACGGCGGTGTTGATATCCACCAACACCTCAACCGAGCCTTTGTCTGCGCGCACGGCACGACTGTGCAGGTTGGTAAATTCGTAGAGATAGAACAGTTGCGCGCGCAGTTTTGACGGCAGGGCATTGCCAGAATCGGCCACATCCGAGGCCAAAGTTGACCAAAGCCGCAGATTTTCATCCAAGGCCGCGATCAGGCCGGGATAGTTTTCACGCCGCGCGACGGCGGCTTGCGACAAGCGCTGAGTGATGCGGGCAAGTAATTCATATTCAAGCGAGCGTGGGGTTTTTTGCGGTGCCTCGGGTCGTGCATAGACCGAGCGCGCCGCTGTAAAGTGAGCTGTCACGGGCTTTCCTTCCTGGAAATCTGAGGGTCAGAGAACGGGGCCGAGGGCGTGATCACCCCCGGCCGCCTTTATCAACGGAACAGAGCCAGAATGTTCTGCGGCGGCTGGTTCGCAATCGACAAAGATTGCGTCGCCAGTTGTTGTTGCACCTGCAACGCCTGCAGACGCGCCGAGGTTTCTTCCATGTCAGCATCCACCAAAGTGCCGATGCCCGCCTTCAACGCATCCGAGAGTTTGCCAACAAAGTCCGACTGAATTTCGATCCGCTTTTGCGACGAGCCAAATTCAGAGGCCGCATCAATCGAGGTTTGCACCATCGCCTCAATACTGCCCAAAGCCGTCGCCGCCCCCGAAGACGTGGTGACATCAATCGAGGCCAACGCGCCAAGCCCGCCCGAGGAGGCGTTCTTGAACTGACCGCTGACCGAAAGGTCTTTGGTGCCCGCGTTGGTGAACGACAGCAAACCGGGGCTGCCCGAATCGTAATCCACCGTCAGGCCGGAAACCCCCAGCGCGTCGATGGCATTTTTCATCCCCACCGCCACCAGATCGGCGATGGTGTTGGCGCCGCTGGTCACATCATTGGCCGACACGGTGTAGGAGGCAGTCTTGTCGCCAATCCGCATACTCACCTTATCGCCCGCCGCCCAAGCGGTCGCACCATCTTGGATGGTGATATCATCCGTGCCGCCACCCTGATCCAACGTCAGCACGAACGTGTCAGCATCCGTCGAAACCGTACCACCGCTGGAGGCCCCGAACACATCATTGGCCGCATAGGCCCCTGTTGAGAGGTTTTGCGCGGTCACCGTGATCGAAGACGAGCTCACCCCGGTGCCGCTGCGATCCAGCGACGACAACACGTCCACCGAGGTTTGCGAGCCGTCGATCAGGTTCAGCCCGTTAAACTGCGCCGCCCCCACCACCGAATCGATCTGGCCTTTCAGCGCATCAATGTCGGTCTGAATCTTGGACCGATCAACGTTGCTGCCCTGTGCGGCCACGATCTTGCCTTTGATCTGGGTCAGCAGATCCGTCACGGTTTCCGAGGCTTCGCGCGCCACGGTCAGCGTTGACGAGCCCAGATTAAGACTGTCCGAGATGCCCTTAAAGCCTTCGACATCGGATTCCATCACCTTGGAAATCGCCCAGACCGCCGCATTGTCCTTGGCGTTGGCAACCGATTTACCCGTCGAAATCTCAGACTGGGTTTTGTTCATATTGTGGTTGATGCTTTTCATGGTCTGAAGCGCAACCATGGCACTGGTATTGGTCAAAATGGACGACATAGACTGTTCCTTCGCGATCTGCCTGCGCTTTGCGCCCGGCAAGGTGCACCATCTTGCGATGGCTGGTTTGGCGTTCTACCCGCTGCACCCAGAGCCTGTTCAGGGCCTGTTCCAGATGCGCCACCCCGTCGTGGGATGCAGGTTGAATAAACAGCCAGAAGTTCTAACAGAGTTCTAATGCCGCCCGATCATATGCAGCGGATTTGAAGCAAACCTTCACAACCGCCGCGACAATGCGCGCTGACCGCTGGGGCCAGGGCGTTGGCCATTCTCGTCGTAAGTCACCAGCCCGCTTGCGATTTGCCGCACATCCTTCATGCGTTGAATAGCGGCCCGCACGCCCTTTGCCGCCGCACCCGCACTGGTCGCGTTGCGCTCGGCTTTGCACTGCAACCGCCGCAGGGCCCTTTCATCCAGATGCTGCTGCAGGCTGTTCAAAGCCGTATCCAACTGGGGAGAAAGCTGCCCCAACGCGTCATAATCCGCCGCCAGAATCGCCGCATGCATCGCATCCATCAACCCGTCAATCTGCATGATCTTGTCCTTTCGTCATGGCGTGAAACAACTGCTCGGCCAGCCCGATGCCGCCCTTGTCCACCATCTGCCGGGCCTGTTCATCGCGCAGGAAAGATCCAAACTGATCCTCACCAATGCCGCCGCCGAAACCCTCTGGCGTTTTGCCAACTCCGGCATATCCCAGCATTTCTGACAGAAAACTGGCCTCCAATGCCTTGGCCTGCACCATCATCGGATTGTCATTGGAAGGCTTGCGCAAGGGCGGCATGGGCTGGGTTGAAGAAATCTCCATCAAAGGCTCCTGATCGTTCGGATTTTTCCTAGTATCGGCGATGGCGGTAAACAGGTGGTAACCAATCGGCGGAATAAAGGGATCCATAACGGCAGAAGTCGGTGAGAGATGATTCCCTTAATCCATCAAAGTTTACACATTCTGGCCTTGGGCCCGCGCGGCCCTAAAGAGGATCGCTCGGAGGCTCCGGGCTTTCTCGCAGCGCTTGCAGTGGAGGATGACAGCCCAACCCCACCCGCCGCAGCCATCAACGCCGAAGCCTGCCTCACGGCCGGAATGGCCATGCAAACCCTGCCAATTCTGCAAACTCAACCGATTCTGGCGGCGGAACCCTTTCAAACGGCTCCGACAATTTCGCCCGCCGATCCAGCTGCCGTACATCCAACAGCCGGCCCTGCAACAGAGGTAAGCCGATCAGCGCTTAGCTCTGCGCCGACTGTCCCGCAGACGACGCCCATCTCCCCCACAGTGCCCTTGGTCCTAGGACCAGAGAATGAACCGCAGTCTGCAACTTTCCGAGCAGTCGAATCCGCAGCCACCAGCATCTCAAAACCAGAATTGCCGCCTGCACCGGGCGAACCTTCGCCTCCGATCCCCCCCCCGAAAAGCCGCGCAACGTGGCCCCTGCCGAGGCTGTCACCCGCCCCGTCAACACCACCGCCCCCATCCCTATCTCGACACCGACACCGACACCACAAAACGCCAGCGCCCTCGTAGGCAACTCAATAGTCGCCACGGCAGTGATCATCGCAAAGCCAAGTGTCGCAGCCTTGGCTTCACAAATCACTGCTGCAGAAATCATCGCCCCGGCGCAAACGGTCGATCAGCCCACCAACAGACCCGCACGCATAACCGATCCTGCGATGATGCCCGCCCCGCTTCGTACCGAAGCAAACGTCCCCCCGCTTCAGACGTTTCCCACCCGCATTTTGCCCAATCAAACCCCGGAAGATCAAGCAGCACAGCAGGTTCTGCCCGTAGAAACCCCGCCCGTTCAAGCATTGCCCGCTCAAACCCCGCCCGTTCAAACCCTTCCCACCCAAGCCCCGCCAGATCAAATCCCACAGCGCCAAAGCCAAGATGCCCCACCTCCGCCGTTGCCAGAGCAGCACACGACAAATATCTCCCCCGCAGAATCCGCATGGCAAACCCGCCTTCAAGTCGCTGTGCCGTTGAGCCCCCCAAAAAACCAAGCATCTCGCTTGATCGGATGCTGACTGACGCGCGCACGCCCAAAACGGATCGCCCAGAAGTGGATAGCCCCGCCCCTGCAAACGGATCGCCTGACACCGATAGCATTGATCTCAAAACATTTGTCCCGCCAAGCCCGCTTGGGAATATGGCGCTGGCCCCACAAGTCACTGACAGTACAACGCCGCACGCCCCCCTTGCCGACGCCATGCCTTCCCAACAGCCCGTTGTGGCAATTTCTACAAAACCATCCTCAGACATGCCCCCAAAACCAACCCCAGATGTCGCCGCATCCCCCAATCGCCCCCCACAGTGCCGGATCAAACCGCAGGCCAGCCCGCCCCCGATCAACCACCTCCGCAGGCGAACCCGGCGTCACCGCTGCTGATCCTCCCGCATCAGACGGTGCAACCGCAAGCCCTACCGCCTGCTCTTGCCACCACTGTTCCGGCACAACTCCTCCATCACACTGCCGCCGCGCAAACCGGCGGCGTCGATGTGTTGCTGCAGCCCGAGGAACTCGGTCACGTCAAGTTTCAGATCCAGCAGCACGGCGAGACCATCCGCATCCTGCTCAGCGCTGAGCGCCCCGAAACCCTTGATCTGCTGCGGCGGCACTCTGACCAGTTGCTGCAAGAATTCCGTCAATCCGGGTTTTCACAAGCCTCGCTCAACTTCGGGCAATGGGGTCAGCAACAGCGATCGCCCACACCACCGCCCGAGCTTGTCGCAGTGTTCGACGCGGACTTCATCGAAGCCCCACCAATGCCCCGCCCCTACCGCCCATGTCGCAGCGGCCGGGCAGGGACTTAACCTGCGCCTCTAAAGCGTTTCGCGCTCGGTTTGAAAAGCGAAGCCCCTGTAGTCAACCTATCTCGAAAAGCTCTTGAAAGGAGCATCCGATGGAAACCTCCGCCGTCAACCCCGCCCAGACAACAGCCAGTCGAACGCCTTCCAAAGCCGCTGTCTCATCAGATTTTGATACATTTCTCAAAATGATGACAACGCAGATGAAAAATCAAGACCCGACGAAGCCGATTGATTCGGCAGATTATGCGGTGCAACTGGCGACCTTTTCCGGGGTCGAGCAGCAGACCAAAACCAATCAACTGCTCGAAGGGCTGACCAGCCAGTTCGGCGTTCTCGGCATGGCGCAGCTGGCGGCTTGGGTCGGGCAAGAGGCCCGTTCGGCGGCCCCGGTCTATCTGGGCGACGAAGCTGTCACCATCAGCTATCAGCCGAAAACCCACGCCGATCGCGCCGTTCTGGTGGTGAAAAATGCGCAAGATCAGGTGGTCTCGCGCGAAGATGTCTCGCTGGAAGGCGGCACTTATCAATGGCTTGGCGCGGATGCTGCGGGCAATCCGTTGCCGAATGGCATCTATTCCCTCAGCCTTGAAAGCTATAGCGGAGAGCAACAGTTGGGAGAGGCCACTGCCGTCGAATCTTACGCGCAAATCTTGGAAGCGCGCGGCGGGGCCAATGGCCCAACGCTGGTCTTGGCGGGCGGGGTCGAGGTGAACGCCACCGAAATCACCGCCCTGCGCGTGCCTTAGCTACAGGATATGCCCTAGCCAAATCCCCAGCGCAAACACCACAAACGCGGCCAGAATGAGCCGCAGCATAAACATCCGTGGCCGGGGTTTCAGCACCGGCGGGTTCTCAGCCTGCGCAATCAAAGCCGCCTCAACCAAGCGCGGTCCAAACCGCGCCAAAACCCGCGCCGTCTGCGCCAGATCACGCAGTAAAGCCAAGGGTCCGACATTGCGGCTGACATAGGTTTCCACCACCGGCTTGGCGACCTGCCAGATGTTGATATTCGGGTCCAGACTGCGGGCGACGCCTTCGACAACCACCATCGTGCGTTGCAACAAAATCAGCTCTGTGCGGGTTTCCATACCGAATCTCTCTGTGACTTCAAAGAGATAGGACAGCAGTCGCGTCATCGACACCCGCGTGGCTTCCAGTCCGAAAATCGGCTCGCCCACCGCACGCAACGCCCGCGCAAACTCGTCAATATCGCGGTCGGGCGGCACATAGCCCGCCTCAAAATGCACTTCGGCGACGCGGCGATAATCCCGCCCGATGAAGCCCATCAGAATTTCCGCATAAACCCGACGGGTATATTCATCAATCCGCCCCATGATGCCGAAATCATAGGCGATCAGATTGCCATTCGCCGCCACTTTCAGATTGCCCTGATGCATGTCGCCGTGGAAAAATCCGTCGCGCAGCGCATGCGACAGAAACAGTTGCAACACCCGCGCGCCCAAGACCTTGCGATCCAACCCCGCCGCATCCAGCGCGACATTATCCGCCAGATTGATCCCCTCGGCCCAATCCAGCGTCATCACCGAGCGGCCCGACAGATCCCACACCACTTTCGGCACCTGAAACCCGGCGTCATTCTTGGTGTTATCGGCAAACTCCGAAGCCGCAAAGGATTCCAGCCGCAAATCCAACTCGCCCAGCACCACGCCTTCAAAATGCGTGATCACATCCAGCGGGCGCAAACGCCGCGACGCGGGCGACAAAAACTCAATCGTCTGCGCCGCAAAATAGAACGCGTCGATGTCGCGGCGAAACGCCCGCTCGATCCCCGGACGCAGCACTTTCACCGCCACATCCTGCCCATTGCTGATCAGCGTCGCACGATGCACCTGCGCGATAGAGGCCGCCGCGACGGGTTCCGAAAAGCTGGAGAACACCTCATCCAGCGGCAGGCGCAGCTCCTCTGCCACCATCGCTTTGGCCACATCGGTCGGAAACGGTGGCAGCTTATCTTGCAGATATTTCAGCTGCAGAGCCAGATCTTCGCCGACAATATCCGGCCGTGTCGACAAGATTTGCCCGAACTTGATATAAGCCGGCCCCAAAGCCGTTAGCGCCCGCGTCACTGGAGGCAGCGCCAAATCACCCTGCAATCCCAGCCACTTAAACGGCCAACCCAGCATCCGCGCGGCAAAACGCAAACGCGGCGTGACCTGCATCGCCTCCAGCGCCACCGCCATCGCCCCGGTACGCTCAAACGTCGCCCCCGTGCGGATCAGCCGCCAGATATTATGCGGTCCCCTCACAGTTTCCAGCCCGAATGCAGCGCCGCGATGCCCATGGTCAAGTTGCGGTATTTCACCTGATCAAAGCCAGCTGAGCGGATCATGCTGGCAAACGCTTCCTGCTCAGGAAACTTGCGGATCGATTCCACCAGATACTGATAAGAATCGCGATCCCCCGCCACCACCTGCCCCATCACGGGGATCACGTTGAAGCTATACTTGTCATAAACCCATTGCGCCAAGTCATTGGGAATCCGCGAAAACTCCAGCACCATCAACCGCCCACCGGGGCGCAGCACCCGATAAGCTTCCTTCAAAGCATCGCCAATCCGCGTCACGTTCCGGATGCCAAAGGAAATCGTGTAAACGTCGAACGCATTATCCGCAAACGGCAGCGCCATCGCATCGCCCACCACCCAATCTAACCGCGCCGCCATCTGATCGGCCTCGGCGCGTTGCCGCCCAGACACCAGCATCGACTCAGTCAGATCACACACAACCGCAGTCGGGCCTTCCGCCCGCTTCATGAACCGGAACGCCACGTCGCCAGTGCCACCCGCCACATCCAGCAACCGTTGACCGGGCCGCGGCGCCAGCCAATCCATCATCGCGTCTTTCCACAACCGATGCATCCCGCCCGACATCAGATCGTTCATGATGTCATATTTCGACGCCACCCGCGTGAACACGCCATGCACCATCCCGGCCTTGTCGGCCTCTGGCACGGTTTGATAGCCGAAATGCGTGGTGCTGTCGTTCATCTCTTGCCGTCCTGTGATTGCACCCCCCTTATAGGCACGCGCGGCGCAAGCCTCAATGCGCCCATCTGTCACCGAGGTCACATGCCCGAGCTGCCCGAAGTCGAAACCGTCCGCCGTGGTCTGCTCCCCGCCATGGAAGGCCGCTTGATTGAGCGGGCCGAGGTCAACCGCCCCGATCTGCGCTGGCCGTTACCTTTGAATATGGCCGAACGCCTGACCGGAAAGCGGGTTCTGGCCCTGCGCCGCCGCTCGAAATACATCCTCGCAGACCTCTCCTCCGGTGAAACTCTGCTGATCCATCTCGGCATGTCGGGCCGGATGCTGGTGTCCGGCATCACCTTGGGCGACTATTACCACGACCACGCCGCCCCCGAAAAACACGACCACGTTGTGCTGCATCTGGAAGGCGGCGCGCGCGTCACCTTCAACGACGCCCGCCGCTTTGGCGCGATGGATCTGCTGCCAACCGCCACCGCCGAAACCCACCCCCTGCTGGCCGAAATCGGTCCCGAACCGCTGGGCAACGCGTTCAACGAATCCTATCTCGCGGCCAAACTCAAAAACCGCAACACTCCGATAAAATCCGCCCTGCTCGACCAACATCTCCTCGCAGGCCTTGGCAATATCTACGTCTGCGAGGTGCTCTACCGCGCTCGTATCGCCCCCGACACCCGCGCCGGGAGCATCGCCAACGCAGGCGCCCTCGTCCCCATAATCCGAGAAGTCCTGCTAGAGGCCATCGAAGCCGGGGGCTCCAGCCTGAAAGACTACCGCCGCACCGATGGCGAGCTTGGCTATTTCCAAAAAGCCTTCGCTGTCTATGGCCGCGAAGGCCAGCCTTGCCAAACCCCCAGCTGCACCGCCACAATCGCCCGCATGGTGCAATCGGGCCGCTCGTCCTTCTACTGCCCCACCTGCCAAATCTAAGGAACCGACATGCCAGACACCCTGATCATCGAAATCCACAGCCATGTCGCCCTGATCCGCCTGAACCGGCCCGAGGCCTTAAACGCTCTAAATCAACAACTCATGTCCGAACTCGCCGCCACCCTACAGGCGATGGACACCGATAACACCATTCGCTGCATCGTCATCACCGGATCGGAAAAAGCCTTCGCCGCAGGCGCTGACATCCGCGAAATGGCCGAAAAAACCTTCGCCGAAGCCTTCGTCGGCGACATCTTCGGCCCTGAAACCGAAGCCATCCAGCGCATCCGCAAACCGATCATCGCTGCCGTCGCAGGCTTCGCTTTGGGGGGTGGCTGCGAACTCGCCATGATGTGCGATTTCATCCTCGCCGCCGATACCGCCAAATTCGGCCAGCCCGAGATCAACCTCGGTATCATCGCAGGCATGGGTGGCACCCAGCGCCTGACCCGCGCCGTTGGCAAAGCCAAAGCGATGGAGATGAACCTGACCGGCCGCATGATGGACGCAGCCGAGGCCGAGCGCGCAGGCCTTGTCAGCCGCGTCATCCCCGCCGCCGATCTGATCGACGAAGCCCTGAAAACCGCCGGAAAGATCGCCGCGAAATCAGCCGTCTCCGTCCGCGCCGCCAAAGAATCCGTCAACCGCGCCGAGGAAACCACCCTGCGCGAAGGCCTGCTGCACGAACGCCGCCTGTTCCACGCGATGTTCGCCACCGAGGATCAGAAAGAAGGCATGGCCGCCTTCATCGAAAAACGCCCCGCAAAATTCACCGATCGCTAATCACCGCGCCGCCCCGGACCTGATCCGGGGCCTCCGCTCAGCGCGCGCCTAAAGCCAGCCCTTCCAACGGAAAAACGCATAGGTCGCAACCGCCGACCCCACCATCATCACCAGCGCCATCGGATAGCCCAAACTCAGCGGCAATTCCGGCATATGCACAAAGTTCATCCCGTAAATGCTGGCGATCAGCGTCAGCGGGCTGAACAGCACAGCCACCACCGACACAATCCGTACCGTGGTATTCTGCGCCAGATTGATCCGCCCCATCGTTGCATCCGACATCAACCCCAGCCGGGACGACAGAAAATCCGCATGCACCTCCAGCGCCTCAATATCGCGCAACTGGCCTTTCAAGACCAAGCCCAGACCCTCCAGGCTCAGCCGATGCCCCAGCATCTGATCGACATAATTCAGCGCCCGCCCCAAGGTCAAAAGCCCCAGCCGCACCCGACCCAGCCGCTCACCCTCAGCCCCCAAATTGCTGAGTGCGCTTTCCAGATCCCTTTGCTGATGCCCCTTTGTCCCCGGATGATAAGTCTGGCGCGACACCTTATCCAAACCCGTGCCCGCGATTTCCAGATGATCCGCCAGCCGCCCAATCACTTCCTCGATCAGCCCCAGAAAAATCCGGTCCGGCGTCGAGCATCCCAAAGAACTCTTGCCCGCCCGCGCCGGATAAGTCTCAAACGGACGCGGCGCATGATGCCGCACCGTCACCAGCCGCGCCTGCGCCACCGCAAAGCACACCGGGCTCATCACCTGCTCGCCCACAGCGTCCTGCCCCGGCAAAACCACGGTCAGATAGTCAATCTCATCCTCGTGGTAGAGACGGTTAGAGACTTCGATTTCTTCCATATCCGCAAGCGTCGGCACATCCACGCCCAGCGCCCGCACCGCCGCTTCTTCCTCGACCGTCGCGTGGAACAGATCAATCCAGGCGGCATGATCCAGCGCCACCCCCGCAGGCAGCACCTCCAAGCGTTTGTTGGCAAAATGATACGCCGTCAGCATCCGCGCCCTCCGCAAGATAATCCCCTTGCCTAACGCCAAACGCCGCTATGGCCAAGCCACCGATTTGCGCAGCACGCGTGCCGGACTAGGTCTGTAAAATTTACCTAAAATTTGCTTTCACATTGGCACAAATATCCCACGGGGGTCCGGGGGTGTGAAACCCCCGGCGGCCAGCCCCAAACCCTACCGCAACCCGTCGCGCCCCTCGGCAGCCTCATGCGTCAAACCGCCTACCCGCGCCAATGGCCGCCCGCCATCCGTCACCGCGACCGCCACCATAATCTCCCCGGCCCGAGGCGCATCATTCAACCGCACCTCAATCGCGTCGAAATGGCTGCGCACAAAGGCCGCATCCTTATGCCCCAACGGCACGTCCAACACCTGCCCCGGCCCGCCCATCTTCTTCGATGACGGCACCAAAGCCGCCCCACCGCCCACCGCCACCCTTAACGGAGCGCCCAATTTGGGATGCAGGATCGCCGCCGCATGCTCCAGCTCACCCAACTCGCCCACCATCGCCGCCTTGCCATAGCTTTGCGCCTGCGCAGGCAAAATCCCCAAGGCCGCGACGCAGCGCTCCCCCAGCAATGCGCCCAACTCCGCGCCAATATCCATCAGCACGGTCAGATCCTCGACAAACCGCCCCGCAAACGGATTGGCGATCACCGCCACCGCCACCGCCTTGCGCGCAACAGGGCTAACGCTTTGCCCCGCCTCAAGATGAGTTTCCTCAACCCACACCGCGATCTTGCGAATATCCGCGCTCATCTCAGCCCATCCTCGCCCTTGATCTGACTGGCCTCCAGCCCCCCCCATCCGGGAATGCACCCGCGCGCCCGTGGTCATCACCAACACCACCATCAACTCAGCCGCACGGGGACTATCGTTCATCCCCACCTCCATCGAGTCAAAATGGCTGCGCACATAAGCCGCGTTCACATGGGTGATCGGCACATCCAACCGCGCCCCGACCCCGCCCACCTTCTTCGCCGAAGGCACAATCGCCTTCGCCCCACCCAGCACTTCGCGCATCGCATAGCCACCCGGCGCGTGCCACAAAGCGCCATGCTCCAACTCGCCCGCACTGCCAACCAAAGTGGCCTTGCCATAGCCTTCAATCACCGCCGCATCGCCGCCCAGCACCGCCAGCAAACGCTGCGCCATCATCAGCCCCAAAGGTTTCAGATCCTCCATAAACGGCTGCAAATCCTCAATATATTTCCCCGCGAACGGATTGGAGATCACCGCCATGATCGCCCCGCGCTTCGGCGGATGGCTTGAGACCGGCCCGCCTTCATGGAAGATTTCCTCCACCACAGTGGCGATTTTGCGCACGATAACTTCAGGCATCACACAGGCTCCCGTCAGGAATTAAACTCATCGCAGCTTGCCCGATCATCCGGGCCTGCCCCTTCAAAAACAGCGCCGCCGACAAAGCCAGCCCACGCCCACAAATCTCTTCGGCCACCGCCACACCACGCGCCAGCGCCAAAGCCACCTCGGCTTCACTCAGTGCGCCCACCAACACCGTCACCAACCGAGCCCCCAAATCACTGTCCGGCTGCAAACTCTCCGCAGGCGCGCGAACCACCGCGCTATGCCCCGGCAAATCCACCGCATTGCAAATCATCGTCGCCGCCACATCCGCTTCCGAGGCCGTCCGCGCCAGTACCGTCACCGCATCCGCGATCCCCAACGAGAAACTCCGCCCGCCCCAGCCACTCGTCGCCACACCCCGCGCGGCATCGGCACAGCCCACATCAATCCGCCCCAAAGCCGCACCATCTAACCCCGCCACCGCCATCCGAAACCGCGCACCAGCCCCCAAATGAAACGCAATGTCCCCGCCATCATTGACATAAGCGCGGCTCAAAGGCGCAGCCGCAACCATCGCCGCCAGAACCTCCTCCGCCACCGCTCCTGCCACCGCCGCCATCGGCGTCACGAACTGCGCGCCATGAGGCCGCACCGCGCTCACCATCCGCCGCGCCACCACGCCCGCAGGCCAATCACCCACCGCACGCCGCAACAATGGCAACTCCGCCACCAACTCCTCCAAAATCGTCTCAAACCGCGCCCGCGCCGCCGCATAAGCCGCCTCACGCGCGCCTTCCGCCCCGATGATCAGATCAATCGGCCCGTGCTGCAAATGCAGTCTTTGCCCATCCGGCAACAGCCGCGCAACCGCGCCCACTACCGCCCCCAAGGAAAGTTGCGGGCATCCTGTGGATCGCGCCCCTCGCCCGGCTCCACCCGCCGCACGTCAGCCCCCCATCACCGCCTCCACTGGCTGCACATGGTCCAAATGCCCGCCCAGAGCCGCATAATCCGACAGCCACAGCGTGAACTCAATCGGTGCCATCAATGCCGGAGTCGGCACATAACCAAACGAATTCAACGGCATCGCCATCACATCCGCCATCACCGTAATGCCGCCGCCCGGCCAGACATAGGCCGAGGCCCCGCCACACGACACCCGCGTCAAAGCCGCCTTCACCGATTGCGTCAGCCGCACCGGATTGGTCGTCACCCCCGCTCGCAGCGATCCGCCAGCGCCGCCCATAAACAGCACCGAACACACCGAAGGTTCGCAATTCTCAGCAATCCGCTCGGCGGACGCCCGGATCACCGCCGGAGCCTCCACCAACTGCGGCACCAACCCCGCGTCCAGCTCATAATACGCCCACTGTTCCCCGGTTGTGGACACCATCAGCATCCGCAACCCCGGCCACGCCACCTTGGCGTCAAACGGGTTCAAAATTGTCAGCGGATCATCCACATCCGTGCCGCCCCAACCCGTCCCCGGATGCGCGACCTGAAAATACCGCCCCGGAGTCGAGCGCCGCCCCTTCATCTTGATCCCGGTAGGCTTCACATCCAGCAACTTCCCGGCCTGATGTTCCGACAAAACCCCGGTGATATGGTCATCAACCACCACCACCTCATCGACATGCCCGACCCACTGTTTCGCAAACATCCCAATCGTGGCCGAGCCACAACCGACACGCATCAACTTCTCCGGCACCCCGTTGATCACAGGCGCCTGCCCCGCCTGCAAAATCACCGTCGCGCCATCGTCAATCGTCACCTCCACCGCCTCGCGATTGCACAGCCGCATCAGCGCATCACAGGTCACCCGGCCCTCTTTCTTCGACCCACCCGTCAGATGCAAAACCCCGCCCAGCGACAGCATGGAGGAGCCATATTCCCCCGTCATCACATGCCCAATCGCCTCACCATCCACCCGCACATAGGCCCGCTCTGCCCCGATATGCCGATCGGTGTCGATCTTCACCTTGACGCCGCAATAGCTGAAAATCCCCTCGGTCACGACCGTGACCATATCGACGCCTTCCACCGCCTGAGACACAATAAACGGTGCTGGCTTATAATCCGGATAGGTCGTCCCCGCCCCCACCGCCGTGATAAAAGGCCGGTTGCCCTTGATCACATCGCCGTCCCAATCATCCTGCTGGCCATCCAGAAACGGCACCGCGACGGCCCCAGATTGCAGCACCGTCAACGGGTCCAACCGCACCAAAACCCCGGCATGATTGGCATAACGGTCACAAGCCCCCGCCCGCCCGTCCGCGATGTAGCACATCACCGGACAGGCATCGCAGCGGATTTTTTCAGGGCTCACAGCTTCATTCATAACCAGCCTCCTTCAACGCCGCCCGCACCCTTGAAGGTGTCGCAGGCACGCGGGTCACAGCCACCCCCGTCGCATGACGGATCGCATTCAAAATAGCGGGCGCGGTCGGGATCAACACATGTTCCCCCAACCCTTTCGCCCCATAAGGCCCGTGCGCATCGGCCTCCTCGATGATCAGTGTCTCAATCGGCGGCACATCGCCCATCGTCGGGATCAGATAATCATGCAGATTTTCCGTGCGCCCCGGCAGATATTCCTCGGTCAGCGCCATCCCCAACCCCTGCGCAATGCCGCCCTGCACCTGCCCCTCAACCAGCAGCGGATTGATCGCGCGGCCTACATCATGCGCCGCCACAAACCGCAACGGCTTCACCAGACCCAGCTTCAGATCAACCTCGACCACCACCAGATGCGCCGCATAGCCAAACTGCGCGTAAGGAGAACCCTGCCCATTCGCATCCAGCGGCAAAGTCGGCGGATCATACCGCTCCACCGCTCGCAGCACATAGCCCTCACCGTCCGGGGCCAAATCGGCCAGTTCCACCCGATGCACGCCTGCGCCGTCCGCCACCTCCACCACCCCCGGCGCAAACCGCAACACCGCATCCACCGCCGCATTGCACCGCTCTAAAATCATCGCGCGCAACGAAAGCCCGCTCAGCCGCGCCGCATTGCCACTCACAAATGTCTGCCGCGAAGCCGAGGTTTTCCCCGCATCCGGCGTCACATCGGTATCCGGCCCCACCAGCACCAAATCCCGCACATCCGCCCCCAAGGCGCTGGCAAAAATCTGCGCAATCACCGTATTGGACCCCTGCCCGATATCCATCGCGCCCTGATGCAGCACCACAACCCCATCCGCCCGCAGCCCCGCCTTGATTGTCGAAGGGTTCGGCAAACTGGTATTGCCACAACCATACCAGCCCGAAGCAACCCCCACCCCGCGCTTCATGCCGCTATTCCCGGCGTTAAAAGCCGCCACCTCTGCCTTGCCCACCTCCCAGGCCGGACGCAAAGCCTCTAGGCACGCCTTGATCCCCACCCCCTGCGCAAACACCTACCCGCACACGGTGGGCTGGCCATTCTCCAAAGCGTTCAGCAGCCGAAACTCCAGCGCATCCATCCCCAGCTTCTCGGCCAAAGCATCAAACAAACTCTCCTGCGCAATCGCCGACTGCGGCACCCCGAAGCCCCGGAACGCCCCGGAAGACGGACAATGCGTATGCACCGCCCGCGATTGCGCCAGATAATCCGGCACCAGATAGGGGCCAGAGGCATGAACCGGCACCCTATTCGCCACCGTCGGCCCCCAAGAGGCATAGGCCCCGGTATTAAAATCGCCCTCAAACCGCATCCCGCTTAAACGACCATCGCTGGTCGCCCCAATCCGCAAATGAATCGCCGAAGGATGCCGCTTGGTGGTCGATTGCATCGACTCGGCCCGCGAATAAGTAATCCGCACCGGCTTGCCGGTTTTCAACGCCGCCAAAGCCACAAACGGCTGCACCGAAATATCCAATTTAGAGCCGAACCCGCCCCCAACAGCCGTCGGCACGATCCGAATAACCTCGCGCGGCATCGCCAAAATCTCGGCCATAGAGTCCAGATCCATCACCGGAGCCTGCGTGCAGGCATGAATCTCCACCCGCCCATCGACCACCTGCGCAAACCCCGCCTCCGGCTCGATATACGCATGTTCGACAAAGCCGCTCTCAAACCGCGCCTCCACCACCACATCCGCCCGCGCCAAAGCCGCATCGGCATCGCCGCGTTTCACAAACCCGCCGCACATCACATTGCCCGCACGGGTTTCATGCAACAGCGGAGCACCCTCGGCCAAAGCCTCCGCAACTGTCTGCACAGATGGCAAAACCTGCCAAGTCACCGGGAAACTGCCCGGATCAAACGCAGCCATAACCTCTGCCGATCCCACCACAGCCGCCACGGCCTCACCACGATGCCGAGCCTCGCCCTCAGCAAACACCGGCTGATCCACAAACGCCGGAATAACCCCAAACGCATTGCGCCCCGGCACATCCGCCGCCGTCAGCACGCATTCCACCCCCGGCAACCCGGCCACAAACGTCTCTAGATCGCCGAAAACAAACCCCGCGCGAGGATGGGGCGAACGGATCACCTTCACCACCAATGCCCCCTCCGGCGCCACATCATCACCGAACGCCTCACGCCCCTCAACCTTCGCCAGCCCGTCGAGCCTGCGCATCGCCACGCCAACGCCGCCCGAAACCGCAGGTGCCACAGCCCCCGACCCCGCCGCCACCACCGCATCAATAATCTTGCGATACCCGGTGCAACGGCACAAAACCCCGCCCAAAGCGTCCTGAACCTGACCCGCATCGGGGCATGGCACATCCCGCAGCAAAGCCACCGCCGACACCATCATCCCCGGCGTGCAAACCCCACATTGCGCCGCCTGATGATCCTGAAAGCTGGCCACCAGCGCCCGCCCCTCGGCCCCACCCAACACACCCCGAACCGTCTCAACCCGCTTGCCCTCGGCCTGATGCGCCGCCATCAAACAGGCACACACCACATCGCCCTCGACCAGCACCGAGCAAGCCCCGCAATCGCCCGCGTTGCAGCCAATCTTCACCTCCCGCGCGCCCAACCGCTCACGCAGAGCATAAGACAACCGCTCCCCCGGCTCCGGCGCCATCCGCACCGCAGAACCGTTCAGCACAAACCCCACATCTGCCGAAGCCCGAAGATCATCCATCCGCCCGAACCCCCTGCTGCACCAGATCGCCGAGCAGCCGAGACACCATCTCCACCACCGCCTCCAGCCGATATTCCCCCGACCCGCGCACATCGCCAATCGGCTCTAACCCGGCCAAATCAGCCACATCCACCGACAAATCCGCCCCCACAGCAAACCCCTCCAGCCGAGCCTCCAACACCCCCAGCCGCCGAGCCACAGGCGAACACGCCCCCACCGCCACACGCACATCCACAATCCGTCCGCCCTGAACCCGCAAACTCGCCGCCACCATCGCAATGCTGATCACCAGATACCGCCGCGCCCCCAGCTTGCAAAATCCCGCCACCGTTCCAGCCGCCAAATCAGGCACGAACATCGCCGAAACCAACTCGTCTCCCAATCGCGCCGTCCGCCGTACCCCGGTCACGAACTCGGCCAAAGGCAACCGTCGCACCCCGCGCCGCGACACCAATTCCACCTCTGCCCCCAAGCACAACAACGGCGGCATCCCATCCGCCGCAGGCGAGGCGTTGCACAAATTGCCCGCCAAAGTCCCCGCGTTCTGGATCTGCAACGACCCCACTTCCCGCGCCGCCGCCTTCAGCCCGTCAAAACCACCCGGCAACTCCGTAGCCACCACATCACTCCACCGCGTCGCAGCCCCCAGCCGCCACCCGCCCGCAACCTTAGAAATCCCGCGAAACCCCGGCAGCCCGGTCACATCCAGCAGCGACACCTGTGGCAAAACCTCGCCAGCCTGCGGAAACCAATCCGTCCCCCCCGCAATCACCGACACACCGCCGCGCTCCAGCGCCGCAAACGCATCTGCCATAGTGTTGGGGGAAAGATAGGCCATCGCGTGAATCTCCGGCATCAAAATATGTTCGTATACGAATAAGAAACCGTGTCGGGCATTCTGTCAAATGCTATCTTGCATTCTCCCAAAACAACCCCAGCATCCCCCTTGATCCGTTTCGTAAGCATGTTAGCCTACGAATAAATTAGGAGGCCAAAATGTCCGACCAACCCACAAAACTGGTGATCCACAACATCGGCCTGATGCTCTCTGGCCGGATGGAGCAACCCATCCTCGACGCCGATTGTCTGATCGCCGAGAACGGCAAGATCACCGCTTGGGGCCGCGCACCCGATCTCGACACCGAACATGCCACCACCCTGATCAACGCCAATGGCGCGACCCTCACCCCCGGCCTGATCGACAGCCATGTCCATCCCGTGATCGGCGACTACACTCCGCGCCAGCAGCAGTTGCACTGGATCGACAGCACCCTGCACGGCGGCGTCACCACGCTGATTTCGGCGGGCGAGGTTCACATGCCCGGCCGCCCGCGCGACGTGGTGGGCCTGAAAGCCATGGCGATCGCAGCCCAGCGCTGGTACGAAAACTTCCGCCCCTCCGGCGTCAAAGTCATGGCGGGGGCGCCGGTGATTGAACACGGCATGGTCGAGCAAGACTTCAAAGACCTCGCCGATGCAGGCGTGAAACTGCTGGGCGAGGTCGGCCTCGGCACCGTCAAAGATGGCAAAACCGCGCAGCAAATGGTCAACTGGGCGCGCAAATATGGCATCCAAAGCACCATCCACACCGGGGGCCCGTCGATCCCCGGATCAGGCCTGATCGACGCCGATATGGTCTTGGAAACCGGCACCGATGTGATCGGCCACATCAACGGCGGCCATTCCGCGCTGCCCGATGACCAGATCATCTGCATCTGCGAAAGCTGCAAAGCGGGGCTGGAGATCGTCCATAACGGCAACGAACGCGCCGCCCTTTTGACCCTGAACACCGCCCGCGAGCTGAAACAACTTGACCGCATCATCCTCGGCACCGACGGCCCCGCTGGCTCGGGCGTGCAGCCCCTTGGCATCCTGCGGATGATCGCCATGCTCTCCAGCCTCGGCAATATGCCCGCCGAACTGGCGTTCTGCTTTGGCACCGGCAACACCACCCGCCAGCGCAACCTTGACACCGGCATGATCGAAAAAGGCTTCTGCGCCGATTTCGTTTTGATGGACCAAGCCCAGCACACCCCCGGCAAAACCATCCTCGAATCCATCCAGTTCGGCAATCTGCCCGGCATCGGCATGACCATCATCGACGGCGCGATCACCAGCCAACGCAGCCGCAACACCCCCCCCCGGCTTGGCGCATCCCCACGGTGGAACGCCAGCCTGCGCCCAGCATGGGCGGCGGCCACTAGCCCACCACCCCCGCTTCTGTTTAGGTGCCGCAAACCAAGGGGATCGCCATGCTGCAACACATCACCGTCTCGACCGCCCGCGCGTGGAACTCTTGGTCCGACCGCCCCGGCGAGATGGTGTTCCTGCCCCTCGGCATCCGTGTCACCCCCCTGCTGTATTCCTCGCGCCAGCGCCAATGCATCAAACTGGAACCCCGCAGCGACACTCTCCGCCTTGGCCGTCACAGCATCGACGGTTCGATTATCGAGTTTGAAGCCGACCTCGCCGGGACCACCCTCGCCTTCGCCACCACCAAACCCAATCCCTTCGCCTTCCGCACCACTTGGACAGCGCCCAAAACCGCCGAATGGGGTCTGCGCTTCTGGGTCAACATCGCCATTTCCGCCAAAGACGGCACCGAAGCCCATTTCGATCCCACCCAAAACATCACCCTACTAAAATCCGGCGACCGCTTCACCGCCATCGCCACCGCATACCCCCCGGTGCAAGTCACTGGCCACGAATCCCTGGACGCCCTCTGCCAAGATTACGCAGAAAACGGCTATTTCACCCGCGACAGCCGCGCCACATCTGCCCCCGTCCTCGCCCTCCGCTTCAACCTCGAAATGATGCGCTCTGGCACCTACGCGGCAGCCGTCGCCGACAGCCCCCCCTCGCCATCGCCGCCGCGAAAGCCGCCCTATCCGCCCAACAACCCGCCCCCGACGCCACCACGCCAGAGGCCGAATCCCTCTCCGCCATCCGCGATATCGTCGGCTGGAATACGATTTGGGATGCCACCAACCACCGCCCCTACACCGCCGTGACCCGGATCTGGAACCTCGGCACCTTCGCCGTCTGGCACAACGACCAAACCTACGCCGCCTTATTGTCGGGCCTGTTCGACACCGAACTCGCCCGCGAAAACCTCGCCACCGCGCTGTCTGCCGCCACCCCGCAAGGCAATTTCGCCTGCATCTCGACCTCGCGCGACACATGGGTAGACCGCAGTCAGCCGCCCTTGGGCAGCCTGATTGCATGGCAACTCTACCAACGCTCCGGCGAGCGTTCGATCCTCGAGCAATGCTACCCCGCCATGGCCCGCAACCAACGCTGGTGGCGCGAAAACCGCGACCCCGATGGCACAGGCCTGATCTCCTGCGGCAGTTCTGACGTGGGCGAGGCCCTGTATAAAGGCACAGCCTTCGGCGCACGCAATGAAACCGGAATGGACAACTCCGCCACCCATGATGAAGCGATCTACGATCCCGCAACCCGCAGCCTCTCAACATGGGATCTCGGCCTGAACTGCGTCGTGGCGCTGGATGCCGAAATGCTGGCCCTGATCGCCACCGCCCTTGGTCACAACGATGAGGCCGCCGAGTTTGACGCCCTTGCCACAAGCCACCGCGCCCTGATCCAGACCCATCTCTGGGACCCAACCCGCCAAATCTTCGCCAACCGTCAGCGCCACGGCGGCTTTGTCCGCTCCCTCTCGCCGACCAGCTTCTACCCCCTGCTGTGCAACGCGGCCACGCCCGAACAAACCGCCCACCTTCTGCGCCACCTCGCCGACCCCACCACCTTCGCAGGCCAATACCCCCTGCCCAACGCCACCCGCGACGACCTCGCCTTTGCCGATAACGTGTATTGGCGCGGTCGGATCTGGCCCAATGTCAACTACCTCGTCTGGCTTGCCCTGCGCCGCACCGGCCACTATCCCGAAGCGTCCCACTTGGCCGAGCAGAGCCTGAATCTGTTCCTGCAAAACTGGCGCACACATCGCATCGCCGCCGAAAATTACAACGCCACCACGGGCGAGGCGATGGATCAGGGCGACACCGACCCGTTCTACATCTGGGCCGGATTGCTGCCCCTGATGGCCCTTTCCGAACGCGTCGATATCGACCCGTGGCAGGGCCTGACCCTGACCAACACCGCCCAATCCACCCAATGCGGCCCCATGGTTTCCCCCTTCGGCCCGCTCTCGGTCAGCATCGAAAACGCCACCCTCACCGCCAAATTCAGCGATCAACCCAGCCTGTCATTCAACTTCCTCGGCACCATCACCAAGCTGAACATCCACCCCAGCCGTATCACCGCCACCCTGCACCGCGTCACCACCGCGGGCCAGATCATCCTGCACCGCCAAACCGCTGAGGCGCCCCTGCTGGCCCATCTGAACGGCAAGGTGATTCGCGCGATCCCGATTTCGGGTGGTTTCGCCTTTGACATCACGCCCGCCGATCAAGACGCCAAACTCGACGTCATATTCACCAACTAAATCAGTCTCTTACAAATCTCGTAAAAAAGATTTGACAGAACCGCGTGACAAAATAATAGTATGTACACCAACAAATAATCGCCACCCTCAGAGCGGTACGTTGGCAGGGAGAACCGGGTCCAAAGCCCACCAAACCATCGAAAACCAGCATTCGCCGGAGGCCCAGTCATGGCTCCGCGCCCTAAGCCAGCTTGCCGTCAGCCCACCGACGGTTCACCATAACAACGGCCCAGCAAACGGGTTCAACGGAGGTCTGATATGTCGAATTTCTCAAGACGCGACACGCTGCGGCTGCTCTCGGCGGCCATCGCTGCGGTTGGCGCATCCCACGCTTTGCCCGCCCGCGCGGCTGGTGGCAAAATCACCGTGCTGAACTGGAAAGGCTACGGCACCGATGAGGCTTGGTCACTGGAAGCCTTCCAGAAAGCCACCGGCATCGAAGTCGTCCACGATTACTTCTCGTCCGAGGCCGAAAGCCTTACCAAAATGCGCACCAACCCCGGCGCTTATGATGTCGTGCTGCTGAACTCGGCCCGCGTCTCGACCGCCGCCACCGAAGGCCTGATCGCGCCTGCGGACCTGTCCATGGTCCCCAACGCCGCCGACGTCAGCCCCGACCTGCTCGCCAACCCGAACTTCACCATCGACGGCAAAGGCTATGCGGTGCCGTGGGTCTGGGGCATGACCTCGGTTGCCGCCCGCGAAGGCATCGCCAGCTACAAAGACCTCGCCGCCCCCGCCTATGCCGGGCGCTTTGCGATGGACGATGATGCGATGATCGCCGTCGCCATGGGCGCCTTGATGACCGGGCAAGACATCAACGATCCCGCCGATCTGCCCGCCATCACCGAGGCGCTGAAATCGCTGAAACCCAACGTCAAAATGCTGTGGTCGTCGGAAGACCAGTGGAACAAATCCTTCGCCGCCAATGAATTCGACGTCTCGGTGTTCTGGTCCGGCGGCGCTGTCCGCTCCAAACGCAACGCCAAACTGCCCGTCGATTTCATCGTCCCATCCGAAGGCGCAATCGTCTGGGTCGACGGCCTTGCGATGGCCACGGGTGCGCCAAACCCCGAAGGTGCGGCTGCCTTCATCAACTGGATGATTGACCCGAAATTCTACGTCGAATGGGCCACCAAAGTCGGCGCTCCGGCCTCTGCTAACGCCAAAGCCCTCGCTGCCCTCCCGGCTGATGACCTTTCGGCACAAGTCCACAAGCCGGAATATATGGTCAGCAAAAACGTCATGTCCGCGATGCCGGACGAACGCCGCGAGGCTTTCAACAACCTGTGGCAAGAGGTGAAAGCCTTCTATGCCGAGTAAGGCAACCCCTCAGCGCGCGTCCTGCCGCAATGGGTGTCCACCACCGCCCTGTTGCTGCCCGCCTATGGCTGGCTGACCCTCGCCGTCTTCCTGCCGCTGCTCACCATGTTCCTGTTCAGCTTCATGGACAAAACCCCGATGGGCAAGGCCCCAATCGAGTTCACCCTGCGCCACTACCGTGCCTTCATCGACCAGCCCTATCCGATCAAGATCGCCGCCAACACGCTGCTGATGGGCCTGTGGACCACCCTCGCCTGCGCGATCCTTGGCTTCCTCGCCGCCCTCGCCCTCGTCCGCTGCACCCATGGCGCGCGCCGCGAAACCCTGCTGATCCTGATCCTGCTGCCATTCTGGACCAACGGCCTTGTCCGCGTATTTTCCTGGACCATGGTGCTGCGTGAGAACGGCTTCCTAGACAACATCTGGCACTGGATCGCCCCCACCGCAGGCTCCATCGCCATCCTCTACAGCCGCGAAGCCATCGTGATCGGCCTCGTTCACGGCTATCTGCCCTATATGATCCTCACCTGCTACATCGCCCTCGTCACCATTGACGACGCGATTATTGAGGCCGCGCAAAGCCTTGGCGCGCGCTGGTGGGTGATCCTTACCAAAATCCTGATCCCCCTCGCTGCCCCCGGCCTGATTTCCGGTGCGGTCCTCACCTTCGTGCCCGTCATCGGCTCCTTCATGGAACCCCGCATCTTGGGCGGCAAAGTCGGCGTGACCATGGGCACCGTCATCGAAGACCAATTCACCCAAGCTTTCAACTGGCCGCTCGGCGCATCTTTGTCCTTCACCCTGCTCGCCGTCACCATGGCAATCTTCGCCACCTTCTCCGGCGTCTTGCGCCGTGGCACCGGAGGCACCGCATGACCCGTTTAGGCCAGATTTTCCTCGGGTTGATCCTGATCTTCCTCTACACCCCCATCCTCGTGCTGATGGCGATGGGCTTCAACGAGTCCGAGCTTTACGAACTCCCGTTCAAATTCTCGACGCGCTGGTATTCGGCGCTGTCGACCAACACCGAACTGCTGACCTCCAGCTTCAACTCCATCGTCCTCGCCGTGATCACCGCCGTGGTCGCCACATCCATCGGCACCCTCGCCGCCCTCGCCCTGTCGCGCCGCACCTTCCGGGGCCGCAGCCTGCTGCAACTGTTGCTGCTGCCGCCCATCGCGATCCCATGGCTGATCACCGGCACCGCCATGCTGATCTTTTTCTTCTGGACAGGCATCGGGCGCGGTATGCACGCGCTGATCATCGGCCACGTCGCCCTCGCCGTGCCCTATGTCGTCCTCGTCGTCGGCGCCGGCATGAAATCCGTGCGCGCCGATCTGGAAGAAGCCGCGATGAGCCTCGGTTCCACCCCGATCCACGCCTTTTTCGCGATCACGCTGCCGCTGCTGTTCCCCTCGATCCTCGGTGCGGCTTTGTTCGCCTTTGCCGTCTCGCTGGATCAGTTCGTGATCTCGTATTTCCTGTCCTCGCCCGGCTACACCACCCTGCCGGTGCAGATTTATTCCGCGATCCGCAAGGGCTTCACGCCCGAGATCAACGCCATCTCGACCTTGCTTTTGCTCGGCTCGATGACGGCAATCCTGATCTTCGCCCGTTTCGCCAAACCCGGAGCCCCCAAGTGACAACAGTTTCCGTCCAGAACGTCGCCAAAAGCTTCGGCACCATGCCCGTCTTGCGCGACATCGACGCAGTATTCCCGCAAGGCAGCTTCACCAGCCTTCTGGGGCCGTCGGGTTCCGGCAAAACCACCCTGCTGCGCATCATCGCGGGCTTTGTGACCCCCGATGATGGTGAGGTGAAAATTGGCGACAAAGACGTCACCGGCATCCCGGTCTGGGGCCGCAACATCGGCATGATGCTCCAATCCTACGCCCTGTTTCCCCACATGACCGTCGCCCGCAATGTCGCCTTCGGCCTTGAACGGCGCGGTATCAAGGGGGCAGAGGCTGCGAAAGCCGTGGCCGAGGCTTTGGAGATGGTTCACCTTTCCGATTTCGGCGACCGGATGCCGAAAAACCTCTCCGGCGGCCAACAACAACGCGTCGCCCTCGCCCGCGCCATGGTGATCAAACCCTCCGTGCTGCTGCTGGATGAACCCCTGTCCGCCCTTGACCGCCGCCTGCGCCAAGAAATGCAAGTCGAACTGCTGCGCATCCAGCGCCAAACTGGCCTGACCACCATCTTCGTGACGCACGACCAAGAAGAGGCCCTCACCCTCTCCGACCGCATCGCCATCCTCGACAAAGGCCGCATCGTGCAATCCGGCGCACCTGAAGACATTTATGAGAACCCACAAACCCGCTTCGCCGCAGAATTCCTCGGCGACAGCAACTTCCTGACCGGAACAGTTGAAGCAGGCGGAGTCCGCCTCCCCGATGGCACCCTGATTCAAACCACCGCGCCTTTGCCCGCGACGGGTCAAAAAACCACCCTCGCCATCCGCCCCGAGAAAATGTCCCCCACCCCTACCGAGGGCGCAACAAACCAAATCGCCGCCAAAATCCTAACTGTGATCTACGCAGGCCCGGCGCTGTCCTATCTGTTGCAAACCGCCGACGGCACTGCGCTGAAATTGTTCCAAGCCAACCGCGACGGCACCCTGCTGCGCGAGGGCGACAGCATCACCCTGCACTGGTCCCCCGCCCATTCGATCCCCGTGCAAGACTGATGCTGGCCCCGCTTTCGCCCCACACCAAACACATCGTCATCGACCTGCAACGCCTGTTCGCCGAGCCGCACGGCTGGCACGTCCCCAGCATTGCCGATATCTTGCCCAACGTCCTGACCCTGTGCCAAACCAGTGCCGAGAAGACCCTCTACTCCCGCTTCATCACCCCACCCAACCCGCAATCCGCCACGGGACGCTGGCAAAACCTCTATGAAGCCTACCCCGAAGTCACCGGTCTAAACCCCGCCATCCTCGACCTGATCCACCCGCTCAACCAAATCGCCCGCCCCACCCAAATCTTCGACAAAACCACCTATTCGATCTTCCCCGCCGTCCTGCCCCACCTCACCCAAACCGACACCCTCATCCTCTCCGGCGCCGAAACCGATGCTTGCGTCTACGCCAGCGCCCTTTCCGCCGTAGACCTCGGCCTGCGCGTCATCCTTGCCACCGACGCGCTCACCAGCTCTGACCAAGCCGCCCACGATGCCACGCTCCACATCATCGCCCGCCGCCTGCCCAACCAAGTTGACCTTGCCACCACTGCAGAAATCATCGCCGCATGGCCGACATAACCGCCGCCGACCTCACGACCGAGGAAAAGATCACCCTCCTCCACGGTCGCGGCCTCTGGCGCAGCCAGCCGATCCCGCACGCGGGTATCCCGTCCATCATCATGACCGACGGTGCCTATGGCCTGCGCTATTCCACCAGCCAGATCGACGCCGGAGCCGACGCCGCCGACACCCTGACGCAATTCCTGAACGTCGCCGCCAACGGCATGTTCGGCACCACTCTGCCCGCCACCTGCTTTCCCAATGCCAATCTGTCCGCCTGTTCCTGGGACACCGGCCTCGCCTATCAGATGGGCACAGCGCTGGCGTCCGAGTGCCAAGCCGCAGGCGTCCACCTGCTGCTTGGCCCCGGCATCAACCTGCGCCGCACCCCCCTCGCGGGTCGCGCCTTTGAATACTACAGCGAAGACCCGATCCTGAGCGCCGACCCCGCCGCCGCGATGATCAACGGCTTGCAAGACCATGGCGTCGGCGCGTCGCTCAAACATTTCGCCTGCAACAATTCTGAAATCGACCGCACCAACGTCAGTTCCGATGTCAGCGAACGTGCCCTGCGCGAGGTCTACCTCTACGCCTTTGAACGCGCCATCGCCCGCTGCAACCCGTGGACAGTGATGAGCGCCTATAACCCGCTGAACGGCACCCAATGCGCTGAAAATCCGTGGCTACTGACGCAAATCCTCCGGCAAGACTGGGGCTACGGCGGCCTTGTGATCTCTGACTGGCACGCCATCAAAGACCGCCCCGCGTCACTCCTTGCAGGCACCGATCTCGATATGCCCGAAAGCCCCCGCCGCCGCGAATCCCTGCGGGCAGCCATAGTCAACGGCACTGTCCCGATGGCAACCTTAGACCAATCCACCACCCGGATTCTCAACCTCTTAAACCGCATTGAGTCCGCCAATCGGGCTCCGCCAAACAACCCCGAAACCCACCACCAGCTTGCCCAGAACATCGCCACCGAATCCCTCGTCTTGCTGCAAAACGACGGCACTCTGCCGTTGCCCAAGGCTAACTTCCGGCTGTTAACAATCGGTGAAGGTGCCACCAACCCCATCATTCAAGGCTCCGGCTCCGCCTCCACCCGCCCCACCCGCACCGACATACCCCTAGACGAAATCCGCGCCCGGCTTGCCACCACCAGCCACCTGCCCTTCACAGCCACCCCCGAAGAAATCGCAGCCCAAACCCCCGATGCCATCCTGATCTTCGCCAGCCACCACGGCAGCGCCGAAGGCGAAGGCGCAGATCGCAACACCCTTAAACTCGCCCCCGGCCAAGACGCCCTGATCGCCAACCTCGCCAAAACTTACCGGGTGATCGTCGCCGTCACCTCACCCGATGCGGTCGAAATGCCTTGGGCAAATGACACCGCCGCCATCCTCGCCTGCTTCTACCCCGGCCAAGGCGGCGGTGCGGCCCTCGCCCGTGTGCTGTTCGGCGAGACCAACCCCTGCGGCAAACTCACCACCACTTTCCCGCAGAAACGCGGCGACATCCCCGGCAACCTCAGCTATCCGCCCGAGGCCCTGCACCACGCCTATTCCGAAGGCATCTTCGTCGGCTATCGCGGCTACGACGCCCGTGAAATCACCCCGCTGTTCCCCTTCGGTCACGGCCTCAGCTACACAGAATTCCGCTACGATAGCCTGACGCTGTCCGAGGGAAAAGTCACAGAAACAGGCTCTATCACCGCCCAAATCACCCTCACCAACATCGGCGACAGAGCTGGCAAAGAAATCGTCCAACTCTATATCCGCCCGATAAACCCCAGCCTCCGCCGCCCCATCCGCGAGCTCAAAGCCTTCGGCAAAATCGCCCTGAACCCCGGCGAATCCGGCACGATAACCCTCACCCTCACCCCCCGAGATTTCAGCCATTTCGACCCCGACGAAGGCCGTTTCGTGCTGCGCGGTGACGGCTTCATCGTTGAGGCCGCCGCCTCCAGCCGCGACATCCGCCTCACCGCCTCGCTGCAAGGCTACCACCAACCAAAAGCCCCGCTCCCCCTGCACACCACAACCGCCGCCAACAAACTGCTTGCCGATCCCCGCGCCGAAGCTGCTGTATTGGCTGCCCTCTGCGCCAATCTGCCGATGACAAAACCGCAGGCCCAGACCCTGATCGACAACAGTCGAACCTCGTTCCTCAGCCTCTACGACACCCTCAGTTGGTATATTGCCGACAGCCTGCCCGAAGCCGCGCTGCAACAGGCGCTTGATGCCGCGTCGAAACCCTAGACCGCCCGCCCCGCTGCGGTTATGCACTTGCAACGGCGTCTGAAAACGACCCGGCACAGTGGAGACACAGCGTTGAACGAAGCCGCCCAAGACATCAACAGCCCCGACCCCAGCAGCTATGTGCTCGAGGATCAAATCGGCTTCCTGCTCCGCCTCGCCAACCAGCGCCACCTAGAGATTTTCGCAGCCGCCCTGTCAGACGTAACCCCCACGCAATTCGCCACCTTGGTGAAGCTGCACCAGCTTGGCGTGATGTCGCAAAACCATCTGGGGCGTTTGGTCGCGATGGATGCCGCCACCACCAACGGCGTTGTCACCCGCCTGCGCAAGAAGGGCTTTGTGCAAACCCAAGCCTCCACCAGTGACCTGCGGCGGTTGGATGTGTCCTTGACCCCCGAAGGCGAAGCCTTTGTGCTGGCCGCCATTCCCACCGCATTCGAGGTCTCAGCCAAGACCACCGATGCGCTGACCACCCGCGAGGTGACGCAGCTTTTGGCCCTGCTGGCCAAGCTGTAAAAGCAGTTGTTTCAGCGGCGCAATGCCGCGCGCAACGGTTAACAAACACTGAACGCCAAAAATCAACCTATTGAAAGATAACAGTTTCAAACCTTGTCCACGCGTGGACACACCGCCTCACAGCTTCACAATCCCCGCCGCCACCCAATCATCAAACCGCGCCAAAACCGCATCCGAAAACGCCGGATCATTGATATGGGCATCCAATTCCACCAGCTCGACATTAGCCGGGCAAGCGGCCCGCATCTCCGCACAAAACGCCGCCAATCCCGCCGCATCCTCGAGCGGAGCCCCCGGCCGATCCCATTCATGCCCGCCCTGCGTCGGCATGAAAAACACCACCGGCCCCGCAGCCCCCGCCAGCTTGCCACAGATTTCCCGCGCCACTTCCCGGCGCTGATCCGGGGTCTGAACCACCGAGGTCAGCAGCCGATTATGGGCATGCGCCGGGGTGTCCTTGAAGGGGTCCGGCAAGGGTTGCCATGCCACGAAGTCAATCAAATCATAGCAGCCCATCGACACCATCTGCGGGATTCCCGCCCGTCCCGCAGCGGTCATCCGATCCGCACCCGCCGAGATTGCCGAGCCGAACAGGTGGTTGCCCACCTCTTGCGGCGCGAAATCCATCACTGCGGCGAAGGCCCCCTCGGCCGCAAGGCTTTCAAACGCCCGCCCGCCCATCCCGGTCGCATGAAACACCGCCACCTCGAACCCCCGCGCCTCCAGCGCCGGTTTCAAGGCCACCATGTAGCGCAGCACCGTCTTGCCGAACCCGGTCATCCCGATCAGCGGCTTCTGCCCTGCCGGAGCCTCCACCGCCCGCGTCGCCCCCAACACCGCCCCCGCAGCCTGAGACAGCGACGCCTTGCAGACCGAGTTCAGCCCATAGAGCCCCCCCCCCGCCCACAGGATCATCTGAATATCCGCCGCCAGCCGCGCAGGCGGGATCATCGGGCTGAAACTGACGGTCGAGACCACATACTTCGGCACCCCAAGCGGCAGCGCCGCACACAGATCCAGCGCCAGATCGGTGCCCATCGACCCGCCCAGCACCAGCACCCCATCAAACCGCCCCTCGCGATAGAGCCGCGCCGCCAAAGCCGCAGCCCCCCGCGCCATCGCCTGCATCGCGACGTTTTCATCCTCTGCCGCGATGATTGCTGCGATCGAGGTGCCGTCCTCGGCCACCACCTCATGCTTCGACCAATCCGTCGACACTTTGGGATTGCCCAGCACCGAGACATCCATCGTCAGGGCCTCACCGCCCTGCTTGCGGATCACCTCGGCCAAATAGGTGAGCTCGTCGTCTTTGGTGTCATAGGTACCGACGATCAGGATACGATTGCCCATAGGTTCCCCAAAACAGTCTCTATTACAGCTGAATCCACGCGGTTTTCAGATCGGTATACTTGTCCAGCGCGTGCAAGCTCTTGTCGTGGCCATTGCCTGATTGCTTGACCCCACCCAACGGCACCGAGTTATCTGATCCGCCGTAAGTGTTCACATGCACCACCCCCGCGCGTATCCCTCGTACCATCCGATGCGCGCGGCTGAGGTTTGAGGTCCAAACGCCCGAAGCCAACCCGAAATCGCTGGAATTCGCCAGCCGCAAGGCTTCGGATTCATCCTTGAATGGCGTAACCGCAAGGATTGGACCGAAAACTTCTTCGCGATAGAGACGATGTTCCGGCTGCACCCCGGTCACTACGGTCGGCTCCATATAATACCCTCCGGTTTCCAGCAGCGTGCGCTTGCCGCCCAGAACGATTTCGCCGCCCTCGCGCCTTGCATCCGCAACGAAACCGAGGTTGCCCTGCAACTGCACGTCGGAATTCACCGCGCCGATCTGGGTGGCAAGGTTCAGCGGATTGCCGACCTGCATCTTTGCGGCACTAACCGCCAACATAGAGACGAATTCATCATGCACCGAGGCCTCGACCAGCAAGCGCGAGCCTGCCACGCAGACCTGTCCGGCGTTGCGGAAAATCGCTGTAGCGGCGGCTTTGGCGGCGACAGCCAGATCTGGCGCATCGGCAAAAACCACGTTCGGGCTTTTGCCGCCGAGTTCAAGATAGCAGCGCTTCAGGTTGGAGCGCGCCGAATATTCCAACAACCGCCGCCCCGTTGGCCCCGATCCGGTGAACACCAGCACGTCAACATCCATCGACAGCGCCAACGCCTCACCCGTCACCCGCCCCGGCCCGGTTACGACGTTGAACACCCCCGGCGGCACGCCAGCCTCTAGCGCCAATTCGGCCAGTTTCAGCAAGGTTAGAGACGCAGTTTCAGCAGGTTTCAGCACTATCGAGTTGCCCGCAGCCAATGCAGGCGCGATCTTCCACGCCCCGATCATCAATGGGAAATTCCACGGCACGATCGCCGCAACAACCCCAACGGGTTCGCGGTGGATCAGTGCCAAAATATTGTCAGCGGTCGGCGCGATCTGGCCATAGACCTTATCAATCGCCTCGGCATAATACCGGAAGGTTCCGGCGGCACTGCCCGGCTCGGCTTTCAACGCCATGCCAATGTCGGTGCCATTGTCACGCACCCCCAAAACCGCCAGTTCGAGACTGTTTTTCTCGATGAGATCGGCCAAACGGTGCAGCACAGCCTTGCGACCAGCGGGCGGCATCCGTGACCAAACACCTGCTTCAAAGCGCTCGCGTGCCGAAGCCACTGCCCGCGTCACATCCCCCGCAGAAGCGGCGGCGGTTGTGGTCAGCTTTTGCCCGTTGATCGGGGACAAAACAACTGTCTCCCCCGCCTCGCCCTCCAGCCATCTGCCATCAATCAGCAGTTTGCCAGCGGCAACCGGAACTGCGGCGAGACGGTCGATATCGGCTTGGGTCGGCGCGGCCATGAGAGACTCCTAAGGCATGAAAAAGGGCGGCCGTTGCCAGCCGCCCTTTGGGTTTCAGATCAGGCTTTCGATTTACCCAAGTCTTTGAAGCGCGCCGGATCACGGGCGGCCAAGGCCGAAGCCAAAGCAAAACCAATCACCCCGAACAACGGCACCAAGGCCGGGATCGCCCAAGACAGCGTCCCTTGCGACCCGGTGAGCGCGCCAAAATCGCGGATGCGTGAAGCCAACCGCATCCGGCAGAATACCTTCGCGCCCTGCAACGAATTTATACCGCGCCACAGCGTTGTGAAACGCCAGCACCGCCGCGAAGATCGAGGTCATGAACAACACGCCCATCACCGTGGTCAGGGTGCTGCCGATATAGGTTTCGCCCAGAATAAACAGAAACGCAGCGGGGTCCGGCAAGCCTTGCAGCGTCGGCAACAACTGATCCACGCCAATGCCCATCGTCATCAGCCACGAGGTCACGGTGTAGAAGATGCCGATGGCCAGCACGGAAATATAGGTGGCTTTCGGCACCGTCACCGATGGGTTCTTGGCTTCTTCCGAATAGATGGTCGTGGCCTCAAAACCGATAAAGCCCGCAAAGCAGAACAGGAAGCCGATGGAAGGTGTACCGGAGGTGATCTGAGTCCAAGTGAAGGGTTGCAGGTTCAGGCCAGCCGCCCCGCCTTTGATCAGGATCGACAGGTTCAGCAGGACGACGATTGCAAACTCAGCCAGCACCAGCAGCATCAAGACTTTGGCGGACAGATCCACCTGCCGATAGCCCAGCACCGCCACCAAAGCGATGGCGATATAGGTCCAGACGTACCACGGCAGCTCCAACCCGAACTGCGCGAAAGTACCCGAGGCCACCGCACCAAGCAGGCCCATCAGGCCAACCTGCATCGCGTTGTAGGACAGGATTGCCACCATCGCAGCGACTCCGCCAAAGCGCCCGCCAAGCCCTTGCGCCGCGAAGGCATAGAACGCGCCTGCGTTCTTCACATGCCGTGACATCGCAACATAGCCGACCGAGAATGCCAGCAGGATCAGCGTGACGATCAGAAAGCTGCCGGCGATGCCCGCACCATTGCCGAACAGCATCGAGGGCGGAATACCACCACCCGCCCCAGTCAAGGGTGCCGCAGCCGAAACCACCAGAAAGGTGATAGCGCCGACACCCAGCGAGTTTTTCTTAAGTTGATTTGAAGGAATGCCAGCCTCAGCCATGCTGCACCCCCGGATATGCGGAATTTTTCATGCACGTTCCCTTCCTGTCGGTTGACTGCCTCCGTTCATCGGCGGCTTTCGGTTTATTATTTGAACCGATGGTTCGATTTCAGTTGACAGCACCCGCGACATTCTGTCAACTGAAATGAACGGGCTGACCTGCGGGGTCGGATCAGAATGTTGGGCGCAAAATGGGTACTGTTTCTAAAGCACTGGAATTGCTGGATTACTTCACCAAAGCGCGACCGCTGATTGGGCTGTCGGATATTGCGCGTTTGGCCGATCTGAACAAAGCCACCTGTTTTCGCCTACTGACCGAGCTTGGCGAAAATGGCTTTGTCGAGCAGGTCGGCACCAGTCGCGAATATCGGCTTGGCCCCAGTGTTCTGCGGCTGGCGGCGCTGCGCGAGGCTCAGGTGCCAACGCGCGATGCCGCGATGCCGGTGCTGCAAGCGCTGGCGCAGCAAACCGGCGAGACCGCGCACCTGTCGCTGCTGATTGCGGATATCCTGCGCCCGCTGGCGCATGCCTACAGTGCTGCCCATGCCACCAAGGTTATGCTGGAAGATACCGAAACGCTGCCGTTTCATGCCACCTCGTCTGGCCTTGCGGTGCTGGCGTTTCAGCCCGAAACCTTCCGCAATGCGGTGCTGGCAAAGCCGCTGGCGCAGCTGACCGGCACGACACTGACCAACCCCGCCGCCCTGCGCGTCCGCATCGCCGAGGTGCGGGGCCTGGGCTATGCCGAAAGCCGGGGCGGCTACGAATCGGATGTTCATTCGATGGCAGTGCCGCTGTTTGACGCTTTGGGGCGGTGCAGCGGCGCGCTGGCGGTGGCGGCGCTTGGCACCCGGATGGGCGAGGCGCAGCGCCGCATAATCCGCTACGCGCTGCTGCAAGCAGGCACTGAGATCACGACACTCTGGGGCGGCACTTTGCCCGCCGATATTGCGACACTGTGGCGCTTGGCCGCCTGACGGAAGGAAAGCTGATGAAAGACGAAAACTACCTGAAGGCTAACAACGCCCGCAGCATGTGGCATCCGATGACCGCGCCTGCCGACAGCCTGAAAAACCCGCCGGCGATTATCACCGGTGGGCAAGGCGTGCGGATCACCGATATCGACGGGCATGAGGTGGTCGATGGCGTCGGGGGCCTTTGGAACGTCAATCTGGGCTACTCCTGCCAGCCGGTGAAAGATGCGATCACGCATCAGATGGAACGGCTGCCGTATTACTCGACCTTCCGCGGCACCTCGAACGATTGTGTCATCGAATTGGCTGAGGAGTTGCGCAAGTTTTTCGAGCCTGATGGCCTTGTCAGAGCCTTTTTTACCTCTGGCGGGTCAGACTCGGTAGAAACCGCGCTGCGCCTGTCGCGGCAATATCACAAGATCAGGGGAGATCAGGGCCGGGTGAAATTCCTGTCTCTGAAGAAAGGCTATCACGGCACCCATATGGGCGGCGCCTCGGTAAACGGCAACGCCAATTTCCGCACCATGTACGAGCCACTCTTGCCGGGTTGCCACCACATCCCGGCACCCTATACCTACCGCAACCCGTTCAACGAGACCGATCCGGCCAAGCTGGCGCAACTGTGTCTGCAAGCCTTGGAGGATGAGATTGCCTTCCAAGGGGCCGCCACGATTGCCGCCTTCATCATGGAACCGATCCTTGGCGCTGGCGGTGTGATCCTGCCGCATGAAAGCTTCATGCCGGGGGTCGAAGCGATCTGCCGCAAGAATGGCATCCTGTTGATCGCGGATGAGGTGATCACGGCGTTCGGGCGCACTGGGGCCTGGACGGGCAGCCGGTTGTGGGGGGTGAAGCCGGATTTTGCCTGCACCGCTAAGGCGATCACCAATGGCTATTTCCCGTTTGGTGCCACGATGATTTCCGAGCGGGTGGCAGAAGTGTTCGAGTCTGACGAGACGGGAAAGGCGGCCATTGGCCACGGCTATACCTATTCCGGCCATCCGGTTGGGGCGGCAGCGGCGCTGGCTTGTCTCGCGGAAACCCAGAAGCAGGACGTGAAGATGAATGCCGCCGCGCGCGGGGCAGAGTTGCATCAGGGGCTGCTCGATTTGCAAGCCAAGCACGAGGTCATCGGCGACGTGCGTGGCGGCCATGGCTTAATGTGCGCGCTTGAACTGGTGGCAGATCGGTCCACGAAAAAACCCGCTGACAAGGCCATTCCCGGCAAGGTGCAGGCCACCGCCTATCGCGAAGGCGCAATGGTGCGGGTGTCGGGCAACAACATCATCATGTCGCCGCCCTTGGTGCTGACCTCGGCAGATGTGCAGGTGATTTTGTCCAGCTTGGACGCAGGCTTTGCGGCGCTCTGATTACTGCACTGCCTCGGCCAAACGCGGCGCAACGGCGCGGACTTTGGCGATATAATCCCGCAACATCGGCACCCGGCGCGGGCGAAAGCTTGCGCCGGTCAGCACCACATCCTGCATCCGGCCTAGGTGAAAGCGGCGGAAGTCTTGCCGCAAGCAGCACCATGCCAAGCACATCAGCGCCTGATCAAAATAAACAATCGACAGCGGCCAAATCTGCCGCTCGGTCTGCGTGCCGTTCATATCCAGATAGCGCAAGCTGACCTCTTGCTCGGCCCAAGACGCCTCGCGCAGCAAAGTCACATGCGCGGGCGGCGCAGGCCGGGCCTGAAACTTGATCGAGCGCGATACCGCGTGAACCGCCTGCCGCTGCACCCGTTCCGGCAGGGTGGCGACGATCTTCGCCATCGCCACTTCCGCCGCCTTGGCCATCGCCGGATCACCCATCTGCCGCACCTCGGCCAGACCCAAGACCAGCGCCTCGACCTCCAGCCGCGTGAACATCTGCGGCGGCAGCGCCGGATCTTCGGTCAGCGTGTAACCCACCCCCGCCTCACCGTCGATCAGCGCACCACCCGCCCGCAAACTGTCGATGTCACGGTAAATCGTACGCTCGGAGACAGACATTTCCTCGGCCAGTCGTGCGGCCGTCACTGGCTGCGGCAACATGCGGAGCGCGGTTAGCAGACGAAAAAGGCGATCAGATTTGGCCATAACATCCTGACGGTTTCTGGCGGTAGTCTTGCAGCATAAAGGCCCTATCGAAAAACACAACGGAGACAAAAATGCTGACCCTGTTCCACGCCCCGCAATCGCGCTCATCCGCCATCGTGACCTTGCTTGATGAGATGGGCATCACCGATAAGGTCGCGATCCGTCCTGTCAACATCCTGCGCATGGATGGCTCTGGCGGTGTCGACCCGTCCAATCCGCACCCCGAGGGTAAGGCCCCGGCGCTGGTACACGACGGCCATCTGATCACCGAACGCGGCGCGATCATGCTGCATCTGACCACGTTGTTCCCCGAAGCGGGGCTGGCACCCCCCGTCAGCTCGCCGCTGTGGGGTGAATATCTGACATGGCTGTCGTGGTATCAGGGCGTGTTAGAGCCTGTTTTGGTGATGAGCGCGCTTGGCCTTGACCATCCCGGCATCCCGCGCACCTTCCGCAGCCATGCCGAGGCCGCAGCCCGCATCCGCAGCGCGTTGCAGAAGGGTCCGTGGTTGCTGGGCGATACATTTTCTGCCGCCGATCTGCTGGTACATTCGCCCTATGCTTGGTTCGGCAATATCACCCCCGACGATCCGCTGATTCAGGATTGGGTCGCGCGCTGCATGGCACGCCCGGCGCGGCTGCGGGTGCTGGCAGCGGATGCTCAGGCGATGAAGCACGCCGCCTGAGCCAGACGAAACGGCCAAAAGCAAAAGGGCCGCCCGTTGGGCGACCCTTTCCAAATCAAATCACAGTCTGAGTTCAAGCGTTAACGCTGTCTTTCAGCGCCTTGGCGATGGCGAATTTCACTTGCTTGTCGGCGGCTTTGGTCACGGTCTCGCCGGTGGCCGGGTTGCGCACCTGACGCTCGGGGCGCTCGCGGCACGCCATCTTGCCCAGACCCGGCAGCATCACCGAACCACCAGCCGCAACTTCGCGCGCAACAACAGCCGCGACGGCGTCCAGTGCTGCTGCTGCGGTTTTCTTGTCCGCACCCATTGCGTCCGAGATCGCGGCAAGCAGTTGCGTTTTGGTCATGGCTTTGTTCATCGTCTTGTCCTTGTTTCCGGCCCTCATGCTTCAGGGGCCCTGATATGGCGGATGCAGCGGCTTCTCATGCTTTCCCGCCTGATAGCAAGCCCTTTTTGGCTTAAAATAAGGCTTTTCCTAAGGTCATAAGAACGCAGTCTCTTCAAAACTGCGCAACTTCCGGCTGTGAATCCGCTCGATCGGCATATCGCGCAGCCGCTCCATCGCGCGGATGCCGATTTGCAAATGGCGCGACACTTGGGTCTTGTAGAACTCGCTCGCCATGCCCGGCAATTTCAGCTCTCCATGCAGCGGCTTGTCCGAAACGCACAGCAAGGTGCCGTAGGGGACACGGAAGCGGAAGCCGTTGGCGGCTATCGTCGCGCTCTCCATATCCAGCGCAATCGCGCGGGATTGCGACAGGCGCTGCACTGGGCCAGATTTATCGCGCAACTCCCAATTCCGGTTATCAATCGTCGCAACCGTGCCGGTCCGCATAATGCGTTTCAGCTCATAGCCCTCCAACTGGGTGACTTCGGCGACAGCCTCTTGCAAAGCGATCTGAATTTCGGCCAGCGCCGGGATTGGCACCCAAACCGGCAGATCGTCGTCCAAGACGTGATCTTCGCGCAGATAGGCATGGGCCAGACAGAAATCGCCCAAGGACTGTGAGTTGCGCAGGCCCGCGCAATGCCCAACCATCAGCCAAGCATGCGGCCGCAGCACGGCGATATGGTCGGTGGCGGTCTTGGCGTTCGAGGGCCCCACCCCGATATTCACCAAGGTAATCCCGTTCCCATCCGCCCGTTTCAGGTGATAGGTCGGCATCTGCGGCGTCTTGGTTGAGGGCAGGATCACCCCATCCGCCGTGGTGATCTCCTGATTTCCGGTGGCGACAAAACTGGTGTAGCCCGAGTCTTCGTCGGCCAAGGTTGTGCGGGCATAGGCCTCAAACTCATCCACATAGAACTGGTAGTTGGTGAACAGCACATGGTTCTGAAAATGCGTCGGATCAGTCGCCGTGTAGTGCGACAGCCGCGCAAGGCTGTAATCCACCCGTTGCGCCGTGAATGGGGCAAGCGGCTGCGAGCCGTCGGCGTTATGGGTGCGGGTGCCGTTGACGATGTCATCGTTGGTGGTCGCCAAATCCGGCACATCGAACACATCGCGGAGGGAGAACTCCAGAACACCTTCTTGCGGGACTGAGACCAGAGGGTTGCCGGCGACGGCGAAATGCACCGGAATTGGCGTGTCGGAATAGCCGATCTGCACCGAGACATTGTGGTTTTGCATCAGCAGGCTGATCTGCTGGATCAGATAGTTGCGGAACAGATCGGGGCGGGTGACGGTGGTGGCATAGGTGCCGGGGCTGGCGACATGGCCAAAGGCAAGGCGGCTGTCGGTCTTGATATGGCTGCTGACGGTCAGGCGAATCTCAGGATAAAACGCGCGGATACGGGTGGCGGGTTTAGAGCCAGTCACCGAAGCGCTGAAATGCTGGGAGAGGAAACTTGTGGCGTCATTGTAAAGCACCTCCAGCCGATCCACGGCTTGAGCGGCATCGGTGTAGGAGTCTGGCGTGGTGAAATCAGGGATCAGGATCAGAGCGGGTTCGTCGTTCATGGCATCATCTTCTTCTTTTTGATCGGGCATCTAAGGCCGAAGCGCGCGGTTTCGCAAGTGAAGTCTTGATGACGCAGGCTTGTCTGCATCTGGGGTCTTGCGAAGCCGGGGATGGCCGGGAATAAAGGCGCGATGAAAACCTTGCTTTCCCTTGGACATGGCTATTCTGCGGCGGCGCTGGCGGCTTTGCTGATCCCGCTGGGTTGGCGGGTGATCGGCACCACGCAAACGCCGGACCGGATGGCGGATTTGCGGGATCAGGGGGTGGAGCCGTTGCTGTGGCCCTGCGATGTTGCACCCGCCTTGGCGCAGGCGACGCATATATTGGCCTCGGCGGCACCGGATGGCTCGGGCGATCCGTTCCTGAATGCGTGCCGCGATCAGATCATGGCGGCGCGGGTTGAATGGGTCGGCTACCTTTCCACCACCGCTGTGTATGGCGACCATCAGGGCGGCTGGGTGGATGAGGACACTCCGGTGAACCCGCAGTCAGGCCGCGCTGTGGCACGGGTGCTGGCGGAACGGCAGTGGTTGGCTTCGGGCTTGCCGGTGCAGGTGTTTCGGTTGGCAGGCATCTACGGGCCGGGGCGGGGGCCGTTTGAGAAGGTGCGGGATGGGACGGCGCGGCGGGTGATCAAGGCCAATCAGGTTTTCTCTCGCATCCACGTTGAGGATATTGCGGCGACCTTGCTGGGCTCGATCCAGCATCCTGATCCGGGGGCGATCTATAATGTCTGCGATGATAATCCCGCCCCGCCCGAGGATGTGCTGTCCTATGCTGCGGCTTTGCTGGGTGTGCCCGAGCCGCCGACGGTGCGGTTTGAAGAGGCGGAGATGACGCCGATGCAGGTCAGTTTCTATTCGGAATCGAAGCGGGTTCGCAATGATCGGATCAAGCGGGATTTGGGGGTTAAGCTGGCCTATCCGACCTATCAGGATGGCTTGCAGGGGCTTTTGAAGTGATGGTCCCGAGTTGGGACCGACCGTTAAGCATTTGATTTGGATAAATTACCTGTTTTCTGTTAGCGGAAAATTTACACTTTTTAGCCGCCAAACCGGCGCAAATTCAAGGAGGCTGCCGTGGACTGGAGCGCGATGGATTGGCTGAACCCGCCTGACAAGGCCAGCCATGATGCGGCGGGACTGCTTGTGACCACAGGCGATCAGACCGACTTCTGGCACGGCACCTACTACGGTTTTCAGCACCACAATGGCCATTTCCTGCATCAACCTGCCAAGGGTGATTTCAGTCTCGAAACGGCGTTTAGAGCCGATTTTTCGCAGCAATACGACCAAGCGGGCCTGATGATCCGCGCTGATGAAACGCATTGGGTGAAATGCGGCATCGAGTATGTCGGCGGGCAGGCGCATTTGGCGGTGGTGGTGACGAATGGCATGTCGGATTGGTCGCAGATGCCGCTGCCAGAGTATGATGGCCGTTTGCGGCTGCGGCTGACGCGGGTGCGTGATGCGGTTTGGGTGCAATATCTGTCGGGCGAGGTTTGGAAGATGCTGCGGCTGGCATATTTCCCGCCGGAATTGGCGGTGGCTGCTGGGGTTATGTGCTGCTCACCTTCGCGCGCCGGGTTGGAGGTTTTGTTTGAGAATCTGGCTCTAACAAGGCCGATTTCGACGGAAGCCTATTGAATGACCAAAGCAAAGCCTCCCCGGAAACTGTCGCGCGAAGCACGGCGGGAACAGTTGATCGAGGCCACCATCGAGGTGTTGGCGATCAAGGGCTATGCCCGCGTCACGATGAGCGATGTGGCCAATCAGGCCGGGCTGTCGCATGGGTTGGTGAACTTTCATTTTCAGTCGAAAGACCTGCTGCTGGCCGAAACGCTGACCTATCTGGCCGATGAATATGTGCAGAACTGGCAGAGCGCGCTGGCGGCGGCCCCGCCAGAGCCCAGCGCGCAGTTGGATGCGCTGATCCGCGCCGATTTCCGCCCGGAGCTCTGCACGCCGCAGCGTTTGGCGGCGTGGTGCGCGTTCTGGGGTGAGGCGCAGAGCCGACCGCTGTATCAAGAAAAATGCGGCTCTAACAATGCGGAATACGTCACGAAGCTGGAAGGTCTGTGTGCGGCTCTGCTGGGGCCATCGGGCAATGCCGAGCGGGTGGCGCGGGCGATCCGGGTGGCGAGCGAGGGGCTTTGGATGGACCTTGTGACGCAAGCCGAGCCTTATAGCGTCGAGGAGGCGCTTAAGACTTTGCTGGCCGTTGCGGCGGCGTTTTTCCCACAAGCCTTCACGCGGACGTGAGAATTTTCTGCCCACGGGGTTGAAGTGCTGCAATCCCGCCCCATCTGTGAAGTGCGAGACGGGCCCCTCTGACGATGCAAATCGTGATGTCGGATCGCATCGAGTGCGCTCGATGTCATGCCCGTAAACCTTGGCTGACCTCTGGCGCGATATGCAAAACAGAGGACAGTATGGAACTTCTCACTTCATTATTTTTGGACACACCGCTGTGGATGTGGCTGACCTTCATCACCATCGTGTTGGTGTTGCTGGCCGCCGATCTGGGGTTGGTCAACAACGGCGATCAAGAGATTGGCGTGGGCAAAAGCCTGCGCTTGTCGGCGGTTTATATCACCTTGGGCATGGCGTTTTCGGGCTTTGTCTATTGGCAGATGGGCTCGGAAGCGACCGCGCAGTATCTGACGGCGTTTGTGGTGGAAAAGACCCTCGCCATGGACAACGTGTTTGTTATCGCGTTGATTTTCAGCAGTTTTGCGATTCCGCGCATGTATCAGCATAGGGTGCTGTTCTGGGGCATTCTGGGCGTGATCGTGTTGCGCGGCATTATGATTGGTCTGGGCGCAACCTTGGTGGCTGAATATGCGTGGCTTTTGTATGTGTTCGCGGCCTTCCTGATCTTTACTGGCATCAAGATGCTGTTCACCGATGAGAGCAATCACTCGGTCGATGGCCCGGTTTTGCGGTTCTTGAAGAAGCGTTTGCGGGTGACGGAGGGGCTTGAGGGCAATGCGTTTTTCGTCAAGCGTGACGGATTGCGTTATATCACGCCGCTGTTTCTGGCACTGGTGTTGATCGAGATTGCGGATCTGGTGTTCGCGGTGGATTCGGTGCCTGCGGTGTTCGCGATCACCACCAACCCGTTCATCGTTTATACCTCGAACATCTTCGCTATTCTGGGTCTGCGGGCTTTGTATTTCGCTTTGTCGGCGATCTTGCACCGCTTTGCCTATCTGAAATACGCGCTGTCGTTGTTGCTGGTGTTCATCGGCTCGAAAGTGTTTGTCGCCGACTGGATGGGGCTGGAGAAGTTTCCGCCAAGCTGGTCGCTGGGTGTGACGTTTGCGATTTTGGCCGCTGGCGTGGGGTTCAGCCTGTATAAGACGCGCGGTCAGGCGAAGGTTGAACAGCACTAAGGAATATGGACGGCGCGTTTATACGCGCGCTGTCCATACAGCAGCGCATCGTGGTTATCGGTCAGCGCCACGGCGCTGACTTCGCCGACCATGATGTAGTGGGTTTCCCAGAGTAGAGCCGTTTTCAAGCTACATTCAAAGCTGGCGGAAGCCTCGGTCAAGATCGGCTGACCCGCCCGCCTGCCCCGGTTGCCATTTCACCGCATCAAAGCGGTCGCCTTGCGGTTTTTGGCGACCTGAAAACAGATCCGAAGTGCCGTGTTGTGACGCACTGAGCAGGTTGGCGCAGAAGGCGCGGTTGCGCAGGATTGCGGTTGCGGCGGGCGAAAGATGGTGGACGCAGACCAGCAGGGACGGACCTGCGCCATCGGCGGAAACTGAGGTCATCGACGAGACGGTGACGCCGAAGCGGCCGGCCTCGCCATCGGTGGTGATGACCGAGACGAAGGTGGCGGCGCGGCTCATGCCTTCGATGAAATGTTGGCGCAGGTCGGTCATCTCTTACCCCAGATCAAAGAAGCGTTGCAGTTCGACATCGGGGACTTTCTTGCGGAATTGGTCGTATTGGCTTTGGCGGGTGGCAGAAAACGCCTCGACAAAGCGGGGGCCGAGCCAGTCTTTCGCGAAGGCCGAATTGCGCAGGCGGTCGATCGCTTCGAGCATCGAGCGGGCGAAATCGGGGCGGTCGCCTGTCAGGCCATGGCCGTTGCCGATGACTTCGGGTTCGGGTTCGATCTGCTCGATGATGCCCGCGACCCCGGCGGCGATGGTGGCGGCGGCGGTCAGGTAGGGGTTGGTATCGGCACCGGGCAGGCGGTTTTCGACGCGGAGGCTGCCCGCATCATGGCCGACGACGCGGAAGCAGGTGGTGCGGTTTTCATAGCCCCAGGTCATGCCGGGGGGCGCGAAGGTGCCGGGGGCGAAGCGGCGGTAGGAATTCACGGTGGGTTGGCAGATCAGGGTCATGTCGCCGATGTAGCGCTGCAAGCCGCCAATGAAATGGCGGAAGGTTTGGCTGATGCCGTTCTTTTGGCCTTCCTCGTAGAACAACGGTTTGCCCGCGCGGTCTTTCAGCGAGATATGCACATGGATCGACTGGCTGTCGGCGTCTTCGGTCCAGCGCGGCATGAAGGTGACGCAGCGGCCTTGGCGCATCGCAAGGGCCCGGATGAAGTTTTTCAGCAGCATTAATTGGTCGGCAGGCTCCAACCCTTCGCCTGCGCCGATGCAGGCCTCCATGAAACCGCCGCCGATTTCCTCGTGCATTTTCGCAAGGTCGATGCGCAGCGGGCCGCACATGTCCGAGACCGCCTCATACCATTCTTGCTGGACGGTTTGATACAGGATCAGATCGTGGCTGGCGTGCATCGTCGCGGTTTTCAGGTTGCGATAGCCTTTGTCGCGGGCGGATTCGGGGGACTCGTCGAACAGGGTGTATTCCAACTCCATGCCATATTTCGGGGTGAAGCCGGCCTCGGCGACACGGTCCAGCACCGATTTCAGGATCGAGCGCGGGCAGAGGGCGGCGGTGTCTCCCGAGTATTGCGTCAGCAGCAAAAGGTCGTGGCCGGGGCGTGCCCATGGGATGCGGCGGGCCGAGGTGGGGTCAACGATCAGCGGGTCGTCGTGGAAATCGCTGGTGCCGTCGGTGACGCCGGGCATTTCCAGCATCTGATCGGTGGGGTCTAGGGCGAGTTGCGCCGGGGCCATGCCCATGCCGGATTTCAGGATGCCGTTCAGGCAGCGGGTGGACACCATCTGGCCGCGCAGCAGGCCGTTGGTATCGACGAGGGCGACGGTGGCGAAGCGGCTGTTTTCGTCGTCAAGGAAGGCTTGCAGGCTCATTTTGTCCCCGTGATGGTTTGAAGTTGGGCCAGGTCGCGGGCCGGATCGGTTGCATAGGCTTTCAGAAACACCCGCAGGCCGTTGTTGATGTAGCGGGCGAGTTCGGCACGGCCCGGGATGCGGTCGGGCAGGTGCAGGGCTTGGTTGCGCGGGGCCGACAGGATCAGGCCCCAGAGGTCTTCTGCGGCGAGTTCGGCATCGTCGAAGCTCAGCTTTCCGGCGTCGCGCTGGCGGGTGAGGTAGGTGATCATGCCCGCCAAAACACGGTCGGGGCCAGCGGCTTGGTAGGCGCGGCCAATTTCGGGGAAGCGTTGTGCCTCGCCAATGATCAGGCGGGCGAGCGACAGGAATTCCGGGCGCATCACGGTGTCGGCGTAGTGCCATGCGAAGCTGTGAAGTTCGGCCACCATATCGGTGCCGGGGTGGTCGAAGGCCGGCAGCATGGTGTTGCGCTCGGCCAGCATGATCTCGGTGAACAGTTGTTCCTTGGTGCCAAAGTATTGATACAGCGTGGGTTTTGACACATTGGCTTTGGCGGCGATGGCATCCATTGAAGTGCCGGAATAACCCTCGGCGGCAAAGACCGACAGGGCAGCGTCAAGGATGCGGCGCTGTTTGGCGAGACGGTTGAGTTCGCGTTGGGGAATGGCTGTCATGCGATCACCTTGCGGAGGAATTGCAGCAGGGGGCGGTTGTAGGCGGCGGGTTGGGCGACGTTGCAGACGTGGCCTGCGTCGGCGATCACCTCAAACCTGACGTCCGGGCGGGCGGCGGCATCGGTGATGCGGCCTGCGACGGCGCGGATTTCAGCAGGCGGTGCAAGGCGGTCGTGTTCGCCTGTCATCAACAGGACGGGCATAGTGAGTTTGGCGAAATCGAAGCGCTCCAAAGGGTTGGTGAAGCAGCGCAGGGCGTCGCGGTAGGTGGCGGCGGGGATCGCGGACATGGATGCCAAGAGCTCGGCGCGGACCGGGTCGCTGGCATTGGGGCCTGCGATGACGTTGACCACGGCGGAGGCGAAATCCTTGGGGGTTTGGCCTGCGTCCAAGGGGACTTCGCGGCTGACGCGGAAGGCTTCGCGTTCTTCGGGGCCTGCTTCGGACATGCCGGTGCAGCCGCCGGAGAGGACGAGGCCTGCGAGTTTGTCGGAGTGGCGCATGGCGAAGCTTGTGGCGATCCATGAGCCGTAGGAGAGGCCGCAGAGGATGAGTTTCTCAGCGTTGAAAGCGGCCATCACGCGCAGAATGTCTTCGCAGTAATCGTCCACGCCCGATTGCCGGAAGCCCAAGGTGCTGTCGCCATAGCCGCGCAGATCAAGCGCTGCGGCTTGGGCATAGTTGCCCACCGCTTGCAATTGCGCATCCCAGTTGCCGCGTGCACCGCCGATGCCGTGTAGGAATAGCACCAGCGGCCCCGGTTTCGCGGGCGTATGGGTCAGGGCGAGTTGCGGCGTGCCGGGCAGGATCCGGGTTTCCAGAGGGGCGTTGGGGAGGATGCGTTCTGGCTCTGTGGGCGTCGCTGTGGCGGTGGACAGCGCATCAATCCCCGCCTCAAAGATCGGCTTTGTCCCGTTGGCGATCTCGGCAGCGCGGGCCGGGGGGGCCACGATTTCCGCGCTCCAGTTGATCACAGAACCCGCGGGTGAGGCGGAAATCGTGATGCGGGCGGTGTAGCGGTCTGCGCCGCGGATGCCTTCAAGATGGGTGTAGGCGAGGCAGCGGTCGCTGTCGGAACGGTAGATCAGTTGCTCACGGTAGACGGTGTCCTCGCCATGGGCGGTGAAGCGGCGGATTTCGGCACCTGTTGGGCTGCGTTCGGTCGCGATGGTGGCCAAGCCGGGGTGCCATGCGCCGCAGAAGTCGCGGGCCACGGCCCGGACGGCGTCGGGCGCGGCGCTGGTGCGGCCAATGACGTGGACGGTTTCGCGGGTCATTTTAGCGCAGGCCTTTCAGGGTGCCGCTGTCACCGCGCCACAGCGAGGAACGCGCGCCGCCTTCGTCGCCGGGGGCTTTGTCCAACTCATCAACGTCGTAGAGGGTGAGGACAGACAGATAATCCTCCATGATTTCCGAGGTATAGGGCAGCATCAGCGCACCGCAGCGGCTGTCGCGATACATCCGTTCCAGCGGCATGGATTTCAGCATCGACTGGCCGCCACAGGTGCGGATCGCCAGAGCGGCGATTTCCTGCACGCCTTCCATGACGTTGTACTGAGCGGCATACATCCGCAGCACTTGGGCTTTTGAGGGCATCCCCTGCGCCTCCATGAACGCCTGCCACCACAGCGCGCGCATGTTGGCGAGACGCGCATACATGCGGCCCACAGCGATGCGTTTGGTGCCGAACATGCGGCGGTCGGCGGCGGGTTGGCCTTCGACCTCGCCGCGCAGATAGGCGACGGTGAAATCATAGGCACCTTGGGCGAGGCCCATGTAGGTGGGGCTGAGGGTGGCCATCATATGCGGCCAATGCGGCAGGGTTTTGATGAACAGACCACGCGGCATCATCAGATCGTCTTCCGAAACGAACACGTCTTTCAGCACCAGATCGCGGGAGTTGGTGCCGCGCATGCCGAGCGGGTCCCATGTGCCTTGTACGGTCAGGCCTTTGGCCTCTTTTGGGACGACGAAGATCATGGTGTCTTCGTGGCGGGGCTCGATACCCTCGAAATGCTCGGTGCAGACGATGGAGTAGTAGTCGCAATAGCCTGCGAGGCTGGCGAATTTCTTGAAGCCGTTGATGACCCAGCCGCCATCCACCTTGCGGCAGTTGGTTTGGGCGGGTTTGCTGGTCCAGTTTTGCCCCGCTTCGGATATGGGTTGTGAATAGATGCCTTGCTCGGCGACCGCGCGGCGGAATTGACGCGCGCGCAGGGGGGCGAAGGCGGCGCGGTCTGCGTCGGTCAGGTTCGGCAGTTCATACATGAAGCGCGACCACATCATCGACGAGTTGTGCATGTTGAAGGTCAGCGCGGTGGCGCCGCAGTATTTGCCAATCTCGGCCCCGCACATGGCGTATTCGCCAAGGCTGAAACCGTGGCCGCCGAATTCGGTGGGGACGGTGAGGGTGAGGAAACCCTCAGTAGCGAGGTCTTTGTAGTTTTCCACCGGGAAAGTGGCCTCTACGTCGATGCCTTTGGCGCGGGCGGCGAAGGTGGGGCCAAGTTCGTTGAGGCGGTTCAGCACCGCTTGGACTTCGGGGCGGATGCGGGTGAGGTCGTAGTAATCGGCAATGGTGCTCATGGTGTTCTCCGTTGCGCTTACAGCGCCAGTTCGCCTTGAAGGACGCCCGCTTTGACGACGATTTTACCGTCAAGGGCGATGGTGCAGTTGCGCATCGGCAGATCGAAATGGCCGAGCGTGTAGCGGCCTGCGTATTGGTTGGCTCCCGTCGACCACAGGAAACTGCCTGCGAGGGCGCGGAATTCGACGGCCTGCATGTCGCGCTTGTCGTACATCGCGGCAGAAATCCAATGCGCGTGCGGGTTCATGCCCCAGCCGACGTGGCTGAGGCCGTAGGCGTTCGGGTCATCCCAAGCGGCCATGTATTCGCGGAAATGCAAAGCGTCGATGCCGTCGCCTTTGATCGCGGTGACGAAATCATTCTCGACGGTGCAGTCGATGCGGCTGGTGAGATAGGTTTTGAAGGTCAGGTTCATATCGCCCACGTCCATCACGATCCGCCCGTTCACCGCGTTCTTGCCGGGGAAGGCGAGGCAGAGGCCGCCGGGCCAATGCGCCACATCGCCCGGTTTGGTGCCGAAGCCTGCGGTGCCACCGCAGGGTGCATCCCGCAGGTTGATGGTCAGATCGGTGCCAGCGGCGGAAGTGACGCGCATCTCGGACGCCGCGCGCAACATTTGGGTGCCGAGCGCGACCTTGGGGCCGTGTTCGGCGCGTGGTTCGGTGCGTTCCAGAATCTCGGGGTGTTCGTTCGTGATCACCAACAGGCGGGTGCGGCCTGCGGACTCAATCTCGGGCCATTCAGGGGCGTGGATCAGGCCTTCGACGGCGCAATCGACGATGACTTCGACACGTTTCAGGGCTTCGATTACAGCACGGTTTTGTTGGATCGCCCAAGAGGTGCCGGTGGATTTGACGGGCACGGGGGCGTTTTGCGGCGGGGTGGGCATGGTGATGATGCAGAATTCCGCGCCGAGGTCGTAGGCGGCGAGTTCGCAGAGGTGGACCAACACAGGGCGGGATTGGGTTTCGCAAAGAATGGCGATGGGGGTGCCTTTGCCGATACCGTTCAGCGCCAACACCCGGCGGAAGGCGGCGAGCCATTTGCCCTCGATCCGTTCTTGCATCATTGGCGCTTCCTCCGTTGGCAGATATTTTGAGTCTGAAATATTTACTACTCGGTTTAGTAATTATGAGATTCATGTTTGTGTCAATAGAATTTGTTTGAGGCTTGGGCATCATCACTCGGCAGGTGTTTCAGACGCGGCAACGCGCCGGGGGCGCTTCGCCCCCCGGACCCCCAGAGGATATTTGCGCAGAGAGGATGCCCAGAAGAAGGCAGATGTGGGGGAAGTGCCGCCCTACCCCGCCAGCGGGATCACATCGACGGCTTGCTTGCTTTTCTGCCCGCCGGAAATCCGCATTGTGCCCTTGATCGGCGAGACATCGGCGTAATCGCGACCACGGGCGACGACGATGTGATCTTCGCCTGCGAGTTTGTCGTTGGTGGGGTCGAACTCGATCCAGCCAGCCTCAGGCCCGCACCAAGCGCGCACCCAAGCGTGCATCGCATCGGCCCCCTCTAGTCGCGGCTTTCCGGGCGGCGGTAGGGTGCGCAGGAAGCCGCTGACATAGCCTGCGGGAAGGCCGATGCCACGCAGACAAGCGATCATAATATGCGAGAAATCTTGGCACACGCCATGGCGTTTGGCAAAAGCCTCGGTTGCTGGCGTGTCGACGGTGGTGGCTTTCGGATCAAACTTCATGTGACGGTAGAGGGCACTGCCGATCGCCACGACCGCCTCGGCCACGCTCATACCGGGGGCCAATGCGCCCAGCGCAAAGGCGGTCATCGCGCGATCCCGCGGGACGCGGACCGAAGGCGACAGAAAGTGCAACGGTGAATTCGGGCCAAGATCGAGTTGGGCTATCAAAGCGGCGGGCATGGCGGGCAAGGGGATGGCATTGGTGGGCAGGCTGGGGGTGATCAGCCGCTCGATCCGGGCTTTCATGGTGAAAGCCACCGAGTCATGCGGGCCGCGAAAGCTGAACTCGGTGATGCGGTTGCCGAAGAAATCGACGCGGTCCAAGCGTTCTTCCGGGCGCGGCGTGATGTCAAGCAAGCTGGCCATCACGCGCTGGCCGGGCATGTCGAGCGGCATCACGCAAACCACATGCCGCCCGCCCACCGCCGGATTGGCATATTGATAGGCGATCTGCAGCTTGATGTCGTAGATCACTGCGTCGCCCCTAATGCATGAACGCGGCGCTGAGCGCGGTGGACAGGTCATAAATCTGGCCACGTGCCGTCAGCAGCGCCTGCGTGTCCAGCGTTTGCACGGTATGGACGATCACCGCGGTTTGCAGCATCCGCACGTTGCGTTCAAACGCGGTCATCTGACCATGCGGCCCGGTGTGGGACAACTCATCGACGCATTTGGCGATCACATCCAGCTGGAAGCGGACCGAGCGCGGGTTGGATTCGTCAAGCCCCAGCAGGTCGACAACGCTTTCCCGGCTGGTGAACACGGCATAGCGCTGGCGGTGGACCATGATGCTGTCACCAACCTCAATCGCCATATCAAGGCCACCGGGCAGAGAGATCGGGCCAGTCACCGCAGCCAACAGATCGGTCATCATCGCGGCGCGCTCCAGAGATCGGCCAATCGACAGAAAATGCCAGCCCGTCGCGCGGTACATGTTCTCATGCACAAGGCCGGAAAAGCCCGCGATCTTGCGCAGCATCACACTCATCACCTGCGCGGCATCACCGCCGGTTTCGGTGGTTTTGGCGATGCGGGTCATGGATTTCTCGATGTCTTGCAGCGCGGACCAGCCATCGACGCTGAAGCGGTCACGGATTTGGCTGGCGCTGTAGACGGCGGAGCTGAGGGTGTTCAGCACGCCCGCCGGGAAGGCTTCGGTCGCATCGACGCCGTAGGATTTCAGCCGGGCGCGGATGGTGGCGAGCAAGGCGGCGTTGCCCGCCTCATTCACCCTGCCGTTGTAGGCGCGCACGAGGCGGAGCAGACCTTCGGTGCGCTCAACATAGCGGCCAAGCCAGAACAGATTGTCGGCGGCGCGGCTGGGCAAGGGGCCGGGTTGCGCCCGAATGAAGGGAGTGGATTGCGGCGCGCGCAGGGTGACGGGTTCGACGGGCGTGTCGCTGACCACCCAGACATCGGCGACCGAGCCGCCGTTGCGCATCGAAATCGCGGTGGTGTCGGTGCCAGCGCCGATGCGGGCAAAACCGCCGGGCATGACTTGCCAGCCAGTTTCCGTGCGGGCGAGGAAGACGCGCAGCGACATGGGCCGAGGCACCAGCGTGCCGTTTTCATAGAACGGTGTGGTGGACAGCGTCACCAGTTCTTTGCCGACCAAGCCGCCCGCGTTGTCGGTCAGCCAATCGTGCAGATCGGCATCATCGGCGGCTCCGCGCATCTGGCCGCCAACGGCATGCGGGGCGGTGGATTCAAAGGCGATACGGGTGGCCATCGCGGGGCCGATCAGCATCCGGTCGGCATGGGCGCGGACATGGGCGAGTTCTTTTTCCTGACCGCACCACCATGTCGCCACATTGGGGATTCGCAGCGCTTGCCCGGTCAGCACCCGCGCGATTTTCGGCAGGAAGGCCATCAGCGCTTGGGTTTCCAGCACGCCAACGCCCAAAGCGTTCACCATGGTGACATGGCCTTGCCGCACCGCCGACATCAGGCCGGGGGTGCCGAGATGGCTGTCGCCGCGCAGTTCCAGCGGATCGGCCCAGATGCCATCCATCCGCCGCCACAACACATCAACCGGGGCGAGGCCTTCGACGGTGCGCACATAAAGCTGGCCGTTTTCAACGATGAGATCTTCGCCCTCCAGCAAAGCCATGCCGAGATAGCGGGCAATATAGGCTTGCTCGTAGTAGGTGTCGGTCAAGGGGCCGGGGGTGAGGATGCCGACGCGCGAGGTCGGATCGCTGCGCAGGTTTTCCAACGCGTCGCGGAACGATCGGAAAAAACCTGCGAGGCGATGGACATTGGTGGTGCGGTAAAGCTCGGGGAACACGCGGGAGGCTGCCACACGGTTCTCCAGCGCGAAACCCGCACCAGAGGGCGCATCGGTGCGATCCGACAGCACCCACCAGCGGCCATCGGGACCACGACCGATTTCAAACGCCATGAAATGCAGGAAATGGCCCGAGCGCGGTTTCACCCCAACCATAGGCCGCAGCCATTCCGGGTTTTCGGCGATCAGACTGGCGGGCAGATGGCCTTCAGCGACCAAGCGATTTTCGCCGTAAAGGTCCGCCGCCAGCAGTTCCATCAGATCAGCGCGCTGGATGAGGCCTGCTTCGATGCTGTGCCAATCGGCCTCGGGCAGCAGGATCGGCACCGCCGAGAACGGCCAGTCGCGGCCCCCGCTGGATTGATCGCCGTATTTGCGGAAAAACACCCCGGTGTCGGCCAGATGCTGCTCACCCCGCGCGAAGGCGTCTTTCACCTCAGCCGCCGATAGGCTTGACATATGCGCCAGCAGACCGGCCCAGACCGGACGCATTGCGCCTTGCGCGTCCACCAATTCATCCGGCACGCCGGGAAGTGGGCGATACCGGGCGAAAAGCTGTGTATCGACCGGCTTTGCTTTGGTTTTGCGTGCCATCAAGCCCTAGGTGCGCGGCGCAGGTCGAGGGTCATCGGGAACTCGGGATGCGGGGTTTCGGATACTGGTTCATACGAGCCCCCAGTATGCCCGTGCGGCTCGAACCGGGCAAGCCTGCGCGCTTCGGCCTCGTTACTGTTGACCGGGAACGTATCATAATTGCGCCCACCGGGATGGGCGACATGATAGGTGCAGCCCCCCAAGGCGCGGCCTGTCCAAGTGTCGTAGACATCGAAGGTCAGCGGCGCGTTGACGGGCAGGACCGGGTGCAGGGCCAAGGGTGGCTGCCATGCTTTGAAGCGCACGGCGGCGACCGAAACGCCCGCGCCGACGGTTTGCATCGGCATTTGGCGTTGGTTGCAGGTGACCGTGTAGCGGCCCGGATCGCCGCCCGTCAGTTTGGCTTGTAGCCGTTCAACCGAGCTGTCGGTATAGCGCACGGTGCCGCCGATAGCCCCGGTTTCGCCCATGACGTGCCACGGCTCTAGCGCTTGGCGGATTTCCAAGGTGACGCCCTCAAAGCTGGCCTCGCCGCAGAACGGGAAGCGGAATTCGGCTTGGGCCTTGAACCAGTCGGGGTTGAAATCAAAGCCATGCTGGCGCAGGTCGGCCAGCACATCGAGGAAATCGGCCCAGACGAAATGCGGCAGCATGAAGCGGTCGGCCAGATTGGTGCCCCAGCGGGTGAGGTTGCCTTTGATCGGCGCGGCCCACATCCGCGCGATCAGGGCGCGGATCAGCAGTTGTTGCGCAAGGCTCATCCGGGGGTTCGGTGGCATCTCGAAGCCACGGAATTCGACGAGGCCAAGGCGACCCGTGGGGCCATCGGGGGAGTAGAGTTTGTCGATGCAGATTTCAGCGCGGTGGGTGTTGCCGGTCACATCCACCAGCAGGTTGCGCAGCAGGCGATCTACCAGCCACGGCGGGGGCGCCGCACCCTGCCCCGGCGTGGGGATTTGGCTTAGCGCGATTTCGAGTTCATAGAGGGCATCCATCCGCGCCTCATCAATGCGGGGCGCCTGAGAGGTTGGGCCAATGAACAGGCCTGAGAACATGTAGGACAGAGACGGGTGGCGCTGCCAATGCAGGATCAGGCTGGCCAGCAGATCGGGGCGGCGCAGGAACGGGCTGTCGGCGGGGGTGACGCCGCCGACCACGACATGATTGCCGCCGCCTGTGCCGGTATGCTTGCCGTCGATCATGAATTTATCGGCACCAAGGCGCAACTGACGCGCTTCCTCATAGACCGCTTCGGTGGTCGCAACCGTCTCGGCCCAGTTGTGCGACGGGTGGATGTTGACCTCAATCACGCCCGGATCGGGGGCGACGCGGATCACGTTCAGGCGGGGATCATTCGGCGGGCCGTAGCCTTCGATATGCACCGGAAGGCCAAGTTTCTTGGCGGCGGCCTCGGCGGCGGCGATCAGCTCTAAGTAGTCTTCGACCTTTTCCACCGGGGGCATGAAGACGCAGAGGCGACCGTCGCGCGGTTCGACCGAAATCGCGGTGCGGACAGACCCGGCGAGGTCAGAAATCACCTGCTCGCGGCGGTCTTGAGTGGCTTCGGAGGCGGTGAAACTGGCGACGGCTTGGGCAGGTTCCGGGGTAAACTCCGGCAAGGGGCCGCGTTCATCAAAGGGATCTGACGGGTGGACATGCGGGTAGTTGGCGGGTTTGACGTAAGGCAGCGAGCCCAGCGGCAGGCGGTAGCCGACGGGGCTGTCGCCCGGCACAAGGAACAGATGGCCACGGCGCAGCGCCCATTTTTCCGACACCCAAGTCTGTGCGGCACGGCTCTGCCAGCGTTGCACGGGGAGGACGAAACCCGAAGGCTCGGTCAGGCCGCGCGAGAACACCCGGGCGATGCGATTGCGTTCCTCGGGGTCTTTCAGGTGGGAGTTTTCCGGGGTGACGTTCTCTGGCAGATTGCCTTCCTTGACGATCCATTCAGCGGGGTCTTCAAAGGCTGGCGTCACATTTTCCGCAGGCAGGCCAAGGGTTTCGGCGATGTTTTGCAGCAGGGTGCTGGCCTGTTCCGGCGTCGCCCCTTCCGAGACTTCATGCGCGATCAGGTCGGGATTGTGCCAGATCGGCTTGCCATCGCGGCGCCAGTACAGGCTGAACGTCCAGCGCGGCAGGGTCTCGCCCGGATACCATTTGCCTTGGCCGTAATGCAGAAAACCGCCGGGGGCGAATTTGGCTTGCAGGCGGCGGATCAGCGCATCGGCGAACACGCGCTTGGTGGGGCCGACGGCATCTGTATTCCACTCGCCCGCCTCGAAATCGTCGATCGAGACGAAAGTCGGCTCGCCGCCCATGGTCAGGCGTACATCGCCTGCGGCGAGGGCTACGTCAACCTTCTGACCCAAGGCGTTCAGATCATCCCAAGCGGCATCCGAAAACGGCATGGTGATGCGGGGATGTTCGGCGGTGCGCGTCACCGTCATGTCGAAGTCGAAATTGACCTCTGCATAGCTGGCCATGCCCGAGATTGGGGCGGCGTTGGAATAATGCGGGGTGGCCGACAGCGGGATATGGCTTTCGCCAGTTAGCAGGCCTGATGTCGGATCAAGCCCGATCCAACCCGCGCCGGGCAGATAAACCTCGCACCACGCGTGCAGGTCGGTGAAATCCTTGTCGGTGCCTTGCGGGCCATCGACGGCAGTCAGATCGGGCTTCAGCTGAATCAGATAGCCCGAGACAAACCGTGCCGCAAAGCCCAGATGCCGCAGGGCTTGCACCAGCAGCCACGACGTATCGCGACAAGACCCCAGCGCCAGACCTAGGGTTTCTTCGGGCGTCTGCACGCCCGGTTCCATGCGGATCACATAGCCGATTTCCTGCGCAAGCTGGGCGTTCAGCCGCACAATGAAGTCGATAGTGCGGAGGGGATCACGCGGCACGCGGTCCAGGAAGGCTTGCAGCAGTGGCCCCGGCGCGTCGCAATTGCGGTAGATCACCAGATCTTCGGCGATCTCAGGCGGATATTCAAACGGCCATGTCTCGGCGCTGGCCTCAACAAAGAAATCGAACGGGTTGTAGACGGTCATATCGGCGGTCAGATCGACCTCGATCTTCAGTTCCTTCACCGGATCGGGGAAGACGTAGCGGGCCAGCCAGTTGCCATACAAATCCTGCTGATAGTTCACGAAATGGTTCGCCGGCGTGACTTTCAACGCGTGCGAGACCACCCGCGTGCGGCTGTGCGGTGCGGGGCGCAGACGGATGATCTGCGGGCCGAGCGTGACCGGGCGGTCGTATTTGTAATGGGTCAGGTGGTAGATGCTGGCGAGGATGGACATGATATTTTCTTTCAGGGATAGAGAGATTTTTTCACAGCCAGCGGTGATCCTCTAACACTTTGTGCATCAGGGGGTGGATTAGGCGCAAGTGATGAAGATTTCCGCGAAAGCCGCCTAAAAAATAAGCAGATGATCAGAGTGTACCATGTTGGGCGCGCAGGGCTTCCGCCGAGAACCGCACCAGTTCAGCCACTTGCAGCAGTTGCTTGGCCAAAGGCGAGGTTTTGCGCCAGACCATGCCGACCATGCGCTGCGGTTTCGGATCACCAAACCGCGCCACCGACACGGCAGCCGAGCGGGTTTCCACCGCCATCGCCATCTCGGGAATCAGCGTCACACCGATGCCCGCGCTGACCATTTGCACCAAGGTCGACAGCGAGCTTCCGTCCAACAATTCACGCGGCGGGGCGGCAGACATGTTGCAAAACGACAGGGCCTGATCGCGGAAGCAATGGCCTTCTTCTAGCAACAGCAGGCGCATTTCGCGCAGGCGTTCGCGGCTGGGCACCGGTTTGCCTTCATCCTCAGCCGGGCGGATCAGCACGAAATCTTCCGAGAACAGTGGCACTTCGGTCAGCGAAGGCTCTGAAATCGGCAGCGCCACGATGGCGGTGTCCAAGCGGCCCTCGGCCAGTTCGGTCAGCAGCTTCGGCGTGACGGTCTCGCGCAGTTGCAAATCGAGATCGGCATTCAGCCGCATCAGATTGCCGATGATGGTGGGCAAAAGATAGGGCGCGATGGTGGGAATCACCCCAATCCGCAACCGCCCCACCAGTTGCGTCTGCGCTGCCCGCGCGATGTCTGCGAGTTCATCGACCGAGCGCAGGATGTCACGCACCCTGACCGCAAACGCCTCACCAAAGCTGGTCAGCCGCACCTGCCGTGCGCCACGTTCAAACAGATCGGTGCCAAGGGCGGCTTCCAACTCTTTGATCTGCATCGACAGTGCGGGTTGCGAGATGGCGCAGGTTTCCGCCGCGCGACCAAAATGGCCGTTGCGGGCGAGGGCTTCAAAATAGCGGAACTGTTTCAGGGTGAAGTTTATCATAAGTGTAACTTATCGGAACAATCAGTATATTCAACTTAAACTAATGCCATCACGTTGTTATAGTGATGCCAGCACATAGCAAAAGACCGCCCCTACGGACGGTTTCAGCAGAATCGGAGAGAGCGATGGACGGAAACGAACCCACGAGCGGCGGCAAATGCCCGGTGATGCATGGCGGTAGCCAGCACACGACCCACAAGGCCCGTTCCAACCGCGATTGGTGGCCGAATCAGCTTAACCTGCGGATTTTGCATCAGAATACGCCGTCGTCGAACCCGATGCCGAATGGTTTCGACTATGCCGAAGCGTTCAAGGCGCTGGATTTGGCAGCCGTCAAGCAAGACCTGACCGCGCTGATGACCGACAGCCAGCCGTGGTGGCCCGCCGATTGGGGCCATTACGGCCCGTTCTTCATCCGCATGGCGTGGCACTCTGCGGGCACCTACCGCACCGGTGACGGTCGTGGCGGGGCGGGCTCGGGCACCCAGCGCTTTGCGCCGCTGAACTCTTGGCCGGATAACGTCAGTCTCGACAAGGCCCGTCGCCTGCTGTGGCCGATCAAGCAGAAATACGGCAACGCGATCTCTTGGGCCGATCTGATCGTGCTGACCGGCGACGTCGCGCTGGAATCGATGGGCTTCAAGACCTTCGGTTTCGGTGGCGGACGGGTGGATGTGTGGGAGCCGCCAGAGGATATCTACTGGGGTTCGGAAGACACCTGGCTGATCGCCTCGAACGATCCGGCGAACAAGAACAGCCGCTATTCGGGCGAGCGTGATCTGGAAAACCCGCTGGCCGCCGTGCAAATGGGCCTGATCTACGTCAACCCGGAAGGCCCGGATGGCGTGGCTGATCCGGTGGCCTCTGGCCGCGACATTCGTGAAACCTTCGGGCGAATGGCGATGGATGATGAGGAAACCGTGGCTTTGGTGGCAGGCGGTCATACCTTTGGCAAAGCCCACGGTGCGGGCGATCCGGCTTTGGTTGGGGCTGATCCCGAAGCCGCGCCGATGGCGCAGCAGGGTCTGGGCTGGCAGAATTCTTTCGGCTCGGGTTCGGGGGTTCACAACACCAGTTCTGGGATTGAAGGCGCGTGGAAGCCGAACCCGACCACTTGGGACAACGGCTATTTCAACATGCTGTTCAAATATGAGTGGGAGCTGACCAAAAGCCCCGCAGGCGCGCAGATTTTCCTCGCCCGCGATGTCGCGCCCGAAGATATGATCCCCGACGCGCATGATGCCTCGATCACCCATCGCCCGATGATGACAACGGCGGACCTTGCGATGCGGTTTGACCCGATCTACGGCCCGATCTCGCGCCGTTTCCACGATGATCCGGCGGCCTTTGCCGATGCGTTTGCCCGCGCTTGGTTCAAGCTGACTCACCGCGATATGGGGCCGAAAGTGCTGTATCTGGGGCCGGAAGTGCCTGCGGAAGATCTGATCTGGCAGGATCCGATCCCGGCAGCAACCGCTGCGCCGATTGATGCGGCAGACGTGGCGGCACTGAAGGCGCAGATTTTGGGATCGGCGCTGACCGTGTCGGAACTGGTTTCGGTGGCTTGGGGCTCGGCATCGACCTTCCGCGGGTCTGATAAGCGCGGCGGGGCGAATGGCGCGCGTATTCGTCTGGCGCCGCAGAAGGATTGGGCGGTGAACCAGCCGGAACAACTGGCCAAGGTTTTGGCTGTGCTGGAGGGCGTGCAGGCCTCGTTCAACGCGACTTCGGGTAAAACCGTGTCGCTGGCCGATCTGATCGTGCTCGGCGGCTCGGCTGCGGTGGAAAACGCGGCGGCGGCGGTGGGGCCTCCGGTTGCGGTACCGTTTGCGGCAGGGCGGACGGATGCCAGCCAAGAGCAGACCGATGTGGAAAGCTTTGCGGTGCTGGAGCCGGTGGCGGATGGGTTCCGCAACTATATGAAGGTGCAGTATTCGGTTTCAGCGGAAGAATTGCTGCTGGATCGGGCGCAACTGCTGACGCTGACCGCGCCGGAGATGACCGCTCTGGTTGGTGGGATGCGGGCTTTGGACGCCAATACCGGGCATTCCCAGCATGGGGTGTTCACGACGCGTCCGGGGGTTCTGAGCAACGATTTCTTCGTCAACCTGCTGGATATGGGCACGGTCTGGAAGGCCACCACCCCGGCGGAGACGGAGTTTGAGGGCCGGGATCGCACCACCGGGGCGCTGAAATGGACGGCGACGCGGAATGATCTGGTGTTCGGATCAAACTCGCAGCTGCGGGCCTTGGCCGAGGTTTACGGGCAAAGCGATGGTCAGGCGGCGTTTGTGCGCGACTTTGTGGCGGCTTGGGTCAAGGTGATGAACGCGGATCGGTTTGATCTGGTTTAACGCGGTTTGAGGATTGAAGGCGCGCGTGGGTTTCGGCCTGCGCGCGTTTTTGTTTGGGGCGTGTCCACGCGTGGACAGCGGTTGGGGTTATGTGATTTCAAGGGGTTAGGAGTGGGGTGTTAACTTGGCGTTAAGCCTTTCAACACAGCAGGCAACCCGGCGCTTATTGTTGGCGGCGATAAGCAACCCGCCAGATAAACAAAGCGATGGCTGCGCCCATTGCGCCAAAGGTCACCGCGTTGAACACGGCTATATACAAGCCGAATTGCGTTATAACCCCATCAACCCACTGCTGCCCACCCTGCGCAAAAGCGGAGAATTTGCCATTTGCGCGCCCCGTGAAAAAGCCCGTCGAAAGCGCGATCAAAATAGTGAACGGAACCACAAACCCGGCAATCAGCGCATGATACCATTCACGACGCCCACTGACGTGCAACCAAAACCAGACAGGTGAGCCAAAAAGCACTAAACCAACCAACCAGATGATGAAGGTGAAACGAAAACTTGAAATCGCCCAGCCGATCTTACTAAAGCCCCCCGAATGGCCTGATTGGTAGACGCTATACATGTAAACGGCGGTCATCAAAGCGGCAGCCAGTGCGGCTGCACCTAAGATCGTAAAGACTGTTCGGGTGAATGTTGTCTGAAGATTTGAAGCTGCAATAGGCAAAGGAATGCACCAATCCGTTGTGTCTGATAAGAATATTGACGGTCAAAACTGTGCAACTATGATTGGAATGTCGAGGGCAGGTTTAAGCCCTCAAGCCTTAGAGCCCCGCGACAGCCGTAAGGTCCTCGCGGGGTTTCGCTTTTTACGCCCTTTTCCCCACAACCGCCACGCCCAGAACCTCCAGCACTTTTGCTTCAATTTGCGCGGCGTCCATGCCTGCGCTGCGGTACATCGCTTCGGGGCTGGCGTGGTCGATGAAGGTGTCGGGCAGGACCATGGAGCGGAATTTCAGGCCGTGGTCGAAGATGGCTTCCTCGGCCAGCAGATGTGCTACATGGCTGCCGAAGCCGCCGATGGTGCCTTCTTCGATGGTGATCATGGCCTCATGGGTGCGGGCGAGGTTCAGGATCAGGTCGCGGTCTAGCGGTTTGGCGAAGCGGGCGTCGGCAATGGTGGGGGTCAGGCCTTTGGCGGTGAGGGATTCGGCGGCCTTTTGGACTTCGGACAGACGGGTGCCGAAGGACAATAGGGCCACGCGTGCGCCTTGTTGGATCAAGCGGCCTTTGCCGATTTCCAGCGGGATGCCTTTGGTAGGCATTTCCACCCCGGTGCCTTCGCCGCGCGGGTAGCGGAAGGCGATGGGGCCTTCGTTATGCGCGGCGGCGGTGGCGACCATGTGGACGAGTTCGGCCTCATCTGCCGCCGCCATCACCACGAAACCGGGGAGGTTTGACAGGAAGGCCACGTCGAACGATCCGGCATGGGTGGCACCGTCTGCACCGACCAACCCGGCACGGTCGATGGCGAAGCGGACGGGGAGGCGTTGGATGGCGACGTCGTGGACGACTTGGTCGTAGCCGCGCTGCAGGAAGGTGGAGTAGATCGTGCAGAACGGTTTCATGCCGCCAGCGGCGAGGCCAGCCGAGAAGGTGACGGCGTGTTGTTCGGCGATGCCTACATCAAACGTGCGCTTGGGGAAGCGGGCGGCGAACAGGTCTAGCCCGGTGCCATCGGGCATGGCAGCGGTTATGGCGACGATTTTATCATCGGTTTCCGCCTCGCGGATCAGCGATTGCGCGAAGACCTTGGTATAACTGGGGGCGTTGGAGGCGGCTTTTTGCTGCACCCCGGTCAACACGTCGAATTTGGCGGTGGCATGGCCTTTGTCGCGGGCGGCCTCGGCGGGGGCGTAGCCTTTGCCCTTTTTGGTCAGCACATGGATCAGCATCGGGCCGGTGGCGCGGGCTTGGGCGGTTCTAAGCACGGGAAGAAGCTGGTCAAGGTCGTGGCCGTTGATGGGGCCAATGTAGGAAAAGCCGAGTTCCTCGAACAGGGTGCCGCCCACGGCCATTCCCTTCAGCATTTCCTTGGCCCGGCGCGCGCCTTCCTGAAAGGGTTCGGGCAGCAGGGAAACCATGCCTTTGGCGGCGGATTTCAGATCTTGAAACGGCTCGCCCGCATACATGCGGCTGAGGTAAGCGGACAAAGCGCCAACCGGGGGGGCAATCGACATTTCATTGTCGTTGAGGATGACGAACAGGCGTTTTTTCAGATGGCCCGCGTTGTTCATCGCCTCAAACGCCATGCCTGCAGACATCGAGCCATCACCGATCACCGCGATGGCATCGCCGGGATCGCCGCCGAGTTCTGCCGCCATCGCAAAGCCGAGAGCGGCGGAGATAGAGGTGGAGGAATGGGCGGCGCCGAAGGGGTCGTAGGGGGATTCGCTGCGTTTGGTGAAGCCGGAGAGGCCGTTCTCGGTGCGTAGGGTGCGGATGCGGTCGCGGCGTCCGGTGAGGATTTTATGCGGATAGCATTGGTGGCCCACGTCCCAGATGATCTTGTCGCGCGGGGCGTGGAAGGTGGCGTGCAGGGCGACGGTCAGTTCCACGACGCCAAGGCCCGCGCCAAGGTGGCCTCCGGTGACGGAGACTGCCGAGATGGTTTCGGCGCGGAGTTCATCGGCGAGTTGTTTTAACTCGCGGTCGCTGAGCGACTTCATATCGGCGGGCAGATGCACGCGGTCGAGCAGCGGGGTTTTGGGGCGGTCGGTCATATGCTCAGCTTTCCCGCGCGATGGTGAAACGGGCGCAGTCGATCAGGTTTTGCGCGGATGCGCCGTAGGGGGCGATGTGGTCACAGGCCTCTGATACCAAAGATTTGGCGCGGGCGCGTGCGGCATCAAGCCCCAGTAGGGAAACGAAGGTGGCTTTGCCCGCTTCGGCGTCCTTTTGCAGGCGTTTTCCGGCTTTTGTCGCGTCTCCGGTGACATCCAGAATATCGTCGGCGATCTGGAAAGCGAGGCCGAGGGTGGTGGCGTAGGCGCGCAATGGCCTCGGGTTTTGCTGGGCGAGGATGGCACCGGATTCGGCGGCGAAGCGGATCAGCGCGCCGGTTTTTCCGGCCTGCAGGTGGGTGATTTCGTCGAGCGTCAGCGGGGTGCTGGTGGATTCAGCGGCGATGTCGAGGGCTTGGCCGAGGACCATGCCTTCGGCGCCAGAGGCTTTGGCGAGGCCTGCGATCAGTTTCAGGCGCATCTCGGCCGGGCCAAGCGCGGGGTCGGTCAGCAATTCAAAGGCGAGGGTTTGCAGGGCGTCTCCGGCGAGGATGGCGGTGGCTTCATCCCATTTGATATGCACCGTGGGCAGGCCCCGGCGCAGGGTGTCGTTGTCCATCGCGGGGAGGTCGTCGTGGACAAGGCTGTAGGCGTGGAGGGACTCGACGGCGGCTGCGGCAGAGATGGAGGTCGCGGGGGCAACTCCGAGCATACGGGCGGATTCCAAGACCAGAAAGCCGCGCAGGCGTTTACCGCCCGTGCAGGCATAGGCCATGGCGTGAATCACCGGCTGGTCGGGCAATGCGGCAAAAGCGGCGTTCAGGCGGGCTTGGATCAGGCCTGCATCGGCGGCGAGAAGGGTGGGAAAGCTCACATCCCCTCCACCGGGGTTACGCCTACAGCGCGGCCTTCGGCGGCGCGGATCAGTTCGACCTTTTCTTCAGCCTTCGCCAGTTTGGCGGCACAATGGGCTTTCAGCTTTGCGCCTGTTTCGTAAAGCGCGATGGATTGCTCTAGGGCGACTTCGCCACGTTCCAACTGGGTGACGACGGATTCGAGGGCGGCCATGGCTTCCTCGAAGGACATATCCGCTACGGGTTTATCGGTCATCGGCCGCGCTCCTGCAAAACACCCACATGTGCGCTTACCGAAGCGGTCAGCGCGGGCAGATCATAGCCGCCCTCAAGACAGGATACCACCCGGCCCGCGCAATGCGCATCCGCCAGATCGCAGATGCGGTGGGTGAGCCATGCGAAATCTTCGGTCTGCCACTCAAGGCCCGCGAGCGGGTCGGCCTCATGCGCATCAAAGCCTGCCGAGATCAGGATCAGATCGGGCTGCCATGCGGCAATACGGGGGAGGATCAGGCTTTCATAGGCCGCGCGCATCGGCCCACCGCCCGTGCCTTCGGACAGTGGCACGTTCAGGATCTGGCCATGCGCGCCCTTTTCCGCAGGGCTGCCAGAACCCGGATAGAGTGGCATCTGGTGGCTGGAGCAGAACAGCGCGCGGGGTTCGCTCCACAGCAGGTCTTGCGTGCCGTTGCCGTGATGCACGTCAAAATCGACCACCGCGACGCGGCGAATGTTGTGGTGATGCAGGGCACGCAGGGCGGCGATGGCGACGGTGCCAAGCAGGCAAAACCCCATCGCCGTCTCGGTTTCGGCGTGATGGCCGGGGGGACGTGCGGCGAGGAAAGCGTTGGTTGCCTGACCTGACAGCACCGAATCCACCGCAGAACAGGCACCGCCTGCGGCGTGCAAAGCGGCCGAGACAGAACCGGGGGAGAGGAAGGTGTCGCCATCAAGCTGCGTCCATCCGGCCTGCGGCGAAGCGGCGCGGATGCGGGCAAGATAGCGGGCAGGATGCGCGCGCAAAATATCGGCATCATCGGCGATGGGGGCATCGCGGCGGATCAGATCAAGCTCGTTCAGGCCCGCCTGCACGGCGGCATAGCGGGCCACCTGCTCGGGGTGACCGGGGGGCGTGAGATGGGTTTCGGATTGGGGCGCGTTGATCAGAAGGGTTGTCATGGCCTGCCTTGGCTGCTGTGTTTGGAGGATAGTGCAGCGCGGGCAAAACGGAAATGGTGGTTTTAGGCGCCGACCGCCGGGGGCGCTTCGCCCCCCGGACCCCCAGAGGATATTTGCGCCAGTATGAAAGCAAATTTTGGTCAAATTTTATGGGTTTAGCTGCGTTGAGGGGGGGGCTAGGAGTCGAGGATCGCGTGATAAATGGGTGATAAATGACGCGCGCCGTCCCTGCCCCCGCAGGCCGACAAGGGTGCTGTTGGCTGCACCATAGATGAAGGATGTTTTACGGCTGCCTCGCCGAGATAGGATGCGCAGGTGAAACGGGAATAGCGCGGTTGCCGGGGGAGGCTTTTGCACGGGGGCATCAGAACTTCGGATCGCGCCGCACGATCTGGGTTTGCGTCACCATGGCGGCCATCTTGCCATCGCTGCGGGTCAGTGTGGTTTGCCAGACCATAGTTTGCCGTCCGCCATGCAACAGCACGCTGACACCGCGCAACAGATCGCCCGCTGGAATGGCGCGGAAGAAGTTGGTTTTGCTTTCCACCGTGGCGGTGCTTTCGGTCGCGCCGATGTTCAGAAAGGCGCCCATCCCGCCCAGATGATCGGCCATCGCCATCACAGCGCCACCGTGCAGCGTGCCGTTGCGGTTGAGCATCTGAGGCGTCACCCGCATCTCGCCCTCAATCCGGTTGGCTTCGGCGGACAGAATGCGCAGACCCAGAAGATCGGCAAACGGTGGCTGGTCGTCCAGCAAGGGGTGGTCAGAACGCATCGGAGGCTCGGGCAATGGCAAGTGCGGAAAGACATCCCGCCGCTTGGCGATGAAACGGGGGTCCGGGGGGTGGGACCCCCCCCGGCTTGTGGGCTCAGCCCTTTTCCTGCTCATCTTGGCAGGCGATGGTTTCGGTGATCGCCTCATCGCTGCCCGAGAGGTCAATCGACATCACATCCGCGCCATCGCTTTGCAGCGTCATGGTGTTTTTCGCGGCCAGATCGGTCAGGAAATCCACGCTGTCGAAGGTGACCATGACGCCGGGCAGATCGTCCAGATGCAGGCCCTTGGCGTTGCCGTCGTATTTCTGATCATCCAGCATGAAGCTGATCGGATATTCGGTGCCATCGGTGATGTCGCCCCAAGCGGTGTTGGCGGCGATCACATAGCCATTGCCCGCCGTGCGGTCAAAGCCGATGCGGACATGGGAGCCGTCTTCAAAATCCGAAGACAGCAGGCAGCCGTTGCCCAAAGTCGGGTCGACTTGCACATCCCAGCCACCAGCCTCGGAATAGGGCACAAGGTCTTGTGCAAAAGCGGTGGTGGACAGCACAGCAAAGCCGCAGGCGGCGGCATATTTCAGCAGGGTCATGATCTCTCTCCCAAAGAGTGTTATTTGGCCTAACTGGCAGGAAATTGTGAAAGAACTGTGGCCTGCTGCCTCAGTCGGTTTGCAGCATGTAGCCCTCACCGCGCACGGTTTGCAGATAGCGCGGCGATTTCGGATCGTCTTCGATCTTGCGACGCAGACGGGTGATTTGCACATCCACCGCGCGTTCTTGCCCCGCGCTGTCTTCGCGGGGCATGTCGCCGACCAGTTTATCGCGCGACATCGGCGTGCCGGGTTGCGCCGAGAAGATCCGCATCAAGGCCGCCTCGGTTGAGGTCAGGCGGATCAACTCTTGGCCGCGCCACAGCTCACCACGATCCATGTCGTAGCGGACCGGGCCCATATGCAGCACTTTCGGCGCGGGGCTGGAGGGTTTGGCAGCAGGCACGCGGCGCAGGATGGCGTTGATGCGCAAGAGCAGTTCTTTCGGCTCGAACGGTTTGATCAGGTAATCATCCGCGCCGGCCTCAAAGCCTTCGATGCGGTTGTTGGTCTCACCCTTGGCGGTCAGCAGCAGGATCGGCACTGTGAGCGTGGCACGCAGGCCACGGGTCAGCGAGATACCGTCTTCCCCCGGCATCATCACGTCCAGCACCAGCATGTCAAATTCCAGCCCGGCCAGCAGGCGGCGGGCTTGGGCGGCGTCGCGGGCGGTGGAGACCAAGAAACCATTGCGGATCAGGAATTTCTGCAACAGGCCCCGGATGCGTTCGTCGTCGTCCACGACCAGCAGGTGAGCGGGTAAGTCGGTCATGTGCTGCCCTCTTTCAGGCCTTGATACTGGCGGCGTTGCTCGGCGTCCATCATTGCCTCTAGCACGGTGCGAAAGCCCTGCACGGCAGAGGGGCCAGCGGCGCGGTAGGCGGCGCGCATCCTTGCCCGTTGGGCATCCGACAGCGCGCGTTCGAGGGCGTGGCCTTTGTCGGTGAGGTAAAGGTGACGCTCGCGTTTGTCTTGTTTGCCGACGCGGGCTTCGACAAGCCCATCGTCGAACAGGGTGCGCTGCACGCGGTTCAGCGATTGTTTGGTGACGCCCAAGATGGTCAGCAGATTGCCCACGGTGGTGCCCGGGGAACGGTTGATGAAATGCACCGCACGGTGATGGGCGCGGCCATAGTCCATATCTTCAAGGATGCGGTCGGGGTCAGCCGTAAAGCCGCGATAGGCGAAGAACATCGCCTCGATGCCCTTGCGCAGGTTCTCATCGGTCAGGAACAGCAGGCTTTCGCCGCCGGTGCTTTGTTCGGCCATGGGGTATCCTCCACCCACAAGATACGTCAGCCTTGTTGACATTCCAAGACATAAGGTTTAGCGGATTCGCAATTTCGCGCAATATTATGTCCGTATTGGACCTATAAAGCGCAACATTCGCAATAATGGAGACTGCGATGGCTGGATATGACGATCGGGACGGGTTCATCTGGATGGATGGCAAGCTGGTGGAATGGCGCTCGGCCAATGTGCATATCCTGACCCATGCGCTGCATTATGCGTCTTCGGTGTTTGAGGGCGAGCGGTGCTATAACGGCAAGATCTTCAAATCGGTGCAGCATTCGGAGCGGCTGCGCAAGTCGGGCGCGTTGCTGGATATGGAGCTGCCGTTCTCGGTGGCCGAGATTGAGGCGGCGAAGGACGCGACGCTCAAGGCCAACGGGCTGACGGATGCTTATGTGCGGGCGGTGGCTTGGCGTGGGGCCGGCGAGGATATGGGGGTGGCCTCAAAACGCAACCCGATCCGGATGGCGGTGGCGGTGTGGTCTTGGGGCAATTACTACGGCGATGCCAAGACCAAGGGCGCGAAGCTGGATATTGCGAAGTGGAAGCGGCCCTCGCCCGAGACCATCCCGCATGAGGCGAAGGCGGCGGGGCTTTATATGATCTGCACGATGTCGAAACATGCAGCCGAAGCGAAGGGCTGTTCGGATGCGATGATGTTCGACTATCGCGGCTATGTGGCCGAGGCTACGGGGGCGAATATCTTCTTTGTGAAGGATGGCGAGGTTCACACGCCGCTGCCGGATGCTTTCCTGAACGGCATCACCCGGCAGACGGTGATCGGGATGCTGCGCGAACAAGGTGTTGTGGTGCATGAGCGGCACATTCTGCCCGCCGAGTTGGAGGGCTTCCAGCAGTGCTGGCTGACCGGGACGGCGGCGGAGGTGACTCCGGTGGGGCAGATTGGGGACTATAGTTTTGAGGTTGGGGCGCTGACTTTGGGGATCTCGGATCAGTATGAAAAGCTGGTGCGGGCCTGAGGGTTTCGGGTTCCGGTTTTGGAGAAATGAGGAAGGTCCCAACTCGGGACCTTTTTTATGTGTTTGAAGTCAGTGGGTTAGGGGTGGGGATTTAAGGGTTTGTTAAGGATTGGGGGTTTGAAAAAACGAAAGGGCTACTTTCGAGAACCAAAGATAAATACATAAATGGTCACGCACACGCCGCCGATTACGAACCAAGGCAAAGCGTAGAAAGCGATCACATAGCCTGAAAATATAATGCTATTTACCCAAGGGCTTACGTCCCACCCGTGGACGAAACACTCGATTTCCGCAGCCGCACTTGGAACACAGCCTCCTATGCTTGCTACATACGACCCGATCACGGGCGAAAGTATAAAACCTATTGGGACGCTCAGCCATGCTGTGACGACAAACGCCCAATTTCTTCTGTCTCCTCGGGGACGGTAGAAAGCAATCGCTGTGCCGACAAAAGCAAGGGTAAGGGCAAAGGGTATTTCCACTGCGAAAGTCGTTATCGCAACGCGATAATGAAGACGAGAACGCCGCTGTGGTTGCTTACGCTGACCTCATACTTCGTTCGGCCTTGCTGGACTTCATACCAGACGGGACCGCCGAGAATACTTTGCCTTGCTTTAACGGTCGCACCAATGCGCTTCGCGAACCACGCTGCAAGCCTTTCGGCTTCATCAAGTGGCACCATACTGACTTTGTTTCCACCGCCGCCAACTTGAAGGCTACAGCGTCTGCCGTTCTGCGCAGACACGGCAGCATTTAGCGTGACTTTATTGGAGGTGGATTTTTCTTTGCTAGCGGACCCCGCGATCACCGCTTCGTTTAGCGCAGGGGCGTGTTGCAAGCAGGTGTTGATAAACATCTGCGAGTATTCGGAAAAGGTCGGCGTCGCTGCGGTTGGCGAGGACGCCCCATAAACGAAGCAAGTGGCGAGGGCGGGAAGAAGGCAGGAACTGGTAAAACGCATCTCATTGCTCCGTGGATTGGCAGTTTGATGATAATTCAACCATTTAACGCGCCATTACAAGGACACCTTCTGTCCCGGAAGATGGCGGGGTGAACCCCGCCCTACCGGTTTGCTCTTGCCCGGAATCAAGGCGCTTTAGCGCCGCCGGGCCGCGCCCGACCTCCCGCTGGGAGGGCGCGTTTGCAGCGGTGCCAGCAGAAATTCTGTGGGAGAGGTTGCGGGATAAAGCGCTTAGAATGGGCGTTGGTGCGCCATCCCGAGGTCGGGCGCTGCCCTATGTTGTGCATTATTGAGAGGTGTTGGTGAGTGCTTTTGCTTTGCCATCTTGGCCTTGTGCGTTTACGGACCCGTGCTAAGCTTTGCGGATGACAAAACCTCATTCCCATCTGTGGCCCGGCGTGCCTTTGGCGCTTGGGGCGGCTGTTTTGTTCGGGGCTTCGGCTCCGCTGTCGAAGCTGTTGATCGGTTCGGTGGACCCATGGCTTTTGGCGGGGATTTTGTATCTCGGCGCGGGGGTGGGGTTGGCTTTGGTGACCTCGGTGCGGGCTTGGGTTGGCTTGCCGAGTGCTGAGGCCAGTTTGCAACGGGGGGATGTGCCGTGGCTGGCGGCGGTGGTGCTGTTTGGCGGCATGTTGGGGCCGTTGTTGTTGATGCTGGGGCTGGCGCAGACCTCGGCGGCTTCGGGGGCGTTGCTGTTGAACCTTGAGGGGCTGGCGACGATGGCTATCGCGTGGCTGGTTTTCCGCGAGAATGTCGATCGGCGGTTACTGGTGGGCGCGGGCGCGATCCTGTGCGGGGCGGTGTTGCTGTCTTGGAATGGGCAGCGCTTTCAGATGGATAGCGGTGGGCTGTTGATTGCTGCGGCTTGTTTGTGCTGGGGCATCGACAACAATCTGACGCGCAAGCTGTCGGCGGCGGACCCGGTGCAGATTGCGATGATCAAGGGGCTGGTGGCGGGCTGTGTGAATTTTGCGCTGGCGCTGTGGCTGGGGGCGGCGCTGCCGGAGCTGCGGTTTGTGGCGGCGGGCGCGGTGGTGGGGTTTCTGGGCGTCGGCGTCAGCCTTGTGCTGTTCATGCTGGGGCTGCGGCATTTGGGCACCGCGCGGACGGGAGCCTATTTCTCCCTCGCGCCGTTCATCGGGGCGGTGTTGGCTTTGGTACTGTTCCACGAGCCGTTGACGCTGACACTGCTGGCGGCGGGCGGGCTGATGGCGCTGGGGCTGTGGCTGCATCTGTCAGAGCGGCATGATCATATGCATGATCACGCAGCGCTGGAGCATGACCATCTGCACAGTCATGACGCCCATCATCAGCACAGCCATGACGGCCCGTTCACCGAGCCGCATTCGCACTGGCATCGCCATGAACCGATGCGGCACAAACATCCGCATTACCCGGATTTGCACCATCGGCACGGGCATGGCGAAAGCGCGTCTTAACCTATGCGGGTGCAGATGCGGTAAGGGCACGGCAAGGTGAACCCCGCCCTGCCCTTTTGGATGCATCAGCTTTGCTGCAACACCAGATGCGGTTCTCCGTCTGAGGTTTTATCGAACGACCGACCGTAAGCGTCTACGGCTTTGCGGACGCGGCTGCGGAAGTTTGAGAAGCTGTCGAAGGTGACGACATCGACGGGCTCGGCAAGGTCTAGGGTCACCTCGAAGCGGCCTTCGGAAAGCTGGGTGATGCCGATGACCTCGGCGGTGAAGGCTGGTTCAGGTAGCGGCCTTCGACGATCTGGCCCAACGTTGCAGGTGGCGGGGGCGCGTTGCCGATGGCCGCGTGCAGGGTGTTCCAGTCTTTCAGGCCGTGGCTTTTGGCGATCAGCTCTAAGGCGGCGGAATGGGTGATTTCGCGGCCCTCGGTGGCGAGGGTTTGGCGCAGGGCTTTGGCTTGCGCCTTGGCGGCGTCAAGCGTGGGAAGGGCGTGTGGTGGCATCGAAGCGTTCCTTTTCCGGGACGCCGAGGGGGGATTGCTTGGGGCCTGCGTTGCCAATGCGCCTCGGCTGGACAGGTCAGCTTTGGTCAGAACCGAACTTCACCGTAGCCAAAGGCTTGCAGGCGGCGGGGGCCGGACCCCTGCCGCTGCGATAGGGCGCGGGACGGCGCTTGTCAATCAGGCCTGAATGCCGCGCTCGATCCGCAGGTAGTGTTGCAGGCGCAGGCTATCGTCACTGTGGGTTTGCGGGCGTTGGTGCAGGGTGCGGGGGGCTTCGGCGGATTGGCTGCGTTCAAGGCGGAGGAAATTTTGCAAACGACCGCCCTCGGATGCGGTGCGGTGATCGGCGAGGTGTTTGGTCATCGGGGCCTCCTGTTGCGCTGTGGTTCGGTTTGGCGAGGGTAGCACGGATGCGCCGGGGGCCCTAGCGGTTGCATGGCTGGGGCGCGGGGATTGGCCTATCCGGTTCTGCAGGACGCGCGGGGGGCGAGGTTGGATACCTCCGGCGGGGATACTTTTTGCCAAGATGAAAGCCGGAGGCGGCGCGGATGATGGGCGTGGAGGTGTGATGGCGGCGGTTTGGAGGGCGCTGGGTGCTGGGCAAAAATCTGCTTGGCGGCGGCGAAAGCTGTGCTAGCCTCTGCGCAGTTTGACGGCAGATTTTCACGACCCTTGTTTGACCCCTCTTTGACCTTCGATTTGGAGCATTCTGATGATTACTTTGCGCATGGGCAGCCATGATCCGCATGTTCGCTACCTGCAACGGCTGCTGAACCATTTCCTCAACACCGATCGCGGCTTGCCGGCGTTGGATGAGGATTCGGTGTTCGGGCAAAAGACCGATGCGGCACTGCGGCGGTTTCAGGCGCGCTATACCGGGCCGGTCGGGCGGTTGGTGCAGGATGGCGTGGCGGGGCCGATGAGTTGGCGCGCACTGGGGCTGAGCACCGAAATCTCGCACCCTTTGCTGCGGATCGGGCAAAACACCGGGATGACCTGCTGGGTGGTGGCGGGGGGCTTGGCCTCGGGGCGGATGACCAGCGCCATTCCGGGGCAGGCGCAGTTTGATCCGGGCGATATCCCGAATGGTGGCGGTTTGGAGCCGAGCCGGGCCAATCTGGACCTTTATGCGCAGTCTTTGGGGATGCGTTTGCTGGGCAATGTGCCGCGCAATCTGGATGCGTTGATGCCGCATCTGTATCGCGGGCCGATCATTCTGGTCGGGGATTGGGTGAATGGCGGCAAGCATGCTGTGGTCGGCTCTGGCTTGTTTTCGGCGGGCGAGCCCTATCGGCAGATGTTGCGGGTGAACAATTCGCTGCCGCAGGGGGTGGGCAGTATCGAGTTGACCGCTTATCCGCTGATGGATCTGCAGGGGGTCGGCTATGATCCCTATGCGGTGATCGTGCGCTAGGTCACTTACGGGGCTTTGGCGGTGTCGCTGCCGGGGCCGAAGCGGTGTGGCAGGGCGGGGGCGTCGGCGGTTGTGCTGGAGCCGAGCAGGCCCTGCGCGGTGGTGGTGACATGGGTGGAGACTTTGTCCCACGTCAGGTCAGATTGCAGGATGATGGCGGTGGCAACCAAACCGGGCAGAACCAGCACAGACAGGTTGAGTAAGATGCCGAACGGCTGTTTGCGGGTTTTGTGGCGCAAGCGGTGTTGGGCTATTTTCGCGCCGATCCAGCCGCCCAAGGTGGCGAGGATCAAGAGGCTGCGTTCGGGAATGCGGCCTTGCGCGTTTACGGCGCGGGATTTATCGACCGCGAAGGCGGTGTAAGCGAGGGCATTGGCCAAGAGGATATAGCCAGCAGCGCAAAGCGCTGCGAAGGCGGTGGTGCCGGGGGTGATGAGCTCTGTGATCATTCGGGCGGTGTAGCGCGGGATCGTGGCAGGAATTCGGCTATATGAGGCCGAATTCCTGCCCATTGAATTAAAGTGGGTCGCGGCGCAAGGGCGTGGTGGAGCAGTGCAACCCGCCGCCGTTTTTCTGCACGGCGGCGTAGGGGAGCGTTGTCCATGTCACGCCATGGGCGGCGAGGCGGTCGAGCGTACGGTTGCTGGCGCCTTCGGGCATCAGCAGTTTACCGGGGGCGATGGCGAGCGAGTTGTTGATCCAGGGATCATCGGCGGGGTCGATCTCGATGTATTTGATGCCGCGCGCGGTCAGCTGTTCGAGGAAGCTGAACGGCAGGCCCATCGGGTTGAGCAGGGCGAGGTCGCGGTCAATCATCAGGAAAGACACGTCAAGGTGGATGTCGTAGCCGGTGAGTTCCACGATCAGCAGCTCGACACCCTGACGGCGCAGGACTTCGCCGACCTGTTCCGCGCCTTCGCGGTTGACGCGCACGCCGATGCCGATGGCGCAGGTTTTCTCATTCAGCCAAGCAAAACTGCCGCCCTCCATCACGCCGGTGCCGGAAATGGTGCGCAGGATGGGGACGCCGATGCGGGCAAGGGTGCGGGTGGTGGCGAGTTCTTCGCCGCGGCGGATGCGGGCGCCCATCCGGCAGATGATCGCCCCACCTTTCACCATGATGAACGGATCGCGGGTGTAGGTCTGTTTCAGCCGGATGCCCGCGTCGCCGTCGAGGTAGTGGATTTCCACGCCCTCGGCTTGCAGTTTGGCGACGAAGGCGTCGTGCTGTTGTTGCATCAGCGGCAGGTCGGGGAGGCTGTCGGATTGGAAATACCAGCCGACAGCGGGGTCGCCATAGGATCCGATTTCGGGCAGGCGGTGCGCCGGATCGACCACGTTCATTTCCGGGCCGGGGCGGTGCATCAGGATCGAGCGGATGCGGCCAACGTCATTGTCGAGGCCCCAGACCGCGCCCCAGCTTGCCATCAGTTCATCTGGGTCTTCGAAGGGTGGCTCGGCCCCGGCGGCGAAATGTTTGACGGTTTGGGTGTAGATCCAATGCGGGTTTGACATGGGGTTCCCTTTGGTCAGACAGCGGAGAAGCCGCCATCGACGAACAGTTGCGTGCCGGTGACGAATTCGGCGTCGTCGGAGGCGAGATAGAGCGCGGCGCGGGCGATGTCTTCGGGCTGGCCGAAGCGACCTTGCGCGGCTTTGATTGCGGTGGCGGAGGCATCGACGCCTAGGGCGGTGAGTTCCTGCACTTCGCGCAGGCCGTGCGGGGTTTCGATGAAACCGGGGCAGACGGCATTGCAGCGGATGCCTTTGTCGCGGAATTCCACGGCGATGGCGCGGGCGAACATGTGGCAGGCGCCTTTGGTGGCGTCATACAGCACCTCCATCGGGGTGGCGTAAACGGCGGAAATGCTGGAGGTGCAGACGATGGAGCCTTTGCCTTGCGCGAGCATCATCGGCAGCACGGCGCGGGTCATTAGGTACATCGACTTGACGTTCACATCGAACAGCATGTCCCAATCGGCTTCCTCGGTTTCAAGGAAGGGTTTGATGACGATGGTGCCGGCGTGATTGAACAACACGTTGACGGGGCCGAGTTGCGCCTTGACGGTGGCGACGGCGGCTTCAACCTGCGCTTTTTGCGACACGTCGGCGGTGGCGAAACAGGCGCGGTGGCCTTGCTGTACAAGCTCAAAGGCGAGGGCTTGGCCCGCATCGACATTGCGGTCGATGATGCCCACCGCAGCGCCTTCGGCGGCGAACAGGCGGGCGGCGGCGGCCCCGATGCCGGTGGCCCCGCCCGAGATGATTGCGACCTTGCCTTTTAGCCGATCCATACGTGCCCCCTGCCCTGTTGAGGTGAACCTAACAGGGCAAAGGGCGCTGGCAAGCGGTTAGACGAGCGTGGTGGTCACTTCGACATTGCCTTTGATGGCGTTCGAATAGGGGCAGATGAAATGGCCACGGTCGACGATTTTCTGCGCGGTTTCGCGATCAACACCGGGCATCGAGACGGCAAGGGCCACTTGGATGCCGAAGCCGCCTTCGGCGCGCGGGCCGATGCCGACGGTGGAGGTGACGGTGGCGTCTGCCGGGACGGTGCCGATTTTTTCAGCGCCAGCAACGAAGCGCATCGCACCAAGGTAGCAGGCGGCGTAACCGACGGCGAACAGCTGCTCGGGGTTGTTGCCCGCGCCCGTGCCGCCCATTTCTTTCGGCACCGCCAAGGTGACGGCCAAAGCACCGTCTTTGGTGGCCGATTTGCCATCACGGCCACCGCCCGATGCGGTGGCTTCGGTGGAGTAGACTACTTTCGTCGGCATAATGTATCCTTTGCGATTATATCGTGTGCGATGTATTTAACCTGAGTCGGCGTTTGGGTCAACCCCTTCAGCTTAGCTCACTGTGGGTAATGCTTTTGCGTCGGTCTGGTTCCCGTGCAGCTTGCGATTTAATCGTGCGCGATCTACCTTGGGGGGAAAGGAGTTTCGCCCATGGAGACCAAGCCCGCCCTGCCGATTGCCGAGATGATCTGTTTCGCGCTGTATTCGGCGACCCATGCGATGCAGCATGCCTACAAGCCGCTGCTGGAGGCTTTGGGGCTGACCTATCCGCAATATCTGGTGCTGGTGGCGTTGTGGGGCGCGGATGGGCAGACGGTGGGGCAGTTGGGGGCGGCGTTGCAGTTGGAGAGCAACACTTTGACGCCCTTGTTGAAGCGGATGGAGGCGCAGGGATTGGTTGTACGGGCGCGCGATGCCAAGGATGAGCGACAGGTGCGGGTGTCTTTGACGGATGCGGGGCGCGGGATGCAGGGGCGGGCTGCAGCGATACCGGGGTGTATTCTGGAGAAATCCGGGATGAGTTTGGCGGCGCTGACGGCGCTGCGCGATCAGGTGAATGTGCTGCGGGATCAGTTGCGCGGGGCTTGAGGGGATGGGTTTGCGGGACAAGCGCCGGGGGTTTCACACCCCCCATGCCATTGGTCTCTCGAACCAATGGCAAACCCCGTGGGATATTTGAGCCAAGATGAAAGCAAATTTTAGATAAATTTGACGGGCTGGAGGGTGGGGACCTCCAGCCCGTCAAGTTACTTGGGTTAATTGCCCAAGATCGTCGGCAGGCGAAGCCCCTGCTCTTTGGCGTGATCAATGGCGATGTCATAGCCTGCGTCAGCGTGACGCCAGACACCGGAAGCCGGGTCGTTCCACAGCACGCGTTCAAGGCGTTTGGCGGCATCATCGGTGCCGTCGGCGACGATCACCACGCCGGAATGTTGCGAGAAGCCCATGCCGACACCGCCGCCGTGGTGCAGGGAAACCCATGTCGCGCCGGAGGCGGTGTTGACAAGGGCGTTCAGCAGTGGCCAGTCGGAGACGGCATCGGAGCCGTCCATCATGCTTTCGGTTTCGCGGTTGGGCGAGGCGACGGAGCCGCTGTCGAGGTGATCGCGGCCAATGACGATGGGGGCTTTCAGCTCGCCGGATTTGACCATCTCGTTGAACATCAGGCCTGCGCGGTGGCGGTCGCCCAGACCGATCCAGCAGATGCGGGCGGGCAGGCCTTGGAAGGCGATGCGGTCGGCGGCCATATCCAGCCAGCGGTGCAGGTGGGCGTTGTCCGGGAACAGTTTCTTCATCGCAGCGTCGGTTTTGTAGATGTCTTCCGGGTCACCGGACAAAGCCACCCAGCGGAACGGGCCAATGCCTTTGCAGAACAGCGGGCGGATGTAGGCGGGGACGAAACCGGGGAAGGCGAAGGCGTTTTCTAGGCCTTCTTCGAGGGCAACTTGGCGGATGTTGTTGCCGTAATCGAGGGTGGGGACCCCGGCGTTCCAGAAATCAACCATCGCCGCGACATAGGTGCGCATCGAGGCGCGGGCGGCTTTTTGCACCGCTGCCGGGTCGGTTTCTTGTTTCGCGCGCCATTCGGCGACGGTCCAGCCCTGCGGCAGATAGCCGTGCAGCGGGTCGTGGGCCGAGGTTTGATCGGTGACGATATCGGGGCGGGCGGTGCCTGCCTTCATGCGGCGGACCAGTTCGGGGAACACGTCGGCGGCGTTGCCCAGAAGGCCGACCGATTTGGCTTCGCCCTTGGCGGTCCATTCGGCGATCATCGCGAGGGCTTCATCAAGGGTATGCGCTTTGGCATCGACGTAGTGGGTGCGCAGGCGGAAGTCGATGCGGGTTTCGTCACACTCCACGGCGAGGCAGCAGGCCCCGGCCATCACGGCTGCGAGGGGTTGTGCGCCGCCCATGCCGCCGAGGCCGCCGGTCAGAATCCACTTGCCTTTGAGAGAGCCGCCGAAGTGCTGGCGACCCGCCTCGGCAAAGGTCTCATAGGTGCCTTGGACGATGCCTTGGGTGCCGATGTAGATCCATGACCCTGCGGTCATCTGGCCGTACATCATCAGGCCCTTTTTATCGAGCGCGTTGAAATGGTCCCATGTCGCCCAATGCGGCACCAAGTTGGAATTGGCGATCAGCACGCGGGGGGCGTCTTTGTGGGTGCGCACCACGGCGACCGGGCGACCGGATTGCACCACCAAGGTTTCGTCGTCTTCAAGGTCTTTCAGGGTCGCCACGATGCGGTCAAAATCGCCCCATGTGCGGGTAGCGCGGCCGATGCCGCCGTAGACGACGAGTTCGTGCGGGTTCTCGGCGACGTCGGGATGCAGGTTGTTCATCAGCATCCGCATCGCGGCTTCGGTTTGCCAGCTTTTCGCGGTGATCTCGGTGCCGGTGGCGGGGTAAATGTCGCGCATATTGTGGCGGGAGTTGTCGAGCGGTTTGGTCATTTGGGGCCTCGGATTACAAGGTGGGAAGGGTGAGGGCGGAAGCTTGGGCAAGTGCGCCGGTCGCGATCAAATTAGCGGCGGCGGCAAGGTCGGGGGCCATGTAGCGATCATCGCCCAAAGTGGCGACTTCGGTGCGCAGGCGGGCGACGACGGCTTGCAGCGGGGTGGAGGTTTGCAGGGGGGCGCGGAAATCGACGCCTTGGGCGGCGCAGATCGCCTCGACGCCGAGGATGACGTTGAGGTTTGCGACCATTTTGCCAAGGCGGACGGCACCGTGGGGGGCCATGCTGACGTGGTCTTCTTGGTTGGCGGAGGTGGGGGTGCTGTCGGTCACGCAGGGCATGGCGATGTGTTTGTTTTCACTCATCAGGGCGGCGGTGGTGACTTCGGCGATCATCAGGCCGGAGTTCAGGCCGGGGCGCGGGGTCAGGAACGGCGGCAGGTTGAAGGACAGCACCGGATCGACCATGAGTGCCACGCGGCGTTGGGCGATAGCGCCGATTTCTGCGAGGGCTAGGGCGATCATGTCGGCGGCGAAGCCGACGGGTTCGGCGTGGAAGTTGCCGCCGGAGACGATCAGGCCTGCCTCGGTCAGCACCAATGGGTTGTCGGTGGCGGCGTTGGCTTCGATTTCAAGGGTGGTGGCGGCTTGGCGGAGGACGTCCATTGCCGCGCCTGTCACCTGCGGTTGGCAGCGGATGCAATAGGGGTCTTGCACGCGGGCGTCGCCCTCGATGTGGCTTTCGCGGATTTCCGAGCCCGCGAGCAGTTCGCGCATGAAGGCGGCGGCTTCGATCTGACCTGCGTGACCGCGCAGGGAGTGGATTTCGGGTTGCAGCGGGGCGGTGGAGCCCATGATGGCGTCGGTTGAGAGCGCCGAGGTGACGAGGGCGGATTGGGCGGCGTTCCAACCGTCGAACAGGCCAGCCAGTGCGAAGGCGGTGGAGAATTGGGTGCCGTTGATGAAGGCGAGGCCTTCTTTCGGGCCGAGTTGCAGGGGGGTTAGGCCAGCGGCGGCGAGGGCTTTGGCTCCGGGCAGGATCTGGCCTTGGTATTCGGCCTCGCCTTCGCCGATGATCACGGCGGTCATGTGTGCGAGCGGGGCTAGATCGCCGGAGGCACCGACGGAGCCTTGCGCCGGGATTTGCGGGGTGACGCCTGCGGCCAGCATGGCTTCGAGCAGTTCGATGAATTCCCAGCGGATGCCGGACGCGCCGCGACCGAAGCTGAGCAGTTTCAAGACCATCAGCAGGCGGGCGTGGCGGCGGGGGATCGCCTCACCTACGCCGCAGCAATGCGACAGGATCAGGTTGCGTTGCAGGGTGGCGGTGTCGGCGGGGGCGATGCGCATGCTGGCGAGTTTGCCGAAACCGGTGTTGACGCCGTAAACCGGGGCATCGCCCGCGGCGGCGGCGGCGATGGCGGCGGCGGCGCGTTCAATGCCGGGTTTGGCGGCGCGGTCTAGCGTGACGGGCAGTTCCTCGCGGTAGATGCGGACCAGTTGTTCAAGCGTCGTATGGCCGGGAGTCAGGGTCAGTGCGGTCAAAGCGCGCCTCCGATGATGCGTTGATGAAGGGGGTTGTAGCCGATGCGATAGGCGAGTTCGGCGGGGTGTTGGGCGTTCCAGATGGCGAGGTCGGCGGTTTTTCCTGCAGTGAGGGTGCCGTGGGTGGATAGGCCCAGCGCGCGGGCGGCGTGGGTGGTCGCCCCGGCGAGGGCTTCGGCGGGGGTCATGCGGAACAGGGTGCAGGCCATGTTCATCGCAAGGAGAAGGGATGACATGGGGGAGGAGCCGGGGTTCATGTCGGTGGCGACGGCCATTGGGACGTTGTGTTTTCTAAGGAGCGCGATGGGCGGGGCTTGGGTTTCGCGCAGGGTGTAGAAGGCACCGGGTAGGATCACGGCGATGGTGCCGGATTGGGCCATGGCGATGACGCCGGCTTCATCGAGGTATTCCAAGTGGTCGGCGGAGATGGCGTTGAAGCGGGCTGCGAGGGCTGCACCGCCGAGGTTAGAGAGTTGTTCGGCGTGGAGTTTTACTGGGATATTGAGTTGGGCCGCGACGGTGAACAGGCGTTCGATTTGCGCGGGGGAGAAGGCGATGCCTTCGCAGAAAGCATCGACGGCATCGACCAAGCCTTCGGCATGGGCGGCGTGGAGGGCGGGGATGGCGACTTCGTCGATATAGGCATCGGCGCGGTCTTTGTATTCGGGCGGGATCGCGTGGGCAGCGAGGTAGCTGGTCTTGACGGTGATCTTGCGCAAGGTGGCGATTTCGCGGGCGGCACGGAGCATGCGCAATTCGGTGTCTTGGTTCAGGCCGTAGCCGGATTTGATCTCGATCACTGCGACGCCCTCGGCGATCATCGCATCGACGAACGACAGGGCTTGGGCGACCAGTTCGGCTTGCGACGCGGTGCGGGTGGCTTTGACGGTGGAGATAATGCCGCCGCCAGCACGGGCGACTTCTTCGTAGCTGGCACCTTGCAGGCGCATCTCAAACTCGGTCGCGCGGTTGCCGCCGTGGACGACATGGGTGTGGCAGTCGATCAGCGCGGGGGTGATCAGCCGACCGCCCATGTCTTTCTGCGGCAGATGGGTGTGGGCGGCTGGAAGATCAGCGCGGGGGCCGATCCATGCGATTCGGCCTTCGGACAGCACCAAGGCCGCATCTTGGATCAGGCCATAGGGGTCTGATTTTCCCTGCCCAGATGCCAACATAGTGGCGGCTTGCAGGCCAATCAGGGTGATCGGGGAAGGATGCACGGGATGCCTCGTCAAAAGCTATTGCCTGAATGCTGTTTATGCGAGTATGTTTATTATGTCTACACATAAGGAGTCGCCATTGTGATTTTTGCTACCCGCGCTTTGCTGCCCCAAGGTTGGGCTGAGAATGTCAGGATCGTGATGGCGGATGGCCATATCAGTGCCATCACCGTCGGGGCTAAGGCGCAGGCGGGGGATGTGCTGGTATCGGCTTTGTTGCCCGCACTGGCGAACCTGCACAGCCATGCGTTTCAGCGCGCGATGGCGGGGATGACCGAGCATCGCATCGCGGGGCGGGACAGTTTCTGGACCTGGCGCGATCTGATGTATCGGTTTCTGGATCGTCTGACGCCAGAGCAGATGCAGGCGATTGCGGCGCTGGTGTTCATGGAGATGCAGGAGGCGGGCTATGCCTCGGTCGGCGAGTTCCATTATGTGCATCATCAGCCGGGGGGGGCGGTTTATGCGGATATTGCCGAGTTGTCGGGGCGGATCTTTGCCGCCGCCGATTTGACGGGGATTGGGCTGACGCATTTGCCGGTTTTGTATAGCTATGGCGGGGCGGGAGAGCAGCCGCTGGCGGCAGGCCAGTTGCGGTTTGGCAATGATGTGGATCGGTTTGCGCAGTTGGTGGAGGCGGCTCGGGTTTCGGCGCGGGCTTTGCCGAGTGATACGAAGGTGGGGATTGCGCCGCATTCTTTGCGGGCGACCAATCCGGGCGATTTGCTGCGGGCTTTGCCGATTGCGCAGGGCAATCCGGTGCATATTCATGTGGCGGAGCAGCCGAAGGAAGTGGCCGACATTTCGGCTTGGCTAGGCGCGCGTCCGGTGGAGTGGTTGTTGGCGAATACGCCGATCAATGGCGATTGGTGTGCGATTCATGCGACGCATATGACCGATGCGGAGACTGCGGGGCTGGCGAAAAGTGGCGCTGTGGCGGGGCTTTGCCCGATCACTGAGGCGAATTTGGGCGATGGGCCGTTCAATGGGCCGGGGTGGCTGGCCGCCAAGGGGGCGTTCGGCATCGGCTCGGACAGCAATGTGCGGATTTCTTTGACCGAGGAATTGCGGACGTTGGAGTATAGCCAACGGCTGCGAGATATTGCCCGCAATGTGATGGTTGTGGGCGAAGGCTCGGTTGGTGCCGCGATCTATCTGGGGGCGGCCAAGGGTGGGGCGCAGGCGTTGGGGCGGAAGTCTGGGGCGATTGCGGTCGGGATGCTGGCGGATGCGGTGGTGACTGATCTGTGGTCTGCAGAGCGGCATCAGGTGCGGGGCGGGCGGCATGTCGCGCGCGATCAGATCATTGCCGGGTGGCGGGTGGCTGTGCAGGGGCTGCTGGACGCGCTATAGGGCGCTGAGGGGGGCCAGATGCCAGACACTGCAAGGACCGAGACTGCAAAGGCCGAGACGACGACCTTCCGCGAGGTGATGGCCGAGATTGTGCAGCGCATCACCGAAGGGCCTTGGGGGCCGGGGACTTTGCTGCCCGGAGAGGTGGAACTGGCCGAGGAATTCGGCGTCTCACGCACCACGATGAACCGGGCTTTGCGCGAGGTGTCGGAACTGGGGTTTCTGGACCGAAAGCGCAAGGCGGGGACGCGGGTGCGGATGGCGCCGATCCGGCAGGCGCGATTTGAGATGCCAGTGGTGCGGTCGGAGATTGAGAAAACCGGGGCGGTTTATCGCTATGCTTTGGTCAGCCGGGAGGTGATTGCGGCCCCGGATTGGTTGCGGGTTCGGATGGGGCTGAAGGCCCGGGCGCGCGTGGTGCATCTGGTGTGTTTGCATTACGCGGATGGCGTGGCGTTTCAGTTGGAGGATCGCTGGATCAACGCCGGGGCTTTGCCGCAGGCTTTGCAGCAGGCTTTTTCCGAGATTGGCCCGAATGAATGGCTGGTCGCCACCGTGCCGTTTTCAGAGGTGGAGATCAGCTTTCTGGCGGCGGCGGCGGATGCCGAGATGGTGGCGCATCTGGATCACTCGCCCGGCGATCCGGTGTTCTGCGTCGAGCGCGCGACATGGTGGCAAAACGCCGCCGTGACGCTGGTGACACTGGCGCATCGGCGCGGCTACCGGATGACGACGCGGTATTGAGGGCAAGCTTAAGAGCACACAGAGACCGTCCCTTCGTGGGGTGCTCCGATAGGTTAGTTTCTTCCCCGCTGGGATTGACTTGTGTTTTTGGCGGGGTAATTGCAGATTTTCTACTATATATGGTAGCTTCCACAACTAAATTTGATTTAAGCATTCACGTCGATGACGCAGCGGCCCTTGATCTGGCCTGCCAAAATCTCGGCCCCCAAGCGCGGCAGGTCGGCGAGGCTGGCCGTTGTCACCATCGACTCCAGCTTGTCCAGCGGCAGATCGGTGGCGATACGCGCCCAAGCGGCTTGGCGGTTGGAATAGGGTTGCAGCACGGAATCAATGCCCAGCAGGTTGACGCCGCGCAGCAGGAACGGGATCACGCTTGCCGGGAGTTGCGATCCGCCCGCAAGGCCTACAGCGGCAACCGTGGCACCATATTTCAACTGGCCCAACACGCGGGCGAGCATTGGGCCGCCAACGGCATCAATGCAGCCAGACCACGTTTCGGTTTCCAGTGGGCGCTTGACCACCTCGTTGATCTGATCGCGCGCAACGATCTGTGCAGCACCCAAGGCCCGCAGATAGGGTTCCGTCTCGGGCCGCCCGGTGACACCTGCCACCTCGTAGCCGAGATGCGCGAGGATGGTGACGGCGACAGAGCCAACGCCGCCCGCAGCCCCGGTCACTAGAACGGGCCCCTGCCCCGGCTTTAACCCATGCGCCCCAAGCGCCATCACCGCCAGCATCGCGGTCAGGCCCGCCGTGCCCACCGCCATCGCGGCGCGGGTGGTCAGGCCTTGCGGCAACGGCACCAGCCAATCGGCTTTGACGCGGGCTTTTTGGGCATAACCGCCCCAATAGCTTTCGCCGACGCGCCAGCCGGTCAGCACGACTTTGTCGCCGGGTTTGTAGCGGGCATCCTCCGAGGCCTCGACCGTGCCGGCAAAATCAATCCCCGGCACATGCGGATAGCTGCGCACCATGCCGCCGCCGGACCCCATACAAAGGCCGTCTTTGTAGTTCACGGTGGAGTATTCGACCGCGACCAGAACCTCCCCCGCCGGAAGATCGGCCAATGTCAGATCGCGCACGGCGGCATGGGTGGCCCCTGCGGCGTCTTTATCGACAACCAGCGCTTTGAACGTCATCTGCGGTCCTTTCCTGCAGCACCTCGGCCCTTGGCCGGGATGCGACACCATGCGGGCGCTGGCGTCAAGCCGCGTTGGGTGCGCCGAGCGGCATCGGGGCGGAGTAGTTCTCTTGCATGAAGGTCAGGAAATTGTCGCGGTATTGCCTTGTGTGCGCTGCCGCCAAGGCATCGGCGCGGTTGATGTCGCGGGCGCGGATGGCGTCGAGCATTTCGACATGCTCGTCGGTCAACAGATAACCGTCGTGGGTGCGCTCAATATATTGAAAATGCAGGTGGAGCATGCGGCGACCTTGGTCGAGCAGGCGTTCATAGAAGGCGGTCAAATAGGGATTCTTGCCCGCCTCGGCGATCGCCATGTGGAACAGTTTGTTGCCCTCGGACATCGCCAGATGATCGCCGGTTTTCACCGCTGCCACGAATTCACGCTGCCGCTGGGCGATGGCTTTCAGATCGGCCTCGGTGCGGAGTTCGGCGGCCAGACGGGTGTTCATCCGCTGGGCGATGTCCAAGGCTTCGATGTATTTCGGGAAGCTCGTCACATCAATCGGGGCGACGATGGTGGAGCGGTTGGCCAGCATCACCACCAGATCTTCGCCCGCCAGTTTAATCAAGGCTTCACGCACCGGCGAGCGTGACATGGTGAAGCGCTCGGCCAGCGAGGTTTCATCCAACAGCGCGCCGGGCCGCAGCGCCAGCGACAGGATTTCATCGCGGATCGTCTCGTAAGCGAATTTCGCTCCGGTGCCCTTGGCGCGTTTGGTCTCGATTTCGTCCATTGGGGCAGCCTCCGGTGGTTTGTTGAGAGATAGCGTTTCAGCGGTTTCGTGTCGACACAGATTATTTTTGATTTGACGTGTCGGCACGCTGTCGCCATGAATTGAGGCAACGCTGCGCTGGTTGTGTGGCCTCGATTCGTTTGCAAAGGATGTCTCATGCTGAAACTGTCTGGCGTCATGCCCGCCTTGGTCACGCCGTTTGATGCGGCAGGGCAGATCGACTTTGTGGCGTTCAAAACCCATCTGGAGGGCTTGCGCGCGGCGGGGGTGACGGGCTGGGTGCCGTGCGGGTCTTCGGGGGAATATAACCTGATGTCGGATGCGGAACGCGAAAGCGTGCTGGCGTTTGTGAAGGCGTTTGCGCGGCCAGAAGAGACGCTGATCGCAGGCACCAATGCGCCGCATACCGCTGGGGTGATCGCCAATACCAAACGGGCGAAGGCATTGGGCTATGACACAGTTTTGCTGGCGACGCCGTTCTACACCAAGCCGACGCAGGCCGAGTTGATCAAGCATTTCAATGCGGTGCTGGATGCGGTGGATGTGAATATCGTGCTGTATTCGTATCCCGACAAGGATGGGGTGGAACTGGGCTGGGAGGTGCTGGATGCGCTGGCGGATCATCCGCGGGTGATCGGGATCAAGGAAAGCTCGGGGTCGTTGCAGCGCGCGATTGGCATTGCGACGCGGTATACCGGGCGGATTCAGCTGGTGTCGGGGTCGGATGACATTGCTTTGGACTTCATGTTCTGGGGCGCGGATAGTTGGATTTGCGGGCCTGCGAATTGTATGGCGCAGTCGGTGTGTGATCTGGACCGGACCTATCGCAGCGGCGATTTGATCAAGGCCCGCGCGCAGATGGCGACGCTGTATACCGCGATGAATATTCTGGAATCCGGCAAGTTTGTGCAGAAACTGAAATATGGCTGCGAATTGCAGGGGGTGCCGGTGGGCGAATGTCGGATGCCGTTGGGGCCGTTGACGCCGGAGGAAAAGGCCGCTTTCGCGGCGGCGATGCAGCCGATCATCAACTGGAAATAGGCCATGGTCACGGTTGTCATCGGCGCGGGGATCATTGGCACCGCGATTGCGCATGATCTGCAAAAGCGCGGGCGGCAGGTGGTATTGGTCGACCGCGATGCGCCGGGGCGGGGGGCGTCTTTCGGCAATATGGCCTCGATTGCGGTGACGGAGTTCATGCCCGCCTCGCGCCCCTCGGTCTGGCGGCAGATACCGGGGTGGATGCTGGACCCGGAAGGGCCGGTGCGGGTGCGCCCCGGCTATATGCCGCGTCTGCTGCCGTGGTTTTTGCGGTTCATTGCAGCCTCGCGGCCTTCCAAACTGCGGGAGCTAGAGGCGCAGGGGGCGGCTTTGTGCGGGCGGGCGTTGGCGGATACGCAGGCTTTGTTGGCCGAGACGGGGCTTCAGGATCAGATTTCCGATGCGGGCTGTTTGTCGCTGTATACCGATGCGGCAGAGTTTCGCGCTGACCGCGAGCATATTGAAATTCTTGCGCGGTTTGGCTTTGCGCATGAGGTCTTGGATGGCCGCGCCGCACGGGCGCTGGAGCCTGCCTTGTCGGACAAGATCGGCATGGCGGTGCGGTTCCCGGACAACCGCTCGATGAAAGATCCGTACAAGCTGGTGCTGGCTTTGGCCGAACGCTTCCGCGCTTTGGGCGGGCGAATTGAGATGGGCGCGGTGGTGGGGTTTGCGCGCAGTGATAAGATCACGGGCGTTACGCTGGCAGACGGGCGCGAGATTGCGGCGGATGCGGTGGTGATTTGCGCCGGGGCATACTCGGCGCGGCTGTCGAAGCTGCTGGATGAGCCGATTCCGCTGGAAACCGAGCGCGGCTATCACACGCAGATCATGGCGCCGGGGATTGAGATGCAGCATTCGATCATCTGGCCCGCGCGGGCGTTCATGGTGACGCCGACGGCGGGCGGTATCCGGGTGGGCGGCACGGTCGAGATGGCGGGGTTGGATGCGGCACCGGATTACAGGCGGGCCAAGGTGACGGTGCGGCGGGCGCAAACGGCCTTGCCGGGGCTGTGCTGTGACGATTTCACCGAATGGATGGGGCATCGCCCTGCCCTGCCGGATACGGTGCCGATCCTTTCCGCCTCGGCCAAGACGCAGGGGGTGTTTTATGCCACCGGGCATGGGCATTTGGGGCTGACTTATGCTGCGACGACGGCCAAGCTGATGGGTGATCTGATCACCGGGGCTGTGCCTGCGATTGATCTGCACCCCTACCGCGTTAACCGCTTTTGAAAGGCTGAACATGCAGTTTGAACACACACTTGATCTGCTGCTGGTCCATGCACAGGGCGAAATCGGCAAGGTGATCATCGGCGGTGCGCCGGAGATTCCCGGCGCGACGGTGCTTGAGAAGATGAACCATATCAATACGGTAGATGACAGCCTGCGCCGGTTTGTCACCTTCGAGCCGCGCGCGGGTGTGGCGATGAGCAGCAATCTGTTGCTGCCGCCAACACGGCCAGACGCGGATGCGGCCTTCATCGTGTTGCAGCCGGATCGGGCGCATCCGATGTCGGGGTCGAACTGCATTTGCGTGGTGACGGCTTTGCTGGAATCGGGGCGGGTGAAGATGGTGGAGCCTGAAACCGTGGTGCGTTTGGATACGGCGGCGGGGCTGATCGTGGCGCGGGCCGATTGCAAGAACGGGCGCTGTGTTTCGGTCAGCTTGGACAATGTGCCGGCCTTTGTGCTGGCTTTGGATGCGCAGGTGAAGACCAAGCATTTCGGGGTGATCCGCGCCGATATTGCTTTTGGCGGCGTGTTCTATGCTCTGGTTGACGCCGATCAGATCGGGCTTGCGATTGTGCCGGACAATGCCCGCGCGCTGGCCGAGGCGGGGATCGCGATCAAGGCGGATTTGCGGGGGCAGATTGCGGTCAGCCACCCCAATATTCCGGGTTTGGATGATGTGGCCTATGTGATGTTCCGTTCGAAGGAAGCCGATGGGACGATCCGCACCTGCACCACTTTGAAACCGGGGCGGGTGGATCGCTCGCCCTGTGGCACCGGGTCTTCGGCCAATCTCGCGGTGCTTCACGCGCGGGGGGAGGTGGCGGTAGGGGATGCCCGCGTGTCGCGCTCGATCATCGACGGGGTGTTTGTCGTCCAAGCGATCGGCGAGACATTGGTGGGCAACTACCGCGCGGTCTTGCCACGCGTCACCGGGCAAGCGTGGGTTTACGGACGCGAGCAGTTGCGGATCAGCCCGGATGATCCGTTTGCGCGCGGCTTTGCGCTGTCGGATACTTGGGGGTCGCAGGTGGGTGAGCTATGAACCTGTCGGGGCGCAACGTGCTGGTGACGGGGGCGACTGGCGCGATTGGGCAGGCGATCTGCGTGGCTTTGGCGGCGGAGGGCGCAATCAGGTTGCTGCCGAAGCGCTGTTGGCGCAGATCGGCGGCGCGGGCTGGTGCGTCGCAGCGGATTTGGCGGTGCCAGAGGGGGCGACGGGGCTTTGGGTTCAGGCACAGGCTTTGGCGGGGCATTTGCATGGCTTGGTCAACAACGCTGGCATCCGGTCTGAGGTGGCCGTCGATGCGCCGCTGGATCAGTGGCAGGCGGTGTGGGAGCGCGAGTTTCGGGTGAATTTCCTTGCCGCCGTTGATCTGACCCGCGCCGCGATCTTGCACTTTCGCGCGCAAGGCGGCGGGCGGATTATCAATATGGCGAGCCGGGCCGGGCAGCGCGGCTATTTCTCCAACGCGATGGCCTATGGGGCCGCGAAAGCCGCGCTGATCAACCTGACGAAATCAGTGGCGCAAAGTCATGGCGCCGAGGGGATTACCGCCGTGGCGATTGCGCCGGGCTGGGTGCGTACCGAGATGGCCGAGGCGTTTATGGCGCAGCATGGCGCGGCTGCGGCGCTTTCGGGCATCCCGATTGGCGCGATGGCCGAGGCGGCCGAGATTGGCGAGTTGGTGGCGTTTGTTTTGCGGCCTTCGCAGGCGTCGCTCAATGGGGCGGTGCTGGATGTGAACGGCGGCAGTTATTTGCGCTAGGGGAGTAAGATGCGGTTTCAGGATAAAGTGGTTGTGGTGACCGGGGCGGCGGGCGGTATTGGCTCGGCGATTTGTCAGCGGTTTGCGTCGGAAGGCGCGGTTGTCATAGTGACGGATGTGAACGCCGAGGGGGCCGAGGTGACGGCTGCGGGTATTCGCGACGCGGGTGGTCAGGCGCGCAGTTTTGCCGCCGATATTGCCACGGTTGAGGGCTGCCGCGCGGTGATTGCCGATGTGATGGCGCATGAGGGGCGGATTGATGTGTTGTGCAACAATGCGGGGGTTAATCGGCGGGGAAACCTGCTAGCTTTGACGGCTGCGGATTGGGATTTATCCTTTGCGATCAATATCGATGCGATGTTCCATCTCTGCCAGGCCGCCCTGCCGCATATGATCGCAGCAGGGGGTGGGGCGATTGTGAACACGGCTTCACAATGGGGGTTGCACCCCGCGCCGAACCATATCGCCTATAACGTCACCAAAGCGGCGGTGGCGAGTTTCACCCAGAACCTTGCCCGCGATTATGCTGCGCAGAAAGTGCGGGTCAATGCGGTGTGTCCCGGTGAAATCCATACGCCAATGTTGGAGGCCGGGGTGAAACGCGCAGGCCGCACGATTGCCGATCTGGACCGCATGGTGCCTTATGGCCGGATTGGCAGGCCGGATGAGGTCGCGGCACTGGTGGCGTTTCTGGCCTCGGATGAGGCGGCGTTCATGTGCGGCTCGCTGGTAGAAATCACCGGCGCGCAGGCTGTGGCTTAGAGTCAGGCGTAAGGGGAAATGATGCGGTTAGGCTTTATCGGCACCGGCACGATCACGGCGCATATGGTGCGGGGGCTGAAAGCCTCGGTGCTGGCGGACTGGCCGATTGTGGTCTCGCCCCGCAATGAAGCGGTGGCGGCGGAGCTGGCTTTGGTGCCGGGCGTGACGGTGGCGGACAGCAATCAGGCGGTGATTGAGGCTTGCGATCTGGTGATCCTCGCCGTGCGTCCGCAGGTGGCGGAGGCGGTGATCAAGCCTTTGGTTATCCCGCCCAAGCGTCCGGTGATCAGCCTGATCGCGGGGCTGCATATCGGCACTTTGGCCGATTGGACCGGGGCGCAGGATATCGCCCGCGCCGTCCCACTGCCGTTTGTGGGGCGCTTGGAAGGGGTAACGCCGGTGTTCCCGCCGCAGCCTGCCGCGATGCAGATATTCGCGGCTTTGGGCACGGCTTTACCCGTGGAAGATCTGGCGGGTTATGATGCTTATGCTGCGGCCAGCGCCCTGATGGGCAGCTACTTTGGCCTGTTGGAAATCGCCGAAGCTTGGATGGTGGCGCAGGGCCATTCTGCGCCGGATGCGGCACGGTATCTGCGCGGCTTGTTTGGCAGTTTGGGCGATGTTTTACGCGAAAGCCCGGCCTCTTTTGAGCGGCTGCGGGAAGATCATTCCACCAAGGGCGGGCTGAATGAAATGATTTTTCAACGCTTCGTGCAAGGCGGCGGGGGAGCGGCAATGGAGGCCGCTTTGACAGCGGCCTTCCAGCGCGTTCAAGGTTAGGCCCAAATACTTCAAGCGTAGATATAGCCACCCGAGACGATGATGTTTTCCCCGGTCATATAGGTGTTGCGGGGCCCGCCTGCCATCAGCACCCATTCGGCCATTTCTTTTGGCTCTCCACCCCGGCCCAACGGGCTGGCTTTGGCAAGTTCTGCAAGGAAGCCGAGTTCGCGAGCGCGTTCCGTTGCCATGCCTGCGGGGGCGACGGAGTTGACGAGGATGCCGTCGGGGGCGACCTCTTGCGCCATGCTTTTGGTCAGGCTGACGACCGCCGCTTTGGTCGCGGCGTAATGGGCGTTTTGCGGATGCGCCTTGAAGGCATCGACCGAGGTGATGTTGACGATGCGACCGCGGATATGACCGATCGGGTCTTGGCCGCGCATCTGGCGGATGGCCGCGACCATCATATGATAGCTGCCCTTGACGTTGATCGCGTTCGAGGCATCCCAATCGGCGTCGCTGATCTCAAGGATCGGCTTGCGCGGATAGATCGCGGCAGAGTTGATCAGGGTATCGACGCGGCCCAAGGCGCTTGCCACCGAGGCGAAGGCGGCATGGGCAGCCTCGGCGGTGCGGATGTCACAGGCGGCGAAGGCATGCGGCAGGCCAGCATCGCGGGCGGGGGCGAGGGCGGCAGCGGCGGCAGCGGCGTTCAGGTCGATGATGCCAAGCGCGACGGCACCTTCGGCCACCGCCATTTGGGCGAGCAATGCGCCCAGACCTGCGCCGCCGCCGATAATGACAACGGATAAACCCTTCATTTTAAGCCTCTTTCTTCGGGGTGCCTGTGGCGACCCCCTGATAGGTGGGAAGAATGTCAAACCGCGCCACATCGACGGATTGCGGCAGCGCCAGCACGGCGAGCAACATCGCGGCCACGTCTTCGGGCTGCACAGCGGCGTTGCCTGCGTACATCGCGGCGCGGGATTCTGGCGGCAGCAGGGCGTTGTAGAGGCCGGTTTCGACGCGGCCCGCGACGATCTCGGTGACGCGGACATTGTGCGGGGCGAGGTCGAGGCACAGGGCTTGGGCAAAGCCGCCGATGGCCGCTTTGGTGGCGCAGTACACCGCGAGATTGGCGAAAGGGGCGTGGCCTGCGGTGGATCCGGTGAAGAAGATATGGCCGTGGTTACGGGCGCGCATTCCGGGGGCGATGGTGCGGGTTAGGGAGAGGACCGCGCGCAGGTTGGTGTTGATCGCTTGGTCAATGTCGGCGAGATCGGCGTCGCAGAAATTGACCAAGGGCGGCATCATGCCTGCGTTGTTGACCAGAATATCGGGGGTGAGGTCGGCTAAAGTGGTAAGGGCTGCGGGATCGGTCAGGTCGATCTGGCGAGTTTGCAGGCCAAGGGCGGCGAGATCGGCCAGAGCCTGCGGGTTGCGGCCCAAGGCCACGACCTGATGGCCAGCGTTGTGCAAGGCCACGGCGATGGCGCGGCCAATTCCGCTGGTGGCACCTGTGACTAGGGCTTGTGGCATGTCGGTTCCTTAGACAACGGGCGAGGCCCAGTTTTCACGTGCCACCCAATCGCAGAAGGCAGCGATGGATTTGACGCGGCGGTGGGCTTTTGGCAGCACCAGATAGAAGCCGGGGATCTGGGATTGGGGCATCGCCGCCATGATGTCGAGGCCGAAGGGGGCAGTGAGTTTGCCCGAGGCGAGGTCTTCTTCGGCGTCAATGGTGGAGAGCAGGCCGACGCCGAGGCCCGCCAAAGTCGCGCGGCGCATGGTGGCGGCGTCTTGGAAGCGGAAGGCGCTGTCGTGGGTGGCGTCGGTGACGTTCAGATGGGCGAGAACCGGGGTCCAGAGGTCGGCAAGGACCGAGTGCAGCAGGGGTAGGTTGCGCAGATCATCGGGGGTGTGCAGTTTGGCGGCGAGAGCGGGGGTGCAGCAGATCACCTTTATGTCGCGCAGCAACAGCACTTGCTCGTGAGTGGTCCAACTGCCAAAGCCCCATTGGATTGCCACATCGACATCATCGGCGATGAAATCGGGCAGTTCGACCATGGTGGTTAAGCGCAGGTCGGCCCCCGGCATGATGGCGCGGAAGTTGGACAGGCGATCCAGTAGGAAACGGGTGGCGAAATAGGGGCTGGCGTTGAGGTTGATGCGGTTGCGCTGGCCGATTTTGGTGACGCGGCGGATGCCTTCGGCGAATTCATCGAACCCGGCTTGGATGTAATGGGCGAGCAGGATGGCTTGCTCGGTCGGCTCGATGGCGCGGCCTTGGCGGGTGAACAGTTCCAGCGCGAGCGTGTCCTCCAGCAGTTTGATTTGCTGGCTGACGGCTTGCGGGGTGACGGTTAATTCGTCCGCCGCGCCGCGAAAACTGCGGTGCCGCATCACGGTTTGAAACACCCGCAGCGCGTTCAAAGGGGGGAGGCGCGGCGGGCGATCCATGGGTTAAATGACTGCTTTTTCTAGGAAGGGGTGGTTTTCGACGATGCGTTCGTAGCCGACTTCGCTGAGATCAAGGGTGCGATAGCCGCCGTAGATGATCAGTTCGGACACGGCGCGGCCTGCGGCGGGGCCTTGTTGTAAGCCATGGCCGGAGAAGCCGTTGGCAAAGACGAAATTGCGCACTTCTGGGTGACGACCGACGACAAGGTTGTGATCGAGGGTGTTGAAATCGTAATGGCCGGCCCATTGGTTGACGACTTTGATCGCCTCAAAGCCTTGGGCGCGGTTGGCGAGGGCGGGCCAGATGATGTCTTCAAACTCCTCATAGCGGGGCTCAAAGTCGTCCCAATCCACCGCCGGGTCTTCGACGGGGACGGCTCCGGTGAGGAAAAAGCGTCCTTCGGGGCGGCAGAATACGCCCGAGGGGTCGATCATCAAGGGCAGGCGGCCTTGGTTGACGGTGGCGCTGCCTTCGGGGGTTTTGGCGCAATCGAACACGAATAGGGTGCGCTTGCGGGGTTCAACCGGAATGTCGAGGCCAGCCATGCGGGCGGTGAGTGCGGCGCGGGGGCCAGAGGCGTTTACCACGGTTCCGGCTTGGATGGTGGCACCGGATTTGAGCGTGACTGAGGTGACGGTATCGCCTGTGCGGCCAATGGCTGTGACTTCATCACTGATGACTTCGGCCCCCAAGGCGCGGGCTTTGTTGCGGAAGCCGGACATGATGCCGGTGTTGTTGAACCAGCCTTCGCCGGATTGGCCGTAGGAGGCGAGGCGGATGTCTTCGACATTCAGATGCGGGAAGGCTGCGGCCAGTTGGTTTTGATCCCACAGCACGGTATCGGCTCCGCAGGCACGCTGCACCTCGTGGCTTTCGCGCAGGATTTGTTCCTGCTCGGGCGTGCCTGCAAGGTAGAGGTAGCCGCCGGAGTGGAAATTCAGGTCGGGTTTGTCGTCGCCCACCTGCATAAGGTTGCCGAAGTCTTTGATGAATTGATAGCCGAACTGGCTAATTTTCACGTTGATCGCGTTGGAAAACTGGGTGCGGATCGAGGCTGCCGACAGCGAGGTGGAGGCTTTGGCATAGGTGGGGTCGCGTTCGATCACCAGTACCGAGCCGTTGAAATCGGGGTTCGCCATCAGGAAATAGGCGACGGCAGAGCCGATGACTGCGCCGCCCACGATCACCACATCATATTGCGTCTTCATTTCGCCTCCTCGTCAGGGTGTCCCAAATCTACAAACCAGCCGCCCAGATGCCGCACGGCGGGGGCTTTGGGATCGGGCGGGTCTGTGCGCGCCTCGACCCCGGCGCGGAAGGGTTCTGAGCTGTCTTTTGCCTGATAGCCGAGGTGGGCCGCAAGGCGGTTATCGGTGGTTTTTACAGTGTTATCCGAGATGCCGAAGCTGACGGTGAAGCCCACGCGCGGGGCGGTCAGGGCCGCGGTGACAAGGCGGATGCAATCGTCGAACGACAGGTAGGACCACAACATCCGGCGGTCTTGCGGTTCGGGGAAGGACGAGAAGATGCGCAGGGCGGCGGTTTCAATGCCGAACTTGTCCCAGTAGAGGCGGCCAAGGTCTTCGACGAAGCATTTCGACAGGCCGTAGAGGCCATCGGGGCGGTGCGGGGCGTGGGCGTCAATGTGGGATTCGAGGTCGTGATAGCCGATGGCGTGGACGGAGGAGGCGTAAATCACGCGTTTGACACCGTTTTTCCGCGCGCCTTCGTAAATGTGATAGCTGCCGCGAATGTTGGCGTTGAGGATGCTATCCCAAGAGCGTTCCATCGGGATGCCGCCGAAATGCACAATCGCATCAACGCCTTGGGTTAGAGACAGGATCGCGGATTCGTCGGCGAGGTCGCAGATTACGGCGTCCTCATTGGGTTGCAGGTTTTGGATTTCGGTGATGTCGGACAGGCGCAGACGCTTTGCCAAGGGGGCGAGGCCGCGGCGGAGTTCGGTGCCTAAGCGGCCAGCAGCCCCGGTGATCAGGATGGTGTCAAAGCGCGGGGTCATTGCGCCTCCAATGCCGTGATGGCGGCTTTGATGCGGGTTAGGGCCTCGGTCAATACCGCGTCAGAGGTGGCGGTGGAGATGCGGAAGAACGGCGACAGGCCGTAGGCTGCGCCGGGGACAGCGGCGACGCCACTGGTCAGCAGGTATTGGGTGACGGCAGTGTCATCGGAGAGGGTTTCGCCGTTGGGGGTGCGTTTGCCGATCAGCGCGGCGCAGCCGATATAGGCGTAGAACGCGCCTTCGGGCGGGGCGAGGGTGAGGCCGGGGATGTCTGCCACGCCTGCGACAACCAGATCGCGGCGGCGCGCGAAGGCGGTGCGGAACTGGGCGATGCAGTCTTGCGGGCCGGTCAGGGCGGCGAGGGCGGCGGCTTGCATTGGGGCGGCGACCGAGGTGACGGATTGGCTTTGCACGGTGTTCATCGCTTTGATGAGGGGGGCTGGGCCAGCGGCATAGCCGACGCGCCAACCTGTCATCGCATAGGCTTTGGCGACGCCGTTGACGATCAGGCTGCGGTCGCGCAATTCGGGGCAGGCTGCGCCGAAGCTGGTGAAGGTGCGGTTGTCGAACAGGATGTGTTCGTAGATTTCATCGGACAGGATCAGGATGTGCGGGTGGCGGGCGAGGACTGCGCCTAAGGCTTGCAGTTCTTTGGCCGAATAGACCGCGCCGGAGGGATTGCCGGGCATGTTCAGGAACAGCCATTTTGTGTGCGGGGTGATCGCGGCTTGCAGCACTTCCGGGGTCAGGCGGAAGCCTGTGGCGGCGGGGCACGCGGGGGTGACGGGCGTGCCGCTGAGCAGTTTGACCATCTCGGGGTAGGACACGAAATAGGGGGTGGGCAGGATGGCTTCGTCGCCGGGGTTGAGGGTGGCGAGCAGGGCATTGAAGATGATTTGTTTCGCGCCGTTGGCGACGGTGATTTCGTCGGCGGTGTAGGTCAGGCCGTTCTCGCGTTTGAATTTTTCGGCGATGGCGGCGCGCAGGGCGGGGGTGCCTGCCGAGGCGGTATATAGGGTTTCACCTGCGGCAGCGGCTTTGAAGGCGGCCTCGGTGACATGCACGGGGGTGGGGAAATCCGGCTCGCCCAAGCCGAGGTCGATCACATCGACACCCGTGGCGCGCAGGGCTTTCGCGGCCATCGACACCGCCATAGAGGCCGACGGTTTCACCGCTGCCAAGCGATCTGCAACGTAAGTCATGGTTTATTCCCTGTCACATAGCCCTTGCTGGCATCATCCGCGCGTGCATCCGCGTCCCGCAGTTCCGGCGCACCGTAACCGCCGCCGCCGGGGAGGTGAAGGATCAACCTGCGCCCCTGTGGGACATGCTGCCAACCCTTTGGCTTCAGTTGCGTGCCATCATCCAGCGCGACGATGCCCGCCGCCCCTGCCCCACCACCATCGCGGCCTGCTGCCGGATGGTTCACCCGATCAAACATCGCCGAGAAGTCAAATTCGTGGCCGGGGGCGGGTTCGATTTCGATGATCTGGCCCAAGCCACCGCGATACTGGCCGTCGCCGCCAGAGTCGGGGCGGAGTTCTTTGCGCCAGACCACGATTGGCCCGGTGTGTTCCGTCGCCTCAATCGGCATGGTCATCACGCCGGAGGGGAAAGCTGTGGCGGAGAGGCCGTCCAACGTGGGGCGCGCGCCCATGCCGCCGGAGTTGAACATCAGGATTTCGGCGCGTCTGCCTGTGGCTCCGGCGACGGGGCGGACGGACATGTGAATGTTCCACAAAGCCGCAGCACCTTCGGCCAGCACCTGCCCCGGCAGGGCTTTCGCCAAAGCACCCAGCACGAGATCGGGGACCATATGGCCGATGACATGCCGCACGGCGACAGGCGCGGGGCGCGGGGCGTTCAGGATATTTTCTGGGGAGGAGATGGTAAATAGGGCCAGCGAGGCCCAGTTGTTCGGAATATCCGGGGCGATCACGCATTTCAGCGCGTAGCAGGCGTAGGCTTTGGTGTAGATGATCGGCACGTTGATGCCGTAGCGGCTGGCGGGATCGCTACCCGCGAAATCGACATTGACGTGATCGCCTTTGATCTCGACTTGGGCGGCCAGTTTGACGGGCGCGTCGTAGCCGTCGGTCAAGAGCTCATTCGACCATGCGCCTTGCGGCAAGGCGCGAATACGCTCCAACGTCGCGGCATGGGTGCGGGAGAAGATGAAGCCGCCCAAGGTATCGAGCGAGGTCAGGCCGATTTCCTGCATCATCGCCACCAGACGCCGATGCCCCACATCATTGCAAGCCGCCAGCGAATAGAAATCGCCCACCACCTGATTGGGTTCGCGCACATTGGCGCGCAACAGCCGCACGAGGTCGGCATTGACCACGCCCTTGTCGGCGAATTTCATGATCGGAATCTGGATGCCTTCTTCATAGACCGACTTCGCATCCGCCCCGAAACCCCGCCCGCCAACATCGACCACATGCGCGGTACAGGCGAAGAAACCCACCAGTTCATCGCCCAGGAAGGATGGCGAAACCATGGTGATATCATGCAGATGGCCAGTGCCTTTCCACGGATCATTCGTCACATAGGTATCGCCCGCGAACATGTTGTCGCGGCCAATCTCGGCGATGAAATGCAGCACCGCCTCGGCCATGGTGTTGACATGGCCGGGGGTGCCGGTGACGGCTTGGGCGAGCATCCGGCCTTGGGGATCGAAGACGCCCGCCGACAAATCGCCCGCCTCGCGCACCGATGTGGAAAACGCTGTGCGCAGCAGGGTCAGGGCCTGTTCTTCGACCACCGAAATCAGGCGGTTCCACATCACTTGCATGCGGATATCGCGGGTCTGGTCGGTCATTGCGCGGTCTTTCGGATCAGCAGCAGGCTGCCGTCGGATTGCATCACGGCGTCGAACGGGGCGGTGACGACGGTGGAAGTTTCACGCTCGACGATCACTGCCGGGCCGTGGATGCGCGCGCCGGGGGGCAGGTCGCTGCGGTTGAGGATGGCGGTGTCGATGAACTCGCCTCGGGACGGATCGAAAACTGGACGTGAGAGCTTGTGAAAAGCCTTCGCCCCGCCCGAGGAGAGTGCGATTTGATCGGGTTTGGCGCGCTGGTCTTGCGACTTGACCGACCATGTGACGATTTCAATCTCCAACCCGTCGAGGCCCGCGATGGCGCGACCGAAAAAGCGGGCGTAGTTTTCGCAGAAATTGCTGCGCAGCATTTCGGCGTCGGCATCGGTGAATAGACGATCCGGCAGGGTGACGGGAATCTCCCAGCCCTGCCCGACATAGCGCATGAAAGCGGTGATTTCGCTGTGGATCGGGGCGCTGGTGCCTGCGCGCACGAAGCCTGTCGCGGTGTCTTTCAGGCCGGCGATCAGGGTGTTCACAGCACTTGCGCTGAACGCCGACAGCGGCAGGATGTTGGAGGCCAATGCCTCATAGCCAAACGGGGCTTTCAGGAAACCAATCGCCGAGCCGACGCCTGCGCCAACGGGGATCAGGCATTGGTCGATGCCGAGTTTTTCGCAGAGGCGGGCGGCGTGCAGCGGGGCAGCACCACCAAAGGCGATCATCACATTGTCAGAGATATTCTTGCCATTCTCCACCGCATGAACGCGCGCGGCATTGGCCATGTTTTCATCGACCACCTCGCAGATACCGAAGGCGGCAGAGGTGGCGTCGAGGTGAAGTTTCCCGCCCACGTCGCGCAGAATTGCCACTTTTGCAGCATCGGTGGAAAGCTTGATCGCGCCGCCTGCGAAATTGTCGGCATCGAGTTTGCCCAGCACCAGATCGGCATCGGTGATCGCGGGGTGGAGGCCGCCGCGCTGATAGCAGGCTGGCCCCGGCTCTGACCCTGCCGATTCCGGGCCAGTTTGAATACGGCCCATGGCATCAACCCAAGCCAGCGATCCACCGCCTGCGCCAATCTCGATCATCTCGATCACCGGAATCGAGATCGGCATCCCAGAGCCTTTGGCGAAACGGGTGGTGCGGGCGACCTCGAAGCTGCGGGCGGTTTTGGGGGCGTAGTCTTCGATCAGGCAGATTTTCGCGGTGGTGCCGCCCATGTCATAGCTGACGACCTTTTTCAGCCCGAATTTCTGCGCCACGTCGGCGGCAAAAATCGCGCCTCCGGCTGGGCCGCTTTCGACCAAGCGCACCGGGAATTCTGAGGCGGTCTCAACGCTGATCAAACCGCCGCCAGAGTGGATCATGAACACCGGGCAGGTCGCACCCAAGTCTTTCAGGCAGGCTTGCAGGCGGGTCAGGTAGTCGGCCATTTGCGGGCGGACATAGGCGTTGGCGCAGACGGTGTTGAAGCGTTCAAACTCGCGCATTTGCGGCGAGACTTCGGCGGAAATGCTGATCGGAACGCTGGTTTTCGCGGCGATAATTTCGCGGGCGCGCTGTTCGTGGGCGGGGTTCATGTAGGAATGGATGAAGCCGATGGCGATCGCGCCGAAGCCTTGGGCGGTGATCTGATGGGCGAGGGTTTCAAGGGAGGTTTCGTCCAGTGGGGCGAGTTCCTGCCCCTGCGCGCCGATGCGGCCTTTGATGGCAAAGCGATGCTCTCGCGGGATCAGCGGTTTGGGCAGTTGCATGTTCAGATCATACTGCGCAAAGCGGTTTTCTGTCCGCATTTCAATGGTATCGCGGAAGCCTTCAGTGGTGACAAAGGCGGTCTTGGCCCCCCGCCGTTCGATCAGAGCGTTGGTGGCCAAAGTCGTGCCGTGGATGACGATATCCAGATCGGCGAGGGTGATTGCGGCCTCGGCCAGCACCACCTCGATACCGTCCAGGATCACCTGCTCGGGGGCGGTGTAGTTGGTCAGCACCTTGGTCGAAAACATCCGGCCCCGGCATTCCAGCGCAATATCGGTGAAGGTGCCGCCAATGTCTGCGCCCAGGCGGATCGGCGCGCTCATGGCTTGGCCGCCTGCGCTGCGGCGCGCATTTGGCTGAGGGTTTGGTGGGGGGTGATGGCTTCGGGCGAGACGTTCAGATCCAGCACAGCACCTGTGCCCGATGCCAAGACGCGGGTGAAGGCGGCTGCAAAATCTGCCGTCGCTTCCACCCGTTCGGCGTGGAAACCGTAGGCGCGGGCGAGGGCTGCGAAGTCGGGGTTTATCATTGTCGTGCCGGAAACGCGCGCGGGATAGTGGCGTTCTTGGTGGGCGCGAATGGTGCCGTAGATGCCGTTGTTGACGATCAGAATGATCGGCTGCGCGCCTGCCTGCATCGCAGTGGCGAGTTCCTGACAGTTCATCTGGAAATCGCCATCGCCCGCGAAACACACCACGGTGCACGCCGGATAGGCCACCTTGGCGGCAATCGCGGCGGGCACGCCGTAGCCCATCGCACCGGATTGCGGGGCGAGCAGCCGGGCATTTTTTCCGAATTTGAAAAACTTATTCGGCCAGACGGTGTAATTGCCTGCGCCATTGGTCAGGATCACATCTTCGGGCAGAATTTCGCGCAGATGGGCCGTCACCGCGACCATATCTACAGGCGAAGGCTGTGCGGGCGCGTTGAAGCTGGCCTCGTATGCGGCGCGGGCTTTGCTGCGCCAATCCGCCCACACGCCTTGAACCGGAGTGAGGGCGCTGGCGAAGGCGTTGGGGCCGGAATGAACACCTAAGATCGGTTGGTAAATCTTGCCAATCTCGCGATCCGAGCCATGCACATGCACCAGTTTCTGCACCGGGTTCGGAACAGAAAGCAGCGTATAGCCGTCGGTTGTCATCTCGCCAAAGCGCACGTTTATCGCGAGGATGACATCGGCGTCGCGGATCAGGGCTTTGGCATGGGGCAGCATCCCAACGCCTGCTTCGCCTGTGAAGGCAGGGGAGAAGTTGTCGAACTGGTCTTGGAAGCGGAAGGCGGCCAGAACGGGGATGTCCGAGGTTTCGGCGAAGTGCTGCAAGGCGGCGCGGCCTGTATCGGTCCAATTCGTGCCGCCCATCAGGATCAGCGGGCGCTGCGCGGAGGCCAGCAGGGCGAGGGTTTCGGTGATGGTTTCGGGGGCTGGGGCGGGCTCAGCGATCTTGGCGGGCTTGGTGAGCGCTGGGGTGTCGGTGAGGCTGGTCAGCATATCCTCGGGGAGTGCGATCACCACCGGGCCGGGGCGGCCTGTGGTGGCTGTGACCCAAGCGCGGGCGAGGATTTCGGGGATACGCTCGACCCGGTCAATCTCGACCGCCCATTTCGCCATTGTGCCGAACACCGCGCGGTAGTCGAGTTCCTGAAACGCCTCGCGGCCCTTCATATCGGTGCCGACTTGGCCGACGAACAGGATCATCGGGGAGGAGTCCTGCATCGCGGTGTGCACGCCGATCGAAGCATTGGTCGCGCCCGGCCCGCGCGTCACCATGCAGATGCCGGGGGTTCCGGTCAGCTTGCCATAGGCCGAGGCCATGAAAGCCGCGCCACCCTCGTTGCGGCAAAGGATGAAATCAAGCTGACCTTGGGTGTCATGCAGCGCGTCGAGCACCGCAAGATAGCTTTCACCGGGAACGCCGAAGGCCTTGGATGCGCCCAAGGCCACCAAAGAGGAAACCAGTAACTGCCCACCGTTTTGCATCGCCCGCCCCTTGATCGCTTGCGGGCATCCTGCGCTGGCAGGAAGCAAAGCGAAACGAAGAAGTGTACGGGAAAGGCAAGTTTTACTTGTCTATGTAATGATCGGCCGAGCCTGGAAAGACTGATCACTCTGGCGGTCAAACCCGAGCAATTCTTAACAAATCCTTAAAATGGCAACCCTAACCATCTGAATCGAAACGGATAAAAAAGGTCCCGAGTTGGGACCTTCGCACAATCAAATCGCGCAAATCTCAGAGCGGGTCAAAAACCTTTGCTCGCGCCCGTTATCCAAGCTGAACATACCGCCGCGCCCCTTGACGACATCAATGATCAGATTGGTGTGTTTCCAGACCTCATACTGGCTGCCCGAGATATAAAACGGCATGCCGCCGATCTCGCCCAGTTTCACGTCGCGGTCGCCGAGCAGGAAATCGCCCTGCGGGTAGCACATCGGCGACGAGCCATCGCAGCAGCCGCCCGATTGGTGAAACATCACCGGGCCATGGTCGGCCACGATCTCGGACAGCAGTTGCAAAGCCGCAGGCGTGGCGATCACTTTATCCAGAACTTCAGCCATATCAGCCTCCCATGAAAGCGGGCGCGAGGCGAACCTCGCGCCCGGTTGATCAGAAGAAGCCTAGCTTCTTGGGAGAGTAGCTGACCAACATATTCTTGGTCTGCTGGTAGTGATCCAGCATCATCTTGTGGTTTTCGCGCCCGATGCCGGATTGTTTATAGCCGCCGAAGGCCGCGTGGGCAGGATAGGCGTGGTAGCAGTTGGTCCAGACCCGACCCGCTTGGATAGCGCGACCGAAGCGGTAGGAAGTGTTGGCCGACCGGCTCCACACGCCCGCGCCCAGACCGTAGAGGGTGTCGTTGGCGATACTGAGGGCTTCGTCGTCGTCTTTGAAGGTGGTGACAGAGACCACCGGGCCAAAGATTTCTTCCTGAAACACCCGCATCTTGTTGTTGCCCTTGAACACGGTGGGCTGCATGCAGAAACCGCCTGCGAGGCCGCCCTGCATCTCGCGCCGCGCGCCACCGGCCAGCACTTGCGCGCCTTCCTGTTTGCCGATGTCCATGTAGGACAGGATTTTTTCAAGCTGTTCCGAAGATGCCTGCGCGCCGATCATCGTGGTGGGATCAAGCGGGTCGCCTGCGGTGATGGCGGCCACACGTTTCAGGGCTTTTTCCATGAATTGATCGTAGATCGATTCGTGGATCAGGGCGCGGCTGGGGCAGGTGCAAACCTCGCCTTGGTTCAGCGCGAACATCACGAAGCCTTCGATGGCTTTGTCGAAGTAGTCGTCATCCTCGGCGCAGACATCCTTGAAGAAGATGTTCGGGGATTTGCCGCCAAGTTCCAGCGTGACCGGGATCAGGTTTTGGCTGGCATATTGCATGATCAGGCGGCCAGTGGTGGTTTCGCCCGTGAAGGCGATCTTGGCGATGCGGTTGGAAGATGCGAGCGGTTTGCCAGCCTCAAGACCGAAGCCGTTGACGATGTTCAGCACGCCGGGGGGCAGCAGATCAGCGATCAGTTCTGCAAAAACGAGGATAGAGGCCGGGGTTTGCTCGGCGGGTTTCAGCACCACGCAGTTACCTGCGGCGAGGGCGGGCGCGAGTTTCCAGACCGCCATCAGCAGCGGGAAGTTCCACGGGATGATCTGGCCGACAACGCCCAAGGGTTCGTGGAAGTGATAGGCGACGGTGTCGTGATCGATCTCGGACAGCGAGCCTTCCTGCGCGCGGATGGCGCCAGCGAAATAGCGGAAGTGGTCGATGGCCAAGGGCAGGTCGGCGTGGGTGGTTTCGCGGATCGGTTTGCCGTTGTCCCAAGTTTCAGCGAGGGCGAGCAAGCTAAGATTCTGTTCCATCACGTCAGCGACTTTGTTCAGGATCACCGCGCGGGTGGCGACGGATGAATTGCCCCAAGCGGTTTTGGCGGCACGGGCGGCGTCGAGGGCGGCTTCGATATCTGCGGCCTCGGAACGGACGATTTTGCAGATCACTTCGCCGGTGATCGGCGAGGTGTTGTCAAAGGTTTTCCCCGACCGTGCAGGCACCCATTTGCCGCCGATAAAGTTGCCATAGGTCGCCTTGAACGGCGATTTAGAGGTGCGGAAATGCTCCACCATGTTCATAGCTAGTCCTCCCAGACTGTACGGCCGCCTCCTCGCGGCACTGGACTCAGGCTGCGCTTTAGGGGGACGTCTGTCAGCCGGGGGGACGGCGATGCTGGGGGCAAGTTGTCGCAGGGATGCGACAGGTCAGGGGGAAACTTACGTCGAAGCGGCCCAGATCAGGCGGGCTTAGATCAAGCGTGGCCCCAGCTTGCGATGGAAGGTGGCGCGGCTGATGCCAAGGTCGCGGGCGGCGGCGGAGACGTTACCGCCTGCGCGGGCAAGGGCGCGCATCAGAACGGCGCGTTCGCCGTCTTCCAAGGTTTCATGCTCGAAATGGCCAAGCACATCGGCGGCGGGGCGGGGTTGGCGGGCGAGGTCGCCTGTCAACCCAAGATGGTGGCGGGCGGCGCGGGTGGCCCCGATCACCAGATCGTCGTGATCGACGGCGAGCAGGCCGCCCGAGGCGCGCTCGCCCGGCACCAGCACCATGCGGGCGGTGGGGAAGGCGTCGCGGAAGGCTTGGGCTTCGATCTTTTGCGCGGTTTCCGTGACGGATTGGCTGATCAGGGTCATGAAACCTTCGGTCAGGTCGTTGCGGGCGGAGGAGACATCCAGCACGCCTGCCAGCTTGCCCTGCGGGCCGTAGATCGGGGCGCTCATGCAGGACAGGATCGTGTTGCGGGTGAAGAAATGTTGGTCGCGGTGGATCGTCACGACGCGTTCCTCGACCAGACAGGTGCCGATGCCGTTGGTGCCTTGCTGGGCTTCGGACCAGCGGGTGCCGGGCCAGAGGCCCCAGTCGGAGAAGACGGTGTCATCCACTGCCGCGCCGCGACGTTCGAGGGGGACGCCGTCGAGGTCGGCGAGGAGGACGCAGCAGCCGTCGGCGCCGACGGCTTGAAACAGCCGATCGAGGTTGGGGGAAGCGGCGCGGATCAGGGGGGCGGTGCGGTCGCGGGCGGCCGCGAGTTCTTGCACGGTCATCCGGTCGGGCTGGCTCGGACGGGTGGGGTCGAGGCCGTGCAGGCGGGCAGAACGGCTCCACGAGGCGACCACGGGGGAACGGGCGGCCTCACTGCGGGCGAGGGCGGTCTCGATGGTGGTGAGGTGGTTTTCGGTGCCGCGCGGGATCATGGGGGACACTCCTGTCGGGGAGGTTTGTTGGTCATGAGTATGTCGCTTGGGGGGATTATTTCAAGTGGGGTGCGAGGGCGTGGGCGTGTCCACGCGTGGCGCCTTTTGAATGTTTTATATTTCAATAGGTTAGCTGTAACGATTCAGAGTTTGTTAAGAACTGCGCGCCTAAGCGCCACGGGTTTTCCGCCGCGATGGCGCGGGTGCAGATAGAGGATGCGCCTAGTTTGGCTCATCCTCTGCGCTTAAATATCCCCGCCGGAGGCTCTTTTGGTTGGCGGCAAGTGCCTCCGGCGGGAGTATTTCAAAAAGAGCAAGTGCTTTAGAGCGTGTCCGCGATCCGGTTCTGTTGCTGGCGTTTTTGACCGTCACGCAGCCATGCCACGGCGTAGAGGATCACCAAGCCGCCGCCGATCAGGGCGGTGTCGAGCAGGAATGACGGCGGGTTCATCGCCTTGGTGACTTGGGCGATATAGGCCAGCACGGTGCTGGTGGCGAACACCGGCAGCGAGTGTTGGCCGAGCAGAATCAGGCCGGAGACTTTTGGGCTGCTGGCAATGGTTTTCAGCGCGGGCAAGGCGCTGAGGGCGTAGGCGAGGGCCAGAATGTGCAGCAGGCGCGGCAGGAAGATGAAGCTTTTCTCGAACGAGGTGAATACCGCCGGGAAATAGGCGTATTCGTGCAGCAGCCACAGGGTATGGCCGCCCCAGTTCGCCACCCAGCCGATTTGCACCCAGAGAGCGGCGAGGATCAGGAAGGCCCAAGCCACGACAAGCGGTGCTTTGCGTATCGGCAACCAGCGGCGACCTTGGCGGATGGCGATTCCTGTGAGCATACCTGCGACGAACAGCACTTGCCACGAGAACGGGTTGAAGAACCAGCCGTTTGAGAGCGGCCAAGTTGGCATGGTGAAGCGCGCCAGACCTGCCAGAAACCACATCAGCAAGGAGCCTGCCATCAGCGCCCTCGGCCAGCGCACGGCCAAGGCCAACAGGCCCGGAGCCCAGAGCATCAGCACGACATAAAGCGGCAGGATGTCGGCATAGGCGAATTGGTGGCCAAGCGTAGAAAGCGGCAAGGCAAAGCCGTCGAGATTCTCCAGCGCCGGGGCGATGTTGCGCTTGATCGCCATTTTTGCAACTTCGGAATCGTGATGGGTGAAGGCGAACAGCGCGAGGATACAGGCCACCACCAGCACATGCACCCACCACAGGGTGAAGGCGCGCTTCCATGGCCGCAAAGCCTCGGGCCAGCTTGCACCGCGCAGGAACACAGCACCATAGGCGAGGCCAGTGGCCATGCCCGACATCAGCACAAAGCCTTCAGCGCCATCGGAGAAGCCGAAGTTGCGCGAGGTGAAATGCTCGTAGATCGTGCCGGGGATGTGGTTGATATAGATCATCACCAACGCGATGCCGCGCAGCAGATCAATCCGGTAATCCCGGACGCGCGCGGGTTCAGCCAAGCTTGGCCTCCGCCAGCGGCGTGGCATTGGCGGTTGCGGCGGTGATCGACCATGCGGTGAGCACCGCGTTATGGCGTGTCAGGATCGGCGGGACCGTGCTGTCTTCCGGCACAGGAAAGGCGTGGGGGCCTGCTGTGCGCGAGGTCCACCAGATCAGAACCGGGGCGATCAGCATCGGCAGCGCCACTGGCAGCAGCCACAAAGTCAGCACCGGAGCCATGAAATGCGTGGCGATGATGCAGGCCAGACCCAGCCAAGAAATCCAGCGGCCAGCGGCCCAAGCCTCGGAAATATCCAATCCACCGTCCCCCCGGTTGTTCGGTGGCCAGCCACCGTCTCGTCCCAGAAGCACCTGTAAAACCGAACGGCTTTGGAAAGCCATCAGAATCGGCGCAATCAGCGACGAAAGCGCCAGTTCGGTGAAAACGGCGCGCAAGGATCCGCCGATACCGCCAAATCCGCGCGCGCGTCCGGTGAAGATGGCGTCGAGTGCCACCAGCAGTTTCGGCATCACCAGCAGGCCGAACACGCCAACGGCGAGGCCGATGGCTTTCGGGGTCTGGTCATTGGGGAAGGTCGGGAATGGCCAGTTGGCCTCGGGGAAGTAATCGGGGATTTCGACCCAATAGACGGCGGCGATGGAGGCCGCGATAAAGGCAAGCCAGATCAGGGGGGCGATATAGGCGAAGATGCCTTGGATGAAGACAAAGCGGCTCCACGGTTTCAGGCCGGGGGCTGTCACCAGTTTGGCATGTTGCAGGTTGCCTTGGCACCAGCGGCGATCACGTTTGGCGTGGTCGATGATATTCTCGGGGCCTTCTTCATACGGGCCTTCAAGGTCATCATCCAGCCGCACCAGCCAGCCTGCGCGGGCGAGAAGGGCTGCTTCGACGTAATCATGGCTCATGATATGGCCGCCGAAGGGCGCAGGTCCGGGAAGTTCGGGCAGGCCGCAGCTTTCAGCCCAAGCGCGGATGCGGACGATGGCGTTATGGCCCCAGAACGGGCCGGTGCGGCCTTGGGTGGCGGCCAGACTGCGCGCGAAGATCGGTGAATGGAGGCCTGCGGCGAATTGCATGGCGCGGCCAAAGCGGGTGGTGCCGCCGACAACGCGCGGCAGGGTTTGCAAGAGGGCGAGTTTGGGGGCGGCTTCAATGCGGCGGATCATCTCGAGGATGGTCTCGCCTTCCATCAGGCTGTCGGCATCGAGGATCACCGCGTAATCCCAAGCAGCCCCCGAGGAGGCGATGAATTCTTCGATATTGCCCGCCTTACGGCCAGTGTTTTTGTCGCGCCTGCGGTAGAACATCCGGCCTTCGCCATGTTGGCGGGCGAGCAGGCGGGCGAACCAGTGTTGTTCCTGTAGCGCGATCTTGTCGTCGCGGGTGTCGGACAGCACGGCAAAATCGACTTGAGCGGTGGTTTGGGTGGCGCGGACCGAGGCATCCATCGCGGCGATGCGGGCGAAGGTGATGCGGGGGTCTTCGTTGTAGACCGGGACGATGACCACGGTGCGGCCCTTGACGGTGCCAGTGATGCGGGCGAGGCAGGGCGTTGGCGCGAGGTCAGGCCAAGCAGTGCTGTGGCCGCCCCCCAAGCCAGCCACCAGGTAGAGAAGAAGATCAGGGTGCTGCGCAGAACATCGAGAAAGCCCACGCCATCCGCAGCGCCGTAGATCTGAAACACCATGCCCGCCGCAGCCGCAGCCAACACGCTGGCGGCGATGGCCAAAGCGCGGGCGCTGATGGTGCGGTCACGGGAGGCGGTGTTTTGGGCCATCGGATCAGCCGAGGCGGCGCAGGCCCGGGGCTACGGCCCAAAGCAAGCTGCGCACCGCCCGCATGAAACTGCCCGGCGGGGCGGTCAGCACTTGCTTTGGCATGGTCAAGGGCGCACGCGGCGGCAGCATGACATCGGCCATCCGCGCCTGCGAGCTCACAGGTTTTGCGTTGCTGGACATTGTTACACTCATGCAAGCACCCATTGATAAAGCCAGTTCTCGGACAGTTTGCGACCATAACCGGTGATATGCGCACCCAGTTCCACTGTGCTGCCCGGTTCGGCGGATATATCCAGCACCAGACGCCAGAAATCGGTACCGGGGATCTCTGACAGGGCTTGATGCACAATTTCTCCGCCAGAAATAGTCACCATGGCTTTGACTTCGGCTTCGGGCGGCAGCGAGGCGAGCAGGCCGCCTTCGAAATCCACCACGAATTTGCGGGTGCCGTCGGTGTTATCAACGCCAGAGACGCCACCAATTCCGGCGCGGGTTTCTTTGACGAAGGCGATGTCGGAGGTGACATCGGCGGCCAAAGCGCCCCAGCGCAGGCGGTAGCTGAATTCCATCATCGTGCCGGGAACAGGTTTGGCCTCGGGCACCCAGAAGGTGACGATGTTGTCGTTGACCTCAAGCGCGCTGGGGATTTCGACCAGACGCACAGCGCCTTTGCCCCAATCGCCCAAAGGCTCGACCAACAGCGACGGGCGGCGTTCGTAATGCGCGCCGGCGTCCTGATAGCTTTCAAAGTTGCGGTCGCGCTGCATCAGACCGAAGGCGCGCGGGCTGGTTTCGGCGAAATAGGATTCCGACAGGCGCGGCGGGTTGTTCAAGGGACGCCAGATATGATCGCCGTCGCCGCGATAGATCGCAAGGCCGTCGCTGTCGTGGACGTTGGGGCGATAGTCGTCGAAGGCGGCGCGGTTTTTTTTCCGAGAACAGGAACATCAAGGTCAAGGGCGCGATGCCGATCTGATCTACCGCGTTGCGGAAGAACAGACGCGCTGTCACGTCAATTTCGGTCTCGGCCCCCGGACGGATCACAAAGCGGTAGGCCCCGGTACAGCTTTCGCTTTCGAGGGCTGCATAGACGGCGACTTCGCGGGCGAAGGGCGCCGGGGTTTCCAGCCAGAATTTCGAGAAGCGCGGGAATTCTTCGGGTTTACCAAGGCCGGTGTTGATCGCAAGGCCACGCGCCGACAGACCATAGGCGTTATCACGGCCCAAAGCGCGGAAATAGCTGGCACCGAGGAAGGCCACGACCTCATCGAACAGATCGGCACGGTTCAGCGGTGCGTTCAGGCGGAAACCTGCGACGCCCGGCAGCGGCTCGTGTTTCGGCACGCGGGCGGCGACGCGATCGTAATAGCGGAAATCGTCGGTCGAGAAGGTCATCGGACGGGCCATACCGTCTTTGGTCTCAAACATCTGCACGGGTTCGGCGAACAGCCAGCCCAAGTGGAAGGCCTGCACGTTGAAGCCCGCCTTCGGCCCGGCCCAGCGGCCACGGTCGGGGTTGAACTGCACGGCTTGGTAATCGTCATAGTTGAAGCTGGTGAAGAAGCCTTCAACCTTGGCAGGGGCTTGGTGCGGCGTGGTCGCCCGTTGCTGCATTGCAGCGGCGAGAATGTCAAAGCTGAACGGCTCTGCATTCACGACTTCTGGGGTCGCCGCAGCGGGAGCTGCGGTGTCGGCCCAAGCGGCGTTGGACAGGCTTGTGCTGCATTGCAGCAATGCCGCCGTGCCCAGCAAAGCCAGGACGGAGCGGCGGTGGATAATCGCGGACAAACCCGGCTGACCCGGCATATTCACTCCTGCTCCCCGATTCGGGGAAAACTTAACGTAATTCGCAGGTTATCGGAAGTCGCGCCAGATGTCATGCTATGCAACCAAAGCAACCCTGCCATGCCGCAATCGCAAAGGAACCCGGACGCGATGCCTAGACCCAATCACGGGTTCAGATGGGGGAGGATGCACAAAAGGTCAATTCCAGATGTGTGAGCGGGCATCACAGGGTGGTGAGATGCGCGAGAAACTGCCGCATATAGCGGCAAATCGTGCTGCAACTGCACAAAGGGCAACTTTATCGGGAGATTTGGCGGCGGGGTTGGTCCGGATTCTCGTGGGAAATTCGCGACAGGTGGCGTTACAACGTCTGCGTCAGAAGGGTCAGCGCGATGAGGGTGATCAGACAGCCCGCCAAAACCTCGACCCATGGCAAGATTTGTGCCACGCGATGAAACGGCAGGTTGGCCAAAGCCCCCTCGCGCGCCCAGACCGCCATGGCTGCGACGGCGACGGTGATCACCGACGTGCCGAGGCCCATCGCGAAAGCGCCCGCGATGCCGGCCAGCGCGATGCCGAGTTGCCATGTCAGAATCAGCAGAAACAGCGCCCCTGAGCAGGGGCGCAGCGCCACGCCGGTGATCAGGGCGGCGCGGTCTTTCCAACTGGTCGCACGTTCGACTTCGGCAAGGCTGGGACCGTGGGAATGGCCGCAGCCGCAGTCGGCGTCGTGATGATGGTGATTATCATGGTCGTGATGGTCATGACTGTGGTCGTGATCATGGTCATGGCTATGGTGATCATGCGTGTTTGGCGCAGGCGCAGCCGCCTGCTGCCAGACTTTGCGCAACCCGCGTGCTGCCAACCACAGGCCCACCGCTGCGATGGCCAATGTGCCGATCGGGGCCATCACGTCTTGTGCTACATTTTGGGCGGCGTCGCGGGTCCAACCCAATAGGGCGACCCCGGCATAGACCAAGGCCACCGCCACCAAGCTTTGCGCCAGACTGGCGGCGAGGGAGATGCTGGCCAGCGACCAGAACGCCACGCGTCGGCCCATGCCGTAGCCGCCGATCAGCACTTTACCATGGCCGGGCCCGGCGGCATGCAGCACGCCGTAGCTGAAGCAGACCGCCAGCAGGGCGGCGAGCGCGCCGGGTTGGCCCTGTTTGATGGCGCGCACCCCGGCGGCGAGTTCGTTTTGGATGGCGCGTTGGGCCTCGATCACCCAGCGCTCCAGAGCCAAGAGGCCGCCTGAGAACCAGAGTGCCAGCAGGATCAGCGCGAGGAGCGCGCCGAGGCTGAGCAGGGTGCGTTTCAGTTTGGGTCGGATCAGGACGGTGGCGGGCATGTGACCTCCATAGCTTCGGCGAAATCGGCGCCGAGTTCAGGGTATGCGGCTTCGGCATCTTGTGGCAGGGCGGCGATGGCGGCATCGAGTTTGGCGCGGGCGGCGTCCAGATCGGGCAGCAGGGTGCGGGCGGTGCAATCTGGAGCGTTGGTCAGGGTGGTGCCGAGTTTCAGGTAATAGCCGACATAGAGCGTCGGGTCGTAGACTTGGATCAGCAGCGGTTGGGTGATCTCGATGGGGGTGGCGAAGCTGCGGTAGTGGGTTGAGAGGATTTTGGCGTCTTTATAGCCGACGGTCCAATCCGAGGGGCCGGAGAGTGGCAACGGTTGGCCCGCCATCGACGCATAGGTGTCGCCGGGGTAGCCTGCGTCCCAGTGCATATCGAAACCGTTGAGTTGGCTAGTTTCCTCGGGCGTCAGGTTGCCGTCGAAATCGGGATCAAGGCCCTTGTCGGTGATGATCTGCAGCGAGGTCAGATCATCATAGCTCCATGTGATGCGCAGGCCTGTGGCGCGGTGTTGGGCGTCAAAGATCAACTCCAGCCCGGTGTCGATGAAGACATGCGGATGGGCTTGGGCGGTTTGCGCCCAGCACAGCAACGCCATTGCCAAGGTTAGCGGTTTCATCGCGGGCTTCCTCATGGTGGGCGGACCCTAGAACGATGGGCGGAAAACGCCAATCCCGAAGCCGTGAAGATGGCTGATGCTTGCCGTTCTGGCCTGATCGGGATGTCGACACTGGCCCTGTCTATCTGGACGGTTCCGCTTTAGCATTTGCGCTTGCCTTGACGATGGAGTGTGACGATGGCCGAAAATATGCAGCATTGGACGCCGCGTCCGCGTCCCGAAGCGGTGCCGCTGGAGGGTCGCTATGTGCGGCTGGAAAAGCTGGAGGCGCGGCATGCTGAGGGGCTTTTTGCGGCTTCGGCCACCGTCGATGCGGATGCAAAGTTCACTTGGCTGCCGGAAAATCCGCCCGAGGATCTGGCTGATTTCCGCGCTTGGGTGGAGAAGGTTTCGGCCAGCACGGACCCGCTTTATTTTGCCATCATCGACAAGGCGACGGGCAAGGTCGCGGGGCGGCAGACTTTGATGCGGATTGATCCGGCCAATGGCGTGGTTGAGATCGGCAATATCTATTGGGGGCCGCTGATTGCGCGCAAGGCGGCGGCGACCGAGGCTTTATTCCTGTTCGCGCAATATGCGTTCGATACGCTGGGCTATCGACGGTTTGAGTGGAAGTGCAACAATGACAATCTGCCGTCGAAGGCGGCGGCACTGCGGTTTGGTTTTCAGTATGAGGGGCTGTTCCGGCAGCATTTCGTGATCAAGGGGTTGAACCGGGATACCGCCTGGTTTGCGATGATCGACAAGGATTGGGTCACGCTGAAGCCTGCCTATGAGGCGTGGCTTGCGCCCGAGAACTTCGATGAAAACGGCGCGCAGAAGCGGCGGCTGGAGGACATTCGCGCTGAATTTGGCGCCTGAGGCGGTTGATCGGCGCGGGATGTGGCCGTAACTGTATGGGTCACAGAAGGAATGCGCCATGGATACCCCCCCTGCCCTGCCTGAACGCAAGCGCGGCTCTGGCGTCAAGATGGTCTATGACCTGTTGCGCGATGATATCCTTGATCTGGTGATGCCGCCGGGCAGCCCGATTGATGAGGTGCAACTGGCCGAGCGGTTTGCAATCTCTCGCACGCCGATCCGTGAGGCTTTGGCGCGGCTGGCGATGGAAGGGTTGATTGACACGCTGCCGAACCGATCCACCATGGTTTCGCAGATCGACTTTGTGAACCTGCACACGTTTTTTGACGCGATCACGCTGATGTACCGGGTGACGACAAGGCTTGCGGCGCAGAATTGGCGGGCGGGTGATCTGGAGCTGATCCGGGGGCATCAGGCGGATTACCGGGCGGCGTTTGAGGCGCATGACGCTTTGGCGATGATCGGCACCAACCGCGACTTTCACGCCGCCATCGCGGAAGCCGGGCGGAACCCATATTATCTGGCGCTGTTTTTGCGGCTGCTGGATGAGGGGCGGCGGATTTTGCGGTTGTATTATCAATCGTTTGATGACCGCCCGCCGGCGTCGGTGATCGCCGAGCATGAGGATATCATCGCGGCGATTGCGGCGCGGGATGTGGCGCGCGCCGACGTGCTGGCGAAGGCGCATGCGGATCAGATTGTGGGGCAGATCAGGCGGTTGATGGCGCGGGATCAGAGGCAGGATATTACGCTGTAGGCTTGGTTGTGATTACTTGTCGACAAATAAAATACAATATGTATAATAACGCGGAGAAGTGATTCCTCCGGCAGCTGCCGCATGGCGTCACGGGGTCCAACCGCGATTTTTACAGGGATGAAGCAGATGCAGTCCGATATATTTTCAGGAGTGATTCCGGCGTTGATGACGCCTTGCACGGCAGACCGCCGCCCGGATTTTGATGCTTTGGTGCGCAAGGCGTGGGAGTTGGTCTCGGCGGGGATGTCGGCGGTAGTCTATTGTGGCTCGATGGGGGATTGGCCGCTGTTGACCGACGCGCAAAGGATGGAAGGTGTGACGCGGCTGGTGGCGGCGGGCATCAAGGTTGTGGTCGGCACTGGGGCGATCAACACCGCCTCGGCTGTGGCTCTGGCGCGTCATGCGGCGGAAGTGGGGGCGCATGGGTTGATGGTTATTCCCCGCGTTTTGTCGCGCGGGCCTTCGGCTGCTGCGCAGAAGGCGCATTTCAAGGCGATCTTGTCCGCAGCACCTGACCTGCCTGCGGTGATTTACAACAGCCCGTATTATGGCTTTGTCACTCGTGCCGATCTGTTCACTGCCCTGCGGGCGGAGCATCCTAATCTGGTGGGGTTCAAGGAATTCGGCGGCCCTAGCGAGATGCGCTATGCCGGTGAGTTCATCACCTCGGCAGGCGACGGTGTGACGCTGATGGTGCGGGTGGATACCGGGGTGGTGAACGGGTTTGTCAACTGCGGCGCTTCGGGGGCGATCACTGGCATCGGCGGCGTGTTGCCGCGCCCGGTGCTGACTTTGTGCAACCTGTCACGGGCAGCGGCGGCGGGGGACGTAGGGGCGCGGGCGAAGGCGCTGGAGTTGGAAGCGGCGTTTGCGGTGCTGTCGTCGTTCGATGAAGGCCAGGATTTGGTGTTGTATTTCAAATACCTGCTGGAGTTGCAGGGAGAGGCGGAATATGCGCTGCATTTCAATGAAACTGACGCGCTGAGTGCAAGCCAGCGCGGCTATGCCGAGGCGCAGTTCAAGCTGTTCACCGCTTGGTATGCGGCTTGGAGCCAGCAGGGCGGCGCAGTGGCGCGCTGTTTGGCCTGAGCGGCTGGAGTCCCTACACGCCGTAGGGAATCCAGATGTTCTTCACCTCGGTCGCATGGCGCAGCCAATCCGCGCCCTCGGCGCTGGGGTGGTGCCAATCGGTGAGCCGCCCGTGATCGACAAAGGTGCGTTTGAGGTTGCTGGCGGAGAGGCGTTCAACTGACTTGGACAGGGCTTCGGAGCCGAAGGCCCATATTGCATCAACGTCGGCGTGGGTTGCTAGGGTTTCCGCCAAGGGCTGCGGATCGCCGGTGACGATGTTGAGCACGCCGTCGGGCAGGTCAGAGGTTTCCAGCACGCTGTAGAAATCGGTGGCGGAGAGTGGGTGCGGCGCGCTGGGCACGGCTATGACGCGGTTGCCCATGGCGATCAGCGGGGCGGTCAGACTGATCAGGCCGAGCAGCGGAGCTTCGGGCGGGCAGATCACGCCGACCACGCCGATGGGTTCGTTCATCGCCAAAGCCACACCGCGCAGAGGTGGAGTGTGGACGGTGCCTTCGTATTTATCGGCCCAAGCCGCATAGCTGAACAGGCGGTCGATGGAGGCTTCAACCTCGGCATCGGCTTTGGCGGCGGTCTGCCCGGTCATGGCGCAGATGCGGGCGGCAAATTCCGTTGCGCGGGCCGAGAGGTTTTCGGCGATGTAATACAGCACCTGCGCGCGGTTGTGGGCGGTGGTGTTGGCCCAAGCATCGGCCTTGCGCGCAGCGGCGACGGCGTTGCGGATGTCTTTGCGGTTGCCCTCGCCGACTTCGGCAATCAGCGCCCCTTTCGGGGTCAGCACTGGGCGGGAATAATTGCCATCGGGGCGGGCTTGCTTGCCTGCGATGAACAGCTTGGCGGTGCGGTCAATGGCGGGGGCGGTGAAATCGTTTGTGGAAAGCGTGCGGGGGGCGATTTGCGCCTGTGCTGGGCGCAGTTTGCGGCCTGCCATGGCTTTGGGTTTCAGGTATTCGTAAGCGCCTTCGCGGCCACCTTCACGGCCAAAGCCAGATTCTTTGCGTCCGCCAAAGCCGACCGCTGCATCAAACAGGTTGGTGGCATTGAGCCAGACCACGCCCGCCTCAACCTTGGCGGCGACTTGCAGGGCGAGGCTGATGGATTCGCTCCAGATGCTCGCCGACAGGCCATAGCGCGAGTGGTTGGCGAGTTGAATGGCTTCATCCGGGGTGCGGAAGGTCATGGTGACGGCGACGGGGCCGAAGATTTCCTCTTGCGCGACGGTGTGGGCGGGTTGCACGTTTGTCAGCAGGGTGGGCGGGTAGAAGCAGCCGTTGGTCGGCAGGTCCATCGCCGCCTGATACAAGGTGGCACCTTCGGCGACGCCCTGCGCTACAAGGGCGCGGATGCGCTCGGCCTGCACCGGGGCAACGATGGCCCCCATGTCGATGGATTTATCCAGTGGGGAGCCTACGCGCAAAGTCTCCATCCGGCGTTTCAAGCGGCGGATGAAATCCTCGGCGATGCCCTCTTGCAGCAACAGACGCGAACCTGCGCAGCAGACCTGACCTTGGTTGAACCAGATCGCATCGACGACGCCTTCGACCGCGCCGTCAAGGTCGGCATCGTCGAACACGATGAACGGGGATTTGCCGCCAAGTTCCAAGGTGAGCGACTTGCCTGTGCCCGCAGTGCGTTGGCGGATCAGGCGACCGACTTCAGTCGATCCGGTGAAGGCGATTTTGTCGATGCCGGGGTGATCGACGATCAAAGCGCCAGTGTCGCCTTCGCCCGTGACGATGTTGATCACACCTGCGGGCAGGCCTGCGGCTTGCGCCAGTTCCGCGAACAACAGCGCGGTCAGCGAGGTGTATTCGGCGGGCTTCAGCACCACGGTATTGCCCAAGGCCAAGGCGGGGGCGAGTTTCCATGCCAGCATCAGGAACGGGAAATTCCACGGGATGATCTGGCCGACCACGCCAATCGGGGCATGATCGGGGAAAGCGGTGGCTTGCAGTTGCGCCCATCCGGCGTGGTGGGTGAAATGGCGGGCGGCGAGGGGCACGTCGATGTCACGGGTCTCGCGGATCGGTTTGCCGTTGTCGATGGCCTCGATGACGGCGATCAGGCGGGCGTGGCGTTGGATCATCCGGGCGAGGGCATAGAGATGGCGGGCGCGGGCGTGGCCTGTCAGTTTCGACCATGGGGTTTGGGCTTTGCGGGCGGCGGTGACGGCGGCATCGACATCGGCTGCGGTGCCGCGCGCTAGGTGTGCCAGTGGCTTGCCCGTGGCGGGTTCAAAGGTTTCAAAGCTGTGTTCGGGCGCGGTGAAGCTACCCGCGATGAAATGGCCAAAGCTGTGGTTGTGGCGGGCGAGCCAAGCGCGGGCCTCGGTGTCGGATTCGGGGGACAGGCCGTAGGACATATCGTCGAAATACTTTGCGATGTTCATCGGTTATCCGATCGGGTGTCTGTTGAAGGCGGAATAGCCGCCGGTGACATGGGTTTCGAGTTGGCGTTCGATGTCGGCCAGAAGGCTGGAAGCACCGATGCGGAACAGGTCGGGTTCCAACCATGGGCGGCCGAGTTCTTCCTTCATCAGGAACTGCTGCATCAGCACGTCTTTGGTGGTGGCAATGCCGCCTGCGGGCTTGTAGCCAACGCGAAATCCGGTGCGATCATGGTAAGCGCGGATGGTGCGGATCATCGTCAGCGTCACCGCAGGGGTGGCGTTTATGGCCTCTTTCCCGGTGGAGGTTTTGATGAAATCCGCGCCCGCCATCATGCAGACAAGGCTGGCTTGCGCGACATTGCGCAGGGTTTTCAGCTCCCCGGTGGCGAGGATGGCTTTGACGTGCGCCGTGCCGCAGGCGGCGCGGAAATCGCGCATTTCATTGTAGAGGGCCTGCCAGTTGCCGGTCAGCACATGCTCGCGGGTGATCACGATGTCGATTTCAGCGGCACCATCGGCGACCGAGGCGGCGATTTCGCGCAGTTTCACATCATGCGGGGCAAGGCCTGCGGGAAAGCCGGTTGAGACGGCGGCGACGGGGATTCCGGTGCCAGAAAGGGCTTCGACCGCCGTGGTGACGAAGCGGTGATAGACGCAGACGGCACCCGTGGTCAGGCGACGGTCGCCCATGCCGAGGGCTTCTTGCAGAGCGGGGGTCAGCGGTTGCGCGGCCTTGGCGCAAAGCCTGCGGACACGGCCTGCGGTGTCATCGCCGCTGAGGGTGGTGAGATCAATACAGGTCAGAGCTTTCAGCAACCAAGCCGCCTGCGCATCCTTTTTGACGCTGCGCCGACCGGGCAGACTGGCCACGCGGCGATCGGTGGCGGATTGGTTGACGCGGGTCTGGGCGATCCATTCCAGATCAAGTGGCATGCCTGCGTTGCGGGCAGTATGGCCAGCCGCTTGCTGCACCAAAGCGATGTTTGCCTGTATTTCCGGCTGCACTATCGTCACCGAACGCCCTCCGCTGCGCGAAATTCCCAAGGCAATCCGGTGCGGGTCTTTCGACACGATTCGCGGTTTTGCGCTCTTACGTTATTTTTGTATCATCATTTTTGTTATTTTTTCAACATTTATTTTGGAGCGAGGGAAAGAGTTAGGCTTTGATGCCCAGCGGCATTTCCCCGGTTTCCGTGATAATGGCGTCAAAATCCTGCACATCCGCAAAATGCGCGGGCCGCACACGACCGATCTTGCTTTGGTCGCAAACCAGATAGCGGCGCTGCGCCATCTGCATCGCTTTGCGTTTAATCGGCACCTCATGGAACTGCTCACACGACACACCACGCTGCTGGTCGACGCCAGAGGCGGAGAGGAAGGCGGCGTTGATGCCCAAGGCGTTTAGCGTGTCGGCCCCCGAAGCCCCGGCGAAGGAGGCAGAGCTGGGGTGATAGACGCCGCCCAGCAGGATGAGTGTGATATTTTTCTTTGCAATCAAACGCTCTGCCGTGTTAAAGGCGTAGCAGACCACGGTCAGGCGGGTGTCTGCGGGGATCAGATCGACGAGATGGGTTAACGTGCTGCCGCAATCTATGAACACGGTTTCATCCGGTTGCAGATAGCGCAGGGCGTGAATCGAAGCTTGCCGCTTGGCGACGGAATGGCTCTCAGCAGCGCGGTCGATGGCATAGGGGGCTTCCAGATCGGGCCTGCCTGCCGGAATGATATGCGCGCCGAGCGTGCCAAACAAATCGGGATTTTCCGCCACATCGCGCCGCACGGTCATTTCGGACACCTGCATCAAGGCTGCGGCTTCCTTCAGATGGATCACCTTGCGCTCGGCCAAAGCCAGCGACAGCGCCATGATGCGGCGATCTTTTGCGGTCATTCTGAGGTCCCCTGAAAAATCACATTGTGTTAATTTTATAACATAATTGGCGAGATTTCAAGTTTTTGTTATTAAGAGAACAACATGGGGGCTTATCTGTCAGCCTTGTTCTGTCGGCGGCATGGACGGCGCGCTGGATTTCCGGCGGTCTTGGCGATTTGCTCATTTAGTTGGCATACTTTTCAAATTGGCTCAATATTTGGGCGCAAATCGACAGCACGGCCTTATGCGGACCCTGTTGACTGCAGTTGCGCTTTCCTCGCGCGGCGCATCGCCGTCTTCCATCTGCATGGCACAACGGCTTTCCATCATTGTGGTTGAAAAGGACCGCGACCGCGCGCTGCTGATCGTCGATGGTCTGCGCGATGCGGGTGATTTTGATGTGATGGTGATTGCCGAGGAGACCGGGCTTGCGCGTCGCATCGCCCAGCGCAACCCCGATCTGGTGCTGATTGATGCCGGAAACCCGTCTCGGGACGTGCTGGAGGAATTGGCTTTGGCGACCGGGCCGACCGAGCGCCCGGTGGCAATGTTTGTCGATCAAAGCGACGGCAGCCTGACCAAAGCGGCGATTGAGGCGGGGATGTCGGCCTATGTTGTGGATGGGCTGCGGGCGGATCGGATCAAGCCTATTTTAGACGCCGCCATCGCGCGGTTTCATATGCTGCAGAAGATGCGGATCGAGTTGGCGGAGACAAGGCGGGCGCTGGAAGAACGCAAGGCAATTGACCGCGCCAAGGGGATTTTGATGCGGGCGCGTGGCATTGGCGAGGAGGAGGCCTATGCCCTGCTGCGCAAGACCGCGATGGATCAGGGCCGCAAGCTGGCCGATGTGGCAAGTGCTTTGGTGCTGGCGGCGGATTTGTTGAAATGAGCGTGGTGTTGCGCCTTGGCTATGTGCCGCTGCTGGATGCAGCCCCGCTGATCATCGCCGAGGCTTTGGGCTTTGCCGAGGAGGAGGGTCTGTCGCTGGATCTGCACAGAGCGCCCAGTTGGGCCAGTTTGCGCGATATGCTGGCGGTGGGTCAGGTCGATGCGGCGCAGATGCTGGCTCCTGTTCCGGTGGCAATGGCCTTGGGGTTGGGGCGTGGCCCGGTGCGGTTTGAGGCGCTTTGTGTGCTGAACCTGAACGGTAATGTGATCGGGATTTCCAACGCTTTGGCCGCTACGATGGCGCAAGCGGGCTATGGTTTTGATTTCAGGGATGCGCAGGCGGCAGGGCGGGCCTTGTTGGCCGCTGCCCCCAGCCTGCGCATCGGGGTGCCCTATACATTTTCGATGCACCGCGAGTTGCTGCATTATTGGCTGGCGGCCTCGGGCGCTGTGGCAGGGCAGTTGGATATCCGCACCGTGCCGCCGCCGCAGATGGCTGAGGCGCTTTCTGCCGGGGAGATTGACTTGTTCTGCGTCGGCGAGCCTTGGGGGTCGGTCGCGGTCGAAAACGGCTCGGGCACGTTGCTGTTGCCGACCTCGGCTTTGTGGGCGCGGGCACCGGAGAAGGTTCTCGCGACAAGGCTAGGCTGGGCGGAAGCCGAACCCGCGCTGGCCGGGCCGTTGTTGCGGGCGTTGTGGCGGGCCGGGCGTTGGTTGGGGCGGGCGGAAAATCACATCATCGCGGCGGAAATGCTGACGGCGCAGGGGCGCATTGCCGTGTCGGCGGAACTGGTGGAGCGGGCTTTGACGGGGCGGATTGTGACCGCGCCGGATGGTACCGAGCAGCTGACGCCGCAGTTGATCGAGTTCTTCGAGGGTGCTGCGGGCTTTCCATGGCGCAGTCAGGCGGCGTGGATTGGTGCATCCTTGGCGGGGCGGCATGGGCTGGATGTGGCCGAGGCTTCTGCCTCTGCCGCCGATGTGTTCCGCAGTGATCTCTATCGCCTGCATTTGCGGCCAGCAGGCGCTATTCTGCCCGGCGCATCCGAGAAGCTGGAGGGCGCTTTGGCGCAGCCCACCGCGGTTCCCGCCGAGCGTGGCCAGCTGATTCTGCCCGCCGACCGCTTTTTTGATGCCCGGATTTTCGACCTGACCGCTCCTGCGCGCTGAAAAAAGTAGCATCGAGATGCTGCGACTGCGAAATCGTCACAATCTGCGCAAAAACCGACACGGTTTTGTTGACGCCGCAGCGCGGCATCGGCAGATTTAATTCAAGCCCGAAGGCAATGACGCCTTCACCGCTTACCCCCAAAGTTGGGAAAAGCCGAGCACCGCCGCTCGATCTCTGCCTGTCATAGGCATGGGATCTGGCGGCTTTTTGCATTTCAACGCCCCGTTGTGGGGCCATCCGGGAACCAGACATGACACGCATCTCAGCCCTGCTTGCCACGACCGCCTTGCTTGCCTTCCCCGCTTTCGCCGAAACCCCCGGCATTGAGAAACCCGAGCTGACTTTGGGCTTTATCAAGCTGACCGACATGGCGCCTTTGGCGATTGCCAAGGAGAAGGGGTTTTTCGAGGACGAGGGTCTTTCGGTGACTTTGGTGGCGCAATCGAATTGGAAAGTGCTGCTGGATGGCGTGGTGTCGGGTGAATTGGACGGCGCGCATATGCTGGCGGGGCAGCCGATTGCGGCCTCGATTGGCTATGGCACCAAGGCCAAGCTGGTGACGCCGTTCTCGATGGATTTGAACGGCAACGCCATCACGGTGTCCAATGCGGTATGGGAGGCGATGAAGCCGGGGCTGAAGCTGGAGGGCGACAAGCCTGCGCATCCGATTTCTGCCGCTGCGCTGAAGCCGGTGATTGAGGCTTATGCTGCCGAGGGCAAGCCGTTCAACCTTGGCATGGTGTTCCCGGTATCCACCCATAACTATGAGCTGCGCTACTGGCTTGCGGCGGGCGGTATCAATCCGGGGCTGTATTCTGCGGATGATGTGTCGGGCCAGATCGGCGGCGACGTGCTGATCTCGGTGACGCCACCGCCGCAAATGCCTGCGACGTTGGAAGCGGGCACCATCGACGGCTATGCGGTGGGTGAGCCGTGGAACCAAGCTGCCGTCGCCAAGGGCATCGGCGTGCCGGTGATCACCGACAATGACATCTGGAAGAACAACCCGGAGAAAGTGTTCGGCCTGACCGCTGATTTTGTTGAGAAAAACCCGCAGACCACTTTGGCGCTGACCAAGGCGCTGATCCGGGCGGCGATCTGGCTGGATGAGAATGACAACGCCAACCGGGCCGAGGCTGTGCAAATCCTGTCCAGTCCGGATTATGTCGGCGCGGATGCTACGGTGCTTGCCAAGTCGATGACCGGGACGTTTGAGTATGAAAAGGGCGACACCCGCCCTGCCCCCGATTTCAACGTGTTCTTCCGCTATAACGCCACCTTCCCCTATTATTCCGATGCGGTCTGGTATCTGACCCAGATGCGCCGCTGGGGCCAGATTGCCGAGGGCAAGCCGGATGCGTGGTTCGATGAAACCGCCAAGTCGGTCTACAAGCCGGATATCTACAAAGCCGCCGCCGAGGCTTTGATCGCCGATGGCCATGCCACAGCCGATGAGTTCGATTTCGACGCCGATGGCTACCGCGAGCCTTCCGCCGATTTCATCGACGGCGTGTCTTATGATGGTACCAAGCCCAACGCCTATATCGACAGCCTGACCATTGGCTTGAAAGACGGCCAGACCGTTGCTGGCGGCGAAATCATCAACTGAACCAATATCTTCTCTGAATTGACGGGTGGAATACCGCCCGTCAACGCCGCCGCTGATGGAGACTGACATGACCCTGCTTGACCCCGCCGCTTTGCCGGAAGAACCCAAAGCTGACCGCGCCGCACGGCTGGACAAGCTGTACCGCTTGATCAGCACATGCGACAAATGGTTCAAGCTGTTGGGGCTGGCTTGGATCACGCCGATCTGGCGCGCATTGGCGGGGGATAATCCGCGCGGGCAACTGCCGGAAATCTGGCGCTTGGCGGTGGTGCCGCTGCTGGCGATTGCGGGGTTTTTGGCATTGTGGGCCAGTTTGGCGCCGATGGTGCAGACCTCTTTGGGTGCTATTCCAGGGCCCGTGCAGGTCTGGGAACAAGCCGTTGCTTTGGACGCCAGTGCTGCAGCTGAGGGCGTGAAAGAGCAGGAGTTCTACGCCAAACAGGCCGCGAAAAATGCCGCTTTGGTGGCGGAAGGCAAGGCGGATGAGGTGAAAACCCCCGCCTATACCGGCAAGCCGACCTATTACGCGCAAATCTGGACCTCGATCAAAACCGTGTTCGCGGGGTTTCTGATTGGCACGATTATTGCGGTGCCATTGGGGATTTTGGCGGGGCTTTCGGCGACGGCAAACGCCGCGATCAACCCCTTGGTGCAGCTGTTCAAACCAGTGTCGCCGCTGGCGTGGCTGCCGATTGTGACGATGGTGGTTTCGGCGGTTTATACCGATGGCGATTTGCCGAAAAGCTTCATCGTTTCGGCGTTTACCGTGACCCTGTGTTCGCTGTGGCCGACGCTGATCAACACCTCGCTGGGGGTGGCCTCGATTGACAAGGATTTGGTCAATGTCAGCCGCGTGCTGAAGCTGTCACTGTGGAAAAAGATCACCCGGCTGGTGCTGCCTTCGGCCTTGCCGCTGATTTTCACCGGGTTGCGGCTGTCGTTGGGCGTGGGCTGGATGGTGCTGATCGCGGCTGAGATGCTGGCGCAAAATCCGGGTTTGGGCAAGTTCGTTTGGGATGAGTTTCAGAACGGGTCAGAGCAATCCCTAGCGAAAATCATGGTTGCGGTGCTGACCATTGGCGTGATCGGCTTCCTCTTGGACCGGGTGATGTTCGCTTTGCAGTCGCTGTTCACCTTCTCGAATAATCGGTGAGCGGGATGGGCATCCTCGATTTCAACAATGTTTCCAAGGGCTACGGCGATACGCCCGTCCTGCGCAACCTGTCGTTTCAGGTGCAGGATGGTGAGTTTCTGGCGATCCTTGGATTTTCCGGTTCCGGCAAAACCACGCTGATCAACCTGATGGCCGGCCTGACCCTGCCGGATCGCGGCGAGGTGAATTTCAAGGGCGCACCCGTGGCCGGGCCGGGGCCAGAGCGGGGGTTGGTGTTCCAATCTTATGCTTTGATGCCGTGGCTGACCGTGGCGGGCAATATCGGGCTGGCGGTGGATGCGGTGTCGAAAGGCAGCAAGGCGGAACGTACCGCGCTGGTGCAGAAATATATCAAGATGGTGGGCTTGGGGCACGCTGCGGATCGGCGTCCGGCGGAATTGTCGGGTGGGATGCGGCAGCGGGTGGCGGTGGCGCGGGCCTTGGCGATGCAGCCGGAAGTTTTGCTCATGGACGAGCCTTTGTCGGCATTGGATGCGCTGACGCGGGGCAATGTGGCGAGTGAAATTGAGGCGATCTGGGCGGCGGACAAGCGCACTGTTGTTCTGATCACCAATGATGTGGATGAGGCTTTGGTGCTCGCCGACCGCATCTTGTGCCTGAACCCAGATGGCAGTTTGGGGGCGGCTTTCCCGGTCAATCTGCCCCGCCCGCGTGATCGCAATGCGATGAATGAAAGCAGTGAATTCAAAGCCCTGCGCGCTGATGTCACCGCTTATCTGATGGATGTTGGCATCAAATCTAAACTGCCGGAAACCCGGCTGCTGCCCGCTTTGACGCCGCGCCATGCTTTGCCCAGCGCTTATGCCAAGGCGGCCAATTCCGCGATGGACGCGCGCTATCTGCGCTATTCGCAACTGCACAAGGTCTACGCGACGCCGAAGGGGCCTTTGACGGTGGTGGAGGATTTCAACCTGATCCTGAAGAAGGGTGAATTTGTTTCGCTGATCGGCCATTCCGGTTGCGGCAAATCCACCGTGCTGACGATGACGGCGGGGCTGAACGCGATCTCGAAGGGCGCCATCACGCTGGACGGCACGCATGTTGAAGGTGCCGACCCGGAGCGCGCCGTGGTGTTTCAATCGCCGAACTTGTTTCCGTGGCTGACCGCGAAGGAAAACGTCGCGATTGGGGTGGACAAGGTTTACCCAAAATCGACGCAAATTGAGCGGCAAGAGGTGGTGGAATATTATCTGGAGCGTGTCGGTTTGGCCGACGCGATGGACCGCCAAGCCGCCGATATGTCGAACGGGATGCGGCAACGGGTGGGCATCGCGCGGGCTTTTGCTTTGTCGCCGAAGCTGTTGCTGCTGGATGAGCCGTTCGGGATGCTTGACAGCCTGACGCGATGAGAGCTGCAAGAAGTGCTGATGGAGGTGTGGAGCCGCACCAAAGTCACCGCCGTTTGCGTGACGCATGACGTGGATGAGGCGATTTTGCTGGCCGACCGCGTAGTGATGATGACCAACGGCCCGAACGCCACGATTGGCAAGATCACCGAGGTGAAACTGCCGCGTCCGCGCAGCCGTCGCAGCCTGATGGAACATCCCGATTATTACCACTACCGCAGTGAAGTGCTTGCATTCCTTGAAGAATACGAACACGGCCACAAGAAGAAGGACGTCGCGTGATGAAACAGAAACTTGTCGTCATCGGGACGGGCATGGCCTCGGGCCGGGTGCTGGAACAGCTGACCGAACTTGCGCCGGATGCGTTTGACATCACCTTGTTCAATGCCGAACCGCGCGGGAATTACAACCGGATCATGCTGTCGCCGGTGCTGTCGGGCGAAAAGTCCTATGCCGAAATCGTCACGCATGATGCGGATTGGTATACGAAGCGCGGGGTGAAAACCGTGCTGGGGCAGGCGGTTACCAAGATCGACCGCGCGGCCAAAACCGTGACCAGTGGCGGGGTGGAGACGCCCTATGATCAGCTGATCATCGCCACCGGGTCCGCGCCGTTCATCATCCCGGTGCAGGGCCATAAGCTGCCCGGCGTGGTAACTTACCGCGATCTTGAAGACACAAATGCGATGATCGCAGCCGCCAAACCGGGCGCGAAAGCCGTGGTGATTGGTGGCGGTCTGCTGGGGCTGGAGGCCGCTGCGGGGATGCAGTTGCGCGGCATGGAAGTGGTGGTCATTCACATTATGGGTCATCTGATGGAACGTCAGTTGGACCCGGCTGCGGGCTATTTGCTACAAAAGTCGCTGGAGGCGCGGGGGATGAAAATCCACTGCAAAGGGGCGACCAAGGCCATCCTCGGGCATGAGCGGGTGGAGGCCGTTCTGCTTGAGGATGGCACGGTTTACGACGCTGATATCGTCTGCATGGCGGTGGGCATTCGGCCAGAAGTGCGGCTTGCCAATGATGCGCATCTGAATGTCGGGCGTGGCATCACTGTGAATGATGCGATGCAAACCTCTGACCCGTCGATCTGGGCGGTGGGCGAATGTGTCGAGCATAACAAGCAGTTGTTCGGGCTTGTGGCTCCGCTTTATGACCAAGCGAAGGTGTTGGCGCAGGCTTTGCTGGGGCAGGACTCGGCGTTCCGCCCGGTGCAGACCGCGACGAAGCTGAAGGTGACGGGCTGCGATTTGTTCAGCGCTGGCGATTTTGCCGATGGGCCGGGGCGCGAGGATATCGTGTTCCGCGATCCGGCGCGCGGCGTCTATAAGCGGCTGGTGATTGAGGGCGACAAGCTGCTGGGTGCGGTGATGTATGGCGACACCGCCGACGGCAACTGGTTCTTCGGGCTGATCAAAGACGGCACCGATGTAACGTCAATGCGCGAGACGTTGATTTTCGGCACGGCCTATCAGGGGGGTGCCCAAACGGACCCTATGGCAGCCGTTGCAGCCTTGCCGCCTAGCGCGGAGATTTGTGGCTGTAACGGCGTTTGTAAGGGCAAGATTGTCGATGCGATCTTGGGCGGGGCCAATACGTTGGACCTCGTGCGCAGCGTGACCAAGGCCAGCTCCAGCTGCGGCACTTGCACCGGGCTGGTCGAGCAGGTGATGGCTGTCACCTTGGGCGACAGCTTTACCGCCAATGCCAATCCGGCGATGTGCAAATGCACCGATCATACGCATGAAGACGTGCGGCGGTTGATCAAGTCGATGGGGCTGAAATCCATTCCTGCCGTGATGCAGGAACTTGGCTGGCGCTCGGTTGGCGGCTGTGCGTCCTGCCGTCCGGCACTGAATTACTACCTGATCGCCGATTGGCCGACCGAGTATGTCGATGACCGCCAGTCGCGGTTTGTGAACGAGCGTAACCACGGCAACATCCAGAAAGACGGCACCTATTCGGTGGTGCCGCGGATGTGGGGCGGGGTGACGACGCCATCGGAGTTGCGCGCGATTGCCGATGCGGCGGACAAATACAACGTGCCGCTGGTGAAGGTGACGGGCGGTCAGCGGATTGATTTGCTCGGCGTGAAGAAAGAGGATCTGCCGTCGATGTGGCAGGACTTGAACGCGGCGGGGATGGTGTCGGGCCATGCCTATGCCAAGGGGCTGCGGACGGTAAAGACTTGTGTGGGCAGCGATTTCTGCCGCTTTGGCACGCAGGATTCGACCGGGCTGGGGATCAAGCTGGAGAAGCTTTTGTGGGGGTCCTGGACGCCTGCGAAGGTCAAACTGGGTGTGTCCGGCTGCCCGCGCAACTGTGCCGAAGCGACCTGCAAGGATATCGGCGTGGTCTGCGTTGACAGCGGATATGAGATTTCGGTGGCGGGTGCTGCTGGCATGGACGTGCGCGAAACCGAGTTTCTGTGCAAAGCCACCACCGAGGCTGAAACCATGGAAATCATTGCAGCCTTCGTGCAGCTTTACCGCGAAAACAGCCGCTATCTGCACCGGATTTACAAATGGGTCGCCAAAGTCGGTCTTGGCTGGTGTCAGGAGCAGATGGCTGATTTGACGGTGCGCCGCGCTTTGTATGACCGCTTTATGCTGTCGCAATCGGTCTATCAGGTCGACCCGTGGGCTGAGCTTTCCAAACCCGATCAGTTGGCGCAATGGGTGCCGATGGCCGATCTATCGCTGGAGGCCGCAGAATGAACTGGATCGACATTGGCGCGCTGACCGACATTCCTGCGCAAGGTGCGCGGGTGGTGAAAACCGCGCAAGGCTGTGTGGCGGTGTTCCGTACCGCCGAAGATCAGGTGTTCGCGATTGACGACAACTGCCCGCATAAGGGGGGGCCGTTGTCAGAAGGCATCGTGCATGGCAATTCGGTGACCTGCCCGCTGCACGCTTGGGTTTTCAGCTTGGAAACCGGGATGGCGCAGGGGGCGGATGAAGGTTCAGTAAACAGCTACCCGGCGCGGGTGGAGGCGGGGCGGATTTTGCTGGATGCCAGCCGTTTGGCCCGCAGGTCAGCCGCATGATACACCAGCCCCACGCGCTTGAACCCGACGAAATCCGCACCACCTGCCCCTATTGCGGTGTCGGTTGCGGCATTTTGGCGAAGGCCGATGGCAAGGGCGGGTTGAGCGTTCAGGGCGACCCGGATCATCCGGCGAACCGGGGGCGTCTGTGTTCCAAGGGCAGCGCTTTGGGCGAAACGGTGGGGCTGGAGGGACGTTTGTTGACTCCACGTGTGTTCGGGCAGGAGGTGGCTTGGGACGATGCTTTGGGCGTGGTTGCCAAGCGGTTTTCTAAGGTGATCGCGGATCATGGTCCCGATGCGGTGGCGTTCTATGTCTCGGGACAGTTGTTGAGCGAAGATTACTATGTCGCCAACAAACTGATGAAGGGTTTCATCGGGTCTGCAAATATTGACACCAATTCAAGGCTTTGCATGGCGTCCTCGGTCGCGGGCCACAAGCGGGCGTTTGGGTCTGATACCGTGCCGGGGCTGTATGAAGACTTAGAGTTGGCTGATCTGGTGGTGCTGACCGGATCGAACCTCGCGTGGTGTCATCCGGTTTTGTATCAACGCCTTGCCGCCGCGAAATCTGCCCGCCCCGCGATGAAAATCGTGGTGATCGACCCCCGCCGCACCGCCACCTGCGACATTGCCGATCTGCATCTGGCGATAGCGCCGGGGTCGGATGCGGCCTTGTTCAATGCACTTTTGGTGGCGATTGCAGACACGGGGGCGGTTGACCTCGATTATCTGTCGAACGTCGCAGGCTATACCGAGGCGCTCACCGCCGCCTGCGCCAGTGACGCTGCGGAAACGGGCCTGCCTGCAGCCGATCTGGCCGCGTTCCTGAAACTGTGGACCAGCACCGAAAAGGTGGTGACGGTCTATAGTCAGGGCATCAACCAATCCTCATCCGGCAGCGATAAGGTCAATGCGATCCTGAACTGCCACCTTGCGACGGGGCGTATCGGTCGCCCCGGCATGGGGCCGTTTTCGGTCACAGGTCAGCCCAATGCGATGGGCGGGCGCGAGGTGGGTGGCTTGGCGAACATGCTGGCCTGCCATCTGGATATTGAAAACCAAGCCCACCGCGAGGCTGTGCAAGGCTTCTGGGCCAGCCCCGTGATGGCACAAAAACCGGGGCTGAAGGCGGTCGACATGTTCCGCGCGGTGGCGGATGGCACGATCAAAGCGATCTGGATCATCCACACCAATCCCGCTGTCACCATGCCCGACGACGATGCGGTGGCGGCTGCCATCCGCGCCTGCCCCTTTGTCGTCGTCAGCGATATCACGGCGGAAACCGATACAGCGCGGCTGGCGCATGTGCTGTTGCCCGCGACGGCTTGGGGCGAAAAGGATGGCACTGTCACCAATTCTGACCGCACCATCAGCCGTCAGCGCAGCGTATTGCCGCGCCCCGGCAAAGCTCGGCCCGATTGGTGGGCGCTGGCGCAAGTCGCCACACGGATGGGCCACGGCAAAGCTTTTGCTTGGGAAACCAAGGCGGAGATCTTCGCCGAATACGCAGCGCTGTCTGGCATCGCCGGGGGTTTGGGCAGCGACTTTGACATCTCTGACCTCGCCAAGGTCACGCCCGCCGATTACGACAACCTCACCCCCTTCACATGGCCGCAAAACCCGCGACAGCAGGGGGGGCGGTTCTTTGCCACCGGGCAGTTCCACACCCCAGACGCCCGCGCCCGGATGCTGCCGATCACCCCGCGCGCGCCGCAAGCCTTGACGCCGGAACATCCGTTCCGCCTGAACACCGGGCGTATCCGCGATCAGTGGCATACGATGACCCGCAGCGGAAAATCGCCACGCCTGAGTCAGCATTTGGCCGAGCCGTTTGTGGAAATTCACCCGGAAGATGCTATGCGGTTGAACATCCAAGCTGATGATCTGGTTGAGCTTTCCAATAGTTATGGTCGCAACATTCTGCGCGCGCTGATCAGCCAGAACGCTGCCCCCGGTCAGGTGTTCGCGCCGATGCACTGGACAAGCGAGAATGCCTCTGCCGCCCGCATCGACGCTTTGGTGCCGGGTATTGTGGACCCGGTTTCGGGCCAACCTGAAAGCAAAGCCGCCGCTGTCGCAGCCCAACTTTACCCTGCGCAATGGTTCGGTTTCGCAGTCAGCGCCACAGCGCTACAGCCGCAATCCGAATACTGGGCGCGCGCGGGTTCCCGGCGGTTGGCGGATGGAACTTGCCGGGTTGCAGATGCCCGAAGACTGGGTCAGCTACGCCCGCCACCTGTTCGCTTTGCCAGATGCCGAAGCAGCCACCGTGATTGACGCCAAACGCGGGCTTGCGCGCATCGCTTTTCATGCCGAGGGTCGATTACTCGCCGCGCTGTTTGCGGGCCCCTGCCCCGTCGCGGTTGCCCGCGATCACTTGGCCAGCCGCCTGAATGAAGCCGAGCCCACCATCCTTGCGGGCCGCCCGCGCGCTGATATACCCGATCCCGGTGCGACGGTTTGTGCCTGCCTGAATGTCGGCATCAACACCATTCGCGAGGCGATCCAATCGGGCCGCGCGCTGAGTGTTGCTGCTTTGGGCGAGGCTTTGGGTGCCGGCACATCCTGCGGATCCTGCCGCCCGGAACTCGCCGGATTGCTTTCCCGTTTCAAACTGCCAGAGGCTGCCGAATGATCACCCTTGCGCCCAAGCCGTTGTTTGCAAAACTGATCCTTGCTTTTCGAGCATGGCAAGCGCGTCTGCCCCGCGCCACCGCATCTACAAACACCCAAACGAAAGCCGCGAAACAAGGCTTTGTCAGTCTTGTCGGCGCTGGCCCCGGCTCGGCGGATCTGATCACTTTGCGCGGATTGGAGCGTCTGCAAGCCGCCGATGTGGTGTATTATGATCGCCTTGCTGACCCGGCTTTGCTGAAACGGGCGCGCAAGGGGGCTGTGCTGATATATGTCGGCAAGGCCCCCGGCTGCCATGCGATGCCGCAGGGGCAGATCAACGCGTTGCTGGTGCAATCGGCGCAGGCGGGGCAGCAGGTGGTGCGGTTGAAATGCGGCGATCCGGGGATTTTTGGCCGGGGGGCCGAGGAGGCCGATGCGATGAACGCCGCTGGGGTGGCGTGGGATATCGTGCCCGGCGTCACCTCGGCCTGCGCTGCGGCTGCTTCGGCCCGCAGCTTTCTGACCGAGCGCGGTCAGACCGAACGGCTGATCCTTGCCACCGGCCACCTGCGCCATGACGGCGCGCAGGATTGGACCACCACGGCGCAGGCGGGCACGACATTGGCTTGCTATATGGGGGTGTCGCAGGCGGCATCCATAACGCAAGGTTTGCTGGGCGCGGGCTGGCCTGCGGGCAGTGCGGTGCAGGTGATCTCAAAGGCGCAGACCGCCGAGGAGCGGGTGTTTCACTGCCGTCTGGATGGGCTGGAAGCGCTGTGTGCGCAGCATCCGAACCTCAATCCAGCGATCTTGCTGATCCGTTGGACTTTGATTGACGCGACCTCTGCAGCGTCACGGCCCCATGCCGTTGCGGTATCCGCCTAATCCCATTCTGTAACAGAACGGATTTTGCACCGCAGCGCCGATCCGTGGTGATCATTCGGGCCGAAAGCTGTTATCGAGACTCTTGATCTGGCAGGCTGTCCTGCCAGACTGGTGTTGAAATCACATTGGGCCGCGATGAAAGCCAACCTGCCTCTGCCGTCTTACGCCCAGCTTTCCACCGAGGATGAGGCGGCGCTTGCTGCGCTGTACAAGCGTGGCACGCCGCAAAACACCTTGCGCGCGTGGGAGCGCGATCTGGCCTATATCGCCGCATGGAAAGCTGCGGTTTTTGGGCAAAGCCTGATCTGGCCGGAAAGCGAGCGGGTGGCGCTGCGGTTTGTGCTGGATCACACGCTGGATCTGACCGACCTGCCCGGAGCCACGCAAGATGCCGCACAAGAGTTGATTGAACTGGGCTTGCGCCTGAGTTTGGCCTGCCCCGCCCCGGCCACGTTGGACCGTAAGATTGCGTCTTGGCGGGCGTTTCATCGGATGAAAAATCTGACCTCACCGTTTGAGGCGCCCTTGCTGAAACAGGCGCGGGCGAAGGGGCGCAAGGCGGCGGCGCGCCCAAGGGTGCCGAAATCGCCGCGTCCGGTGACGCGCGATGTGTTAGAACAGTTGTTGGCCAGTTGTGACGACAGTTTGCGGGGGCTTCGCGATCGCGCGGTGCTGATGTTGGGATTTGGCTCGGGCGGGCGGCGGCGCAGCGAGATCACCAATCTGCACCGTGAGGATATTGGCATTGAGGATTTCGCCACCAAGGGGCTGATTTGGGTGCGCTTGCTGGAAACCAAAACCACCAGTAAGGCCGAAGCGCCGCGCCTGCCGCTGAAAGGCCGCGCCGCGCGGGCGGTGATGGGCTGGGTTGAGGCGGCAGCTATTACTTCGGGGCCGCTGTTTCGCCCGGTGTCGCAATCTGACCGCGTGCTGAGCCGCAAGCTTGCGCCGGATGCGATACGGGTCATCCTGCGGTATCGCTTAAAGCTTGCGGGACTGCCGGAGGATTACGCTACCCCGCATGGTTTACGCTCGGGGTTTCTGACCCAAGCGGCACTGGATGGCGCACCGCTTGCGGCGACGATGAAGTTATCGCTGCACCGCTCGGCTGTTCAGGCGCAGCGCTATTACGCCGATGTCGAGATCACCGAAAACCCTGCGACGGATTTGCTGGGCGACTGAGGCTTGGCGGCCCGCACGGAAGACCATTCGGCTATGACGGGTATACAGGCCGTGCCGAGTGTGGCGAAGCCAGAGCTGATTGGCGCGAAGTTCCGTTGGCCCAGTCATTCCCATGTATTTCGGACTTGGCCGCTGCGCTGCTGTTGCCGGACAGCAGCGCAGCGGCCCAAGACCAGTCGTTCGGGGCGTCATCCCGCCCGAAAACCCAGAACCACTGGGCAGAGCAATCATCGGCGGGCAATCGCCAGCGCCACTATTGCCGTCTGCTGGCCGTTCCTTTCGACGGACGAACAGGCTAAACTGCTATGTGGATTAAGGCTAAGGAGATTGGCATGTGCAGGACCGTCCTTTTTGCCCTGATGGCGGCTGTGCTGTCAGCAGGCTTCGGCGCTGCACCCGCAGCGGCAGGCTGGCGTGAACGCTACGAGGTATATGGCGTCAAGGATGACGACATGCTGAAGATGCGGGCTGGGCCCGGAACGGGTTACATTGTCATCGTAGGCCTGCCAAACGGCGCCGTGGTGCGCGTTGAAAGCTGTCAGCTTATCGGCGGCACCCGCTGGTGTAAGGTGGCGTTAGAGCAAGCACGCGCCTTGAAGGGATATGTGTCTTCGTCATACCTGCGGGAAAAGTGATCTGGTGGCACTGCGTTTGGCACCCGTCACTTTCGGATCGAAGCGCCGCAGTGAGTGGATGCAAAGTACACCTGAATTTTCCAAATCGTTGCTTTGGCAGACGCGGAATGGACGCCATTGGGCAGACCTGCATGCTCTGCTTGCATAGTGTTACGACCCGGCTTCAAAACGCAAAGGGCGGGGTTGCAACTGTTGTGCGGCAACGGGATTGCCGCTGGACGATCAGGTTGAGAACTTGTGCCGAACCGCGTAGCATCGTCTGAAATCCCCACAACAGGTCGCCCGCATGTTGAGCAATCTTTCCGAAGGCGACATCAGGCTTCTCAAAGTTTTCGCGAAAGTGGTTGATGCTGGCGGATTTTCGGCCGCGCAGATCGACTTGAACATCAGCCAGTCCACCATCAGCACCCATATGACCTCGCTGGAACAGCGGCTTGGCATGCGGCTGTGCGAGCGTGGGCGGTCTGGTTTTCGGCTGACCGAGCGGGGACAGTTGATCTATCAAGCCAGCCAACGCCTTTTTATGGCGCTGGAGGAGTTTCGCGCGGATGCAGGTGCTGCACGCAACTGTCTGACCGGAAATCTGGTCGTGGGCATCGTTGACAGCCTGATCACCAATCCGGTCTGCGCGCTGCATCGTGCGATTGCAGCCTTCAACGATCTGGCCCCCGAGGTGAAGATCACCATCCGCGTCACTTCCCCCTCCGAGATCGAGCGGGTGGTGCTGGAGGGCAGTTGCGATCTGGGTCTGGGCACTTGCGGTCAGCATTCGCCGTATCTGGACTATGAGGACATATTTGAAGAACGGCAGGTTCTGTATTGCGGGCTGGGACATGCGTTGTTCGCCCAGCACCATGAGATTGAGGTGACAGACCTAAAAGACCACCAGTTCGTGCGTCGCGCCTATGCCGCACCTGACCTGCTGCCCGGCATAAAGACCGGTTCCACCGCCGTCGCCGATCTGATGGAGGGGGTGGCGGCCTTTATCCTGTCTGGCCGCTACATGGGCTTTCTGCCGGCGCATGTGGCGCAGCATTGGGTGGCGCAAGACAGGATGCGCCCGCTGTTGGAGGATCAGCTGGGCTATCAGAACCCGGTCTACCTTGCGACACGCAAGACCGAGGTCAAAAAGCCGGTTTTGTCGGCGTTTCTGAAAGAGCTTCGTCAGGCACATGGCGCGAAGGTTGTGCTTGGCAGTCCAAAACGGCGGCTCCGTCTGCCAAAAGCGATGTGACGGGTCAGTGCTTCAGCACTTGGCTGAGAAACAACTGGGTGCGTTCGTTCTTGGGGTTGGAAAAGAACGTGTCCGGTGGGGCGATTTCAACGATTTGGCCGTGATCCATGAAGATGACCTTGTCGGCGACGGTCTTGGCAAAGCCCATCTCATGCGTGACACAGATCATCGTCATGTGGTCTTCGGCGAGTTCGACCATCACATCCAACACCTCTTTGATCATCTCGGGATCCAGCGCCGAGGTCGGCTCGTCAAACAACATGATTTGCGGCTCCATGCACAAGGCGCGGGCGATGGCGACGCGCTGTTGTTGGCCACCAGAAAGCTGGCTGGGAAATTTATGGGCCTGTTCGGCGATCCGCACCCGTTTCAGATAGACCATGGCGCGGTCTTCTGCTTCGGTTCGCGATTGCTTGCGCACCCGGCGCGGCGCAAGCGTCAGATTATCGAGGATGCTCAGATGCGGGAACAGGTTGAACTGCTGGAACACCATGCCAACCTCGCGCCGGACATGGTCGATGTTCTTGCTGTCGGCGGTTAGTTCCACGCCTTCGACAAGAATCTGACCCTTTTGGTGTTCTTCCAACCGATTGATACAGCGGATCACGGTGGATTTCCCCGACCCGGACGGGCCACAGATCACCACGCGTTCGCCCTTGGTCACGGTCAGCGAGATGTCTTTCAGAACCTGAAACTCGCCATACCATTTGTCGACATGGCGCAGTTCGATCATCGTTTCGGTGGGGCTGGCCATGGGGAAACTCCGGTTAGCGCGTGACCCGCAACCGGCGTTCCAGCACACGGGAACTAAGGGTCAGCGGGTAGCAGATGGCAAAGTAAATCAGGGCGACAAGGCCGTAGATGATCAGCGGCTTGAAGGTGGCATTGGCGACGATCTGGCCCGAGCGGGTCAATTCGTCAAAGCCGACGATCGAGGCAAGGGCGGTGCTTTTCACCAGTTGCACCAGAAAGCCCACCGTCGGCGGGACAGCGATTTTCAGCGCCTGCGGCAGGATGACATAGCGCATCCTTGTGGTGAAATTCATGCCCAGACTGGCACTGGCATCCCATTGGCCGCGCGGGATCGCATCGACACAGCCGCGCCAAATCTCGGCCAGAAACGCGCTGGCATACAGTGTCAACGCGACACCTGCGGCGATCAGGGGGGAGACTTCGACCCCCAGCAGCGGTAGGCCGAAGAACACCAGAAACAGTTGCAGCAGCAAGGGCGTGCCTTGCAGCAGTTGAATATAGATCGTGGTCGCCCGCCCGCCGATTTTGGGGGCGCCATAGCGCCACAGCAGCAGCAGGGTCGCGCCGATGCCACCGCCGACAAAGGCAATCAGCGACAACAGCAGCGTCCAGCGCGCGGCCAGTAGCAGGAACGGGATGATATCGCTGAGGGACAGGGTGATCATCCGCGTTGCCCCGCAAAATATCGCCGCCCGGCGAGGGTGAACAGCCAGCGCAAGATCAGCGCCATGCCGAGATAGATCAGGGTGACGATGAAATAGGTCTCAAAAGCGCGATAGGTGCGCGACTGGATCAGGTCGGCGACATGGGTCAGGTCGATCACCGCGATTTGGCTGACCACGGCCGATTCAAGCATGGTGATCACGATCTGGCTGACCAGCGCCGGGTAGACCACCGCCACCGCTTGCGGCAGGGTGACATAGATGAACACCGACAGCGGTGACAGCCCCAGCGACAAGCCCGCCTCGCGCTGGCCGGGGGGGACCGCTTCAAGACCTGCCCGCATGATTTCAATGCCGTAAGCCGTCAGGTTGATGGTCATCGCCAGCGCTGCCGCCGTCAGGGCAGTCAGCTTGAGGCCAAGGCTGGGCAGACCGAAGAAGATGAAGAACAACTGCACGATGAACGGGGTGTTGCGGATCAGCTCGACATAGGCACCCACCACGCTCTGCGCCCAGACCGGGCCCCAGCGCCGGGTGGCGGCACCACCGATGCTCAGCGCCATGCCAAGGGTGGCGGCAATCGCGGTCAGCGCTAAGGTCAGGCCCGCCCCTTCAAGGAGCAGGCCCATGCTGGCCGTAATCGCGCTGAAATCCAGCTCGTAACCCATGGTTGGATCAGAAGTCTTTGGCCAAGGGCTGCTTGAGCCATTTCACCGCGATGTCATTCAGGCTGCCGTCTGCCTTCATATCAGCAATCGCCTTGTCCAGCGCATCTTTCAACGCGGTTTCGCCCTTCTTCACCGCCATCTGGCTGGGCGAGGACAACAGTTGGAACTTCTCAACCGGTTCAATCGCCGGGTTCTGCGCAAGGATCGTGGCCCCCACATCGTTGCCCACCACCATCAACTGCGCTTGGCCAGCAAGGAAGGCCGAGATCACGCCGCTGTAGTCGGCATAGCGTTGAATATCGGCATCGGCGGGCGCGATCTTGGTGACTTCCGTGTCTTCCAGCGTGCCTTTGTTCACAGCGATGGTTTTGCCGGAAAGGCCTGCGGCGTCCGTCACGTCGACATCTTTCGGACCCATGACGACGATGTAGTAAGGTGCGTAGGGGGCAGCGAAATCTACAACTTCAGCGCGTTCATCGCTGAAACCGATCGACAGCAGCACATCGACCTTACCTTCGGTCAGAAACGGGATGCGGTTTTGCCCGGTGATCGCGACCAGTTCGGCTTTCACGCCCAAAGCGGCGGCCAGTTTGTCGGCGACTTCGGTGTCATAGCCTTCGATCTTCATGCTGGTGTTCAGCGAGGCGAAGGGCGGGAAATCTTGAAAGATGCCGACTTTCAGCACGCCAGCTTTGGTCACATCTTCCAGTGCATCGGCAAAGGCCGGGGCGAAAGCGCCGGTGAGCAATATGGTGGCAAGCGCAAGGCTGGCACGGCGGGTAAGGGTATAGGGCATGTGTCTCTCCTGATGTTGGGGTCGGCTGGCGGGCTTATGGGCTTCTTATTCTGGCCTCAGTGACGCTGGTTTGGGGGATGGTTCAATAGCGATGCGCCGAAACTCAGTTTGGCGTTCGTCGATGTATGCGATTGGCAAAAGAATGATCGACCGGGGGCGATATCGGCTTGGTCTGCCGTTTATCTTGTCAGACAAAGCATGGCGTTGTCACAGGATATGTTGTCACGAAGGTTTCGGGCACGCCAAACCTCGGAAAATAGCGCAATCAAATTGACCGGCATCAATGCGAACTTCTGATCTCTGACGTGTTTCGCGCGGGCGTGATTGGCTAGACCCTCGGGCACCACCACAGCGACAGGGGCAGCCGATGACCACATTCAACCAACCACTTGGCGGCAATGACATGGCGCGCTTTGCGGGACCTGCCACGATGATGCGGCTGCCAAGCCAGCCCACGGCAGCGGGGCTGGCTGTGTGTTTTGTCGGCGTGCCGCTGGATATCGGCACCTCAAACCGATCTGGCACAAGGCACGGGCCGCGCCAGATCCGGGCGGAATCCTGTATGCTGCGCCCGTTCAATATGGCGACAGGTGCGCGCCCGTTTGACTCGGTGCAGGTGGCCGATATTGGCGATGTGGCGATCAACACCTTTGATCTGAAGAAATCCATCGGCATCATTGAAGCGGCCTATGACGACATCCTGTCGCATGGCTGCAAACCCCTGACGCTGGGCGGCGACCATACCCTGACTCTGCCGATCCTGCGCGCGATGCGCAAAGTCCACGGCCCGGTGGCGCTGATCCATATCGACGCCCATGCCGATGTGAATGATGAGATGTTCGGCGAGAAAATCGCCCACGGCACGCCGTTCCGCCGCGCGGTGGAGGAAGGTCTGCTCGCCTGCGACAAGGTGTTTCAGATCGGCTTGCGCGGCTCTGGCTACTCACCAGATGATTTCAACTGGTCACGCAGGCAAGGCTTCACCGTCGTGCAGGCCGAAGAGTGCTGGTATCAGTCGATGAAGCCGCTGATGGCGCGGGTGCGCGCGGTGATCGGTGATCATCCGGTCTATCTGACCTATGACATCGACAGTCTTGATCCCGCCTTCGCCCCCGGCACTGGTACGGTCGAAGTCGGTGGCTTGTCCACTTGGCAGGCGCTGGAAATCATCCGGGGTTGCCGGGGTCTGAACCTGATCGCGGCGATCTGGTCGAGGTGTCGCCACCCTATGACCCGTCCGGCAATACCGCGCTGATCGCGGCCAACTTCCTGTATGAAATGCTGTGCGTGCTGCCCGGCGTCACCTTCGGAGAATAAGCCATGTCCACCTGCGGTGAAGTGCTGGTCAAACTGCTAGAAGCTTACGGCGTCGAGCTGATCTTCGGAATTCCCGGCGCGCATACGCTGGAACTGTACCGGGGCCTGCCCGATACGCACATCCGCCACATCACCCCGCGCCACGAACAGGGTGCGGGTTTCATGGCGGATGGCTATGCGCGGGTCACGGGCAAGCCGGGGGTCTGTTTCATCGTCACCGGCCCCGGCATGACCAATATCGCCACCGCGATGGGGCAGGCCTATGCCGATTCGGTGCCGATGTTGGTGATCTCTGCCGTCAACGCCCGCGACCAGTTGGGCATGCAGCAGGGCCGCTTGCATGAATTGCGCTCGCAACAGCATCTTGTGTCTGGGGTGGCCGCCTTCAGCCATACGCTGCTCGACCCGGCGCAACTGCCCGGCATCCTCGCCTGTGCTTTTGCGGTGTTCGGCAGCCAACGCCCGCGCCCGGTGCATATCGAGATCCCCTTGGATGTCATTGTCGCCGAAATGGGCGACGGGCCGTTCGTACCGTGGTCGCTGCCGACCAAACCCGGCCCGCAACCCGCAGCCATAGCCGCTGCCGCCACTCTGCTGGCCGATGCCCGCCGTCCGATGATCGTCGCTGGTGGCGGAGCTGCCGGGGCCGCCGCCGAGATCCGTGCCATCGCCGAGCATCTGAACGCGCCGGTGTTCATGACGATCAATGGCAAGGGGATTTTGCCTGCGGGCCATCCGTTGATCTTGTCGGGCAATCTTGGGCTGGCCGCGATGCGGGCCGAGATGGCCACCTGCGACGTGATCCTTGCGGTGGGAACCGAATTTGGCGAGACAGAAATGTATCCCGACCCGCATCCGTTGCAGATCAATGGCCAGCTGATCCGCATTGATATTGATCCGTTGCAACTGACAACCTCGGTGCCCGCCGCTTTGGGGATCGTGTCAGATGCCCAACTCGCCTGCACGCCCCTACTAGCTGATCTGCGCAGCACTGCGCCCGCCTCGCACACCGATGGCGCGACGCGGGCCAGTGCGGTGCGCGAACAGATCGACGCTGCGCTTTGGCCGGCCTGCAAAACCCACCGTGGCCTGATGGCCGCGATTGCCGAGGTTTTCCCGGATGCCATCATCGCCGGGGATCAAACCGAGCCGGTCTATGCCGCCAACCAGTTTCACCAATCTGCCAGCCCGCGGTCTTACTTCAACTCCAGCACCGGCTATGGCACCTTGGGCTATGGCCTGCCTGCAGCGCTTGGCGCCAAACTCGGCGCGCCGGACCGTGCTTCGGTTTGCTTGATTGGCGACGGTGGGCTGCAATTCTCACTCGCGGAGCTGACATCAGCGGTAGAGGCCAAGATCGCCTCGGCCATCATCATCTGGAACAATGCAAGCTACGGCGAAATCAAGGCGATGATGGCAGAGCGCGCCATCCCGCAGATCGGCGTTGATATCCTTGCGCCAGATTTCGTCGCATTGGGCAAAGCCATGGGCTGCCACGCCGAAGCGTCAAGCGACATCGCCGGGTTCAAGGCCGCCTTGGCGGCATCCTTCCTGCGCGACGTGCCAACCATGATCGAAATCCGCGACCCATCATCCCTCGCGGATGCGTTCCGATCGTTTTGCTGTCATTGAGAGGCAACTCGCAGGCTGCGGCGAAGATTGATCGTACGGCCTTCAATATTATTTCATCGGTCAATGATTTGACCGCCCAAACCGCTGATGCGGCGACAAACGGTCAGATATTCTCGCGGGTGTAGATCTCGAACGGAATGATGCTTGTCCAGTTCCCGCCTCCCGGCCGAGATGCGCAGGCGCGCATCATGCCTGCGACGGTCTCCTGTGCCATCAGCGTCAGGGGATGCGAGATGGCGACCGTCATGGTGCCATCCAGCAGAGCAGCCCGCGTGACCTCCATCAACTGATAGCCGACCACGACAATCTGCCCCGCCCGATCCGAATTGCGCAGCGCGGTCAGCGCCCCGGTGATGCCACCCCCCGCCACATACAGCCCGGTCAGATCGGGATGTTCGCGCAGCAGTTTTTCGGTCATGTCCTGCGCAATGGTGCTGGATTCAAAGGTCAGCAACGGTTCCAGCAGGGTAAACTCGGGGGCATATTCACGGAAATAGCTGCGAAAGCCGCTCTCGTTCATTTCTTGGCAACGGTAGCGGTGATTGCCGACCAGAATCCCCAGCTTACCGGGGGCCTTGCTGATTTTTTCAATCGCCCAAGCCGCCGTGCGCCCGACTTTCCAGTTGTCCAACCCGATGTAATGCACCTGCCCCGTCGCGGAAAGTTGCGAGATCAGCGCAAAGATCGGCACGCCGCGCGCCCGCAGCGTATCAAGCGTTTCCGAAATCATCGGATGCACCGCCGCAACCACGGCAATCGCATCGCAGGACTCGGCAAGATCCAGCAGGCGGGCGGAGATGTTTTGCGGCGACAAATCGTCGAGAAACTCGATTCGCACCTCGATCTCGGCATCGGCAACCGATTTTGCCTCAGCCGCCAAAGCCGCCCCCATATCGCGGTAAAAGCTGCGGTTCGGTTGATGCAAAAGAAAGCCCAGCCGATATTTGGGCCGGTTTGCGGCGACATGCGCCTGAATGGCCCCGGTGCCATAAAAGTTAATCGCCTCAGCGGCTTCCTGTACGCGCTGGCGGGTTTGCTGGCGGACGTTTTGCGCCCCCGACAGCACCCGGTTGATCGTGGCCACCGAGACGCCTGCCACTTTTGCCAGATCCGGAATGGTTGGGCGCTGCATCCAAGCCTCCAATATCATTTCATATCATTTATGCCCGGATATGAGACGTATGATACGTTATTGCGTGATACCTATTAACGCATCTTGATTTGATTCAAGTCAAGGCGTCTATCTCTGCGCAACAGGGCAGCGACGACCCCGCCCACCCACAGCACAGCAAAGCCGTTCACTCCCAAGCCGTCACGGCATGGGCTGGGAAAACTTTGCGCAAACGGCAGACCGCTGCCAGTCGGAGGACAGATGGACGACCTGCAATCAGGCACCCGCAACAAGCTCGGCGATTGGGCGCCCAGTGCCATCTTGGAAATTGCGCCGTTCTGGCAAAAGCCGCGCGATCTGCGCCGGATTCTGGCGTGGATTCCCGAATATATCTGGCCTTGGAATGCGTTCCACATGGCGACTGCGCTGCTGTATTGGTTCTACGTCATCCCCGATACTGCCACCTTGCAGAGCCTGTCATGGGGCTGGCCGCTGTGGCTGTATGCGGTGAACGCAACCGCGATTTTCGGGATGTACGGCAGCATTGAGCTGTTCTGGTATGTCAAACGCAAGCAGGGCAACCGCTTCAAATACAACGCGAAATTCCCCGGCGAGCAGCCTTCCGACGTGTTCTGCTTCAAAAGCCAGAACATCGACAACTTCCTGCGCACGTTCTTTTTCTCGATCCCTTTGTGGACGCTGGTGCAGGTCGGGATGCTTTATGCCTTCGCCAATGGCTATGCGCCGTGGCTGGCTTGGGCGGATCATCCGGTCTATCTCGCCGTGTTGGTGCTGCTGTGCCCCGCCATCCAAGAGGTGCATTTCTTCTGCATCCACCGCCTGATCCATGTGCCGATCTTCTACAAATGGATCCATTCGGTGCATCACAATTCGGTCAACCCTAGTCCGTGGTCATCGCTGTCGATGCATCCGGTTGAGGGCTTGCTGTATCACGCCGTCGCCCTCTGGCATCTGGTGATCCCGTCGAACCCGATCATCGCTTTGTTCCAACTGCATATCGCAGGTTTTGGTGCGGTGAACGGCCATATCGGTTTCGACAAGCTGGAGATCACCGAAGGCACCGCGCTCGATAGCCACGCCTATGCCCACTACCTGCACCACAAATATTTCGAGGTGAACTACGGCGGCGATGGCCTGATCCCTTTGGATAAATGGTTCGGCTATTGGCACGACGGCAGCAAGGCGGGCGATGCCCAGATGCAGGCCCGGTTTGAAAAGAAAAAGGCCCGTCTGAACGCCAAGCGCGCCTGACCCACAATGAGACGAATTCCACACGGACGGCGGAGGAGACCTCGCCCGTGTGGGAAGAACCACCCAAGGCAATCCGCCAGTCCGGCGGCAACACGGAGGAGAACAATATGAAACTCAATTTGAAAATGGTGCTGGCGAGCACCGCACTGGTGGCGATGACCAGCACTGCGACTTTTGCCGCAGATATCGCGGTGATCGGCGGCTCGAACGACGACGCCTTCTGGAACATCATCAAAAAGGGCATCGACGATGCCACCCCCGGCGTGGTCGCCAATGGCGGCACGGTGAACTATCTGCGTCTGCAAAACTACGACAACTTCGCCCCCGATGTGGTGCAACTGATCCGCACCGCGATCAGCCAAGATGTCGATGGTCTGGTGATCCCGAACTGGGTGCCAGAGGCGGAAGATCCGGCGATCAAAGACGCGATTGCAGCAGGGATCACGGTGATCCTGATGAACGCGGGCGGCGCGGATAAAGCGAAAGAGCTGGGCGCGATCAACTATGTCGGCTCGGATGAATATGTTGCGGGGCAAGCGGGCGGCGCGTATTTTGCCAAGACTGGGCAAAAGCACGTCATTTGCGTCAACACTTTGCCGGGTGCTGCCAACACCGAGGCCCGCTGCAAAGGTGTGGCCGATGGCATCACCGCTGGTGGCGGTGCGTCCGAGCAACTGCCGCTGCCGACCACCAGCTTTGGTGACCCGACGGCCGTGGCCGAAGCGATCAAGGCCACCCTGCTGAAAGACACCACGATTGACGGCGTGATCACCATTTCCGCAGGCGACGCCGATTCGGCGGCAACGGGCATCCAGCAATCGGGCCTGACCACGGTTTCGCTCGGATCCTTCGATATGAACGGCGCGGGGCTGGACCGGATCAAGGGCGGCACGCAGGCGTTTGCGATTGATCAGCAGCCCTACCTGCAAAGCTTCCTTGCAGTCAGCTTGCTGGCCTCGGCCATCGACTTTGGCACTTCGCTGCCGACCAATCCGGTGCTGACCGGACCGGGGATCGTCGATAAAGCCAACATCGACGCCACCTTGGCCGGTGTGACCAAGGGCGCGCGCTAACCTCCCCTGCTTGGGTCTGCCCAGATGCGGCAGACCCGACGTGCCACGGCTTCGGGCCGCCAATCCTTTGATCCGCTTGGCCCGATCCTGACATCGACCTTAAACCGGGGGAGCCCCATGACCATATTTTCCTCACTCGGCGGCCTGCTGCGCCGCCCCGAGGCCGGGGCCTTCCTGGGCCTTTTCGCCGTGCTGATTTTCTTTACGATCTTCGGCGGAGTCACGTTTCTGAAACCCGCAGGCATCGCCAGCTGGATGAACGTCGCCGCCAACCTTGGCGTCATCGCCATCCCGGTCGGCCTGCTGATGATCGCCGGAGAACTTGATATTTCCGTTGGCGCGATGGTGCCGTTTGGCGCAATGACCGTCGCGGTGATTTCCGGCCATTACGGCCTGTCGATCTGGCTTGGCATCGCGGTTGCGCTGTCGTTCGGCGTGATCGTCGGGCTGATCAACGGCTATATGGTGATCCGTACCGCCGTGCCCTCGCTGATCGTCACGCTTGGCAGCTTGTTTGCGGTGCAAGGCATCGTGCTGGGCCTGACCGTGCTGATCACCAAATCCACCAGCGTGGCGCTTGCCACCGAGGGCGCCGCCAAAACCATCTTCGGCGATTTCTTCTTCGGCGGCCAAGTGCAGGTGATGGTGCTGTGGTGGTTGGCGATCACTGCCGCCTATATCTTCTTCGTCCACTTCTCACGCTTTGGAAACTGGATCTTTGCAATGGGCGGTGACAAGGTTTCTGCGCGCAATGCAGGCATCCCGACCGAGCGTATGACGATCCTGTTGTTCGTGCTGTCCTCGACCTCTGCCGCCTTCGTCGGCATGTGCCAAGCGATCCTGTATAACTCGGCGCAGGTCGCAGGCGGGCAGTCGTTCATCTTCAACTCGATCATCTCGGTCGTGGTCGGAGGTGTGCTGTTGACCGGGGGTTTCGGTTCCATCGTGGGGATTTTCTTCGGCACTCTGACCTTCGCCATCGTCAACCAAGGCATCTATTACACCGATTTTGACCGCAACTGGTCGTCGCTGATCATCGGCATCCTGCTGCTGTTGGCGGTTCTGATGAACAACACCTTCCGCAAAATGGCGCTGCCTTATGCGCCGAAGAAAGGGGTCAAGTGATGGGCAACGCATTGCTTTCCCTGAAGGGTATCAACAAAAGCTTCGGCCCGATTGACGTTTTGCACGACATCAACCTCGACATCCGCGCCGGTGAAGTTCTGTGCCTGCTGGGTGACAATGGTGCCGGCAAATCCACCGTGATCCGCCTGTTGTCAGGCGTGCATCGCCCGACCACTGGCACGATTGAGATTGACGGCCACCCCGTCAGCTTCAAAAGCCCGCGCGATGCGTCCGAGGCTGGCATCGCCACCGTCCACCAATTCGGCGGCACCTTTCCCCTGATGTCGATTGGCCGTTCGTTCTTCGTCGGGGTCGAGCCGACCAAAGGCATCGGCCCGTTCAAAATCTTTGACCGCAAACGTGCCAATGCCATCGCGGTGCAAGCCGTGCAAAGCTTTGGCATCACCCGCATCACCGATGGCGACCGTCTGGTGGGCGGTCTTTCTGGGGGCGAGCGTCAAGCCCTCGCCATCGCCCGCGCCGTGCATTTCGGCGCGCGTGTGCTGATCCTGGATGAGCCGACCGCCGCCTTGGGTGTCAAACAAGCTGCCCACGTTCTGCGCATCGTCAATGAAGCCAAACGCCGGGGCCTTGCCGTCATTTTCATCACCCATCAGGTGATGCACGCGATGGCGGTCGGCGATCACTTTGCCGTGCTGATCCGGGGCGGCATCGCTGCCGATTTCAAGAAGGGTGAACGCACCCGCGAAGAAATCACCGATCTGATGGCGGGTGGCGAAACCATGGCCGGACTAGAGGCCCAGATCGAGGCCGAAAACGCCTGAAGCTTTCCCCGCCCGGCGCTCTCCCTTGCCGGGCCATGCAGCCCGCTGGGCCGGACCCCCTCCGGCCCGGCGATCCCCCCCCGTTTAAGGACCAGCAAAATGGCCAGTTGGACCCGCGCTTGCGCCACCGATGACATCGAACTTGACGACATGATCCGCTTTGACCACGGCAGCCAGACCTTCGTGGTGGTGCGCAGCCCCGAGGATGAATTCTTCGCCATGGACGGGATTTGCAGCCACGAACACGTGCATCTGTGTGACGGCTTGGTGATGGAGGGCGCGATCGAATGCCCGAAACATTCCGCCACTTTCGACTATCGCACCGGCGAGGCGACCCGCGCGCCCGCCTGTATCAACCTGAAAATCTGGCCCGTCAAAGTCGACGGCGGCCACGTGTATATCGAGATCTGACATGAGCTTTCAACTTGCCGCCTGCGCGGAAATGCTGTGGCGCGACCGCCCGATAGAATGGCGCGCGTCGCGTCTGAAAGAACTGGGCTTTGGCGTCGGCCTATGGAACTGGCCCGCGCATGATCTGGCGAAGCTTGAGGCGACGGGAGCGACCTTCACCATCATGAACGGCTATCTTGAGGGGCGTCTGGCCGATGATGAGGGTGCCGATATGCTTCTGAAATCGGCCTATGAGACGACGCAGGTCGGCAAGCGGCTGGGGGTGCATCGTTTGAACCTGCACGGCACGGGCTTGGGTGATGGCGGTATTCCGATCTGGCAGACGCAGGCGGTTTCTGGTGCAATGTGGCTGAAAGCCCGCGATACGTTGAACCGCATCTGTGATATGGCCGAGGTCGAAGGCGTTGTTTTCACGCTGGAAAACTTGAACCTGCTGGATCATCCGGGTTGTCCGTTTGGATCGACCGCCGATGTGCTGGCGCTGGTGTCCTCCATCAACCGCCCGCAACTGCGCATCAACCTTGATCTGTATCACACCCAAATCGGCGAGGGCGATCTGATCCGCTGGCTGGAAAAATGCCTGCCTTGGATTGGTGAGGTGCAAGTCGCCGACAACCCCGGTCGCTGTGAACCGGGCACGGGCGAGATCAACTATCCAGGCGTAGCGCAGGCGCTGACGGCGATGGGCTATGCTGGCCCGGTTGGTCTGGAATCCTTCGCCAAGGGTGATGACGAAACAGCCCTTGCCGCCTTCCGCCACGCATTTACGGTGTAATCATGGTTCATAAAGCCAACCGCCCGACCGTCCACGATATGCGCGCAATGAAAGCGCGGGCCGAGAAAATCTCGATGCTCTACGTCACCACGCTGGACGAAGCCGCCGCCGCTGATGCAGCCGGCATCCACATGCTTTCCATCGAAAGCCGCTTTTTCACGCCGGAAATGCGCGAGGCTGCGGGCAGTTGCTTCGTGCAAGTTGGCCTGCCCTTCGGCCCCTATGGCAGCCTTGCCACCGCCGAGGATTACCTGCGCGCTGCGTTCAAGTTCACCGCGATGGGCGGGGATTGCTTTTACTGCGCGGCGAGCTTGGATATCCAAAAAGCCCTGTGCGACAATCACATGCCGGTTGTCGCCCATGTTGGTCTGATCCCGTCCTACATCACATGGACAGGCTGGCGCGCAGTCGGCAAGACCGCCGTTGAGGCGCGTACGGTTTGGGATCACGTCAAGCAGTTGGAGGCCATCGGCTGCTTTGGCGCGGAACTCGAAGTTGTCCCCGACCGTCTGGGCGAAGCGATCAGCGCTAACACCCCGATGATCATGCTGGGCATGGGTGCGGGCCCCGGTGCCGATGCGCAATATCTGTTTGCCGAGGATGTTCTGGGTCATACCGATGGCCACAAACCGCGCCACGCCAAAACCTATCGCAACTTCTCGGCGGAATTTGCCCGGCTGCAAACCGAGCGTATCGCCGCCTTCCGCGAGTTTATCGCCGATGTGAACACAGGCAGCTATCCGCAGCCGCAACACAACGTTGCGATGTCTGACAGTGAATTCAACGCTTTCAAAGCCGATCTCGGCCTTTAACCAACAGGAAATATCATGCTGAACGTAGCCCTTCTTGGCGCTGGCCGCATCGCTGGCGTCCATGCCACCGCGATCTCTACTAACCCCGGCAGCCGCCTTGTTGCTGTGGCCGATATCAACCCCGCTGCGGCAGAAAAACTCGCCACGCAATACGGGGCCACAGCGCGGACCACCGATGCCATCCTTGCCGATGCCAGCATCAACGCCGTGCTGATCGCCACCTCGACCGATACCCATTCCGACCTGATCGAGCGCGCCACCGCCGCAGGCAAAGCCGTGCTGTGCGAAAAGCCCGTCGATCTGTCGTTGGCCCGCGCGCAAGCCTGCCAGAAAGCCGTCGCCGTGCATGGCCGCCCCGTCATGATCGGCTTCAACCGTCGCTTTGATCCCAACTTTGCCGCGCTGAAAGCCGCTTTGGACAAGGGCGAGATTGGCAAGCCAGAGCTGCTGTCGATCACCTCATTCGATCCAGCCCCGCCACCAGTCGCCTATATCAAGGTCTCGGGCGGGCTGTTCCGTGACATGATGATCCACGACTTTGATATGGCGAATTTCATCATGGGTGTGGCCCCGGTTGCCGTGTCGGCCAGCGGCAGCTCTATTGTCGATCCGGCAATAGGGGCTGCAGGTGATATCGACACCGCAGTGGTCACCCTGACCTATGCCGACGGTCGGATCGCGGTGATCAAAAACAGCCGTCGCGCGGTCTATGGCTATGATCAGCGGGTAGAGTTGCTTGGCTCTGAGGGCTTGCTTCAGGCGCAAAACATGCTTGAAAACACCGTGGTCAAATCCACCACCGCAGGCGTGAGCAGTGCCAAGCCAACCTACTTCTTCCTAGAGCGCTACATGCCGGCCTACCGCGCCGAATGGGCAGCCTTTGTCACAGCCGTTGGGGATGGGGGCGTTTTGCCTGTGACCTTGGCGGATGGTGTCGCGGCCCTTGCCATGGCCGAAGCCGCATCACGCGCCCTTGCTTCGGGCGGGTCCGTGCGGTTGCAAGACGTTCTCGCTTGAGATGATCCGCGAAAGCGGTCCTTCACCGTGTAAAGGCGAACGACCGCTTTCCACCGCCTGCGCAGGTTGGCCCCTGACCGCCGCGCCCGAGCCTTTGCTGTCATCCGGCATCGCCATCCCTGCCGCGCGGCATCTTCGCAAGAACGATCGTTCGTGCCAGCGTGCGGCATCCCGCTGCCATAAGTCTGGAAGCTGTGGCGTTCACGACCCGCGGAGGTTTGAAAAGAGAGTGGTTGTGGCTAAGTGGATCAGGGTTTTACCGCTTGGTCTATGGCGCCTTTGGTCGCCAAGCCCCAGCTCTGGCTCAATAGATCGGGGGCGATATCACCCAGATCGCCACAGCTGGTTCGTCGTGCGGATTGGCCCAATCATAGCCTTTGTTGACAAACTGGAAGCTGTCGCCGGGGTGAAGCTCTAACTCAAGTTCACCGATCCTGAGGGTCAGCCGCCCACTGATCAGGACGCCGCCATCTTCCTTTTCGCGGGCGATGACCGTTCCGCCGCTGTTGGAATGTGGGGCGAACACCGATTTGATCATCTCGAACGAGCCCGAGAGCGACGGTGATAGAAGTTCCTCGGTCAATCCGGTTTCAGTCGAACCGATCGGCGTGCGATCTGCGGCGCGCAGCACCAGACCGCGTTCTTCTTCGCGCCGACTGGCCGAGCGGAAGAAGAAGCTGATGCTGATGCCGAAGTGGTCGGCGATCAGGCCAAGATCCCGCACCGAGGGTTCGGTTTGGCCGCGCTCGATCTGACTTAGCCAGCCGAGCGACCGCCCAATCGCCAAGGCGAGATCCTTCAGGGTCAGCGACCGTGATTTCCGTAGCGCGCGGATGTCTTCGCCGATCTGCCTGCTCATGCGCGCCTTTGACGATGATGTGGTTCTACGGGTCGGGTTTGAGCCGCGTTCTTCGGGGCAGTGGTAAAGCGCGGCAGGCAATCTTCCAAGTATTTTCCATCCAAAGTGAAGTATTTTCAGTTTATAATCACATAAATGAAATTTTATATTGAAATTTCATTTATGTTGCGCGAATGTGCGGCAACATCCATGCAGGCCCGCGTCGATTTGGGCCGGAACGTCAAGGACTGCCGAACATGACTTCACTTCCCTCACAAGCCCGCGTCGTCATCATCGGCGGCGGCATCTCTGGCTGCTCGGTCGCCTATCATCTGGCCAAACTTGGCTGGAAGGACATCGTTCTGCTGGAGCGTAAACAGCTGACCTCTGGCACGACCTGGCACGCGGCGGGGCTTGTGGGGCAATTACGGGCGAGCCAGAATATGACGCGGCTCGCGAAATACTCGGCCGATCTTTACACCAAGTTGGAAGCCGAAACTGGCCTTGCCACTGGGTTCCGCCAATGCGGCTCGATCACCGCCGCGCTAACGCTGGAGCGCAAGGAAGAAATTTTGCGACAGGCCAGCCTTGCGCGGGCCTTCGGCGTCGAGGTGAACGAACTTTCGCCGTCAGAGGTGAAGCAGCTTTACCCACATCTGAACATTGATGGCGTCACGGCGGGGGTGCATTTGCCGCTGGATGGTCAGGCCGATCCGGGCAACATCGCGCTGGCGCTGGCGAAAGGCGCGCGCAAGCTGGGTGCGATGATCGCGGAACAGGTGAAGGTCACCTCGGTTACGCAGGCAGAGGGGCGTGTGACCGGGGTGAACTGGCAGATGGGCCCCGAACAGGGCCATATTGCCGCCGATATGGTGGTGAACTGCGGTGGCATGTGGGGCCGTGATCTTGCAGCGCAGAACAAGGTCACGCTGCCGCTTCATGCCTGCGAACATTTCTATATTGTGACCGAGGGCATCGCGGGTCTAACGCAGATGCCGGTGCTGCGGGTGCCGGATGAATGCGCCTATTACAAGGAAGATGCCGGGAAGATTCTGCTGGGTGCCTTTGAACCTGTTGCGAAGCCTTGGGGGATGGACGGCATCCGCGAGGATTTCTGCTTTGACCAGCTGGCGGAAGATTTCGACCATTTCGAGCCGATCCTTGCTATGGGGATCAACCGGATGCCGATGCTGGCAGAGGCGGGCATCCACACCTTCTTCAACGGCCCCGAAAGCTTCACCCCCGATGACCGCTATTATCTGGGTGAGGCGCCAGAGCTGCGCGGCTATTGGGTGGCTGCGGGCTATAACTCGATCGGCATCGCCTCATCCGGTGGGGCGGGCATGGCGCTGGCGCAATGGATGAATGACGGTGAGCCGCCGTTTGATCTGTGGGAGGTCGATATTCGCCGCGCGCAGCCCTTCCAGAAGAACCGCAAGTATCTGAAAGAGCGTGTGTCAGAGACTCTGGGCCTGCTTTATGCCGATCACTTCCCCTATCGGCAGATGACCACCTCGCGCGGGGTGCGGCGCACACCGCTGCATGAGCATCTGAAAGCCCAAGGTGCGGTTTTCGGTGAGGTCGCCGGCTGGGAACGCGCCAACTGGTTTGCCAACGACGGGCAAGAGCGCGCATATCGCTACAGCTGGAAGCGGCAGAACTGGTTCAACAATCAGCGCGCCGAGCATATGGCGCTGCGCGAAGGCGTGGGTCTTCTGGATATGTCGTCGTTCGGTAAAATCCGAGTGGATGGGCGCGACGCGCTGGCGCTGCTTCAACATCTTTGCGCCAACCAGATGGATGTCGAGGTCGGCAAGCTGGTCTACACGCAGATGTTGAACGCGCGTGGCGGCATTGAATCTGACCTGACCGTGACCCGGCTGGCGGAAACCGCGTTTTTACTGGTGGTGCCGGGGGCGACATTGCAACGCGATCTGGCATGGCTGCGCCGTCATGCGAGCGAGCGCAATCTCACCATCATGGACATGACGGCAGCAGAAGCGGTGCTGCCATTGATGGGCCCGAAGGCCCGCGAAGTGCTGGCGCGCTGCTCACCCAATGATTTCTCGAACGAAGCGCATCCCTTTGGAACGGCGAAAGAGATTGAGATAGGCATGGGTCTCGCCCGCGCACATCGGGTGACTTATGTCGGTGAATTGGGATGGGAGCTTTATGTCAGCGCCGATCAGGCGGCGCATGTGTTCGAAACGCTTGTCGAGGCGGGGCAGGATGTTGGGCTGAAGCTGTGCGGCTTGCATGCAATGGACAGCTGCCGGATTGAGAAGGGCTATCGCCACTTCGGTCATGACATCACCGATGAAGATCATGTTCTGGAGGCCGGACTGGGCTTTGCCGTCAAAACGGCCAAGGGCGATTTTCTTGGGCGCGATGCGGTGTTGCGCAAACGCGAAACCGGCTTAGCGCGGCGCATGGTGCAGTTCCGCCTGACCGACGCCGAGCCGTTGCTGTTTCACAACGAGGCGATCCTGCGCGATGGCAAAATCGTGGGATTCCTCAGCTCGGGAAACTATGGCCACGCGCTTGGGGCAGCGGTGGGGCTTGGTTATGTGCCGTGCCGCAGCATCGGCGAAAGTGCCGAAGACATGCTGGCCTCCCGCTACAGCATCGAAGTCGCTGGGCAGGTCTTTGATTCCGAAGCCAGCCTCGCACCGCTTTACGATCCGAAATCCGAACGCATCAAAGCCTGATCCATCCCATCACCATAGCCTGCGGGGAAGACCATTTGACCGCGCATTTTGCCACATCGCCAGACCGCCCAGTCGCTTCGACCCTGCTTCCAAGGTTTGAGCCCAAACAGGATGCAGCCATCTGTATCGCTTTCATCTTGCTGCCAAAATTCGACATGCTGTCGCTGACCGCAGCACTCGGGCCACTTAAGGCTGCAAATCATCAATCCGGGCGCAACATCTTTCGCTGGCAGCTGATGTCTTGGGACGGCGGGCCGGTGATCTGTTCCGAAGGCTGGTCGATCGCCGTCGACTGTTCTGTCGAAGCAGATGCGACGGCGGATATCACTTTGGTTGCGCGGGCGAGCAGCCAGAGCGCCACATGCCGCCGACCTTGCCCGACCATATCCGTAAACTTTGGCGGCTTGGCCAGATCGTCGGCGGCCTTGGCAGCGGCACATTCGTGCTCGCAAGATCAGGAATTCTTGCGGGGCATCGCTTCACCCTGCATTGGGCGTATCAACCCAGCTTCAAAACCCAATGGCCCGATCTGGAACCGAGTGCCGAGATCTATTGCATCGACCGTCGCATCTTCACCTGTGCCGGGGGCGTGGCCTCTGCCGATATGACCCTGCAGCTGGTGCATGACCGATGCGGACTCAAGGTCAGCCACGGTGCGATGCATAGTTGTGTGATCACCTCGCGACGGTCTGAAGGCGTCGAACAGCTGGCGACGATCGCTTCGCGTGTTCAAAGCCGCAACAAGTCACTGGTCAAAGCCGTTGCATGGATCGAGGAGAGATTTCTTGATGAGGATTGTTTGAAAGGCGTGGCTCTTGCGGCCAGCACGTCGCCGCGGCAGTTGCAGCGGCTGTTTCAGGCGCATTTGAGCAAGACCCCGGTGCAGTATATGACAGAGCTGCGCATCGGCCACGCCCGGTCGCTTCTGGCCGAGACCAACATGTCGGTGCAAGATGTGGCGCTGATCTGCGAATATGAGCGCCCAAGCACCTTCGCCAAGGTGTTCCGGCGCAGGTTCGGGGTGCCGCCTTCGCGGTATTCACATTTCGATAGTGATGCACCGGCGCGCAAAGCACTCCCGGCGTTGCAGGCGTGCTGATCCGTTTCCCTGACCTGCCGCCTGCGCCCTGTCGTTAGGCGACGAAGCCTGACGTTTGGCGGCGGCTATATATCTGCCGCCTGCGCCGCAACTTTCATGCCGGTGACGCTTTCAAAATCGAAGAAACTCTGGATTGCCAGTGCCGCAGCACCGCGCGTCCAGATGTCGTTTGCAAGGTCGATTTCGACCCTTGGCAGCGGCGGGCGGGCTAAGTCGCGCAGCACGCGTAGGATCGGTTCGTAATAGGCTGGACCAAAGCGCATCGCCTCGCCGCCGATGATGATAACCTCGGGATCAACCAGATTGATCATGCCAGCGAGGTGGCGCCCGATCAGCTGTCCGCGTAGATCCAGAAAGGCCAAAGCCTGCGGGTTCCCGGCCATGGTTGCGGTCTGAAGATCCTGATCACCCCCCGGATGCGTCGCCGTCCAATCGCGCTCCAGCGCGGGTTCCGAGAAGGCGGCGCTAAAGCTGTCGCCGTTTTCAGCCTTGGTATAGCCAATCTCTCCGGCCATGAAGCGGCCGCCGCGATGGATCTGGCCACCTATCACCAGCGCCGCACCCACCCCAGTGCCAAGAATGATCACCAGCGATGAGCGGCTGTGTCGGCTGAGCCCGAACAGGTTCTGCGCAATGGCATAGGCGTTGACGTCATTCTCGATCCAGACGGGCTTGCCGGTCGCCAGTGCGACCTCGGCGCTGATCGGCACATTCTGCCAGCCAAGCCGAACCGCATTCAGGCAGATGCCGCGATCCGCATCGATGAACCCCGGCATGGCAATGCCGATGCCCAACAGTCGCTCGGCGCGGTCTTTGGGTTTGGGTAGCAGCTGCTGCGTCGCCTCAACTATCGCGCGAACCATCTCTTGCGGCGATGTGTTTTTGACAGTGACCGAAACCGCATCCAGCGGTGCAGTTGAAAGATCGGTCAGAATGGCGTCGACGCGGTCGTGCATCAATTTGACACCAATCGAGACCCGAAAGCCAAAGTTGATCGACAACAGGATCGGTTTGCGTCCGCCGCTGCTTTTGCCGGATTTACCCTCAACGACGAAGCCTTCGTCCTTCAATTCGCTGACAACGCCCGAAATCGCAGCGGGGCTTAGGCCCGTCTGGCCGACCAGATCGATTCGAGAGATTTCGTCTGCGCGCCGCAGACAGTCCAACACAAGACGCCGGTTGATAAGGCGTGTGGTGTTCTGATCGCCTTTCATGCGCATGGCTGATCGCAACTTTCTTCAGAAAGTGATGAAACTTTCCATGCTCTTAGCATTGAACCGCTGATCGAGGCAAACGCTGCGACAGCCTTTTAATACTGGATATTTAGTTTATTCATATAGTGAATGAAGTATCTTGATTTGCAAAACCATCTGCGCTACAAACTTGATCACGCTGCCGGGTGAGGAGATTTGGCAGCGACCTGTGGGGGATATTCAAAACTAAACGCTGGGGGCGGATGCCTTTGGGATCAACGTGTTGCGTTGCCCGCCGGTTTTGCGCACCCAAAAAATGGAGCTATGACGTGCAGATCATCACCTCGACCGAACACGCCCTCTGGACCGAAATCAGCGCATGCGATGCCCGCGCCACCAATGATCTTTCGGCAGGGGAGGTGATCACGGCCAACTTCAAGGGCTTTGGAACCTGCTTTAACGAACTGGTCTGGGTGGCGCTGCAAAAGGCGTCAGCGGCAGATCGCGCCGAAGTGCTGCGGCTGATGTTCTCGCCGCAAGAGATGTCGCTGAGCTACAATCGCCTGCCGATCGGGGCCAATGATTTTTCGACCAGCTGGTACAGCTACAATGAGTCCGCAGGCGATTATGCGATGCAGTCGTTTTCCATCGCCCGCGATCATGTTGCGGTGATCCCCTATCTCCGCGCAGCGCAACAGATCAGTGGCAAGCCGTTCACGCTGTTCGCCTCGCCGTGGAGCCCGCCGACATGGATGAAGTTTCCGCAGGTTTACAACTTTGGCCATTTGGTTTGGGAAGACCGCAACCTGAAGGCCTATGCCGATTACTTCGTGAAATATGTGCAGGCCTATGCTGCCGAAGGTCTGCCGATTACTGCCGTGCATCCGCAGAACGAACCGGATTCTGATCAGAAATTCCCGTCCTGCCGTTGGAGCGGCGCGCAACTGCGCGATTTCCTGCGGGATTACCTTGCCCCGGCCTTCGAGGCCGCAGGTCTGGATACCGAGCTTTGGCTGGGCACCATAGAACGTGGCGATGAGCGCGGGGATTTCAACGCGTTTGTGCTGCCGACCTTGGCCGATCCAAAGGCTCGGTCGGTGATCAAGGGCATTGGATTTCAATGGGCTGGCAAAGCCTCAATCCGGCAAGCGCAACTTGCGGCCCCAGAGTTGGAACTGATCCAAACCGAAAACGAATGTGGCGACGGCGCGAATACATAGGACTACGCCCATTATGTTTTCAACCTGATCCGGCATTTCTGCGACAATGGCGTCAGCGCCTATGTCTATTGGAACGCGGTTCTGGAGGATGGCGGGATCAGCACTTGGGGCTGGTGTCAGAACTCGATGTTCACCGTGACGCCGGATGGCAAGGTCAAACAGCAGCCAGAATTCCATGTGATGCGGCATTTTGCGGGCTTCGTGCGCCCCGGTGCGCAGGTGCTGGCACCGCAGGGGCGTTGGGCGGGAAATGCCATGTATTTCCGTAACTTGGATGGCCGTCATATCGCCGTACTGAACAACCCCACCCACGATCCGGTGATCGTGCAGGTTCAATGCGGCACGGCGCGCGTCACGGTATCACTGCCCGCCCAATCGTTCACGACCATCGCCGAATAACCAATATGCGTGGCAACCCGGCATCGGTTCCGCGCATCCAACCGATGCCACCTGAGGAGGAAATTATGAACATGACTCGCATTGGGGCATCTGCCCTTCTGGCCGCATTGCTCTCGTCGGCCTCTATCCTGCCCGCGCTGGCCGATACCACGATCAAAGTCTTGCGCTCCGAGCCCGGCAACGATGGCGAGAAGGCGCTGTATGACCAGATCACCACGGCCTATGAGGCCGCCCATCCCGGCATCGACGTGCAGTTTGAATATCTCTCGACCGAGGCGTTCAAGCAAAAACTGCCGACCTTGCTGCAATCAGACGCCCGCCCGGATATTTTCTACAGCTGGGGTGGTGGCGTTCTTGTCGAGCAGGCCGCTGCGGGATTCCTGAAAGACATCACCGCTGACGTGGGCGCAGACTGGGCAAAGCTTTATTCTGCGGCAGGCGTTGGCGCGTTCACCATTGACGGCAAGATCGTCGGTGCCCCGATCAACGCCTCAGAAGTTGTGTTTTGGACAAACCTTGATCTGGCGGAAAAGGCTGGCATTGATGTGACGGCGATCAAGACATGGGCTGACTTTCTGGCAGCTGTGCAAAAGGCAAAAGCTGCGGGCATCACCCCAATCGTCGCAGGCGGCAAAGACAAATGGCCGTTGCATTTCTATTATGGCTATCTGGCATTGCACGAGGCGGGGGCCGCTGGTTTTGCCGCAGCGATTGCGGGTGAGGGCGATGGGTTTGCAGCAGCCCCCTTTGTGAAAGCAGGCGCTGATTTCCAACAGCTGATGGCCTTGGAACCCTTCCAGCCGGGCTACATGGACACCACGTTTGAACAGGCCTCGGGAATGTTTGGCGATGGCAAAGCGGTGTTTCACCTGATGGGCGATTGGGATTATGGCTCGGCCAAGCAAGCGTCGGTCTCTGGCAAGGGCCTCGATGACGCCCGGATGGCGATCATGAGCTTTCCGGCCGTCGAAGGCGGTGCTGGTGCTGCCAGCGATACCTTTGGCGGGCTGAACGGTTGGGCGGTGTCTTCCAGCGCCTCGCCCGAAGCAGTGGAATTCCTGAAAGTGCTGAACAGCCCCGAAAATCAAGCCGCCGGTGCTGCGGCGGGCTATTTCATCCCGGTCGCAATCGGCGCGGATGCTGGCATCACCAACCCGTTCTTCAAGGCGATGTCGCAGCATTTGGCCGCAGCGCAATACCATCAGGTGTTCTTGGATCAGGTGCTTGGTGCCGATGTTGGCGCCACGTTCAACGATATGTCGGCAGATCTGGCGCAGGGCAACGTGACCCCTGAAGACGCCGCCCAAATCATTCAAGACGCGTGGTCGATGCGCTGAGCCGACACGGCGGATCGGAGGCCTCCCCATCCGATCCGCCACCTTCCCCCCCGTCCTTTCCCATTCACTGTGAGGTTCCCCATGCCTGCACCGTCCAAATCCGGCTTGCGTAAATGGTGGCCAGACAGCCGCATGACCGCAGTTCTTATCATGTTGCCGCCCGCACTGATCCTGTTCACCCTGTTCGTCATGCTGCCGCTGCTCGACGCAGGCTATTACAGTTTCTTCAAATGGAACGGCTACGGCAGCCCGACCGAATTCGTCGGCCTCGCCAATTATGAACTGGTGCTCAGCCACGGCATCTTTTGGCAATCTGTGCGCAACTCTATGATCGTGCTGGTGGTTTCCTTGGTGTTGCAAATGCCGCTTGCGCTGATGCTTGCGCTGCTGATCTACAAGAAAACCCCGACCAATGCCGCGTTTCGGTTGGTGTTCTTTCTGCCCTATATCTTGGCCGAGATCGCCTCTGGCCTGATCTGGAGCTTTGTGTTCGACGGCAACACCGGCGTCGCGGCGGGGGTGTTCGCCGCCTTGGGGATGGACCCGGTTTTCATCCTCGCCGACAAAACTTGGGCGTTTTACGCGATCACGGTTGTGGTGGTGTGGAAATATTTCGGCTTCCACATGATGATCTACATCGCCGCGCTGCAGGGCGTCCCCGCAGAATTGATCGAGGCGGGACGTATCGAGGGGGCTAAACGCTGGGCGATTGTGCGCCATGTGCTGATCCCGCAAATCAAACCCGCGCTGATGGTCTCGGGCTTCTTCGCCATCGTCGGCTCGTTGCAGCTGTTTGATGTGGTGATCCCGCTGACCAATGGCGGCCCGTCAAACTCCACCCATACCATCGTCACCTATCTTTATGCCTTCGGGCTGACCCGGCTGAAGGTCGGCTTTGGCAGCGCGGTCGGCGTGATCTTGTTTGCCGCCGCCGTGGTCGTGGCCGTCGCCTATCAACGTCAAATGAACAAAGGAGACGCGCGATGAAAGCCTCAACGTTTTTTGCGGGCCTAGGGCGCGCCACCGTGCTGATGCTGGTCACCGCCTTCGTGCTTGGCCCGATGCTCGTCACCTTCTTGGGCGGCTTCAAAGCAGCCGGAGAATTGCGCACCAACCCGTTCGGGCTGCCGCAAGTCTGGCAAACCGAGTATTTTGCGGCGATCCTGAACGATGCCGCGTTCTGGCGCTACCTTGGCAATTCGCTGTTCATTTCGATGATGGCGGTTTTCCTGACCCTGATCGTCGCCGGAGCCGCAGCCTATGTCTTCGCGCAGATCCGGTTCTTTGGGGCCAAATGGTTGCAGGCCTATTTGTTCTTGGGCCTCGTCTTCCCCTTCGCCACCGCCATCCTGCCCCTGTTCATCAAGGTGCGCGATCTTGGGCTGTTGGACAGCTACTGGGCCGTCATCTTGCCACAGACCGCGTTTGGGCTGTCGCTGGCCATCCTGCTGTTCAAGACGTTTTTTGAGCAACTTCCGAAGGAATTGTTCGAGGCCGCCTATGTCGAGGGCTGCGGCTACATCCGCTTTTTCTGGCAGTTCACTTTGCCGCTGTCCACGCCGATCCTTGCCACCGTCGGCACCTTCGTTTTCGTCTCCAGTTGGAACAATTTCCTGCTGCCCTTGGTGGTGGTGAACTCGCGCGATCTCTACACTTGGCCGTTGGGGATGATGCAGTTTCGCGGCGAATATGTCGTCGAATGGAACCGCACCTTGGCCTTCATCACCCTGACCATCCTGCCCTCTGTCGCTTTCTTTCTGGCCGCCCAGAAATACATCGTCGCCGGTCTGACCGGCGGGGCGGTGAAGGGATGACCCGTAACCTCATATCTGGGAGCTACCGCAATGGCTGAAGTTCTGCTGTCCGCCCTCAACAAAAGCTTTGCCGCTGTTGAAATCATTCCCGATCTGACACTCTCCATTCCAGATGGCTCGTTCACCGTGCTGGTCGGCCCCTCCGGCTGTGGCAAGTCGACGCTGTTGCGGATGATCGCAGGGCTAGAGATGCCAACCCGCGGCGCAATCCACATCAATGGCCGCGACGTTACCCGCGACGAGCCGTCCGAGCGTGGCATTTCGATGGTGTTTCAATCCTATGCGCTGTTCCCGCATATGACCGTCGGCCAAAATATCGACTTCGGGCTGTGGCTCGCCAAGGTGCCGAAGCCCGAGCGTGAGGTCCGCGTCGCCAAAGCCGCCGAAATTCTGCACCTGACGCACCTGTTGGATCGCAAACCCGCAGCGCTGTCGGGTGGGCAACGCCAGCGCGTTGCGATTGGCCGCTCTATCGTGCGCAATCCGGGGGTGTTCCTGTTCGATGAGCCGTTGTCCAATCTGGATGCGGCGCTGCGCACGCAGATGCGGGTGGAACTGGCCGAGTTGCATCACACATTGGGCGCCACCATGGTTTATGTCACCCATGATCAGGTCGAGGCGATGACCTTGGCCGATCAGATCGTGGTGATGAACGCCGGACGCATCGAGCAGGTCGGCAGCCCAGAGGAGCTTTATGCCCGCCCGCAAACCACTTTTGTCGCGGCCTTCATCGGTTCCCCCAAGATGAACATGCTGACGGGCAAATTGGCCGAAGATCTCGGCGCGACCACCTACGGGATCCCCCCCGAGCATCTGTCGCTGGTGACCGAAGGCGGTTGGGAGGCCACGGTGAAGGTCACGGAATATCTGGGCAATGAAACCATTCTGCATATCGCGGCCAGTGTCGGCGATCTGACCCTGCGGCTGAATGGCAATCCGCATTTCACAGCAGGTCAAGCGCTGCGGGTTGCGCCCGACATCGCGCATCGTCACCTTTTCGATCAATCCGGCCGCCGCATCGGCTGATCGCAGCTATCCCCGAGGATCAATATGACCGATTTTTTCAAGACCATCCCCGCGATCAAATATGAGGGCGAGGGCAGCACCAACGAATTTGCCTTCCGCCACTACGACCCCGATGAGGTGCT
>JAYTVN010000016.1:0-88079 GCA_043743975.1 Cypionkella sp.
GCGTTTAGGGTTGGCGCGCGCTTTGTCGAAAATCGGCTTCATTACAAAGGCCGACTTATAAACAAACTGATTCAACTGCTGGCGATACGCCTCCAGATCAGCCAAGGGCCGTGTTGCAACCCCTGAGTCCATGGCGGCTTTGGCAACTGCTGGGGCAATTTCAGAAATCAGGCGCGGATCGAAAGGTTTGGGGATCAGGTAGTCCACCCCAAAACGCAATTGCTCGCCACCATACGCTGCCGACACCACATCGGATGAGGCACCCTGCGCAAGCTGAGCGATGGCACGCACGCAGGCCAACTTCATTTCTTCGTTGATGGTAGTGGCCCCCACATCTAACGCGCCGCGAAAGATGTAAGGAAAACACAAAACGTTGTTCACCTGGTTGGGATAATCAGAACGCCCGGTGGCAATAATCGCGTCGGGCGAGGCTTCGCGCGCTAGCTCAGGCCTGATTTCAGGTTCGGGGTTGGCCAGCGCCATGATGATGGGCTGCTTGGCCATCGTCTTGACCATCTCGGGCGTCAAAATGCGCGGTGCCGAAAGCCCCAGAAAAACGTCCGCCCCAGGAATAGCTTCCGCCAAGGTGCGCGCTTTGGTGTCAGACGCGTACTCAGCTTTTTGACCGGTCATATCTTTGGCGCGGCCTTTGTAAACCACACCAATATGATCAGACAGAATCACATTCTCGCGCTTTAAGCCCAACGCGACCAGCTGATTGAGGCAGGCAATGCCTGCTGCCCCGCCGCCAGTGGAAACAACCTTAACCTTGGCGATATCTTTTTTCACCAAGCTGAGCGCATTCAAAATTGCGGCGGCAACAACAATGGCGGTGCCATGTTGATCGTCATGGAACACCGGAATTTTCATGCGTTCGCGCAGCTTGCTCTCAACGATGAAGCACTCGGGCGCTTTAATGTCCTCCAGATTGATCGCGCCAAAGGTTGGTTCGAGTGAGGCAATGATATCGACCAACTTGTCAGGGTCTTTTTCATCAATCTCAATATCGAACACATTGATCCCGGCGAATTTCTTGAACAGAACCGCCTTGCCCTCCATCACCGGCTTGGAGGCCAAAGCGCCAATGTTTCCAAGGCCTAAGACGGCAGTGCCGTTGGTGACAACCGCCACCAGATTGCCGCGCGCGGTGTAGCGGCTGGCTGTGGCGGGATCGGCTTTGATCTCAAGACAAGCTTCGGCGACACCGGGGGAATAGGCGCGGGACAGGTCACGGCCATTCGCCAAGGGCTTGGTCGCGCGGATCTCCAGCTTTCCCGGTTTGGGAAATTCATGGTAATCCAGCGCCGCTTGGCGTGGCGTGCCTCTTCCATCCGAAACCTCCCGCAGATTTATAGTTTACCCTTAAACCAGTTTTTATCTCTCGCCAACTGTGGCTTTTTCCCTCGGTGCTTTAGCGCCGTTTTGTGAAGGACATGTAGGCTTTTGGGTTGAGTATGCCCGGGCAGACTTAAAGCAAAGCAAGCCCATCGCAAAGTCAAAGCGGTTTGGTGATAGCTCGTATCACAAGAAATCGCTTGAAATCGAAACTTTAAGTTTGAAATATAACGCCAACGCCAACGCCAACGCCCATAGGGAAAAGCTGATGTCTGATATTCGCGCCGAAATCGTGCTGCCGACCCGTGACTTGCGCAAGGATTTGCCGTTTTTCACCAAGACCTTGGGGATGCGGATGGATATGATCTATCCGGCGGACAATCCGGCGGTGGCGGTGATCTCGGGCCATGGCTTGCGACTGCGGCTGGACGCCGAAAGCCAAGCCGCGCCGGGTTTGCTGCGGATTTTGACCGATGACCCGATTGCCGATGGCGCGCGGGCGCTGACCTCGCCCGGTGGCACGCAGGTTGAGATTGACGAGTTGAACCCGCCGTTGGTGCTGCCGAAAACCGAACATGCCTTCGTGGTGCGGCGTTTGGCCGATCAAGCGCCTTGGGTGATCGGGCGGGCAGGGATGGAATACCGCGATCTGATCCCGACGCGGTTGGGTGGTGCTATGATCGCCAGCCACATCCGGGTGCCGGATGGCCCGGTGCCAGACATGGTGCATTACCACAAAGTTGGCTTTCAGCTGATCTTCTGCGTCGCGGGTTGGGTCGATGTTCTCTATGAAGATCAAGGCGATATCCTGCGGATTGAGGCGGGCGATTGCTTCATCCAGCCGCCCACGATCCGGCATAAAGTGCTGCACTCCGAAGGCGTGCAGGTGGTGGAAATCGGCGTGCCTGCCGAGCATGTCACCGAAATTGACCACGTTATGACCCTGCCGAATGGCACGATCAACCGCGAGCGCGAATGGGACGGCCAGCGCTTTGTGCATAATATCGGGGCCACCGGGGCGTTTGCGCCATTCCGCATTCCGGGGTTTGAGGTGCGCGATACCACGATCAACGCCAATACCAAGGGCGTGGCATCGGTGATGGTGGCGCGGCCCACGGGCGTGGCACCATGGACCAAGCATCAGGGCGATATTCTGTTCAGCTTTGTGATGAGCGGTGAAATGACGCTGGAGGGCGAAGGCAAAGACCCCTACCGCCTGTCGCCCGGCGATGCCTTCGTGATCCCGCCGGGGATGGCGACGCGGTATTCCGAATGTTCAGCGGATTTACAGCTTTTGGAAGTCTCGCTGCCCGGAAATCCGCCGACGCAGGTTCTGTAGCGCCCTTGCACTTTGGCCTGAAGCGGCTCACACTTCTGGACCATATGGTCAGGAAGTGGAGCCGCTGATGTCGCTTTTGAACGCTGCAACCGAGGTGCGTTTGCGCGCCTATGCGCCCTATTCGCGCTTCAAAGTGGGGGCGGCGATCCTGTCGATTGAGGGGCGGCTGCATATCGGCTGCAATGTTGAAAACGTGGCTTACCCGGAAGGCACCTGCGCCGAGACGGGCGCGATTGCGGCAATGATTGCAGGCGGCGATACGCGGATTGCCGAGATTGCCGTGATCGCCGATAGCCCTGAACCGGTGCCCTGCTGTGGGGGTTGCCGTCAGAAAATCGCCGAGTTTGCCGATCAAGATGTGCGGGTAACCCTATATACCACCGATGGAAAATCTAAGGTGCTGACGGTGGCGGAATTGCTGCCGGGGGTGTTTACCTCTGCCCATATGGACAAAGCCTGATGGACGCCCGCGCCATTATCGTCAGCCTGCGGGATGGCGCGGTGCCCTCAAGCGAGGAATTGCAATGGTTCGCGCAAGGGTTGGCCTCGGGTGCTGTGACGGATGCGCAGGCGGGCGCGTTCGCGATGGCGGTGCTGCTGAAGGGCCTCGGTGAACAGGGCCGTGTGGCGCTGACGCGGGCGATGCGGGACTCGGGGCATGTGCTGGAATGGGACATGCCGGGGCCGGTGTTGGACAAGCACTCGACCGGCGGGATTGGCGATTGCGTGTCGCTGATGCTGGCGCCTGCGCTGGCGGCCTGCGGGGCCTATGTGCCGATGATTTCGGGGCGCGGCTTGGGCCATACTGGCGGCACGCTGGATAAGCTGGAGTCTATTCCGGGGTTCAAAACTGGGCTGACCGAGGACCAGTTGCGGCGGCAGTTGAAGGATATTCGCTGCGCCATCGTCTCGGCGAGCGCCGAAATTGCGCCTGCGGATCGGCGGCTTTACGCGGTGCGCGATGTGACCGGGACGGTTGAGTCCGTCGATCTGATCACCGCCTCAATCTTGTCGAAAAAGCTGGCGGCGGGGCTGGAAGCGCTTGTTCTGGATGTAAAATGCGGCTCGGGCGCGTTCATGAAAACCCTTGCCGAGGCGGAGGCTTTGGCGCGGGCGTTGGTGCATACAGCACAAGGGGCGGGGTGTATGACTTCCGCTTTGATCACCGATATGAGTCAGCCTTTGGCGACCGCTGCGGGCAATGCGCTGGAGGTGATTGAGGTGATGGAGACGCTGACGGGCACCTCCGTTAACGCGGCTTTGTGGGATATCACCATGGCTTTGGGCGGCGAGGCTTTGGCTTTGGGCGGGCTTGCGGCGGACCCCGCCGATGGGGTGGGGCGGATCGAGCAGGCGCTGGAATCTGGGGCTGCGGCGGAATGGTTTGGCCGCATGGTGGCGGCGCAAGGCGGGCCGCTTGATTTTGTTGAACGTTGGCCGGATCGCCTGCCAGCCGCAACCGTGATCCGCGAGGTGCCAAGTCTGCGGCAGGGCTTTGTCGTAGCGATTGACGGGCAGGGTTTGGGCTTGGCGGTGGTCGGTTTGGGCGGCGGGCGGCAGCGCGAGGGTGACAAGCTGAACCTGTCGGTGGGGCTGTCCGATTTGGCGGGGATTGGCGAGGATATCGGCGCGGGCGATCCGCTCTGTATGGTGCATGCCGCGACAGAAGCGGCGGCGGACGAGGCGATTGCCCGCGTGCAGGCGGCCTATGCGATGGGGCCGCTGGCCCCGCCTGACCCGGATTTGATCATCAAAAGGATAGCCTGAATGGCACGCGCGTTTCTGATCGTGATGGATTCCGTGGGCTGCGGCGGGGCGCCCGACGCGGCGGATTTTGGCGATGCCGGGGCGAACACGCTGGGCCATATCGCGCAGGCCTGTGCTGCGGGGCGGGCGGATGTCGGGCGCGCGGGGCCTTTGCGGATGCCGCATTTGGATGGGCTGGGGCTGGGGGCGGCCATTCGGCTGGCCTCGGGGTTGGGGGCAGCACCTGTGGGCAGGTGGGGGGCGGCGACGGAAGTGTCGCGCGGCAAGGACACGCCCTCGGGGCATTGGGAACTGGCCGGGGTGCCGGTGCCGTGGGACTGGACGTATTTCCCGGATACGGTTCCGGCGTTCCCTGCGGATTTGGTGGCGCTGGTCTGTAAGCTGGCGGGAACGCAAGGTATTTTGGGCAACTGCCACGCCTCGGGCGTGCCGATTATCGAGCAGCATTGCGCCGAACATCTGCGCACCGGCTGGCCAATTTGCTATACCTCGGCGGATTCCGTGTTCCAGATCGCGGCGCATGAGCAGGCGTTCGGGTTGGAGCGGTTGTTGAAACTGTGTCAGGATCTGGCACCGCATCTGCATGGCCTGAAGGTGGGCCGGGTGATTGCGCGGCCGTTCACCGGGGTGCCGGGGGCGTTCAAGCGCACCGCAAACCGCCATGATTACGCGATGGACCCGCCGGGGCCGACTTTGCTGGAATGGGTGCAAAGCGCGGGGCGGGCGACCCATGCGATTGGCAAGATCGGCGATATTTTCTCGATGAAGGGCATTGGCAAGCTGTGGAAGGGAAAAAGTGATCTTGACCTTTTCGGGTATTTGGATGGCTTGGTGGACAATGCCGAGGAGGGTTCCTTGACCTTTGCCAACTTTGTCGAGTTTGACACGCTGTACGGCCATCCGCGCGATGTGGCGGGCTATGCCCGCGCGCTGGAATGGTTTGACGTGCGTGTTGGCGGACTGCTGGCGCGGTTGCGCCCCGGCGATCTGGCGATTTTCACCGCCGATCACGGCAATGATCCGACATGGGTGGGGACGGAGCATACCCGGGAACGGGTGCCGGTGATTTGCGCCGGGATTGGGTCAGGTGGTTTGGGGCTGCGGGCGTTTGCAGATGTGGGAGCGAGCGTGGCCGCGCATTTGGGGGTGGCTGCGATGGGGCCGGGAAGGTCGTTCTTGTGACATGCAAGCCGGAGGCTAGCCCCCGGACCCCCAGGATATTTGAGCACAGAGGAGGAACAATTTGATTAAAATGCCGAAGGTCGAGTTGCATTTGCACTTGGAAGGCGGGGCTCCACCTGCGTTTATCAAGGGGTTGGCGAAAGAGAAGAATATCGACATCGCCGGGATATTTAATGAGGACGGCTCTTATCGCTTCATCGACTTCTGGAACTTTCTGAAGGTTTATGAGGCGGCCTGTGAGCCGCTGAAATGGCCGCAGGATTTCTATCGCCTCACCCTCGCCGTGCTTGAAGAAAGCGCTGCAAGTGGCGTGATTTACAGCGAAACTTTCCTGAGCCCGGATTTCTGCGGTGGCCGCGATCTGGGGGCTTGGCGCGAATATCTGCATGCGATCACCGAAGCCGCCGCCAAGGCCGAGGCGGATTTCGGCATCACCCTGCGCGGCATCGTCACGCCGATCCGGCATTTTGGGCCTGAGAAGGCCCGCGAGACGGCGCGGTGTGCCGCCGAGACGGCGGGCGGGTTCATCACGGGTTTTGGTATTGGCGGCGATGAGAAATCCGGGCAGTTGAAGGATTTCCTGTGGTCGTTCGACATGGCGCGCGAGGCGGGGTTGCGCATCACCGCCCATGCGGGTGAATGGAAGGGGCCGGACGAAGTGCGCGCGGCGATGAATGATCTGGGGGCGGAGCGGGTCGGGCATGGCGTGCGGGCGATTGAAGATATGGCGCTGGTCGAGGAAATTGCCGAGCGCGGTGTGGTGCTGGAGCTTTGCCCCGGCTCGAACGTCGCCCTTGGCATCTATCCCAGTTTCCGGGCGCATCCGATTGGCGAGATGTTTGATCGCGGGGTCAAGGTGACGATCAACACCGATGACCCGCCGTTTTTCCACACCACGATGGCGCGGGAATATGAGATGCTGCACCGCGCGTTTGACTGGGATGAGGGCGTTTTTGCCAAGATCGCCCGCACTGCGCTTGACGCGGCGTTTTGTGACGCCGATACCAAAACCCGCATTCTGAAAACTCTGGAGCAGGCCCATGGCTGAACATCTGACCGTCGTTTCGCACCCTTTGGTGCAGCATAAGCTGACGCTTATGCGCGAAAAAGACACCTCGACCGCCAGCTTTCGCAAGCTGTTGCGCGAGATCAGCCTGCTTTTGGCCTATGAGGTGACGCGCGAGTTGCCGATGACCACCAAGGCGATTGAGACGCCGATAGAGGCGATGGATGCGCCGACGATTGACGGCAAGAAACTGGCGCTGATCTCGATCCTGCGGGCGGGCAATGGTTTGCTGGATGGTATTCTGGAATTGATCCCTGCGGCGCGGGTGGGGTTTGTCGGATTGTACCGCGACCCGGAAACACTGCAACCGGTGCAATACTATTGCAAGCTGCCCGATCATCTGGAGGAGCGGGTGTCGATCGTGGTCGATCCGATGCTGGCGACGGGGAATTCCTCGGTCGCGGCGATTACGCTTTTGAAACAATCGGGTGCGAAGAATATCCGGTTTTTGTGCCTGCTTGCGGCCCCAGAAGGCATCGCCCGGATGAAAGCGGCGCATCCCGATGTGCAGATCGTCACAGCAGCAGTAGACAGACAGCTGAATGACCACGGATATATTGTTCCTGGGCTAGGGGATGCGGGCGACCGGATGTTTGGTGCTAAATAAAGCCTAAGCCCCTTTACTCGGAAACAATCCTGACGCATCCTGTCCCCAAAACTACTTGGGGGTAGTCATGCTATTGAAACTTGTATCGGTTGCGGTGTTCGCGGCGGTGATGGGCCCGATTGTGGCCTCTGCGCAGACAGTGGCGCAGATCGGCCAGCCTGCCGAGCGGCCTCCTGCCAGCTTTAAGGGGGCGCAATCTTTAAGGGGGCGCAATATGTCGACAGCCGGGGCTGCGTTTTTATGAACGCCAGCTACGGTGGTGCCGCGCAATGGGTGGCGCGGGTCGACCGCAGCCATAAGGTTCTGTGTGGCTATCCGCCGACATTCGGCGCAAAGCCTGCGATTGAAGTGGCCGAAGATGTGGCTCCGGTGGCCCCGGCTAAGGTCGCCCCCGTTGTGGTGGCTGCGGCCCCGGTGGTGGTGAAGCCCGCGAAAGCCAATGCGCCGATGGCGACGGTGGCCAGTGCGATGATGCCCGAAGCGGAGGTGGTGAAACCCGTGCCGCAGGTGCGGGTTGAACATTCGACCACAGGTCTGGTGGCCAGCTTGCCAACCCCGGCGCAAAGCTATGAACGGGTCGCAGCGGAGCCTGCGCCGGGCAGGATCGGCTGTTATACCTCGGCTCCGGTGGCGGAAGTGGTGCGGTTGCGCAACGGTGGCACGGCGGTGGTCTGTACGCGCGGCGATGGCACGCTGACCGGCTGGCGGCCGCCGATCTATCCGCGCGGCGCGGGTGTGGGGGCGGCGCTGAGCGAGCCTGTACAGGTGGCGCGGGCGGATAATGCCGGCGTGGGCCGGGTAGCGGCAGCCCCCGCCTATGCCTCGGCTGCGGTGCCGGATGTGGTGGTGCCGAAGGGCTACAAGCTGGCGTGGACCGATGACCGTTTGAACCCGCAGCGTGGCGTGGGCACGGCAGAGGGGCAGGCGGCGCAGGATCAGCTTTGGACGCAGAAGGTCCCGGCGAAACTGATCAGTGATGTGCAAAAGGCCAAGACCCGCAAGCATAAGCCTCTGGCCTCGGTGACGGTGTCATCCTCGGGGCAGGCAGAGGTTGCGCCTAAGCCCGTGCGCGGGGGGGGCTTGGGTGCAGATTGGCACCTTTGGCGTGCCTGCCAATGCGGCGGGGGCTGCGGCGCAGTTGCAGGCTTTGGGCCTGCCGGTGGCGAAGTCGAAGCTGCATCGCGGCGGCAAGGATTTGCAGATCGTGATGGCGGGGCCGTTTGGCTCGGGGGCGGATGCGCAAGCGGCGTTGCGGATGGCGCGCGGGGCTGGGTTTGGCGACGCTTATATCCGCTAAGGCTTTGGTGTGATTTAGAAAGCCCCTCGGTTTGCGCCGGGGGGGCTTTTGCTATTTCACGCTTGGACTGGGCTTAGCCGCCGCAGATGCCTTGCAGATCGGCCCAATGCTGCGCGCTCAGCACATCAGGTTGGCTGCCGTTCGGGAAAGGGTCGGCCTCGATCAGCGACAGGGTGGTTTCCCCTGTGCCATCCAGCGCATAGGCATAGGGCTGCGTGGTGATTTTCGCCGCCGCGAAGGCCGCGAGCTGCGCTTCATCGCTGAGGCTTGGCGGCGGTGGTGCAAGCAGGCTTTGGCCGTAGCCATCCAGCGCCTCGGGGGCAATCGCGCCGCTGGCGAGCAGGCGCACGGTGGCGAGCAGGCCCGCCTTTTCCAGCAAGGGCTGCATCGCGTCGTGGAGTGCGGCTTGCCCGGTGGCGGCAAGGATATAGCCTGCCAGCGCCTCGGGGCTGCTGGCGCTTTGCACCAGCTTCAGCGGCAGGATTAACAGATCGCCGGGCAAAGCCAGCGGGGCTTGCAGCGCATCGCGCACCACCAGCACATGCGGCGGATGGGTGGGGTTCAGCCGCAGGCCCAAAGCCACAGACGCCGCCGTGCCATCGCGCCCGGTGCAGGGCGATCCGGTCAGCTTGGTCAGATCTTGCAGCGCCAGCTTGCCCAGATCGCTGCGGGTGGCGGGGGGCAGCATGGCGGCAGTGTAGTCGATCAGTTTGCCGGGCAGCCAGAACACTGCCAGCGCACCGATCACCGCGCCAAACCCACCCAGCAGCACCCCGCGCAGACGGCCCGGTTTCGGGCGGCGGCGCTCAAGTGCGCTGCGCACGGTATCCAGCGCCGCCATCATGTCGCGGTCATCGACCTCCAGCGTTTCGGGATCATCCTGACCGGGGCTATAGAGGGCGGGCAGTTTGCCGGGGTTCAGGCGGGTGAGGGCGGGCAGCGACCATTGCGCCAGCGCCATCTCGGTCTTGGGGTCTGACAAAACGATGGTGGCTTCGCGCAGGCCGACGACAACCTCGCGCAACTGCGCCGAGGGGGTTTCGCGCCACAGCCCAGGGCTTTCCAGCCGCAGGTATTTGCGAAGTGCTGTCATTGCGCGGTGGCGTCTTTCCCTATTCTCATGGGGTTACGATAGCCACTTGCGATGCGGCCCACAATCACGCGTCCATCAGTTTCGCCACCGCACGCAGTTCAAACTTCTGGATTTTCCCGGTCGAGGTCTTGGGAAGTTCGGTGAACACCACATGTTTCGGGGGTTTGAAGCCAGCGAGGCGCGTGCGGCAATGCGCGATCAACTCGGCCTCGGTCGCCTCTGCGCCCGGTTTCAACTCGACAAAGGCGCAAGGCACCTCGCCCCATTTCGCATCGGGCTTGGCGACCACGGCACAAAGCAAGACGGCGGGGTGGTGCATCAAGGCACCTTCGACCTCGACCGAGGAGACATTCTCGCCGCCCGAAATGATGATGTCCTTGGCGCGGTCGGTGATTTTCAGATAGCCGTCGGGATGCTGGAAGGCGATGTCGCCGGAGCGGAACCAGCCGCCCTTGAACGCCTCGGCTGTGGCTTCGGGGTTCTTGTAATAGCCCTTCATCACCATATTGCCGCGCATCGCGATCTCACCCAGATGCGCGCCATCGCGGGGCACCGGGCGGCCTTGGCTGTCATGCACCTCGGCCGCCTCCAGCATCGCCATCGCAACGCCGGTGCGGGCTTTCAGCGCCGAGCGATCATCCCCCGTCGCCGCATCCCATTCGGTTTGCCACAGGCATTCGGTGGCGGGGCCGTAGGTTTCGGTCAGCCCATACACTTGGGTGACGTTGAAGCCCAAGGGTTCAAACGCGGCGAGGGTGGCGGCGGGGGGCGGAGCGCCTGCGGTGAACACCTCGACGATGTGGGCAAAGCTGCGGCGGTCTTCGGGTTTGCAGTTGATCATGGTGTTCAACACGATAGGGGCACCGCCGAAATGCGTCACACCTTCGTCCGCGATGGCATCATAGATCGCCTTGGCGGTCACATCGCGGCAGCAGACCACGGTGCCGCCCAGCATCGGGATCATCCAAGCGTGGCACCAGCCGTTGCAGTGAAACAGCGGCACGATGGTGAGGTAGGTCGGGAACAACTGCATCCGCCAGCCGATCGCATTGGCGGTGGTGGCGAGGTAAGCGCCGCGATGGTGGGTGACGACGCCTTTCGGGCGCCCGGTGGTGCCGGATGTGTAGTTGATCGCCAAGCTTTCCCATTCATCCTCTGGCATAAGCCAGTCAAAGCCGGGATCGCCGGTGGCGACGAGGGCGACGAGGGCTTCGTAGGTGTCATAGCGACCCGAAGCGGTGAAACCGTGATCGACCACCTCGATGATCTGCGGCGCGGGCGTGGTCATCTGGGCGATGGCGGCTTCGGCCAAGGGCAGGAAAGCGGTGTCACAGAGCAGCAGTTTTGCCCCGGCATGGCCGAAGATATAGGCGACGGTGTCGGCCTCCAGCCGCGTGTTGATGGTGTTCAGCACAGCGCCACAGGCGGGGACGCCGAAATGCGCCTCGGCTTGTGCCGGGATATTCGGCAGCAGCGTCGCCACCACATCGCCGGGCTGGATACCGCGTTGGGTCAAAGCGCTGGCGAGCTGGCTGGTGCGCATGGCATAGTCGGCATAGCTGAGACGGGTGGATTTCCACACCAAGGCGGTGCGATGGGCGAACACATCCGCCGCGCGGCGCAGATGTGACAGCGGCGTCAGGGCTGCATAATTCGCCCGTGTTTTGCCAAGCCCGGTTTCATCTGCCAGCCAGCCCATGTTGTTCCCTCCCCGAAACCCTGTGCGATATGTCGCTTTCTGACGTGCAGAGTGGAAGCGTTCCGGGCAGTTGGGAAGTTGAAAACCGAAGGGTCATGTAATGTCCGCGACGAAAGACCATACTTTAGCCGCCGCCGGGCTGATCTTTACCTATGCGATGATCATCGGCTTTACCGACAATTATGTGAAGGTGATAGCAGGCGAGGCCGGGCTGTGGCAGTTCCACTTCACCCGCACGGCGCTGGCGATGGTCTTGCTGGGGCTGTTGGCGGTGCCGCTGGGGCTGCGGCTGCGCCCGGTGAACCTACGAGCGGTGCTGGCGCGGTCGACCATTCATGGGCTGGCGATGGTGATCTATTTCGGCGCTTTGGCGTTTCTGCCGGTGGCTTTGGTCGCCGCAGGCCTGTTCACAGCCCCGATCTTCGTGCTGCTGATTTCCCGCTTTGCCTATGGCCATGCGATTGGCCCGGTGCGGATCATCGCGGTGGCGGTGGGATTTCTGGGGGTGATTCTGGTGCTGGGCCCCGAGGCAATGTCCGGCGCATCTGTGGCGGCCTTACTCCCCGTGATCGCAGGCGCTATGTATGCGATGGGCAATATTGCGACGCGCGAATGGTGCCCCGAGGAAAGCGCCGAGACCCTGCTGGCCGGGTTTTTCCTCGCCTTGGGGGTGATTGGGGCGCTGGGCATGATCGCACTCGCGTTGTGGCCGATTGCGGTGCCCTTGGGGACGGATGGGTTCTTGCAGCGTGGCGCGGTCTGGGCCTCGGGTACGTTCTATTTCTGGACCTTCGTGCAGGCGGCGGGGTCGCTTTTGGGCGTGGGCATGATGATCCGCGCCTATCAGATCACCGGGGCCAGCCGGGCCTCGGTGCTGGAATATATCATCCTGCCCGCCTCGGCGTTCTGGTCTTATCTGATCTGGGGCGAGACGCTGACAGCTTTGGCGGTGTGTGGCATGGTGCTGATCGTGGTGGCAGGCTCGATGATCGCGCTACGGGCGAAGGCGCAAGAGGGCTAGCGCTGTTTGCGCGCCACGCGCATCGCCGCAGCGAGGCGGCCCGCAAAGGCCAAGCAGCGGCTATGCGCCCACCGCTTCGCGCCAATGGCGGCGGCAGAGCGAGACATAGGTTTCATTGCCGCCGATCTGCACCTGCTCGCCGTCTTTCAGCGCCCGGCCATCGGGGCCGCGCCGGATCACCATGGTGGCCTTCTTGCCGCAATGGCAAATCGTGCGCACCTCGCGCATTTCATCCGCCCAAGCCAGCAAGGCGGCGGAGCCGGGAAAAAGATTGCCTTGGAAATCAACGCGCAGCCCATAGCACATCACCGGCACGCCGAGATCATCCACCGCGCGCGCCAATTGCCAAACCTGCGGCTTGGTGAGGAATTGTGATTCGTCGATAAAAACGCAGGCAACCGGGGCCTGCGCGAAGCGATGCTTCAACTTTTCAAACATATCGTCGTCGGGGGCAAAGGTATCGGCGGCCTCACCAATGCCGATGCGGCTGGCAATCCGGCCTTCGCCTGCGCGATTGTCGAATTGTGCGGTGATCAGATGGGTCTGCATCCCGCCCTCGCGATAGTTATGCGCGGCTTGCAGCAGCAGGGTCGATTTGCCTGCATTCATCGTGGAGTAGTGGAAATACAGCTTGGCCATGCGCCGATCTAGCGCATGGCCAAGGGCAGAGGCAAGACCGTGCGAGGAGGTCACGGGGGTTTGCCGCAGCGAAACAACGCGACACCAACACCATACTGGCACGCTGGCAACAGGCACATAAACAACACGGCACATACTCGGGTGGGGCCAAAGCAGACCCGCCGCAAATGGTTACGCGCGATCAGGCAAGCCCAAGCGCAAACTTCAAGTGGTAGGTCCGCCGTGCGACCGTGACACTTGCCCCAGATCACCCTGATGGGCCATGCACGACGGAACCCCACCCACACCAACGCTGGGGGCGCTGGCCACTCACTACCAGTTCCGGTTGCCCGGAACACCTTTATGCATGACAAATCCTTAGGGGCGGATTAATGGGAAAAGACAGAATGAATTCCCCGGCTTAGCCGCACGGGGAGGGTGGGGCGGATTATGAGTACCGAAAGCTATCTGAAAAAACACACCGAGGCGCCGGTCAAAGATGTCGGCATCGAGGCCGCTTGCGCATTGACGGGCAAATCGAAGGCGACTTTGGGGCGGTATTACTCGGATTCCGATGAGCATGACGACCGCTTCATGCCGATTGACGTGGTGGCGCAGCTGGAATCTGCGGCGCGCTTCCCGCATGTGACCGAGGCTTTGGCCGATCTGCGCGGCATCACGCTCAGCTATGACCCGGAAAAGCGCAACACCGACAGCAAGGGTGTGAATGCCGATGTGGTGGCGCTGGCGCAGCGCTTTGCCATGCTGATGGCCGAGTATAACACCGCGATTGGCGACGGGGTGATTTCGGTCAACGAGGCCAAGCGGATGCTGCGGGAAACCTTGGCCATTCAACAGGTTCTGCTGGAGATGAAGCTGAATCTTGAGGAAGAGGTCAGCTGAGGTTTTGGCTTTTTAGGCATAGAAAAAGCGCCCGGATGACCTCCGGGCGCTTTTGATTTTAGCTGGTGTTTTTAGCGCGGCGTGCGCGCGACAGCAGAGCGCGGCTTGGCCGCCCCATCCGCCCGGCGAGGCGCAAAGCTGCCGCCAGCAGGCTTCGGTTTGCCCTGCGGTTTCGCACCCGGCTTGCCGGGGGCTGCGCGTTGGATCGGCTGGCTGCCCGCCTTCTGGCCACCGCGACCCATGCCGGGGCGCTGGCCACGGTTCTGGCCGGGCTTCGGCGCGGCTGCCACAGCATCGGCTGCCCAAGGCGCGCCACCCAAAACCGGGATCTCTTTTTTCAGCAGCTTTTCAATGGCTTGCAATTCGCCCATTTCGGCAGGGGCGCAGAAGGAAATCGAGGTGCCTTCTTTACCAGCCCGCGCCGTGCGGCCAATGCGGTGGACGTAGTTTTCCGGCACGTTCGGCATGTCGAAGTTATAGACAAAGCGCACGCCGGGAATGTCGATGCCGCGCGAGGCCACATCGGTCGCCACCAGCACATCCAACTCCGCCTTGCGGAACTCGGTCAGGGTGCGGTCGCGCTGGTTCTGGCTTTTGTTGCCATGAATGGAGCCCGCCTTGAAGCCCCAAGCCACCAGCAGCTTCATCAGCTTTTCCGAGCCATGCTTGGTGCGGCCAAACACAAGGGCCTGCTCGCCCGGATGCTTCAGAAGATATTCCTTCAGCATCAATGCCTTATCACCGTTCGGCAGGTAGTGCACGCTTTGGTCGATACGCTCCACCGGCTTGCCCGGAGGGGCGACTTGCACCTTGATCGGGTTTTGCAGATAGGTCGCGGCCAGTTCCTCAATATCCTTCGGCATGGTGGCCGAGAACAGCAGGGTCTGGCGTTTCAGCGGGATATGCTTGGCGATTTTGCGCAAGGAATGGATGAAACCCATGTCGAGCATATGGTCAGCCTCGTCCAGCACCAGATAGCCGGTGGCGTGCAAGGACACATCACCACGCTCCAGCAGGTCAATCAGACGGCCGGGGGTGGCGACAAGGATATCCGCGCCGCGTTTCAGCCGTTCGGCCTGCTTGAACAGCGAGGCACCACCAACAACCATAGCGACCTTAACCGAGGTGCCCTTGGTGAAAACCTCAAGGTTATCCGCGGTTTGCGCGACAAGCTCGCGGGTGGGGGCAAGGATCAAAGCCCGCACGGTTTTGGGGGCTGGCGGGTGGCCCAGATCAAGGATGCGGTGCAGCAAGGGCAGGCCAAAGGCCGCGGTTTTGCCCGTGCCGGTCTGCGCCAGACCCATCAGATCTTTGCCCGCCATGATATGCGGGATCGCCTGCACCTGAATCGGCGACGGCATCTTGAGGGTGGTTTTTTCCAATGCTTTCAGGATGGTTTCCGAAAGCCCAAGGTCTGCGAAAGTGGTGGTCATAACAGTCTTTCCGGCGGCCCATAGCCGCCCGTCCACCCCGAGGGGCGGCAGTGGGAAGCGACACCCCCTCGCACCGGGCGCTTGCCCAATACCGTGGCCGTCGCGGAACCCCTGCGTGCGGTGGGAACCAGTCTCGGGGTCTTACACACGCTCACGCGGCACGGACGCTCCGATGGGGGGGAGATGGCGGATTGGGGGGGATTTGTCAAGGGGGGCGGGTGGAGGTGCGCACCAGTCAACGCGCACCCCCACAGCTTACTTCTCTTTGCGGACGCCTTTGAAGGGCGTCTTGTCAGAAGTCTTTACGTCCATGAAGCGCCCTGTGTTCGTATCCCGTTTCACATAGTGCCCGGAGGGTGTTTGTGTTTGGGAGCGATCTTTGACTGCGCCATTGCGTTTGCCGTCGCCAGTTGGGGGATTGGTCGCCATTAAACTCCCTCCCTTACTGCGTATGGCAAAGCGGTGCGCAAGTGGCGCAACCGTTGCTCTGGCGATAGTGCTTGGCTTTGGCCATAGACACCGCATCTCGGCAGTTATCGAAAAGTCCCAAGTAACTCTTGGACTTAGCGAGGCCCAGCCAATAGCAACCGTCCCTATGCACTTCGTGGTCACCGTTTGGTTGAGCGGTGTCGTTTACATACCAGTTTTCGAGCGGCATAATGCCACACTCCTTATTCAAGGCTAAGGTGCGCTTGACTATTCGGAGCGAAAAACATCTAATTCGCTTGCAGTCCGAACTACCGCCGCAGCCTTTGATTTGCGGAACCGGAATGAGACGCCGCCTTGGCCCGCCAGCCTTGGCGGCGTGATTCATTCAAGCCGTCCACGCAAACATGTTATAGGTATGGGGTTCTTTCAAGCCGGAACACACAAAATAGTGCTCACATCGCAAATGCAAGTTGCTTGATATATAGATGCCACAATATCTGGGGTGAGGCAACAAGAAAATGGTTGCGGCTTAATCTTTTATCCTGCATATAACGCGCGGCGAAAAAGTAGGGCGATTCACTCTCTGTTCTTATTAAGAGAGGCCTGTTGCAAGATAGTTTTAGGACCGAATCGCCTCACCCTTGCAACGTCCGCACCCCATAGCCCTCACCCCGAGCCTTCATCGCCTCCACAACAGCGATACTCGCCGCAGCGGTGGTGAAATACGGGATCTTGTCCATCAGCGCCACGCGGCGGATGTCGCGACTGTCGGTGACGGCTTGGGTGCCTTCGGTGGTGTTCATCACCATCGCTATGTCGTTGTTTTTCAAGCGATCGACGATGTTCGGGCGGCCCTCATAGACCTTGTTCACCAGCGTGGTCTTGATGCCCTGCGCGGTCAACCAGGCGGCGGTGCCACGGGTGGCGACGATCTCAAAGCCAAGCGCCACGAGGTCGGCCATGGCAGTGGCAAAAGCGGCGGTTTTGTCCATGTCTTTGATCGACACAAAGGCGCGGCCTGCGTCGGGCAGGGTGACGCCCGCGCCCATTTGCGCCTTCAGGAAGGCCAGAGCGAAGGTGCGATCCCAGCCCATCACCTCACCCGTCGAGCGCATTTCTGGCCCCAGAACCGGATCGACGCCGGGGAAGCGGGCGAAGGGAAGCACGGCTTCTTTGACGCTAAACCAAGGGGTTATCGGATCGGCAAGCGTGAAGGCATCGGCCAAGGGCAAGGGCGTGTCGGGGCCAACGCCTGCGGGGTAGGGCGCGCGCATCGGGAAGTTTGACATCGGCTCGCCTGCCATCAGGCGGGCGGCGATGGCGGCGATGGCGCTGTCGGTGGCTTTTGCGACGAAGGGCACGGTGCGCGAGGCGCGCGGGTTGACTTCCAGCACGAAAATCACGCCGTCTTTGATCGCAAACTGCACGTTCATCAGGCCTACGACGTTCAGCGCCAAGGCCATCTGCACGGTTTGGTTTTTGAGTTCGGCAATGATCTCGGGCGTCAGCGAATGGGGCGGCAGGCAGCAAGCCGAATCACCGGAATGTACGCCCGCTTCCTCAATATGTTCCATGATTCCAGCGACATGCACGTCTTTACCGTCGCTTAACGCATCTACGTCAACCTCGATGGCACCGGATAGATAGCTGTCGAGCAGAACCGGGCTGTCGCCGGACACCTGCACGGCGGTGCGGATGTAGCGTTCAAGCTGGGCGTCGTCGCGGATGATTTCCATGGCGCGGCCACCCAAAACGAAGGAGGGGCGGATGACCAAAGGATAGCCTACGTCTTTCGCCACTGCGAAGGCTTCATCGCGGCTGCGGGCGGTGCCGTTGTGCGGCTGTTTCAGACCCAGCTTGTGCAGAAGCTGTTGGAAACGCTCGCGATCTTCCGCCAAGTCGATGGCGTCTGGCGTGGTGCCCAGGATCGGGATGCCTTCGGAGTGCAAAGCGTTGGCGAGTTTCAGCGGGGTTTGGCCGCCGAATTGCACGATGACGCCGTGCAGGGTGCCGTTTTCCTGCTCGACCCGCAGGATTTCGAGAACATGTTCTAGGGTGAGCGGCTCGAAATACAGACGGTCCGAGGTGTCATAGTCGGTCGAAACGGTTTCCGGGTTGCAGTTGACCATGATGGTTTCATAGCCGGCGTCGGTGAGGGCATAGCAGGCATGGCAGCAGCAGTAGTCGAACTCGATGCCTTGGCCGATACGGTTCGGGCCACCGCCGAGGATGACAACCTTTTTGGCGTTGCTGGGCCGGGCTTCGCATTCCACATCGCCCATCGCGGGGGCTTCGTAGGTGGAATACATATAGGGGGTCTGCGCCTCAAACTCGGCAGCACAGGTGTCGATGCGTTTGAACACCGCATTGACGCCAAGGTTGCGGCGGGCGCGGCGGATTTGCGCCTCGTCCCGACCGGTGAGCATGGCGAGGCGGGCGTCGGTGAAGCCCATCATTTTCAGCTTACGGATGCCGGTGGCGTCAAGCGGCAGGCCTTTGGCGCGGATAACCGCTTCGGCCTCGATGATTTCGCGGATGCGGGCGAGGAACCATGGATCGAACGAGGTGATCGCGTTGATTTCGTCGTCGGACAACCCGTGGCGCATGGCTTGGGCGATGACGCGGAGGCGGTCGGGCGTGGCTTTCGACAGCGCCAAGGTGATGGCGACTTTGTCCGGCGCGCCGGGGATGGTGATTTCATCGAAGCCGCTCAGGCCGGTTTCCAAAGACGCCAGCGCTTTTTGCATGGATTCGTGGATGGTGCGGCCAATCGCCATCACTTCGCCGACCGATTTCATCGCGGTGGTCAGGTTCGGCTCAGAGCCGGGGAATTTCTCGAACGCGAAACGCGGGATCTTGGTGACGACATAGTCGATCGAAGGCTCGAACGATGCGGGCGTGACTTTGGTGATGTCGTTGTCGAGTTCGTCCAGTGTATAGCCGACCGCGAGTTTGGCGGCGACTTTGGCGATGGGGAAGCCAGTGGCTTTCGAGGCCAAAGCCGAGGAGCGCGACACCCGCGGGTTCATCTCGATCACCACCATGCGGCCATCGGCGGGGTTGATCGCCCATTGCACGTTGGAACCGCCAGTCTCAACCCCGATCTCGCGCAGCACGGCAATCGAGCCGTTGCGCATGATCTGGTATTCCTTGTCGGTCAGGGTCAGGGCGGGCGCGACGGTGATGGAATCGCCAGTATGCACGCCCATCGGGTCGATGTTTTCAATCGCGCAGATGATGATGGCGTTGTCGGCGGTGTCGCGCACCACCTCCATCTCAAACTCTTTCCAGCCCAAGAGCGATTCGTCGATCAGGATTTGCGCCATTGGGCTGGCCTCAAGGCCGCTCCGGCAGATCGCTTCATAGTCGTCGCGGTTGTATGCCACGCCGCCGCCGGTGCCGCCAAGCGTGAAGGCGGGGCGGATGATGGCGGGTAGGCCTACGTATTCGATGGCGGTCATGCACTCGGCCACGCCTGCGGCGATGTCGTACTTGCCGGATGGCAATTTGGGGGCTGCGATGATGGTGGCCTTGGGGTTCTCTAAGCCGATGCGGTCCATCGCCTCACGGAACAATTTGCGATCTTCCGCCATTTCAATGGCCGGGCGCTTGGCGCCGATCAGCTCAACGTTGAACTTTTCCAACACGCCGAGGTCGGCCAGCGCAAGGGCGGTGTTCAGCCCGGTTTGGCCGCCCATGGTGGGCAGCAGCGCATCAGGGCGCTCTTTCTCGATGATTTTGGCGACGACTTCGGGGGTGATCGGCTCAATATAGGTCGCATCCGCCAAGCCGGGGTCGGTCATGATGGTGGCGGGGTTCGAATTGACCAAGATCACCCGGTAGCCTTCTTCGCGCAAAGCCTTGCAGGCTTGTGCGCCTGAATAGTCGAACTCGCAGGCCTGACCGATGACGATGGGGCCTGCACCGATGATCATGATGGATTTGATGTCGGTTCTTTTCGGCATATCGGCCTCCAATGCGCAAAACTTTGCGGGTTATAGCCATGCGACGCCGGGGCGCAAGGGGATTCCGGGGGTGGGGCTGGGTTGCATTTTGACGCGTGGTTAGCTATATTAGCTAAGCAAAATCCAAGGTGTGCCATGCAAGTCAATGTTCATGAGGCGAAAACCCAACTGTCCAAGTTGATTGAAGCGGCGATGCGCGGTGAGGAAGTCACGATTGCGCGCGACAACAAGCCGATGGTGCGTCTGGTTCCGGTGCCGCAAACCAAACCGAAGTTCAAGTTTGGTATCCTGAAGGGCCTGAACCCGCCTGATTTTCTCGAGCCGATGCGCGAAGAAGACCTGCGGGACTGGGAATAGAACAGGTGGCAGTTCTGCTGGACACCCATACTTGGGCTTGGGCGATAGACGATGCGCCGCGCTTGTCCGAACGGGCGATCAAGGCGATTGAAGCGGCGGATCGGGTGCATGTTGCCTCGATCACCCTCTACGAGATTTATCAGAAGGTGCGTCTCGGGGAATGGCCGGAAATGGCGGCGCATGTGGCTGGGTTGCAAGACCTTGCTGCACAGCAAGAGGTTTTCGTCACTCCCCTCAGCGCAGAAATCGCCACGCGTGCGGGCCTGCTGGATTGGCCGCATCGCGACCCGTTTGACCGGATATTGGCGGCGACCGCACTGGTGGCGGGGATGGGTTTTATCTCGGCTGACCCTGCGTTTGATGCGGTGCCGGGGCTGCGACGCATTTGGTAGCGGTGGATTTTTGCAGGAAAATCCGTGTGCGATTTCGTTGAAGTCCTCGGCGGCGCGGTGGGGTTTGACGTAAAAAAGGCGGCCAGGTCTCCCCAGCCGCCCGTGTCTTCAGATCACCCCTGTCAGGCCTTCTGGCCGACCGCCGCTTCAGCAGCAGCGATGGCCGCGCGGCGTTTTTCCACCTCGGCCCCAATCGGCGGGCCAGCAAAACGGCGGTTTTCAAAGCCGAACCAGACCGCCAGCGCCAAGGCGATGAAGCCCAGCACCACCCACAGCACCCGCTCGTTTGGCGGGGCGACGGCGATGAACAAGATCACCGCCATGCCAACCACGGCCAGAACCGTGATCAGCTTGTAAAGACCCGCCGACATCGCCCAAGGGCCGGGGTTTGGCCATTTGGCGGTGCCAAAGGCAAACAGACCCGCGACCAGTGGCACGGTGAACGACAAGAACAGGAACACCAAGGTCGAGTTCACCATGATCACATAGATCGAGGTGCCACCAACTTTGATCGACATTGCCAGCAGCACATAGAGGATGCACAGCACTGTCGCGGTCCAGATCGCATTCACCGGGGTGCGGTATTTCGGCGACACCGAGGCCAGCGCCTTGGAGCCCACTGGCATGCCATCATCGCGCGAGAAGGCAAACAGCATCCGGCTCGCCGAGGTGACGGTGGCCAGACCGCAGAGCAGTTGGGTGATCAGGATGCCAAGATACAGGATGTTCTTCAGCCCCGACGGCAGGATCGCATCCATCGTGGCATAGAACATCGTCCAGCCTTGGCCCGCAGCCACGCTCAGATCCGGGATCGCCACCGTGATGGCGCAGATCATGATCCAGCCAATGAACGACGACCAGAACACCGCTTTGATGATGCCCTCGGGCACCGACTGCGCGGCGTTTTTGGTTTCTTCCGACGTATGTGCCGAGGCGTCATAGCCGGTGATGGTATAGACTGGCAGCAGCAGGCAGAGCAGGAACAGATAGCCCATATTGTCCGAAGCCGGGAACACACCGCCGCCCGCATCGCCGGAATAGTTGGTAAAGGTCCACAGCCGCGAGATGTCGATGGCCGGGGCGTAGAACAGGCAAGCCAGCACCAGAACAGCGGTGGTGGCAAAGATGATATAGCCCGACACATCGGTCAGCATCGTGGTGACTTTGATGCCAAGATGGTTGAACAGTGCCTGAAGGATGGTGATCGCGGCGACGAAAACCACAACTTGCCCGTCACTGCCGCTAAAGCCAAACATCGACCCAAAGGTGCCCGCAAAGAAATAGGCGGTGCCGATGTTGATCGCGCCCAGCACGGTGATCAGGCCCAGCAGGTTCAGCCAAGCCGTCAGCCAGCCCCAGAAGCGGCCACCTAGGATCGAGGCCCAGTGATAAAGTCCGCCCGCCGTCGGGAAGGCGGACGCGATTTGCGCCATCGCCAGTGCGAACATGCCCGACAGCAAGCAGCCGACGATCCAGCCGATGCCAGCGCCTGCACCGCCGACCGATGAGATCGCTTGGGCGAACGAGTTGATGCCGCCCGACAGGATGCAGATGATCGAGAACGAGATTGCGAAGTTGGAAAATTTCGACATAGAGCGTGAAAGCTCTTGCGCGTAGCCCATGCCATGCAGGACCTTGATGTCCTCATGCGCCTCTTTATCGGTATAGTCTTCCGATGCCATTCAGTTACCCTCCGAACCGTTGATTGGTCGTTATTATTGTTCGCGGTGCGACATTATGCCGTCCCTCACCGCAGGGAAGCGCGGATTTTACAGTCTGGCAAGCACTGAATAGATATTTACAGAAAACAGCGGCGGACGGAGCGGGCCACGATCCGCGACGGACATTTTTGCGTCGCAAATGCGCAAAAGACGGGCGGCCCCCGGTTCAGAAAAAGGCTGGACTGGATTTGCAGTGTGGGCTGGCCTAGGTGGTAGGGCTGGCTTAAATGTCAGGCGGGGCAACTAAGGGGCGCGGGCGTGATCCTGATCGAAGACGGACCATTCGGGCAGCCTGCGTTATTTGACGGCGCAGAGGCGCTGATCGTGGCGCGCATTGCGGATGAGGTGGCCCCGGCTTTGGCGCGCCTGGACGCTGCACGGGCGCAGGGAAAATGGGTCGCGGGCTATATCGGCTATGAGGCGGGCTATGCGTTAGAGCCGAAGCTGGCGGCGCTGATGCCCGCGCCAGACCCCGCCCGGCCCTTGCTGGTGTTCGGCGTGTTCGCGGGGCCAAGCGATCCGACGCCGGTGTTGGCGGCGGCGCAGGCCGAGGCGCGCGGCGTGGCGGTCGCCGCGCTGCAACCAGCCATCAGCCGGGCCGACTATGGTGCTGCGATAAATCGAGTGATGGCTTATATCGCGGCGGGCGATTGTTATCAGATCAACCTGACCTTCCCTCTGCGCACCCGGCTGCTGCAGGGCTCGGCCTTGGGGTTGTATGGCGCGCTCAGGGCGCGGCAGGCGGTGGGGCACGGCGCGTTCGTCGATCTCGGCGTGGGACCGGTGCTGGTGTCGCGCAGCCCGGAGTTATTTCTGCGCACCACGGCGGCGGGGCGGATTGAGGCGCGGCCAATGAAGGGCACCGCGCCGCGCGATGCTGATCCGGTGCGCGATGCCGAACTCGCCGAGGCCCTGCGCGGCTCGACCAAGGATCAGGCGGAAAACCTGATGATCGTTGACCTTCTGCGCAACGATATCAGCCGGGTGGCGCAGATAGGCTCGGTCAAGGTGCCGGAACTCTTTGCGGTGGAACATTATGCCACCGTGCATCAGATGGTTAGCCGCGTGGTCGGGCAGTTGGTCGAGGCCCCCAGTATGGCCGCGTTGATGCCAGCCCTGTTCCCCTGCGGCTCGATCACCGGCGCGCCGAAAATCCGCGCGATGCAGATCATTCACGAGGTCGAAGCCTTCCCGCGCGGCGTCTATTGCGGTGCGATGGGCTGGATGGCCCCGGATGGCGCGTCGTCGTTTAACGTCGCGATCCGCACGCTATCGGTGTTTGCGGAGGGTGAAATCACGCTGAATGTCGGCGGCGGCGTGGTGCAAGACAGCACGCCCGAAGGCGAATGGGAGGAGGCGTTGTGGAAAGCGCGTTATCTGCAGGGGCTGGTGCGCCCGGCCTGAAGCTGATCGAGACGCTGTGTTGGGATGGGCAGCGGCTGGTGCGTCTGCCGCTGCATCTGTCGCGGCTGTCCGCTTCGGCGCAGGCTTTGGGCTGGGGCTGCGATCTGGCGGCGGCTGAGGCGGCTTTGCGCGCGGCCGTGCCTGTGGCGGCGGCACGGATGCGGCTGACGCTGGATGCTGCGGGCAGGATTGAGGTGCAGGCGGCGGCTCTGCCTGCGGGCAAGCCAGAGTGGCGGGTGGGCTTGGCGGCAGAGCGGTTGGCCTCTGGCGATCCATGGCTCACCGTGAAATCGACAAACCGCGCGGCCTATGATGCGGCGCGGGCCAGCCTGCCCGATGGCTTGGATGAGGTGATTTTCCGCAACGAGCGCGGCGAGGTCTGTGACGGCTCGATCACCACGGTGTTTTTCGATCAGGGCGAGGGGCTTTGCACTCCCCCCCTAAACTGTGGCTTGCTGCCGGGTGTGCTGCGCGCCGAGATGCTGGCAGCGGGGGCCGCGCGTGAAGCAGTGTTGCTGGCCGCCGATCTGGCAGAGGTTCGGCTTTGGCTGGGCAATTCACTGCGCGGCCTGATCCCATCGGTCTTTGTGCCCTAGGACGGGAGGCATCAGGTCAGGGCGTGACGCTGCGGTGATGTAATCGCGCGTCAAAGGCACCGCATCCTGTCGTCTGGCAAGCTGCATCTGGAACACGCATTGCCGGCCTTCGCGGAAGGTCATCTCCGACGCGATCAGATAATAGCGCCACATCCGGCAAAACCGATCATCATAAAGCGCGCGGATTTTATCTATATTACCCTCAAAGCGCTGCAGCCAATGCGCCAATGTCATCGCGTAATGCAGCCGCCAGACCTCGATATCCGTCGGCCACAGCCCGGATTTCTCCATCGCCGCTGCCATTTCAGACAGCGCAGGCACATAGCCGCCGGGGAAGATGTATTTTGTGATCCACGGATTTGTCGCACTCGGCGGGGCCGCGCGACCAATCGTATGGATCAGCGCGATACCATCGGGGCTAAGCAGGTTTTTCACTTGCGCGAAGTATTCGGGGTAATGCGGCACCCCGACATGCTCGAACATGCCAACCGAGACGATGCGGTCGAAGCTGCCGGTTAGATGGCGATAATCCATCAGTTGAAATGACACGCGGTCGGATAGACCAGCCTCGGCGGCACGTTCCACCGAACGTTTGTATTGCTCTTGCGACAGCGTCACGCCCAGCACGGTCGCGCCGTAATCCTTCGCCAATGTCAGCGCCATGCCGCCCCAGCCCGAGCCGATGTCCAACACACGCATACCCGGTTGCAGGCACAGCTTTGCGGCAATATGCGCCTTTTTCTGCTGTTGCGCCTGTTCCAGCGTGTCCTCAGGATGGAGGAAATAACCGCAAGAATACTGCCTGTCGGCATCCAGAAACAAATCATAGAGCGCGCCCGACAGATCATAATGGTGGGCGACATTGGCGGCAGATCGCTGGGTGCTGTTGAACTGCGCCGCCCCGCGCAGCATCACCCGCGCTGCATCCTGCATCCGCCGCCACCAGACCAGCGCGCCGCCGCCTTTGGTGTTGGCAATCACCAGCGCCAATAAGCCGCGCAGATCATCCGCGTCAATGGTCAGGCTACCATCCACATAGGCCTCGCCCAAAGCCAGATCAGGATTGCGCACCAGTCGCCCGACAAGAGCAGGATCGAGCAGCCGCACCGTCACCGATGGCGCGTTGCCGTTGCCGTGGCGTTGGATTGAGCCGTCTGGCAAATAAAGGATCAGCGTGCCTTGGCGGATCAGTTGACTTAACATCCTTTTCAAAATGGTCGTCCACATGGTCACACCCTTTTGCACTGCAAAGCATGGCTTTGGCACATCAATGGTCCCAGCTTTTGGAACGGGCCTGCGGGGGAGACGGCCTATGGCGTTCCATTGGCGAAGACAGAACCGTGGCTATGTTCAACGAACCAGCGGCAATTCTGTTCTGATCATATCACAGGCCCTTGACTTCGCGGCATCCAAAGCGACCGCCGACGCTGATCCAGCGGAGCGCGTTCCGCGCCGGGTTTTTATCTCGGGTTTACGGGACTTCGCCCGAAACCCTCGGCGGGTGCCCGGTGCAGCGGTCAGTGCGATCTGGCTCCGCTGGCCTGTGACATTGGGGTTTGATCTTGGTTAATCAAACCTGAACGGCTATAACTAAGCCTTTGATATTGCATAAATATGATCACGCGCCACGCGTGGACGGCCTAAGCGCCGCGCAGTTTGGCGACGACAGCGGCCACCAAAGCCTTGCGCTGCCGATTGGCCGGGTGGGTGCCCAGAAACTGATCGCCGGGGTCGGGCAGCCGATCAAAAAAGCCCGCCCCCTTCACCGGATCATAGCCGGCATGAAACGCAATCTCGGCCCCGATGGCGTCGGCCTGCAGCTCATATTCCTTCGAGAACTGACGCGTCGCAAGGCCCGCCCCCAGCTTCTGCGCCTGCTGAACCTCATCCTGCCCGCCCCGGATGCCGCAGCCAAAATCCCCGCCATCATCGCGCCGGACAGGGCGGTTTGTTCCTGTTTCGGAATGTGCCCCAGAATGTGATGCCCAGCCTCGTGCCCCAGCACGAAAGCGATCTCATCGGCGTTGCGGGCGTCGGCGATCAAAGCCAGCGAGAATGCGATGATCGGGCGGCCCGCCTTGTCGACGGTTTGGAAGGCGTTGGCGGGCTGGTGCGGGCGGTCGTCGATCACGATCTGAAAATCGCAGCGATGCGCGACATGCTGCGCACGGCAGTAGGCCTCGGCCACCGGTTCCACCCGCTGCACCACGGTCAGAAAATTCACCGCCGCCGCCCGCGACGTCAGCGCGCCGCCGGTTTTTGACGGCTGGGTCAGCACCTGCGCGGCGCTGTCGGTGATGGTGGTGATCCCCGGCTGCACGCAACCCGCCAGCAGCGCCGCCACCAAAACCCATCCTGCTTGCCGCTGCATCACTTTCGCCTTCACCGCTGCCCTGCTCCAGCCCATATCAAACCCGCCGCGCTTTCACAGCCCCATCTGGGCGCACTTTCGCTTGAATTCGACGGCAATGCGGGCTCATCTGACCATAAGTTGATCCGGCAGAGGAGCCTTGCGATGTTCACCATCGAGCATGAATTCGACGCCACCGTGATCACGCTGGTGGATGAGGGCGAGCCGGACAGCCCGTTGCAGGAAGATATCACCATTGAGGCCTTTGCCGAATGTGTGGTGTTGCGGCAAGTTGATGCGTTCACCGATGAGGTGGTTGCGATCACCCTGTCCATCGCGCAGTTGCGTGACCTTGCGGCAGCACTGGATTTGCCGGAGGGCATCTATCGGATTGAGCCGAAACCAAGCTAATCCAGCCGGAACACCTTATCGCGTGAGATTGCGCCACGCAGCAGGGTCAGCCGGGATTTCGCAACGCCTAAGGCATGGGCCAGTGCCTCGGCCACGGCGGCGGTGGCTTTGCTGTCCTCGGGCGCGGTGGTGACGCTGATTTTGATCAGGCTGCCGTCGCGGGTGATCGCAGCTTGACGGGCGCGTGGCGTCACCCTGCAGGAAAACTCTGCCCCCGGAACCGCCAGCTCTGCCCACGCGCCTTTTTGCATGAGGGCAGAGTGCAGAAGCCACTGACCAAGGGCAAGCCTACTTGACGCGGGCCGCCGACACCGCCACCTCTGGCGCAAAGGAGTTTCCCATGCCGCACGACGCTTCCGCTTTGACCCACGACGCCTTCACTTTCCTGCAAACCCGGCAATCGCATCCGGCCAAGCTGTTCAAAGGCCCGGTGCCTGATCGCACCGAACTGCTGGAGATTCTGGCGGCAGCCACCCGCGTGCCCGATCATGGCAAGCTGGAACCGTGGCGGCTGGTGGTGCTGGACCGCGCGGCGATGCAGCGGCTGGCCGATCTGGCGGAGGCACGGGCGCGGGCGATTGGGGCGGATGATGAGAAGATCGCCAAGGGGCGCGGGCAGTTTGATCTCGGGCAGTTGGCGGTTGTGGTGATTTCATCGCCGAAAGCCAGCGAGAAAATCCCTGCGTCCGAGCAAATTCTGTCGGCGGGGGCCCTGTGCTTTGGGGTGCTGAATGCGGCTTTGGCAAAGGGCTGGGGGACGAATTGGCTGTCGGGCTGGCCCTCGCATGATCCGGTGTTCGCGCATCAGGCGTTTGGCTGTGTGGGCGATGAAACGGTTGCGGGCATCGTGCATATCGGCACGGTTGTGACGCCGATTTCGGACCGTCCGCGGCCTGATTTGACCAAGCTGATCACATGGCCTTGAGTGCGAAGGCTGCGGCATGATCTTCAGTGATTTCGCCAAGGCGGTAAGCCAGCTAGGCGATGGCCGCTTTCTGCGGGTGATGCTGTGGGGCGTGGCGCTGGCGGCGGCGCTGCTGACCGGGGCCTATGCGGCTTTGTTATGGCTGATTGAGACCTTCACGCCGGGCAGCATCGACATTCCCTTCGTCGGCCCGGTCGGCGGCTTGGATACATTGCTCAACTGGGGCTCGATCCTGCTGATGCTGGGGCTGTCGGTGTTTTTGATGATCCCGGTCGCCTCGGCATTCTCGGGGCTGTTTCTGGAGGACGTGGCGCAGGCGGTGGAGGATCGGCACTATCCAGGATTGCCCGCTGCTGCGCGGCAAAATTTTGGCGATACGCTGATTGATACCGCCAATTTTATCGGTCTGCTGCTGGCGCTGAATACGGTGGCGCTGCTTTTGTATCCGTTTGCCGGGCCGTTCAGCCCCCTGCTGTTCTGGGGGATGAATGGCTATCTGTTGGGGCGGGAGTATTTCACCCTTGTCGCCACCCGCCGGTTGGGGCGCGACGGCGCGCGGATGATGCGCAAAGCTTACAGTTTGCGGATTTGGGCGGCGGGGGTGCTGATGGCGGCACCTTTGTCTATCCCCCTGATTAACCTTGCGATTCCGGTGTTAGGCGTTGCCACTTTCACCCATATGTTCCATCGGTTGAAGCGTCAGTAGCGGTTGGCCCATAGCCCGAACACATCCAGATCGGCGATGCCCCAGCGGCCTGAGGTGATCAGCAGATAAAGAATCCCGAAAATCACCAGCGCGATCAGCGTGGTCAGTTTGGCCTTCGGTTTGATCATCGCATCGGCGGGGGCCGAGCGCGGGGTGCCGGGTTCAACGTCACCCGCCTGCGCTTGGCTTTTGAAGCGCAGCGGCAGCACGCAGAAAAACACCATGAACCAAGTGACCGAAAACAGCACCAATGCGGCGGTGATCGTCATGTTTGCTCCAATTCCACCAAACAGCCGTTGAAATCCTTGGGATGCAGGAACAGCACCGGCTTGCCATGCGCGCCGATTTTCGGCTCTCCCGAGCCCAGCACCCGCGCGCCACTGGCTTGAAGATGGTCACGCGCGGCCAAAATGTCATCTACCTCGTAGCAAATATGATGGATGCCGCCTGCGGGTTTTTTCTCAAGGAACCCCTTGATCGGGCTGTTTTCGCCCAAAGGGTAGAGCAGTTCGATCTTGGTGTTCGGCAGTTCGATGAAAATCACCGTGACGCCGTGATCTGGCTCATCTTGCGGTGCGCCCACTTTCGCCCCCAAGGTGTTGCGGTATTGATCGGCGGCGGCGGTCAAATCCGGCACGGCAATCGCGACATGGTTCAGGCGGCCAATCATCGGGCGAGGCTCCTTACTGGGTTGATGCTGGCCTTATGAAGGCAGGGAGGCGTTCCGGCAAGGGGGCGCGCGGTCGCAGGCTTGAGGTGAAAAATTTTGCCAGCGGCGGCGGCGTTTACGATTTATGAACCAAAACCGTGGAAGACTGGCGGGGTTGCTATCAGCCGCAGGTTCGCCATGCCCAGCCAAATGCCCCATGATCCACCGCTGCCGCCCGGTTTTGCCTTGCCGAACCTTGTGGCGGGGGCCGAGTTGCCTTTGCAGGGCGTCACCATTCTGGCGGTGGAGATAGTCGCTACGCCTGCGAAGCTTTACGGTTGATGAGCCAGCGCGCCGGGGCACGGTTGCGCCGGGCGGATACGCTGGCGTCGGCGCGGGCGCATTTGCGGGTGTATCGCCCGGATGTGGTGATCATTGACCTTGGTTTGCCAGATGGAAGGGGCGAGGGGTTGATCCGCGAATTGGCACTGGCACGGCAGCGGCCACTGGCGGTGCTTGGCATGTCGGGCAATCCCGAGGGGCGGGGTGCTGCTCTGGCTGCGGGGGCAGAGGGGTTTCTTGATAAGCCTTTGGAAAGCTTCGCCGCGTTTTGCACGCTTTTGCGCCGATTTCTGCCGGGGCTTGCGCCAAGCTTGGTGGAAGACGCGGCGATCTATCCCGACCCGTTGGCGTTACAAGATGACCTTTCGCGCGCGGCGGTGGCGCTTTCGGCAGAGCCGGATGCGGCGGGGCGGCGCTATCTGGCCGGGTTTCTGTTGGGCGTGGCGCATCACGCGCATGACAATGCCTTGGCACGGGCGGCAAGTGCTGCCAGCGTGCCGAATAGTGGGGATCTCGATCAGTTGCGCGGCTTGATTGATATGCGCTTGACCGTGGCCAACAGGGCCGCAGCTTTCGCCGCCAAACCCGAGGCTGTGTGACGCGGTGCGGCCGCGCAATCACCACGGCTTTGGCCGATCTGCAGCATGGTTTCGCCCCAATCAGCGGGCAAAACCGCGCCATCGCCCGTTAGAGAAAGTGCCGCCCATGTCCGCCAAACAACGTTTCCTGCGCGACGAATCGGGCGCAGTTTTTGCGGAATGGGTGGTGATCACCGCCGTTGTGGTGACGGTATGTATGGTGGCGCTGACCGCTTGGCGCGGCGATGCGGATTTGGCAGACAACCGCGCAATAGCGGTGATGTCTGGCGTTTGATTACAGCACGATCCGCGGGTCTTTGCCCATTTTCAGGCCCGGAAACACGGTGTTTTCCAGCACGGACTGGTCAATGCCATACAGGCCTTGGATCGCGTGGGCGGCCCAAGCCCGCACATCGGAGGTGGGCATCAGATCGCGGCGCTCGTAAAGATTGGCCTCGGACAGGCCCGGCCAGTTGCCATAGACCTTGCCGCCGTTCAGCGCGCCGCCCGCCATCACCATCACGCCGCCGGTGCCATGATCGGTGCCCGTGGTGCCGTTTTCACGTGCGGTGCGGCCAAATTCGGTCATCGCCAGCAGCACGGTTTTGCCCCAGACTTTCTCTCCCAGCCCATTTTGCAGCCGTAGGATCGCGTATTGCAAGCGGGCAAGCGATTTGGAAAGCCCGCCCGCCTGACCCCGGTGGGTATCCCAGCCAGACATCGAAAACGCGGCGATGCGAGCGTCTTGCCGCAGCTTTCCGGCAGCGTAATCCACCAGTTGCTCGACATCCTGCACCTTCAAGCCCGCCATTTCCGAAGGGTCTGCCGCCATGGTCACGTCGCCGTTGCCGGCATCGGCGAGTTCCATCGCTTCTTGCGAGGCGGCGTGGAACAAAGGGTCGGATTCGTAGACCCGATCAAACAGCAATCGCGCTTGCGGCGTCAGCAGCAGGGTGGTTTCGGGCGACCAGTTGCGCACCTCGGCTGGGCCTTCCAGCAGCGGCATCGCGACTTGGCCGATGGAATAGGCGGTTTCCGAGGTCAGGCCTTTTTGGGTCTGCAACAGCCGATTCAACCAGCCATCCTTGACCTGATTGAGCGGCACATCCATGCCAGTTCCGGCCTCGAGCATGTCTTGGCCGACGAAATGGCTGCGCTTGTCGCGGTAAGGCGTCGAGGTGGCGTGGACAAAGCCCAACTGGCCCGCGCCCCAAAGTGGCATCAGATCGCCAAACGCCGGATGCAGGCGGAAGAATCCATCCAGATCAGTGGCTTGCGGGTTCAACAGCGTGGGGCGCAGGGCGGCGTAATCGGCGTCGCCTTGCGGTTGCACCACATCCAGCCCATCCATCGCACCGCGCAGGATGATCACGATCAACCGATGATCGCCTAAGGGGCGTCCGCCATTGGCCCCCGCCAGCGTTACCGTCGTCAGCATCGGATGCGCCGCGATAGAGCAGCCCAAAACGCCACCAAGCCCGCGCAGAAAATTCCGTCTGTCCATCGAAGCTGTCATCGCGGCCCTCATCTGCGGTTGAATTCGGCGGAGGCCAGCACGAGGCCGACGCCCTGTGTGATGTCTTCGGCGCGCGCCGCGCCCCAAAGCAGCGGTTCGCTGGCGCGGTCGGCAAGGCAGGACTGCGCCAGTGCGACGGGATCGGGCAAAGGCTCAACAAGCCGGGGCGGCACCCGCATCGCCCAAGTGATCCGGCGGGCAAGGCCCTGCGGCGTGATCCATTCCTCGGCGGCCTCCTCGAAACCATTCGGGCCAGCGGGGCGTTTGAACGGTTGGCCCATGCCGGCCATCGGCGCCAAGACTTGACCGCGGAATTGCTTGTAGGGCATTTGCTGAAGCTGTTCGCCATCAACGCCCAAGGCGCGCAGCGAGGCGACCATAAAATCAAAGGGTTGCCGGGCTTTCTCGGTGGCTTCCACCCAAGCGGCGGGATGGTTCAGCATGGCCGTATAGGTCGCCATCAGATCGCCGTCCGAGCCGTTGTAAGCCGCCGCAATCGCTTTCACGAGTTCGGGGTCGGACGTATCCGAGACAAAATGCACCGCCAGTTTGCGCGCCAGATGCTGTCCGGTGGCGGGCTGCAGCGCAAGATCGCGCAGGGCGGCATGGATGTTGTCCATTCCCGGCGCATCATAGGTTTTGCCCAGCAATTCGCGCGGCCCCGGTTCGGCCCGGCGCGGTTGAAACTCCATCAGCAGATCGGCGTTCATCGTCAGCCCGGCAAGGATTTTCGCCATCTCGGTGACATCGGTCTGGCTGTAGTTTGCGCCGACGCCCATGCTGTGCAGCTCGATCACCTCGCGGGCAAGGTTTTCGTTCAGGCCTTTGTTCTGGTTCTTGCCGAAATGCGAATTTGGCCCGACCGAACTGGATTGATCGAGATAGCTGAGCATTGCCGGGTGCAGCGTCGCCGCCGTCAGCATATCGGTGAAATTGCCTGTCAGATGCGGGCGGATCGCATCATCGACCAAGGCATAGGGAAACAGCGCTTCGAGTTGCCGTTTGGCGATGACCGAGAAATGGTCTGCCCAGAACGTAGTCAGCCGTTCGCGAAAGCCGTCGGCACTGTCCAGCGCGCGGGCGAAGGTGATCACGCTGGCGGCTTCGGCGGCACTGCTGAAATCTTGCAGCAGCGCATCACGTTTGGGGTTTTTGGCGGCGGATTTCTTGCCGGCTTTCTGGATTTGACGCAGCTGTTGCAGGTTGGGGATCAGCTCCGCCGAAGCGCGGATCGGCAAGGATTGCATCGCTTGGTCTGGCCCGGCGAGGCTTGCCAGCATCGCTTCGGCTGAAGCAGGCGCACCCTTGGGCTGTGGCAGGCCATAGCCGAAACGTATCGCAGCAAGGGTACTAAGCTTCGACATCGTTCTCGAACTCCGGTTCACGCGGCCACGGCCTACCTTTGGCAAAACATAGGCAGCAGTGGGCAGAATACCACCGTTTCGGGATCAAAAATGCGGCATGGGCACGGGATGGCCGAAGTCTGCGCCAGACAGAGCGGAAAGCCGCCTGTGGGGCTGCGGATTGGATGGCCTGTGCCGGCAGGCCATCCAATCAGGTTCGGGGCTTATTCTTTTGGCGTGACGCGCAGGGAAAGTTCGCGCATCTGGGCGTTGGTGGGTTCCGACGGCGCCCCCATCAGCATGTCTTCGGCGCGTTGGTTCATCGGGAACATGATGACCTCGCGGATGTTCGGCTCATCGGCCAGCAGCATCACAATGCGGTCGATGCCAGCGGCGCAACCGCCGTGGGGTGGCGCGCCGTATTTGAAGGCTTTGACCATGCCGCCGAAGCGTTTTTCGACCTCGGAGTTCGGATAGCCTGCCAGTTCAAACGCCTTGAACATGATTTCAGGCTTGTGGTTGCGGATGCCGCCACTGATCAGCTCATAGCCGTTGCAGGCCAGATCATACTGATAGGCATAGACTTCCAGCGGATCGCCGTTCAGCGCCTCTAGCCCGCCCTGCGGCATCGAGAACGGGTTGTGGCTGAAATCAATCTTGCCGTCGTCGGTTTTCTCATACATCGGGAAATCGACAATCCAGGCGAATTTGAAGCAATTCTGCTCGGTCAGGCCAAGTTCGCGGCCGATTTCATTGCGGGCGCGACCGGAGATGGCTTCAAAGGTTTCCGGCTTGCCGCCGAGGAAGAAGGCGGCGTCGCCTTTGCTCAGGCCGAGTTGCACACGAATTGCCTCGGTGCGCTCGGCGCCGATGTTCTTGGCGAGCGGGCCAGCGGCTTCCGTGCCAGAGCCGTCTTCTGCCTCGCGCCAGAAGATATAGCCCATCCCCGGCAGGCCTTCTTTCTGAGCGAAGGCGTTCATGCGGTCGCAGAATTTGCGTCCCACAGGCTCGCCGCTTGGGCCTTTTGGCGCGGGAATGGCGCGCACTTCGTTGCCGGGTTGCTCCAGCAATTTGGCGAAAATGGCAAAGCCGGAGCCTGCGAAATGCTCGGACACGTCCTGCATCTTGATCGGGTTGCGCAGGTCGGGTTTGTCGGAGCCATACCATTTCAGACTGTCGCGGTAGGCGATCTTGGTCCAATCGGAATAGGTTTTCTTCCCCGGCGCGAATTCTTCAAAGATACCCTGAACAACGGGCTGCACGGCGGCGAACACATCTTCCTGCTCGACAAAAGACATTTCAATATCAAGCTGATAGAAGTCGGTGGGCGAGCGGTCTGCGCGCGGGTCTTCATCGCGGAAGCAGGGCGCGATCTGAAAATAGCGGTCAAATCCCGCCACCATGATCAGCTGTTTGAACTGCTGCGGCGCTTGCGGCAAAGCGTAGAATTTGCCGGGATGCAGGCGCGACGGCACCAGAAAGTCGCGCGCGCCTTCGGGCGAGGATGCGGTGATGATCGGGGTTTGAAACTCGGTAAAGCCCTGATCCCACATCCGGTTGCGCATCGAACGCACCACGTTCGAGCGCAGCATCATGTTGCGGTGCAACTTCTCGCGGCGCAGATCGAGGAAGCGGTAGGTCAGGCGGGTTTCCTCGGGGTAATCGACATCGCCGAACACCGGCAGCGGCAATTCCTCGGCGGCACCCAGCACGGTGAGGGCGGTGGCGTAGACCTCAATCTCACCCGTCGGCAGCTTGGCATTGACCAGCGACGCATCGCGGCCTTTCACCCGGCCATCAATCCGCACCACCCATTCGGCGCGGACTTTGTTGATATCGGCAAAGGCGGGGCTGTCGCTGTCGGCGATGACTTGGGTGATGCCGTAATGGTCGCGCAGGTCGATGAACAACACCCCGCCGTGATCGCGCACCCGATGCACCCAGCCCGACAGGCGGACCTGATTGCCCACATTGGATTTGTTCAGATCGTTGCAAGTGTGGCTGCGATAGGCGTGCATGGACTTCCCCTTCACGGAGGCTGGATCGGTTTGGCCCGATACACCCCGCCCAATAGGTGAAGTCAAGCCCAAGCCATTGTGCTTTGCATTTCATCTTGGCTCAAATATCCCCGCCGGAGGCTTCTACAGGGAAAACGGAACCAGCATGTTGCAGATCGAGGATGTTTTGCGGGATCGTGGCTCGCGTTATGCGGTGTCAGGCGGGCCGGTGCAGGGTCGCGCTGGGGTCGAGGCGTTTCTGGTTGAGTTGAAGCGGGCCAAGAAATTCGCCAAGGCGACGCATAACACTTGGGCTTGCGTGCTGTCGGAGGAGGGCGCTGTGAAGGGCGATGATGGCGAGGCGGGCGCAGGTGCGGTGATTTTGAAGATGTTGGAGCGGGCCGAGTTGCGCGATCATATCGTGGTGGTGACGCGCTGGTACGGCGGGGTGCATCTGGGCGGCGATCGTTTCGCGCATGTGGTGACTTCGGTGCGCGCCTATCTTGAGGCGCTTGCCAAGGTGTGAGGCTTCAGCTTGGATAGCGGTCTGAATGGGGGGAGCCATGCGGGATATTTTGCGCGCCGAGGCACGGCGGTTTGCCAATACGGTGATCTGGTCGTGGGACGGTTGGGTTGCGGCTTGGGCCACGGAAAAGACCTTGCGACAGTGGACGGTGGTGAATGTGCTGTCGGCGACTTTGGCGTTTTCGCTGGATTTGTCGGTGGCGGAGCGCGGGTTGATTTTGGCGCTGGGCCTGTTGGTGCTTGCGGCGGAATTGATGAACACCGGGCTGGAGGAGGTGGTCGATTACATCTCCAAGGCCGATGATCCGCGTGCCAAGAAGGCCAAGGATTGTGGCTCGGCGGCGGTGGCTTTGACCGCGATTGCGGGCGGGGTGGCGTGGGTGGTTATCCTGATCGGATAGGGCGATCAGATTTGTGGCGGATTTGGGGTGGAATTGTGATCGGATTGAGCGATCAGTTCGCCAGAGCGACTTTCAGAACCGGGGCGACTTTCAGAAATCGATCTTCTGCGGTGCGAGATATTGTTGCTCGAACTGCGGAAAGAACGCGTCGGGGCAAGCCCCGGCATTCAAGCGCTGTTTCAGGCGATCCCAGATCACCTCGTTTGCCGCATAGCCGTCGGCGCATTGATTTTCCGGGGTGCCGTCGTTGTCGCAAACCAGCCGCAGGATGCTGAGTTGCATCGCCAGTGGGCAGTTCACGATTGCATCCAACTTGGCCAGTTGCTCGGGTGTCAGGCCCGAGATGTCGGCGGGTTTCATGATATTGGATTGGTCAAGCACCCGCATCCACTTGGGGCGCACGGCGTTGGACAGTTGCTGGTTGCCATAGACGGAATAGTGGATTGCGTTGTGGAAATACGGTTCGGCGCGGGCGATGCTGTCAAGATCGCCCTGCTGTAGCGTGATTTGCGCCAGATCGTTCCAAAGTCTGTAGGCGGTTGGCACGGCCTTGAGCGTAGCGTGCAGGCGCTGGATCAGCTCGGCCCTTTCGGCGGCGGTCGTGGCGCGCGCGGCATAGGTTTCGGCATCGGCAAGCGTATTGACATATCTGTGCAGCAAATTGGGGTTCAGCGGGTCTTTCAGCATTGCGGCTTGCAGGTGGGGAATGTCGCGCAACAGTGCTGCGGAATATTCGGGGTAGCTGGCCTGCATCGCATCGACGCGCGCGAGGCTCATGCGGAAATCGTCCAGCTTGCGTGCCTCGTCCGGGGTCAGGTCACGCTGGGTTTTCAGGGCCTCCAGCCCGGAGACCACTTCTTCCGGCGTGGAAAGCCCATCCATCATGTCATTGTAGCGGGCATAGTCGAGGATCGGATTGGGCATGAACATCAAGAGTTGATGGGCTGCGGCCCGCTGATCTCCATACCAGAAATTCGCGTAATAGACGGCGTCGATGCGGCAGACATCCGGCGTGTAATCGGGGACATCGGTGATTTTTGGCGCATAGCGGTTGCAAAGCAGATCGACTTGCTCGGGGCGGCCCCCCCATTGCGGCGCGAGTGCCACCATCGCGCGCATCAGACTGCCGCGATTGGGCTGGCTGGTCATGATCCGCTCTAACTCGGTCGGGATCACCGCTTTGTTGCCCAGCGTGGCGGTCAGTCGCAGCATCCCGTCTGAGGCGGGGATCAGATCGGGGGCAAGGTTGGTGGCGCGCTGGAACAGCTTGAACGCCTCGATGTGGCGGCTGGACATGCCGTTGAGCGCTTGGGTCGTGGTTCTGTTCACGGTGTTTTCGCCGCGCCATGCCCAGCCCCAGACATAAAGGTTCCAGCCCAATGCATTGAGAGCGCGGGGGTTGTCGGGATCGGCTGCGGCCCAATCTTCGGCAAAGCGCTGGATCGCGGGATCGTAAAGGGCGAAGACGTTATACAAATCACGCTCGGCATCTGGGGTATGCGCGGCGGTGTATTCGGTGTGGGCGGCGATCAGGGCGGCATCGGTGGCGACGAAATCGCGGGCCAGCACGAGGGCGCGCAGGTCGTCAACGCTAATCGCAGCATAAGCGGGACTGGCGAGCAGGCCGAGCAGCAGGAGGAGATTACGCATTGGGCTGCGCGGCCAGTGATTGCTGCGGCGCGGGGGCGCAATGGGGCAGAACGGGTTGCAGCAGGCTGGGCGTGATCGTGGTGCCTTCGGCGCAGAGCACCGGTTCGGAATGGGGGAGCGCATAGCCGGGCAGGGGTAGCAGCAGGAACATTAAGCGCAACATAGGGCCACCTCACAGGGCAAATACCCGTGCAAGTTGTCAGGCTATTGCGGCAGGTTTTTGGCGGCTTCGCGGCGTTTGTGGGTGCGGTAGAGGATGGGGGCCATCAGGTGATCGTAGAAGGCGCAGGCGAGGGGGTGGATCAGCGGCAGGGCGGTGATGCGTGCGGCCAGCCGCCAGCGTGGCAGTTGTGCCCAGAGGATTTGGAGGGCCGGGATACCGGAGAGCAGTTGGCCTTGGTGCAGCACATGCAGGCGTTTCGCGGCAGCCTCGGGGGTGACACCCCAAGCGCTTGCTTGGCTCAGATCGTCGAAACGCAGGGGCAGATCCTCGGCAAGCGCAGCCTTGCGATAATGACCGATCTCAAACCGGCAAACCGGGCAGGTTTCGTTGTAAAGGACTCGGGTTTCATCGGTCATGGCGTGAGTATAGCGGATTTTGCGGTGGTGGAGGTGTGGCGTTGCGTCTCAGGCGTGAAGCGGCTGCGGGCCGGATTCGGTCAGGATGTAATCCATAGGGATATCATGCGGTTGCGGGAAGATTGTTGGCAGGTGGGCGGCGTCTAACCCGATGCCGATGGCGATGGGAGACGGGGTGAGCGTGGCAAGTGTGCGATCGAAATAGCCGCCGCCGTAGCCGAGGCGAAAGCCAGCGCTGTCCCAGCCGACGAGGGGTGAGAGGGTGATATGCGGGGTGATCTCGGGGCCCGTCGCGGGGGTGGGGATATTCCAGAAGCCGCGCTCCATCGCGGTGTCGGGCGTCCAAGCGCGGAAGGCGAGCGGGGTTTTGGGGGTGAGGATCAGCGGCAGGGCGGCGGTGGCACCACGGGCGGGCAGGCTGGCCAGCCAGAAGCGCAAATCAAGCTCGGCTTTGATCGGCCACCAAGCCGAGATGATCAGGCCGTCGAGGCTGGCAAAGCGCTGGGCGAGCAGGTGGTCGAGGTGGGCGGCGATGGATTGCGCGGCATTTTGGCGGGTGGCCGTGGGCAGGGCGGCACGCTCGGCCAGCAGGCGGGTGCGTTCGGGCTTGCGCCAGCGCGCGACATCGGTGGCTTGTTGCGGGTCGATGTGACTGGGGTCGATTTCCTGCGCAAGGCAAGGTGGCGAGGCGTAGGGGCGCGGGGCTTGGGTCATGGTTGTGCGGCTGCCAGGCGGGCGAGGGCGGTTTGCGCCTCGGTCAATATCGTGGCGATGCGCTGGGCGGCGGTGGGCAAGGTGGTGATCAGCGCGGCACTTTGGCCCGCGTAGTTGGGCATGGCTTCGAGATTGCCCGTGGTGATGCGCAGCGGGCTGTCGGTGCTGAAGCGCAGCAGCGGGCGGCCATCTTCATGCGCGATGATCTCGTGCGGGAGGGTGTCGGGGTGGTGGCCTGTCAGGGTATGGCCGATGGCGTCAGTGACGGAATTGCGGATCACCCGCACCGGGGAATTCGGTGGCCAGTTCAGCCCGAAAACATCGGTGTAGACGGTATCTTCGGCTGAGGCGGCCAACACGCGGGCCTTGTGGTCATCATGCGCGAAGGATTCTTCGGTGGCAAGGAAGGCGGTGCCGCAGTGGATGGCTTGGGCGCCCAAGGCACGAGCGGCGATGAGGGAGGCCCCGGTGGCAAAACCACCCGAGGCGACGATGGGAAGTTTGCTGGCACGGGCGACTTGCTCGACCAAGATCAGAGCGGCGGCGGTGCCGTGGACATGGCCGCCTGCTTCGACGCCTTGCACGATCAGCACGTCTGCTCCGGCGGCTTCGGCTGCTAGCGCGGCTTGCAGTGAGCCGACTTGGTGCAGCACAAGGCAGCCAGCGGCTTTGGCGCGCCGGATCGCTTCGCGGACGGGGTGCCAGAAGAAACACATCGCGGGGATATTTTTGGCGAAACAGGCGTTGAGTTCGGCGTCGAGCAAAGCGGCGTCGGTGGCGGCGGGGATCAGGTTGACGGCGAAGGGTTTTATAGTGCGGGCGCGGACGGCGTCGACTTCCTGTGCAATCAATTCGGGGGACTCGCGGACCATGCCGAGGATGCCGTAGCCGCCGGCCTTTGCCACCGCTGCGACGAGGTCTGAGCGCGCGACGCCGCCCATGCCAGCCAATAGGATCGGGTGGTCGCAGCCGAGCTGGTCACAGACTGGGGTGTGCAGGTTTTGATGTGTGGGCAAGGGGTTAGGCATCCGAAGCCTCATGCGTCAGGGTTTCCATCAGCACATCGCGCAGGGTCAGGGCGTGGCTGTGATCGGTATCGCGGGCCGCATAGATCAGGGTGACGGGACCCTTGCGGCACCACTCCAGCGCTTCGGCCAAGGCATCGGGCGTGGCGGTCGGTTCGGCACGGCAGAGCTGGATTTGCGGTGGCTGGATATGTCGGGTGGAGTTGGGCGGCATCGCGGTCACTCTATGACAGGGCCTACGCTAGGCGCGTCGGGCGGGGAATGTAAATGCCACGTTATCGACGGGCTGTCGTGAAATCCGACATCGCGTTGCGGCGATGCGCCGGGGCGGATGCGCTGCACTGCGGCGGAGGCTGTGTCTTGTGGCGGTGATCTTGGGCTTGTAGGAAGCGATATGATCAAAAGAATGTCCTACATCTCACATGCCCGCGCGACGCTGGCTTTGGGGCTGCCGCTGGTCGGCAGCCATTTGGCGCAGATGGCGCTGCATGTCACCGATACCGTGCTTTTGGGCTGGTATGGGGTGAATGAACTCGCCGCCGTCGTGCTGGCGACGTCGACATTTTTCGTGATTTTCATCCTTGGTGCCGGGTTTGCGCAGGCGGTTTTGCCGATGGTCGCCACGGCAGTTGGGCGCGGGGATGAGGCGCAGGTGCGGCGGGATACAAGGATGGGGATGTGGCTGTCGATTGGCTTTGGCCTGTTGACCTATCCGATCTTCTGGTGGTCGGAGGCGTTGTTGCTGTCGCTGGGGCAGCGGCCTGAAGTCTCGATTCTGGGACAGGATTTTCTGCGCATCGCGGGGCTGGGGATGATCCCGGCGCTATTGGTGATGGTGTTGAAGAACTATCTGGCGGCGCTGGAGCGGACTCAGGTGGTGCTGTGGGTGACGCTGGCGGCGGTGGGTGTCAATCTGGTGCTGGCCTACATGCTGATCTTTGGCCATTGGGGCGCGCCAGAATTGGGCGTGCGGGGTGCTGCGATTGCATCGGTGTTTGTGCAAACATTGACCTTCGCGCTGCTGGCGATCTATGCGGGCTGGTTGCCGGAATTGCGGCATTTCCGGCTGTTCCAGCGGTTCTGGCGGCCAGATTGGCAGGCGTTGCATCAGGTGTTCCGCTTGGGCTGGCCGATTGGGATTACATCACTCGCCGAAAGCGGGTTGTTTCAGGCGACGGCATTGATGATGGGCTGGATCGGCACGGTGGAACTGGCGGCGCATGGCATCACCATGGAGGTCGCGGCTTTGTCGTTCATGGTGCATCTGGGGCTGTCCAATGCCGCCACGGTGCGGGCAGGGCGGGCCGATGGCGCGGGCGATGCCCAAGGCTTGCGCGATGCGGCGAAGGTCGCCATCGCGCTTTCGGTTGGCTTTGGCGTGGTGATGGTGGTGTTGTTCCTCAGCCTGCCAGTGCCGATCATTTCGCTGTTTCTGGATGAGACGAAGCCGCAGAGTGCTGAAATCATTGCCTTTGGTGTCACATTGCTGGCAATGGCGGCGCTGTTTCAGATGGCGGATGCAATGCAGGTGATGGCGCTGGGGCTGTTGCGGGCGATCAAGGACACGCGGGTGCCGATGATCGCGGCGGCGATCAGCTATTGGGGGATTGGGATCCCCTGCGGCTATTTTCTCGCGTTCCATGCCGGGATGGGCGGGATCGGATTGTGGGCGGGGCTGGTGATTGGGCTGTTGTTTGCCGCCGTGACGATGATGTGGCGGTTTTGGCACCGGGTGCGTGCTTGAGTTTTGCGACAATGCCGCAGATTACTCGGCAGCCTCACCCTTGGTCAGACGCTCGGCCTTTTTGCGCACCAGAACCGAGCGCAGATCGTGCATCGCCAGCAGCAGAAGGTCAGTGACCTCCTCTAGCTGCGTCTCGGTGGCCTTGGATTGCACCCATTGCGTCGTCAGGTTCATGTGATCAACGGCGCGCAGAATATCGTCGACATCACGCGCGGCCAGTATGGACTGTCGCTTGGCAACCCATTGACCGATTACGGCTATTTCTTCGGGTGTCAGTTTATGATCGCCATGCGGCTTGATGTTGCCGTTCTTGACGTTGACCAGCGCGATTTCTTCCATGTCGATGCGGCGCTGGCGGTTTTCGGTATCCACCCGAAACACGGCAGCGCCATTGTCGCGGATGCGGAAGTAGAATTCTGGCAGATCGGCGGACATTCAGACGGCCTCGCCAGCGTCACGGTTGTCGATCACTCGCAGAAGCGAGCCGTCTTCATCGACCAGCGCGAACATTCGGGGGGCATTGCCCGGTTTGAAGATGGCTGTCAGGCGGGGGATGGCTTTGTCGTCGGTAGGCAGTCCGACTTTCTGCCATTCAACGAGCAGGCCAGCCATGTCATCAACACGGATGCAGGCCGAGAACCAACTGGACCATTTATCCACCTCGGGGTGCGGGAAGAACTCCAGCACCAAGCCCTCGCGTTGTAGGATCATCCAGCCGTCATCGCGGAAGCGGGCGGCAAAGCCGAGGCGCGCATAAAACGCCTCGGTCGCTGCGAAATCTCGGCTGGGCAGGTTGGCGGTGATCCGGTCGGCCATGGCGTCCTTCAGGTGAGAGCGGCGCAGAAATTCTGGATGCGCGTGCAAGCCTCGCGCAGAACTTCATCGGCGGTAGCGTAGCTGACGCGGAAGTTTGGCGAAAGCCCGAAGGCCGCACCGAACACCACGGCGACGCCGGTTTCTTCCAGCAAAGCGGTGGCGAAAACCTCGTCATTGCTGATTTTGGTGCCCGCCGCGCTGGTTTTGCCGATGCAGCCCGAAATGTCGGGGTAGACGTAGAAGGCACCTTCGGGTTTCGGGCATTTGATGCCCTTCGCCTCGTTCAGCATCGACACCACCAGATCGCGGCGGCGTTGAAAGATCTTGCGGTTGGGGGCGAGGAAGTCTTGCGGGCCAGTCAGGGCCTCCAACGCTGCGTATTGGCTGACCGAGCACGGGTTCGAGGTCGATTGCGACTGGATCGTGCCCATGGCTTTGATCAGATGCGCGGGGCCTGCGGCATAGCCGATACGCCAACCGGTCATCGCGTAGGATTTCGACACACCGTTGCAGGTCAGGGTGCGGTCGTAGAGTGCAGGTTCGATCTGCGCGGGGCTGGTGAATTCAAAATCGTCGAACACCAGATGTTCATACATATCGTCGGACATGATCCAGACATGCGGGTGTTTCAGCAGCACATCGCAGAGCGCGCGCAACTCGGCACGGGTATAGCCTGCGCCTGTCGGGTTAGAGGGCGAGTTGAAGATGAACCATTTGGTTTTCGGCGTGATCGCGGCATCGAGTTGCGCCGGGGTCAGCTTGAAATCGGTGTCGATGGTGGCCACAACGGGAACCGGAGTGCCGCCCGCCAGCAGCACCATATCGGGATAGCTGACCCAATAGGGCGCAGGAATGATCACCTCATCCCCCGGATTACAGGTTGCCATCAAGGCGTTATACAGCGTCTGCTTGCCGCCCGTGCCGACGGTGATCTGATTGGGTGCGTAGGTCAGGCCATTTTCGCGCGCGAATTTCTCACAGATCGCCTTTTTCAGCTCGGGGATGCCATCGACCGCCGTGTAACGGGTTTTTCCCGCGTCAATCGCACGCTTGGCGGCGTTGCGAATATTTTCCGGGGTGTCGAAATCCGGCTCGCCTGCGCCCAGACCGATCACATCGCGGCCAGCGGCTTTCAGTTCCTGCGCTTTGGTGGTGACGGCAATGGTGGGCGAGGGTTTGACGCGGGCGAGGGTGTCGGACAGAAAGGCCATGAATGTCTCCGATGTGGGGCTGGCAAGAGCACGCGCTGTGTCATAGGCTGACGGGCGGTTTGGATCAAGGATGGCTGTGATGGAAACGCAAGAAGCCCGGCTGAAACGGATGACGATGCGCAGCTGGCGGCGTGGGATGAAAGAGATGGATCTGATTTTGGGGCCCTATGCCGATACGCATTTGGCGGGGATGGCAGAGGATCGGCTGGTTGTTTTCGATAAACTTTTAGAGGAAAACGATCAGGACCTGCTGCCTTGGGTGTTGGGGCAGACCCCGGCGCCCGGCTATCTGACGGATTTGGTTGCAGAAATTGGCGTCTATGCGCGGGGGCGGCTGGCCGCGCAGTAATTTTCGGCAAAATCGACGCGAGTTTACGATATGTTTGTGTTTTGTACCGATTCTATCCGCAGGTGCCATCGCTCGCGGAGTTAACAAATGAGTTTACATGACCCCCTGCTGGACGGCTCGCAAAAGCTGTTGATGGCGGGCTATCTCGACAATCTGGCGTTACTGGAGCGGCTGCATCGGCTGCTTTTGGACGTGATCAAGGATGAATTTGAACGGGTGGCGGTGCTTGAGATCAACTCGGTTCAGGCGCTTTTGCTGTTCAACATCGGTGAGAATGAGGTGACGGCGGGCGAGTTGAAATCGCGCGGCTATTATCAAGGCTCGAACGTGTCGTATAACCTGAAAAAGCTGGTGGAATTGGGCTATATGCACCATCAGCGTTCGGAAATTGACCGCCGCTCGGTGCGGGTGCGGCTGTCGGAAAAGGGCCGCCGCGTGCGCGGGATGCTGACGGATTTGTTCCAACGCCATGCTGAAGGGTTGGCCAAGCGCAGCTTGGTGGATGCCAATAACATGGAAAACATGAACCAGTCGCTGAAGCGGATCGAACGGTATTGGACGGAACAGATCCGGTATATTTACTGAGCTGCCGCCCGGAAGGTGCGTTGGCTAACGCCAGAACCGCGAATAGGTGGCAAAACGCCCCTGTAGCTTTGCCAGAAGGCGAAGACCCAATCCGGTTGGCGCATCGGTGCCCGTCGCCAGACGGTGCAGGATGACCTCGGGCGGGCAGGGTTTACGACTGACCGGATCATAGTAGCGTGGGTAGGCGATCAGGGCGGCATGGGCCAACGCCAAAAGGCTGGGGCGGGGCAGTGGATGACCATCCTCGGCTTGTTTGCGCCGCAGAGGGACGGGGCCAAGGTCTTGGGTCAAGCCCCAGCCCGCATAGAATGGAGCGCCGAGGCAGGTGACGCGCTTGCCACGCAGCAGGGCCTCAAAGCCGAGCAGTGAGGTCATCGTGATGACTTCATCGCAGGTCTCGATCAGTTGGATCGGGTCGGCATGATGCGCAATCACATCGGCAAGGCCGCGCAGGCTGGCGTCGGGGATAGCGCCGGGGCGCAGACCAGCTTCCACATCGGGGTGGGGTTTGTAGATAATTGTCGCAGCGGGATGCGCCGAACGGGCGGCCCGCAGCAGGCCAAGATTGGTGCGGATATCGCCCGCGCCGAGCCGAATAGAGGCGTCATCTTCGACCTGACCGGGCACGAGGATACGCGCGCCATCGGGCAGATCGGGCAGGGTGCCGGAGAGGTTGTATTTCGACAGCCGGGCGGCGATCAGGGCGGTGATGAGGTTTTCGGCGCGGCGTTGTGCGTCAGGGGGCAGCGGCGTTTGGACCATCCGTTCGAGGCGGCTTTCGCGGCTTGGATCGTAGTATATTCCAAGATCATCGGTGACGAGGCTCAGCGGCGGCACCAGTTCGGCCCCCAAGCCTCGCGAGCGCAGGAAGCCATCTTCAACTCGGCGGATGGTCAAGGTTTCGGGCAGATCTGCGGGTTCTTTGCCTGCCCAAACCAGTAGACTCCGCCCCATTGCGCTGGCCTTGGCGATGGCGCGGGTTGGATTATCCTGAAATATCATCGGTTTTTCACGCCCGAACACCGCTTGCAACCGGGTGCGCTTCCACACACGCATGCCGATCGCGACATGGCCGAAACGATCTTCGCGGTAAGCACGAACCTCGGCTTCCAACTGATCCACCGCTTCTTCAAAGCTGCACAATCGGTTGCGGCAGGGATCGACCCAAGTGGGTGCAAGGATCATCGCGGCGGCGAAAACTTGGGTTTTGGTCAGGATGCGCCTGCGACGATCTATTGGGAAAACGTCCGAAGTCAGGCCCCAGCCGGCGTAGAACGGTTGGCCGAAGACGCGGGGGCGGTGGCCAGCAAGGATCGCCTCGAACCCAAGCTGGGAGGAGACGGTGTAGACGGCGATGGCGCCTTCGAGCAGCGTCCAAGGCGAGACAGGGGTGGTCAGAAGTTGGATGCGGTTGGTTTGGTCGGCGGCGGTGAAATGGCCGCGCCGTAGGCCGAGTTGCGTTTCGGGATGGGTCTTGATCACGATGCGGGCATTGGGATGTTCGCTTTGCGCCGTTGCCAGCATTTCGGCAAAGCGGGTGGCATTGGCCCCGGAATGGCGGATCGAGGCATCGCCTGCGGTTTGATCGACCACAAGTACATAGCCGGGGGCAGGGAGCGGGGCGTCCGACAGGTGAAGGTTGTATTTTGATAAGTCTAGGGCGCGGATTCTCGCAATGCCGTCCCTTGCACGGGTCAAAAGGTTCGAATCGTCTAAGGAGTGTTTGGCGAGGATTGTCTCAAGTGTCGAAGGCGTGGCGCTGTCGAAATGCACGCCAAGGCCATCAATCAGCAGGCCCAAAGGGGCATCGCCCATCCGACCGGGGCGGACCCCGCGTAGGAAAGCATCCTCGATGCGGACCAACGGCACGCCGTAGCGGGCGGCAATCGCCTCACCACGTCGCGCGTAGGGTGAGCGGCCCCAAACCGCCACACCATCTGCGGGGCCCGGCAGACCAAGGCGCAACTCATGCCCCGCGAGCGCCAGCATCCGGCGCAGGTGGGGTTGGCGCAGAAAGCCTGCATTATAATAGAAAAGCCGCCGGGGAATGGCCCCGGCGGCTTGGGTATTGTTGAGTCCGGTTACGGACAAGATCGCCTCACTGCCCCGTGGTGGCGATGTTGTTGGCGGCGGTGGTCGAGCCCGAGATCGCTGACAGGGTTTTGGTCCACTGTACGAAGGGGGCTTCGGTGACATAGACGGTGTCGCCGTCGCGGATCAGGAAATCCCGCGCCTCAAACATGCCGGTTGGTTGCGTCAAATCAAGCACATAGACCATGCGCTGATCGCCTTTCAGATCACGACGGCCGAGCACGGCGTTGGCAACCTCGGCGGGTTCGTTGCGGAACACGAAGACGCCAGTGGGGTCAGCGGTGCCAGTGTTCAGACCGCCAACCGTTGCCAAAGCCTCAATCGCCGACAGGGTTTGGGTTTCAAACGGGATCTTGCTTTGCGAGCCAGTCGCGCCCATCGCGACGAAAGAGCGGGTGTCTTTCTCGACGGTGATCTTGTCGCCGGGACGCAAAGCGATGTCGAGGCCGGGGTTGGAATACAGGTCTTCCAGCCAAATCGAGCCGGTTTTATTGCCGCGCGTGACGCGGACGATGGCGACGGCGGGTTCAATCGTCACGCCGCCCGCTTTCGAGAGCATGGCGGAAAGCGTGCGGGTTGGGCGCTCAATTGGGAACACACCGCTGGCCCCGGCGAAACCGGACACCGAGACGGTTGAGCCATCCCCCGCCAGACGCTGCACCGAGATTTGCGGATCAGGCGTCTGGGTGTCGAGTTTTTTGGTGATGATGTTGCGCAAACCGTCTGGCGACTGGCCTGCGGCTTTGATTTTCCCGGCGTAGGGCACGAAGATATAGCCCGCACCATCGACCTGAATTTCGGTCAGGGCAGAAACCCGTTGCCCGGTGTTGCCGAGCAGGGGATCATCCTTGACGTTTTCATAGATCGTCAGACCCAACACATCACCCGGCGAGATCACATCTGATCCGACCACCCCCGCGTTGCGGAAGGCCGAGCTGAACCCCAGCGCGGGGGTCACCGCCGTGGCGCGGGTCACCCGCGCGTTCACCGTCACGATAAAGGCATCGCCCTGTTTCAGGACCGAGCCTTTGAAGATTTCTGCCTTGTTGGGGCCAGAGCGCGGCAGGCCACAGGCCCCGACCGCACTGACAAGCGCCACAAGGGCAAGGGCCTTCGCCCCCCTTGATCCGGTAATTTTCACTGCCCGGGCTCCTTTAACTGGATTTGCCTCAAGTTTTGCCTGTAAGGCTACAGAAAGACGAAACAAAATGCCAGTCTTGGTTTCTTTGTTCACTTAACGAGGTGCAACTGTTGCCGTGGTGCCGCTTTGCCCGAGGTGAGCGCATCATAAGGATCTTCAGCTTGCAGCATCATATCTACCACCTGTCGTAGCAATTCGCGTCGCCCGCGCGAACTGTAGAAGCCGCCCGGCACTTGGCTGGTTTCCAGCAAATAGTGGCGATAGTCGCGGTAGGCGCGGCTGTCGGGGCGGGTTGGCAGGGTGAAGAAGTCTTTCAGGCTTTGGGTGGAGACAAATTCTGGCTTGGCATAGACCGCAGCACCGAAGGTTTTCAGCGGCAATCCGCGCCACAAAACTTGCTGGGCGGCGGTGGAATTCACCGTCACGGCAGAGCGGGCGTGGTTCAAAAGCGCCGCCAATTTACCGCCACGCACGAAATGCACCCGGGTTTCGACCCCATGCATCTTGGCCAAGCGTTTGATTTCATAGGCAACCGGAACACGACCATCTTCAAGTGGATGGGCTTTGAAAACGATGTGATGATGCGGTGCGGCGCCTTTGGCAAAGCCCTCCATCACCAGCGTGAGAAATTCGGACATGGTTTTGAACGGCGAATGCATCTGGAAACTGGCGTCATGTTCCAGTTGCAGCAGCACCAGATGATAGGGAAAGCCGCCGTGTTTGATGCGGAAAGTGGCGGCAATCCGCTCCCACCGATGCAGGGGCAGCAAGACGAGGCGTTTGACATAAAGCCAGAATTCTTGCCGCACACTCAGGGTGCGATGCGGTCGAAAATTACGATAATCCCAGAATCCGGTCATCACGAACCAATGATACAACGCCCCCCAGAACATATGTTGGCGCATGTCACCCCAACGGGCGGGGGCATCAGGAAGCTCCATATCCAAAGCCTCCAGCGCCTTTTGCATTTGCGGCACCGACATTTGCATCTGCCGGGAATTGCCGTTCGAGCCGCCGCGCTCATAGCTGATCCAATAGGGGCGCAGGTAGCCTTCCTCGAACACATGTACGGTGATGCCAGCGGCGCGGGCGGCTTGCACGGCGGTGGCGTGGATCGGGCGGGTGTCGCCATACAGTACAATGTCGGTAATCTGCTTTTGCTCAATCACGGTGCGAAAGGCCAACGGCCAATCTTGCAACGTGCCTTTATAGGCGATGTAGCTGGCCTCGGATGGCCAGAACGCGCGGTCGCCGCGGTTAAACCCTACCCGCCAAACCTGCGCCCCTGCAGCCGCCAGCATTTTGCCAAGCCGGTGAAAATAGGGGCCGTGCGGACCCTGTAAAAACAGAAAGCGGCGATCTTGACCTGAACCTGACATGTTACCCGCGTTTTTAGTCTGCATGCGCCGATGATGCCCAGAATAGAAGGGGAAACCTGCGGCTTTGTGAACCCTAACACGAGAAGCGGGGCGAATTTGAGGCGATTGCGCAAGCCCGACGCAAGCGGTAGCTTTGCGGCAAATCATGAGGGCTATGCTATGTTTACCGGAATTGTCACCGATATGGGCGAAGTGCTGGAACTGGAGCAGCGCGGCGATCTGCGGGCGCGGATTGGCACGGCCTATGACGTGAACCGCGTGGACATTGGCGCGTCGATTTCTTGCGAAGGGGTTTGTTTGACCGTGGTGGCGCTCGGAACAGCGCCGCGCAACTGGTTTGACGTGCAGATTTCGGCGGAATCCGTCTCGAAAACCAATCTGGCGGGGTGGAAGTTGGGAAAAAGGCTGAACCTTGAGCGGGCGCTAAAGGTCGGTGATGAGTTGGGCGGGCATATTGTCTCGGGTCATGTCGACGGGGTGACCGAGGTGGTGCGGATCGTGCCGGAGGGCGAGTCGGTGCGGGTGACGTTTCGCGCACCGGAGGCGTTGGCGAAGTTCATCGCCTCGAAGGGCTCGGTTGCGCTGAATGGCACATCTTTGACGGTGAATGAGGTGGATGGCTGCGATTTCGGTATCAATTTCATCCCGCACACGCAGGCGGTGACGACTTGGGGTGAGGTCAAGCTGGGCGATAAGGTCAACCTAGAGGTCGATACGATGGCGCGTTATGTGGCGCGGCTGCGCGAGTGGGACTAGGCTGTGACGGGCTTGGGGCATAACGGCGGGCCGTCGATGCAGCCGGGGGTGGCGTGGCGGACGCATTGTTGGAGGGCGGCGCGGGCCGAATTGTTGCCGACCTTGCCAATTGAAGTGGTGCGGTTGCGGGTAAAGCGGGCGCGGGATTTGGGGCTGGAGTATAAGACCTATGCCTCGGTGCGCGCAGCCACAGGGCATGATCTGATCGCGTTTTTGTTTTCCTCGAACGCGTTGCGGTTGGTGCGGGGGCGCGAGACTTTGCCACTGGATCGGGCGGAAAAGCTGGATACGATGGCTTGCGCGCGGATTGCTTTGGCGGTGGCTCCGCTGGCATCCCAAGCTGTGCTGGTGAACCCACAGATTGATCAGGCCCATCCCGCGCCCTTTGCTTTGGCCAAGTTCAGCGAGGCGCGGGCGGCGATCCGGGCAGCTTTGGGCCAAGTGCCCGGGGACCGGGTGTTGCTGGTCGGCGATCTGGCGTTGGAGCGCGAGTGGTGTGCGGCAGGGCGGCTTGCGGGCTATCTTCCGGCAGAGCGGTTTTTCGCGGGCTTTTAGGCTTGGGCTTTTCGACTAAGCCTGCGCTTGTTGATGCCAAGCAGCCTCTGGCGGGAGTATTTTTGCCAAGATGAAACCGCAAATTTTAGATAAGTTTTAGGCTGTCGCTGGGCGGTTTGCACAAGCACTGTTCGGCAGCGCGCTCTGGCTTTTGGCGATCTTTGGCGCTATGGGCAAAGAGAGAGTTGCAGGAAGCCAGATCATGACCACACGCACGGAATATTCGGACGCAATCTCGTCCGTTGAAGAAATCATCGAAGACGCCCGCAATGGCCGGATGTTCATTCTGGTGGACCACGAAGATCGCGAGAACGAAGGCGATCTGGTGATCCCGGCGGAAATGGCCACGGCTGAGGCGGTGAATTTCATGGCCACGCACGGGCGTGGGCTGATTTGCCTGACGCTGACCGGCGCGCGGATTGATGCTTTGGGGTTGCCGCTGATGGCCTCGAAAAACTCCAGCCGCCATGAGACCGCGTTTACCGTCTCGATTGAGGCGCGCGAGGGGGTGGAGACCGGGATTTCCGCCCAAGATCGCGCCATCACCATTGCGGTGGCGATTGATCCGAAGTCTGCGCCGAGTGATCTGGCGACGCCGGGGCATGTGTTCCCGCTGCGCGCCCGCGATGGTGGCGTGCTGGTGCGCGCGGGGCATACCGAGGCTGCGACGGATATCTCGCGGTTGGCGGGCTTGAACCCATCGGGCGTGATCTGTGAGATCATGAAAGACGACGGCACCATGGCGCGGCTGCCCGATCTGGTGGCGTTTGCGCAAAAGCATAATCTGAAGATCGGCACGATTTCCGATCTGATCGCTTACCGTCGGCGGCATGACAATCTGATCAAGGAACGCTCGGTCAAGCGGGTGCATTCCTTGCATGGCGGCGACTGGCTGATGCGGATTTTCGCCGATGAAACCCATGGCGATGAGCATGTCGTGCTGACCAAGGGCGATCTGTCGGGCGATGCTCCGGTTCTGGCGCGGGTGCATACGCTGAACGCTTTGGAAGATGTGCTGGGCATTGGCGACGATCATGTTGGCGATTTGCAGGGCGCGATGCGGGTGATTGCGGCGGAAGGGCGCGGCGCGATCGTGCTGCTGCGCGACACCTCGATGAAGGTTGAGGCGGGGGAAGCGAGCCCCCACACCTTGCGTCAATATGGTTTGGGCGCGCAGATTCTGTCGGCACTGGGCTTGAGTGCGATCACCTTGGTGACAAACTCCAAGGCGCCGAAAGTGGTGGGGTTGGACGCTTACGGGCTGTCGATTGTCGGCACCCGTGCGATTGCGGAGTAGATCATGGCTGCCAATGAAACCCATTACACCCTGCCGCTGCCGGAATTTGCGGCTCCGGTGAAGCTGCTGATCGTGGTGGCTCCCTATTATAAAGACATCACCGATCAGCTGGTGGCGGGCGCGCAAGCAGTGGCTGCGGCTTGTGGGGCGACGGCGGAGGTCATCGAAGTGCCGGGGGCGTTGGAAGTGCCGACGGCGATTGCTTTGGCCGAGCGGATGGCGAAGTTTGACGGCTATGTGGCACTCGGCTGCGTCATTCGGGGTGAGACGACGCATTATGATACGGTCTGCAATGACAGTTCCCGGGCGATCACTATGCTGGGCTTGCAGGGGGCTGCGATTGGCAATGGCATCCTGACGGTGGAAAACCGCAAGCAGGCGGAAGTGCGTGCCGAGGCGCTTGGGCAAAACAAAGGTGGCGGTGCTGCCGCTGCGGCCTTGCACCTGATCGCCTTATCGCGCAAATGGGCGACCGACACCAAGGGGATCGGTTTTCGTCCATGACTTCCAACACCGCCAAGCCTGACAAGAAGCAGATGAAATCAGCCGCCCGGCTTTATGCCGTGCAGGCGTTGTTTCAGATGGAGGCCTCGGGGCAGACCGTCGAGTCGATCCGCCGCGAATTTGAAACCCATCGCTTCGGGGCGATTTATGATGGCGACGAGATGGCAGAGGGCGACGTCACGCATTTCCGCGCCGTGGTCGATCATGCGGTGAACTTTCAGGCGATGATTGACCAGATGACCGACCGGGCCTTGGTGGCGAAATGGCCGATTGACCGGATTGATCCGGTGATCCGCGCCTTGTTCCGCGCCGCTGGGGCGGAATTGACCCAGATGGTGACGCCGCCGAAAGTCACGATCAACGAATATGTCGATGTCGCCAAGGCGTTCTTCCCTGAGGGAAAAGAGTCAAAATTCGTCAATGCCGTGCTGGACCATATGGCGCGTGAAGCCAAGCCTGAGGCATTTTAAGCTCCGAGGCCAAATCTTTTCCAAGGATAGTGCTTTGGCGCGCGTCAAAGTTTTGTCGGTCGTGAAAGGACTATGCGATGAAACATCTTTGGATGGCTGCGGTGATGCTGGCGGCTTGCGTTGAGACTGGGCAGGCGGGCACCGATTGGGTGCTGGCCTTGGTTGATGGTGCGGCGGTGGATTATACCGCAACACTCAGCTTGGCCGAGCCGGGGCGGGTGGTCGGTCAGGCCCCTTGCAACCGTTATTTCGCCGATGTGGCGCGGGACGGCGCGGCTTTCAAACTGGGCATGATTGGCGCCACCCGAATGGCCTGTTTGCAAATCAAGGGCGAGGCCGCGTTCTTTCAAACGCTGCAGGGCATCGAGACGGCTGAAGAGACATCGGCCCAACTGACGTTGACCGGTGCGGGGCATCAGATGGTGTTCCTGCCCGCGACGCAGTGATCTGCCGATACAGAGATTTCTGTGCTGATCACGCGGCGCATAGGGCTGTTTCTGCGGTTTTTGCGCAACACTGGCATATTGCCGCCGCAGTCCAGCAGGCGAAAAATCCCCAAAATTGGCCTGTTTAGCCCCGCCGTCCAAGATGCGAGGGCCGGTTCCATCACGTTTCTGCAATACTGGGCATGTTACAAGATTTGCGCAAAAACTTGCCATAAATTTCAGGGTTTCGGCGGAAAAATGATGTGAAATCATTTGCTTGGCATCTTCCCTTGAATGGCTTCCCCGGATGAAACATTTGCACTGTAGCGCCGGAAAGCTCCGGTGCACGGGATAGATGTTGAAAGGACGGATCATGAAGAATGTAACTCGTATCGCGGCAGTATCCGCATTCGCTCTGGCTATGGGGTCGCTGCCCGTCGTGGCACAGACAACGCTGCTGGGGTCGTCTGCGGTAGACGATCAGGTTGATGATCTGACGATCAAAGCCAATCGCGACATGGCGCGTGGCAATGATGAGCTGCGCTTTGGCAACCCAGATGCGCGTCAGGGCATGTCGGGTTCGGCCTCGTTGGGCTACAGCGGCAAGACCGGCAACAATGAATCGCAAGATTTCTCGGCCGGCGCGCGTCTGCGCTTAGCGCAGGGCCGCCTCGTCCAAACGCTTGGCTTCGTTGTGGACTATTCAGAAGCTGAGAATGTGAAGTCGAAAGAAGATGTCTCGGCGGTCTATGACGCCAACTACTACTTCACCGACAAAGTTTACGGCTTTGTCTTGGGCCGCATCAACACGGACGGTCTGGCTTCGGTGGCAAGTGCGACCAATGACCCCGCCACATCGTTGTCGAAAGACGCGTTCTTGGGCTTTGGTCCGGGCTACCGGATCGTCAACAACGACAACATCGCTTGGCGGATGCAGGCGGGCGTGGGTATCAGCTATCTTGAATTCGGTGACGACAACAGCACCACTGAAGCTGCAGGCATCGTCTCGTCGCGCTTCTTCTACAAGATCAGCGACACCGTTTTCGCAAGCATGGATACCGACATCGTGAAGTCGGATACTGCGCTGCGCATCGGCAACGATCTGGGCGTGAACTTCAAGGTGACCGACGCGTTCTCGACCCGCGTCAGCTACTTGACCGAGTATAACGACAGCCGTGCGATCCGTGCGGACAACAAACTCGGCGTGTCGCTGGTTTACGGCTTCTGATCTGATCAGCAGCTAAATGCGGAAAAGGGGACAGCATGCTGTCCCCTTTTTCTTGCGCTGAGTCGAAGTGGCGGGCCCGCAGCGGCCGTGACGGCGTGAATTTCCCGAGAGCCTGAGTGTTCAGGTTGGTCGCCAGATAGCAAGACCAAGATCTTGCCAGAGCCAGCTCCCTCGGAGATGCTTATCGGCCACTGGAAAAGGGCCATACACGAAAAGAGCAGAACCCGCCAAGGCTGAATGTAGGCTTGGGGGGGGCTGATAGCAAGAGGCCCGTTCGTAAGGGTGAGGGGCTTGCAGCGCGTTCACCTTTGGTTCATATTTTGCCGATGGATATGGAAAACCTCTTACCGCCGATGCCCGGCCAGCGCCTTGCGCGCGGGGTCTGCCGTGCCCTGCGGCAGTTTGATTTTGTGACAGTTGAGGAATTGGTGCCAACCCCCGGCCTGCGGGTCGATGTGATGGCGCTGGGGCCCAAGGGCGAAATCTGGATCATCGAGTGTAAATCCAGCCGCGCCGATTATAGGGCGGATCAGAAATGGCAGGGCTATCTGGAATGGTGTGATCGGTTTTTCTGGGCGGTGGATGGCGATTTCCCCCCCGATCTGCTGCCCGAGGCTTCAGGTTTGATCATCGCCGATGCCTATGATGCCGCTATCCTGCGGATGGGGCCGGAGACGCCATTGCCAGCTGCGCGCCGCAAGGTGATGCTGCACAAATTCGCCCGTCACGCAGCACTGCGGTTGCAAGCCTACCGTGACCCCGGCGTCAGCGTTTTTTCTTCGGTTTAGCGCCGCCTGCAATCGCCCGTGCAGCTTCGGCGGCTGACATCAGTTCTTCCGCGATTTCCTCGGCTTCATCGGCGTCAAAGTCGAGCGGCAATTCGATGCCGCCATCGGCTTCAATATAGATCCGCACCATGCCCAGCTCGGTTGGGCCGATCTGGATATTGGCGGCGATATCGCTTTGCTTGTCGATGCCCATCTGGCTGTTCCTTTATCTTTGCATTGGGGTAGCAACTGGGGCAAACTTTGGCAATCCTGCCCTTGCAATCCGGCGAGGGCGGCGTTAAATCCCCGCTTGCGTGCCGCGTTAGCTCAGTTGGTTAGAGCACTAGATTGTGGATCTAGGGGTCCCCCGTTCGAGCCGGGGACGTGGTACCATCCTTCCTTTTAGCCTTGGTTAAAGCCCGCTTGGCCCGCATTGCGGCTCTTGGCCCCAGCGCTCTGCGGCTGTATGGTCGGCCTTCCAAGTGAAGGACCAAGCCATGACCCCCGAAGCGACCCGCCGTATCCCCCTTGTTATTGCAGCAGAAATTGGCGCGACTGCGGCGCAGGTCGCCTCTGCCATCACATTGCTGGACGAAGGATCGACGGTGCCCTTCATCGCGCGTTATCGCAAAGAGGTAACGGGGGCGCTGGATGACACCCAGCTGCGCAATCTGGCGGAACGGTTGGTGTATTTGTGCGAGTTTGAAGCGCGGCGCGCGGCGATTCTGGGCTCGATTTCCGATCAAGGCAAACTGACCGATGCGCTGTCAGGCGCACTGGCAAAGGCCACCACCAAGGCCGAATTGGAAGATATCTACCTGCCCTACAAGCCGAAACGCCGCACCCGGGCGATGATCGCGCGGGAAAATGGGCTGGCGCCCTTGGCCGAGGCGATTCTGGCGGATCGGGCAGCGGACCCCGCGGTCTTGGCGAAAGGCCTTGTAACCGAGGCAGTCCCGGACGTGAAAACCGCATTGGAAGGCGTGCGCGATATTATCGCCGAGGGGCTCTCCGAGGATGCGGCGCTTTTGGGTCGACTGCGTAGCCATATGAAGCAGGTCGGGCGGCTGAGCGCCAAAGGCGTGGCGGGCAAACAGACCGAGGGTGCGAAGTTTTCCGACTATTTCGCGCATAATGAGGCGTGGATGGGCGCGCCCAGTCACCGGGTGCTGGCGATGCTGCGTGGGCAGAATGAAGGCTTTCTAACGGTTGATCTGGAGATCGACCCGGATGCGCCGAAGGGTGACAGCCCGGCAGAGCGGGCTTGTGCTGCGGCATTGAACGCCGCAGGTCGGGGCGCGGGCGACGTTTGGCTGCGGGAAGCTGCGGCTTGGGGCTGGCGGATCAAGTTGAAAACCTCGCTCAGCTTGGATTTGATGTCCGAATTGCGCGAGCGGGCAGAAGCCGAAGCGATTGCGATTTTTGCGCGCAATTTGAAAGACTTGCTACTGGCGGCTCCGGCAGGCGGCAAGGCCACGATGGGGCTTGATCCGGGGATCAGGACCGGGGTGAAGGTGGCGGTGGTCGATGGCACCGGCAAGGTCCTCGCCACCGATACCGTCTATCCGTTCCAGCCGAAAAACGATCTGCGCGGCGCGCAGGCGGCGATTGCGCAGGCGATTGTCAAGCATGGGGTGAAGTTGATCTCCATCGGCAATGGCACCGCTAGCCGCGAGACCGAGAAAATGGTGGCTGACCTGTTGGCGCTGTTGCCGGGGGCGGAAAAGCCGGTGAAAGTCATCGTATCGGAGGCCGGGGCTTCGGTTTATTCGGCTTCTGAACTGGCGGCGAAAGAGTTTCCGGGGCTGGACGTATCGTTGCGCGGGGCAGTGTCGATTGCCCGTCGATTGCCCGTCGTTTGCAAGACCCACTGGCGGAATTGGTTAAGATCGAACCGAAAGCCATTGGCGTTGGCCAGTACCAGCACGATGTCGATCAGCACCGTTTGGGCCGCAGCCTAGAGGCGGTTGTGGAAGATGCGGTGAACGCGGTTGGTGTCGATCTGAACACCGCCTCTGCGCCGTTGCTGGCGCGGGTGTCGGGCCGGGTTTGGCCGAGGCGATTGTCAGCCATCGCGACGCGAATGGGCCGTTCGCAACCCGGCGCGAGTTGCTGAAAGTGGCGCGGCTGGGACCGAAGGCGTTTGAGCAGGCGGCGGGATCTTTGCGGATTTCTGGTGGCAAAGAGCCGCTGGACGCAAGTTCGGTTCACCCGGAAGCCTATGATGTGGCTCGGAAAATCATCGCGGCCTGTGGACGGGATATTCGCGCGCTGATGGCGGACCCAGCGGCGTTGAAGGGTCTCGACCCACGTAGCTTTGTTGATGCAAAGTTCGGCCTGCCCACGGTGAAAGACATTCTCGCCGAGTTGGAAAAGCCCGGTAGCGACCCGCGGCCCAGCTTCAAGACCGCGACCTTTGCCGATGGTATTGAGGATATCAAAGACCTCAAACCCGGCATGATGCTGGAAGGCACTGTCACCAACGTGGCGGCTTTTGGCGCCTTTGTGGACATCGGCGTGCATCAGGATGGGCTGGTGCATGTCAGCCAACTGGCAGACAAATTCGTCAAAGACCCGCATGAAGTGGTGAAGGCGGGCGATGTGGTGAAGGTGCGGGTGGTCGAGGTCGACGTGCCGCGCAAGCGCATTGGCCTGACGATGAAATCCGACAGCGGCGAGGCGCGCGAGCAGGTGCGCGAACGCCAACAAGATCGCGCACCACAGCCGCCAAGGGGCAAACCTCTGCCAACATCGGCAGGGCCCTCGGGCGGCAGCAGTGCCTTCGCCGATGCGCTGAAGGGCAAGTTTAACAGCCGCTAGCGCAGGCCAAGCCCGGCCTTCATCAGCGTTTTGCGCAGCGGAGCGACGGAATAGAACGCATTCAATGCCCCTGCGCGCAGATCGCGCAGGAATTGGCCTTCGATCATCGCGGCGCGGTTCAGCGCATCAATGCCCGTCACCCGCGCTTGCACGTCAAAATGGCGGCGGCGGTGGTAGGCGTCGAGCATCTTCGCACTGCCAAGATTGGCAGGATCGCCCTGCGCCAGTTCCAGCAACACGGCCAGATCGGCGAGGCTCATATTCAAGCCTTGCGCGCCGATAGGGGGGACGACATGTGCGGCTTCGGCCATCAGGGCAACCCGCTCACCCGCCATCTTAGCTGCGATTTGACTGATGATCGGCCAGACTGAACGCCGCGAGGCGAGGGTCAGTGGGCCGAGAATCTGGCAAGACCGGGCATTGATCGCGGCCTCGAAGTCCGGCACAGGCAGGGCGGCGAGGCGCTGTGCCTCTGGCCCGGTCTCCATCCAGACCACGGCAGAGCAGGGCAGGCCATTGCGGTCAGGGAGCGGGATCAGAGTGAAGGGGCCGCCAGAGCGGTGGATTTCGGTCGAGACGTTGTTGTGCGGGATTGGATGCGTGACGGCAAAGACCAAGGCCTTTTGGCCGTAACGCGTGATTTTGACAGGAATTCCAAGGGCTTCGCGCATGGTAGATGTCCGACCATCGGCGGCAATCACCAGTTTGGCGCTGACCTTGCGGCTGTCAGAGAGCGTCACCAAAGCCTCGGATTCGCGGGTCAGCAGGGCGGTCGTTGCGATGCCGGGCAGGAAACTGACATTGGGCAGATCGGCCAACCGAGCCACCATCTCGCGCCGCAGCAGCCAGTTCGGCAGGTTCCAACCGAAAGGAGCGTCAGAGAGGTCGGCAGCGTTGAAGTCTTTGATAACACGCGGATTCGCGATCTCACCACCCGCGTCGATGATCCGCATAATCTGCAGGGCGGCGGCGTAGGGTTCCAGCCGGGCCCAAAGACCTGCGGCTTGCAGCACGGCAATCGACGGCTGCAAAAACGCGGTGGTGCGCAGGTCTGCGCCATCGGCCTCGGCATCTGTGACGGGGGGGCTCGGATCGGCGCACATCACCGAGAAACCCGTGCTGCCGAAGGCGGCGGCGGCGGCGAGGCCCGCGACGCCACCGCCAGAGATCAAAATGTCGGTGGAAATGCGAGTCATGGCCGCCCCTTTGACCTTGAATTTAGCGAGATTGCGGCGGAAAGCGAGGCGACATAGCGTCTCGGCTCAAGCCTAGACCAACGTGGCCAGAAAGCTTGCCAGATCATCGGTGTGGTGCTGAATATGCAGCGCTTTCAAGGCTTTGGGCGCGACATGCACAGTCTTCATCCCCATCTGATGTGGGGCCATCAGATTGCGAGGATCATCTTCAAACATCGCGGCGGTGCTGGGGTCAATCCCGTCTTGCTCAAAGATTGATTCAAATGCCGCACGTTCTGGCTTTGGACGGAAACCCGCGTGTTCCACCCCGTAAACCGCGTCAAACAGACCCGACAGACCGCGCGCTTCCAGCACGCGATGGGCATAGGGCGCGCAGGCATTGGTGTAGACAATGCGACGGCCGGGCAGGGCGTGGATGCGGGCGGCAAGCTCTGGGTCGGCAGGAAGCACAGTGAAATCAATATCATGCACATCTTGCAGGTAGGGTGCAGGGTCGATGTCATGCTCGCGCATCAGGCCGGCCAAGGTGGTGCCATAGCTGTCCCAATAGTGCTGCCGCAAGCGGTCCGCCTCGGTCTTGCCGACGCCGAGGGCGTTCATCACCCAAGCCGTCATCCGCACCTCGATCTGATCGAACAGGCGGAATTGCGGCGGGTACAGCGTGTTGTCCAGATCAAAGACCCAAGATGTGACGTGTTGGAACTGTGTTTTTACCATAGCGCAGAGATAGCGCGAAGCTTTGCGCGCAGCAATCGCTTGATCCTGCGGCGCGGGCGTTTAGTGTCGCGCGACAAGGAGGAGCCCAGACCGTGCAGAAGGATGCTTACACATTAATTCTCGACTCGATTGAGGCCGGGATTCACAAACCGGGGGATCGGCTGGTCGAATCGGAGCTGGCCGAGCGGCTCGGGGTGTCGCGCACCCCGGTGCGTGAGGCACTGCAACGGCTTGAAACTCAAGGCATGTTGACGCGCGATGGCCGCAGTTTGATCGTGGCCTCACTGGATCACAACCAGTTGGCAGAGCTTTACGTCGTACGCACCGAGTTGGAGGGGCTGGCGGCGCGATTGGCGGCGCGCCATGCCTCGGATGAGGAAATCCGGGTGCTGCGCGGCATGGTCGACGAGGATCGCGCGCTGCTCGGCGGCGATCCACGCGCGCTCAGCCGGGCCAACAAGCGGTTTCATCGGTTGATCCACCTTGCCAGCCACAATCGCTTTCTGGTGCAGCAATTGGATCTGGTGCATCGCTCGATGGCGCTGATGGCGACAACAACTTTTGCGGCGGCGGGGCGGGACGAGGTGGCTTTGGCTGAGCATGATCAGATCGTCCGCGCCATCGAAGCCCATGATGGTGAGGCAGCTTATTTGGCGCTGAAATCGCATATCTCAAAAGCGTTCGAGACCCGGCTGCGGGTGGATTCGGGGGAGTTGAAGACGCGATAACCCTGCAAAGCCATGGTGTTATAGGTCGAAATGGCCATGGCTGGTTTTATCCCAATAGAACGGCTTCGTCATCAACTCCCACAAAGCCTTATAGGCCGCAATGGTCGCCAGCGGGTGATACAGCGTCAGCGTCAGCGCCCAAAGCGGGTTCAGCTCGTGCTGGGTGCGGCGCATCCCGGCGATGTCAAAGAAGATGGTCAGCGCGGCAGTCGCCATCATCGTAATGTAGATCGCGTCAAAAGCTGTGGCACCGATTGCAGTGGGAAGCGGGTGCTGAAACCCAAGTGGAATCAGCCACAGCGACCACAGCAAAGGCGCCAGAAGCGTTTGCAGGATCGAACCCAAGAATTGCACCTGAAACCCAATGAAGCAACGGGGCCCAAGCTGCTGCCACAACAGACGCGGATCGCGCATATGGGTGATCCAGGTCATCATATAGCCCTTGATCCAGCGCGAGCGTTGCTTGACCCATGGGAACGAACGGCAGTTGGCTTCCTCAAACGTCGTGGTGTCGATCAACTCGGTGCGGTAGCCGTGGCGGAACAGGCGCAGTCCCAGATCGGCGTCTTCGGTGACGTTTTGCGCATCCCAACCGCCAAGTTCTTCCAAAGCTTTGCGGCGAAAGAACAAAGTGGTGCCGCCCAAAGGAATCGCCATGCCCATCCGCTCAATCCCCGGCAGGAACATGCGGAACCACGAGGCATATTCGATGGTGAAACAGCGCGCCAACCAGTTGCTGCGCGGGTTGTAGTAATCAAGCTGGCCCTGCAGGCAGACCACCTCTGGGCCGCGCTGGTGAAAACGCGCGACGATTTTGCGGATTTGGTCCGGTTCTGGCGCATCTTCGGCGTCATAAATCCCGACGATTGACCCCCTGCAATGATCCAGCGCGTAGTTCAGCGCCCTCGGCTTGGTTTTCACTGTGCCGTCTGGCACCACGATCACCCGCATCCAGCCCGGCAAATCACCGGCGTTCAGCGCGTTGCGGGTTATCTGGTCTTCTTGTTCGACCACCAGCAGGATATCCAGCAATTCACGCGGATACTCCAGCCGATCAAGCCTTGCCGTCAGTTTTGCCGCGATGTTGCTTTCACGGTACAGCGCGACCATCACCGAAACCACGGGCAGATGGGCGATCACGGCGGGGTTGCGCAGCTCTGGCGCTGGTCGTTGCATCAAAAGCAGGGCTGTCAGTTTCATGATATTGGCGGAAAACATTGCAGACAGCGCGATGGCAAACAGCGTGACAAGTGCTGCAACGGGTTGAAACAGTGCGAACATGCCGATGACGGCAGCTAGGATTGCGGCGGGCCGCTGTAAAGTGGTGCTGTGATAGGCGCGACAGCTTTCCAAAGCAGGCACCCGGGTTTCCGAAGCATGGGCAAGGCGCGCACCCTGCGCCGCCAAAAGCGCGGTTTCGATCTGCATCATGGGCGCAACCGCCATCGCCACGGGTCCGAAGCTGTCTTCCAGCCACGCGCGGTGGCGTTGGAAAAGATCAGGATAGGCGGTGACAATCACCGTGGCCTGACCAACCCTGCGCCACGGCAGCAGGCCTGACCGTAGGGCGGTGACATGGTTGAACGCAGCCGTCAGGCGCGGATCGGGCGGCAGCCCGATCAAATCGACGCGGCCCACGCCCCAATGTTGGGCGATGCAGTCATACAGCGCCTCTGGCGGCAGCGCGCACCGTGCCAGCAGCAGATCGGCCAGATGCCTGCGGCGATGTGTGTGCTGGGCGAGCACCTGTAGCAGGACATGTGGCTGCACCAGCCGATCTCGCATCAGCTTCGCCGCCAGCGTCTGCATCGTGGGCCGGGGCAAAACCACCGGGTTCGGCGCAGCGATGCCGGGCAGGAAACGATGGATCGGGCGCAGCGGGGTGACGGACATCATGCCTCCGGACAACCCGCAAAGATTGTACCGGAAGGATTAATGCTTGATTAACGGCGTCCGGAAACTTGCGACTTTAAGCCATGCGGCGGGCGCGAATGGCTTCAGCAAACCGCTCAAACAGATAATAGCTGTCCTGCGGGCCCGGCGAGGCCTCGGGGTGGTATTGCACCGAGAAGATCGGCTTGCCATCGACCGCGATGCCACAATTCGAGCCGTCAAACAGCGAGACATGGGTTTCCGACACGCCTTTCGGCAGCGTCTGGCTGTCCACCGTGAAGCCGTGGTTCATCGAGGTGATCTCAACCTTACCGGTGGTCAGGTCTTTCACCGGATGGTTGGCACCGTGGTGGCCGTGGTTCATCTTGACGGTGATAGCGCCCAAAGCCAGTGCAAGCATCTGATGTCCCAAGCAAATCCCGAACAGCGGCAGATCTTTGGCCAGAACCCCTTGGATCATCGGCACCGCATATTTGCCCGTCGCCGCCGGATCACCGGGGCCGTTCGACAGGAACACGCCTTCGGGGTTCAGCGCCAGCACATCTTCAGCCGTGGCCGTCGCAGGCAGCACGGTGACTTCGCAGCCCGCCGAGGCCAAGCAGCGCAGGATGTTGCGCTTGGCACCGTAGTCGATGGCGACGACACGCAGGCCCGCGCCTTCCCGCTTGGTATAGCCTTCCGGCCAAGCCCACAACTGCTCGTCCCAGCGATAAGATTGCGTGCAAGACACGTCTTTCGCCAGATCAAGCTCGACCAGACCCTTCCACGCGCGGGCTTTCGCGACCAGCGCGCCAATGTCAAATTTCCCCTCGGGGTCATGCGCCAAAGTCACATGCGGCGCGCCTTGCTGGCGAATCGCGCGGGTCAAGCGGCGGGTGTCGATGCCACCGATGCCAATGCGGCCCTTTTGCGCCAGCCATGCCTGCAGATCAGCCGTCGAGCGCCAGTTTGACGGCTCGGTCGGGTCCCATTTCACCACCATGCCAGCCGCAACCGGGGTGGCGGTTTCGTCATCTTCAACGTTGACGCCGGTGTTGCCGATATGCGGGAAGGTGAAGGTCACAACCTGACCCGCATAAGACGGATCGGTCATGATTTCCTGATAGCCGGTCATCGCGGTGTTGAACACCAGTTCCGCCACCGTCTCGCCCACCGCGCCAAAGCCGTGGCCGTAAAACACCGAGCCATCGGACAGCGCAATACAAGCGGTGGGGCGAGATGCTTGGTGAGATTCGGAGGCGGTGGACATGGCAGGCTCCTGTCGGCAAAATCTGGCGGACACTAGTGGCAGGGGCTGGCAGGGTCAAGGGTTTGACGCAAAAGGATTCCGTCGTAAGATCAAGGACTTGTGGTTTTGACCTGCGGTTGCGCCAAATCAGGTGGGGGTGTATGGTCTGCCAAAGTTTTAAGGAGTGCGGAAGATGGAGTTGCGTGAGCGGCTGCAAGCGGCAGTCAAAGGGGCGATGAAGGCGAAAGAAGCCGAGCGGTTGTCGACGCTGCGCATGGTGTCGTCAGCGATCAAAGACCGCGAAATTGCCGCGCGTGGTGAGGGTACAGAGGTTGGCGAGAACGACATTCTGACGCTGCTGGGCAAGATGGTGAAGCAACGTCAGGAATCCGCCAAGGCCTATGCGGCGGGCGGTCGGCCCGAGCTGGAAGCCAAAGAGCTGAACGAAATCAAAGTGCTGAATGAGTTCCTGCCGCAACAAATGACGGGCGCTGATTTGGAGGCCGCGATTGCGTCAGCCGTGACCGAAGCCGGGGCCACCAGCATCAAGGATATGGGCCGGGTGATGGGCGTATTGAAGGCCAAATATACCGGCATGATGGATTTCGGCGCGGTCGGCGCTTTGATCAAAGCGCAACTCAGCTAACGCAGACTCAGCCGACGGGGGTGCAAATCTCAATCAGCGTGCCTTCGGGCGCGCGGACATAGGCCAGTGTCTGCCCCCATGGCATCTCGGTGATCGGCTTGACCAGCACAGCCCCAGCCGCGATGGCACGATCCAGCGCTGCGGCGACATCATCCGTCTCGAAAGCCAATTCGTAAGACGGTTTGGCGGGCGGCTCGGTGGCGACATCCTTGCCGATGGTGGCCATCAGCGCGTGCGACGAGAAGGCGAGTTTGGTGGCCCCGGTGATCAACTCGCCATAATCACCGCAGTCGTGCAGAAAGCCGATCTCAAAGCCAAACGCGGCTTGGTAAAATTTCAGCGTCTCCGGCACCGAAGCGACGTAGAGAATGGTGTAACGGTAGATCATGGCCGGACCCTTCTGTGCATGGGCGCGAGTGTGCCGCGCTTAGCGCAAAGCGGCAAGCCGTTTGCGCAGATCGGTTTCCAGCGCCACACGGTCCTCGGGAGGCAGAAACGCCCCGAGTTCAACCTCACGCCCGTTGCCCGTCAGGGTCAGGTAATCCGGCACCGGGCCTTTGGTTTTGTGCAACGTCACGCGGACCCAATGCGGGTTGGCTTGCCAATCTTGACGTTTCCCGCGCGGACCGTGGCGAGTGAGGCTGATCTCGGTGGCGGTCAGGGTCAGATCTTCAAGAATTTCCCCGTCTTTGTAGCTGCGATTGAGCGCCCACCAAATACCCGCGATGGCGGCGATCAGGAACGGCAGCAGCGCCCAGAGCGTAGGCGAGCCGATCAGCACCAACAGCGGCAAAGCAATCAGCGCCGCAGTTCCACCAATAAACCAAACCATCCCGCGCCGGGGGAGGGAGCGGTAAGGCCAGAGGTGTAGGCGTTGGGTATTGTCGCCGGAAGGGGGGAGCCATTCGTAGGGCATGGGGTGGGCCAGCGTTCGTTATGGGCAATGATTGACAATGTTGAGGGGAATGTGCATCTTGCAGACGGAGGCTTTGTCAGCGATGGCATTGCCTTTTTTAATTTGGACTGGCGTCAAGGCTTTGTATGACTTTGAAGCCGTAGGTTGGGTATTGTGCGCCAGTACGGTGAGAAAAACGCAACCCGATGACTTCAGCTGCCAGACTGGCCAACTCTGGACGTTTGACTGGCTTCATCCCGCGCAGGGATATTCCCCAGCTGATAATGTAAGCGACAAGATCAGCAACTTGCACCATCGAAGTTAGATCGCTGTGAACAAAAAACGGTTCTGGAATGATTAGTCTCGACCGCGCCCGCCCGTTTCTGGTCTTCACGAAATACGCGCTCACTTGGGAAAGTAGAATGTGGCTTGCGCTTTTGTCTAGCTCATCAAATACCAAATAGCCCATGGGGTCATCATCATGGCTATTTAGAAAGTAAAAGAACCGCTCAAATAGAAAAGCATAGTCCTTTCTTAAACAGTCGGGGCGGCTGGCTGGAACATCTTGAGGCACAATCGACGCGAATGCGGATGCTCCTGACCTTGCACATCTTTTCAGGATGAATTCGCAATAGGCAGGTTTGGCTTGGGCCAATGCAGTGAGACGCTCACGCGTGACATTTGTTCCGTCTTCCAGTATCTCGCGCGCCAAACGCCTGCGTTGTTCAACGGGTATCGGGGGAAGTTGATCGGCATGTTTGAACACTTTGGTTTTCAAAAGATCTTGGGCTTTGGCTTCCTTGCCGTATGCTTCGAATAACCGCATTCCGAAAAACATTTGTTGAGCGTCAGAAATTTCACGAATAAGTGGCCACAGCTTGCGATCCTCGATAGCAATACCTGCGAGCACTTCATTTGGTGAATTTCGACGGTCTTGTCCGGATTCATCAATAAAAAGCGTCCAACTCATTTCGGCTCCTCTACTATGAAAAAGCCCCGCATCGCTGCGGGGCTTTTTCAATTTCAAACCGAACCTTAGTGGCCGCGGTTGTGGTCCCAATCGCTCTGCTTGGGCAGCTGCTCGAACGTGTGTTCGGGCGGCGGGCAGGGCAGGGTCCATTCCAGCGTATCGGCGTATTCGTTCCAGTAGTTGTTCTCGGTGATCTTTTTACCCCAGAGCAGCGAGTAGAAGATGATGCCGATGAACAACAGGAACGAGGCGAAGGACAAGAACGCCCCCAGCGACGAGACATAGTTCCAGTAGGCGTAAGCCTCCGGGTAGTCGATGTAGCGGCGCGGCATGCCTTGGCGACCGAGGAAGTGCTGCGGGAAGAAGGTGACGTTCGCGCCGATGAACATCATGAAGAAGTGCAGCTTGCCCGCCCATTCCGGATATTCCCGGCCCGACATTTTGCCGAACCAGAAGTAGATACCCGCGAAGATCCCGAACACCGCGCCCAAAGACATCACATAGTGGAAGTGGGCGATCACATAATAAGTGTCGTGATAGGCACGGTCGACCGGAGCTTGGCTCAGCACGATCCCGGTCACACCACCAACGGTGAACAGGAACAAGAAGCCAAACGCCCAGAGCATTGGGGTTTTCAGCTCAATCGAGCCGCCCCACATCGTAGCAATCCATGAGAAAATCTTGATGCCAGTTGGCACCGCGATCACCATAGTGGCCAGCATGAAGTAGCTTTGCTGGCTCAGCGACATGCCCACGGTATACATGTGGTGCGCCCAGACCACGAAGCCCAGCACGCCAATCGCGACCATTGCGTAAACCATCGGCAGATAGCCGAAAATCGGTTTGCGCGAGAAGGTCGAGATCACTTGGCTGACGATGCCGAAGGCCGGGATCACGATGATATAGACTTCGGGGTGGCCGAAGAACCACAGGATATGCTGATACAGGATCGGGTCACCGCCACCTGACGGATCAAAGAAGGTGGTTCCGAAGTTGCGGTCGGTCAGCAGCATGGTGATCGCGCCCGCCAGAACCGGCAAGCTCAGCAGGATCAGCCAAGCGGTGACGAAGATCGACCAGCCGAACAGCGGCACTTTATGCAGGGTCATTCCCGGCGTGCGCATGTTCAGGAAGGTCGTGATCATGTTGATGGCGCCAAGGATCGACGAGGCGCCCGACAAGTGAACCGCGAAAATCGCGAGATCCATCGAATAGCCCGCCTCCCGCGTTGACAGCGGCGGATACAGAACCCAACCCACGCCCGCGCCGAGCTGGTCTTCACCACCCGGAGCGAACAAAGATGCCACAGCCAGCGAGGTGCCTGCCACATACATCCAGTACGACAGGTTGTTCATCCGCGGGAACGCCATATCCGGCGCGCCGATTTGCAGCGGCATGAAGTAGTTGCCGAAACCGCCAAACAGCGCCGGGATCACCACGAAGAACATCATCAAGATGCCGTGCGCGGTGACGGTGGCGTTCCAGACATGGCCGTTCGGCGTACATTCACGGGCGGCATCCGCGACAAGGCGCATCCCCTCCATGCACATATACTGCACACCCGGCTCCATCAGTTCGAGCCGCATGTAGACCGTGAAGATCACCGAGATCAGGCCAACAAGGCCCGAGGTGAACAGATAGAGGATCCCGATATCCTTATGGTTCGTCGACATGAACCAGCGCGTGAAAAAGCTGCGTTTCTCATGGTCGTGGCCATGGATGGCTGCGTCGGCCATTGGCGTCTCCCGTTTTCGTTGCATTCTTGCCCGCCCATTGAAGACCCATGCCGGATTACAAGACGTATCTAGATTGAGGCCGGGGGCAGGGCAATGTCAGAGTTTGATCTGCGTCAAATTTTCCTGCAGTGGCGCGAGGATGCGACAGCGCTTAGGGCGCATAATGCGCCGAAAATGGCTGAGTGTTTTGCACGGTTATCGCCGTCTTACCGGGGCCAGTGCGTTGCGGGCCTCAAGGGAAGAATCGCGGAAAGGTCTTTAGCAACGCCGCATCCAAATCCGCCAACGTCACCGGCAGCCCAAGATCGACCAGACTGGTCACCCCATGATCCGCAATGCCGCAGGGCACGATGCCAGAAAAATGCGCCAGATCCGGCTCGACATTGATCGAGATGCCGTGAAACGACACCCAGCGCCGCAGTTTCACCCCAATGGCCGCGATCTTATCTTCGCGCGGGCTGCCATCCGGGTTGGCGGGCAGATCGGGGCGCACCACCCAAACGCCGACCCGGCCCGAACGGTGCTCGCCCTTGACGTTGAACTCGGCCAGCGTCGCGATCACCCAACCTTCCAGCGCGCATACGAATTTGCGCACATCGCGGCCACGCTGGTTCAGATCGAGCATCGTGTAGGCGACGCGCTGACCGGGGCCATGATAGGTGTATTGCCCACCACGGCCGGCCTGAAACACCGGAAAACGCTCGGGATCAGTCAGATCGGCGGGCTTAGCCGAGGTGCCTGCGGTGTAAAGCGGCGGATGTTCCAGCAGCCAGACCGCCTCGGGGGCTTGCCCTGCGGCAATCGCCGCCGCACGGGCTTCCATCGCGGTCAGTGTCTCTGAGTAGGGCGCAAGCCCCGGAAGATGCTGCCATTGCACGGGATTCATCGGCGCTCTCCTTATCCTGCGCCACACAGATGGCGCGGGCAGCGCCGAAATGCAACCGCTGCGCGTCGCGTCGCGCAATCCATGCAGAATCCCCCTTTTCATCGCCCCATACTGCGGCTACATAACGGCCACCTTGCCGGATCAAGTGCGGATGTGGCGGAATTGGTAGACGCGCAGCGTTGAGGTCGCTGTTCTTTAATCGGAGTGAAAGTTCGAGTCTTTTCATCCGCACCAATCCGGCAAGGTGGTTTGAGCCTCAGGCTCACCAGAGACTCCAATGAAACTCCACAGATTTTCGTAAAATTAGCGCCTTAACCGTCGGTTATGACCTTAATTTTAGGCTGAAGCTTTGCAGCAGATGCGCTGCGCAAGCCAAGGCTGATCATGCCAGATTTATCGCCGTTCCTCATCGCCCGATTTGGCCTTGCGCCGACCGCATCCGTGCGGCTGCCCTAAAATGCCCATCGCGACATCCGGCAATGACGCGCTGACCGGCACTTCGTGGGCAGACACCATCTCGGGTCTTGCGGGCAACGACACCATCCACGGCAATGATGGCAATGATGAGGTGTATGGCGGCGCGGGTGCGGATTCGCTTTACGGCGACAATGGCAATGATGCGGTTTCGGGCGGCACCGGCAATGATCTGGTCGATGGTGGCGCGGGGGTGGATAATCTTGTCGGCGGTCAGGGCGCGGACACGCTCTATGGCGGCACCGGCAATGATATCCTGCTGGGCGATGGCCAGTGGCTGAGCCAAGCCAGCTATGCCAGTGGTATTCTGGGGTTGGGCACCACGCTGACGGTGACCAACGCTGCCGATGGTCCGATCACTTTGGATTGGATCGACGGCTTGGGCAACGCGCATCAGGTGGCAACCATCGCGGCGGGGCAGACTTATTCGTTTTCGACCCTCAGCAGCAACAATTACATCCTGAAAGACGAACACGGCTATTTCCTCGAGCCGATCACCGGGGCGCTCAGCCAAACCGTCACCTACGGCCCGAACTTGGGGGATGTGATCTATGGCGGCGCGGGTGATGATTCCATGCTGGGCCAATATGGCGATGACACGCTCTACGGCGATGACGGCAACGACACGGTTGAAGGCGGCACCGGCAACGACAGCCTTTTCGGCGGCGCAGGCCATGATTCGCTGAAGGCTGAGGCTGGCAATGACGTGGTCTATGGCGGCACGGGCAATGACACGGTCAGCTTGGGCGATGGCAATGACAGCTTTGGCAGCTGGGCCAGCGACGAATCGGGCGATGACAGCATCGACGGCGGTTTGGGTAACGACAGCGTCATCGCGGGGGCGGGCAATGATCTGGTCTACGGCGGCGACGGCGATGATTACCTCAGCGGAGCCAGTGGCAATGACACGCTGTACGGCGGCCTCGGCAATGACGCCTTCGGCATCACCGATGATCATCAGGGCGATACGATTTACGGCGGTGAGAATGCGGGTGATTTCGATCAGATATCCTTCAGCAATTATGCCTCAACCTTGGGGGTTTCGGTCACCTTCACCGGCACCGAAGCGGGCAGCTACAGCTTTCAAAGCGGCAGCTTTGCCGAGATTGAAAGCATCAGCACCACCGCCCATAACGACACGCTGAACGGCGCTGCGGCGACGGGCGATCTGCGGCTGAATTCCGGCGCGGGGGATGATTCTATCACCGCCGGGGCGGGCAATGACACGATCTATTTTGGCAGCGGCAACGATACGGTGTTCGGTGGCGCGGGCAATGATGTCATCGACGATGTCGCGGGCTCCAGCCAGCTTGGCAATGATCTGATCTATGGCGGCGGCGGCAATGACACCGCTTGGTCGGGCTTGGGCAACGACACGCTTTCTGGCGATGCGGGCGATGATTCCCTGCTGGGGGAAGCCAATGACGATCTGCTTTATGGCGGCACAGGCAATGACACGCTGGACGGCGGTGCCGACAATGATCACCTGTACGGCGGCGGCGGCGCGGATCGGCTCTATGGTGGCACTGGCAACGATACGCTGCGCGGTGGAGCGGGGGATGACAGCTTAAGCGGCGGGGTCGGCAACGATTATTTTGCCTTTGACACCAGCGGCGGCCACGATCTTGTCAGCGATTTCGATATGTCGCTCGGCGGCGGTCACACCGCAGATCAACTCGATGTGTCGGATCTGCGCAACGCCGATGGCAGCCCGGTGCGGCCATGGGACATCACCGTCAGTGACGATGGCCACGGCCAAGCCCTGCTGAGCTTTCCGGGCGGCGAAAGCGTCGTGTTGGGCGGTGTCAGCCCGGCGCAGGTGGCGCAACACGGCATGCTGCATTCGATGGGGGTGCCCTGTTTTGCTGCGGGCACCCGCATTATGACGCCGCAGGGCGCGCGGTTGGTGGAAGATATAGCGGTAGGCGATCTGGTCACCACCGCCGCAGGTCAGGCGCTGCCGGTGCTCTGGCATGGTCATCGCCGGATTGACGATCTGGCAACCCAACCGCAGAATCAACCGATCCGGCTGACCGCAGGCGCGTTTGGCAATCGTCGCGATCTGCTGTTGTCACCGCAGCACGGGGTTTATCTGCCGCAGGCGGCGGCTCTGATCCGGGCGCGCCATCTTGTCGCGATCAGCCCGCGCGCGCGGGTGGCAAAGGGCATCCAAAGCATCAGCTATCACCACCTCTTTCTGCCCGAGCACGCCCTGCTTCTGGCAGAAGGTGCCACCGTGGAAAGCTTCTATCCCGGCGCGATGGCACTTGCGGCTCTGTCCAGCGCCGACCGAGCTGCGGTCTGCGCTGCGATTTTGGCGCTCTGCCCGCCTGCGGGGGCAAGCACCTCTGCTGCTCCCTCCGCAGCGCTGCTTACAAGCCTTTACGGCCTACGGTGCTTGCCGCTGCTCTCCCGCGCCGCCGCCATGCGGTGTTTCGCGCGCCCAGAGCCTACGTATCTGCACTTCCGGCCACGCCCGCAGACCTTGTTTGGGAATCAGTTAGCGCTAAGCCTATCGGCGATCACTGCGCCTTAACCCGCTCGTCTTCGCCGTCTGGCAGCCGATCCGACTGCCACTTGGTTCATCAACTGCCGTTCTAAGCGGCAAATAGGGCGCAAAATGCCCGATTGAACCAGTTTGGCCGTGCAACCTTCCCGCAGCGAAATCGGGAATTGCCATCCAGTAGGCCATTGCCGTAAGCGTATAGCACAAGCGCAGGAAAACTGCCGGACACATGGGGAGATTGGCGTGGTTGCAACCAGCCCGAACGACGCTTTCGTCGCGTTTGAACACGTTCAGAAAAGCTATGATGGCGTGTCATTGGTCGTCAAAGACCTGAACCTTTCGATTGGCAAAGGCGAGTTTCTGACGATGTTGGGGCCATCAGGCTCGGGCAAGACCACTTGCCTGATGATGTTGGCGGGGTTTGAAACCGCGACGCATGGCCGGATCATGCTGGACGGCACCAATATCAACGAGGTGCCGCCGCACAAACGCGGCATCGGCATGGTGTTCCAGAACTACGCTCTGTTCCCGCATATGACGGTGGGCGAGAACCTGTCCTTCCCGCTCGAAGTGCGCGGCATGGCCAAGGCCGAGCGTGAGGCCAAGGTCAAACGCGCGCTCGACATGGTGCAGATGTACAGCTTCATCAACCGCCGCCCCGCCCAGCTTTCCGGCGGCCAGCAACAGCGGATCGCTTTGGCGCGGGCCTTGGTGTTTGATCCCTCGCTGGTGTTGATGGACGAACCCTTGGGTGCTTTGGATAAACAGCTGCGCGAACATATGCAGTTTGAAATCAAACACCTGCACGAAAGCCTTGGCATCACTGTGGTCTATGTCACCCATGATCAGGGTGAGGCTTTGACGATGTCCGACCGCGTCGCGGTGTTCAACGATGGCCGCATCGATGGCCGCATCCAGCAACTTGCCAGCCCGTCCGATCTTTACGAACGCCCCGACAACAGCTTTGTGGCGCAGTTCATCGGTGAGAACAACAAGCTGCCCGGCACCATCGAATCCATCGGCGACGGCAAATGCACCGTGCGTTTGGAAACGGGTGAAGTGATTGATGCAACCCCGGTGAACGTCTCGACCAAGGGCGCGAAAACCTTGGTGTCGATCCGCCCCGAGCGTGTCGAATATAAGCCCGAGGCGATGCCCGCAGGTGCGCATACCATCGACGCCGAAGTGATGGAGTTCATCTACATGGGCGATTTGTTCCGCACGCGTTTGCGTGTTGCCGGATCGGCTGAATTCGTGATCAAATCGCGCAATACCTTGGGGCAGCGGATGCTGGCTCCGGGTGAGAAGATCAAGATCGGTTGGGCGCCGCAAGACGCCCGCGCGCTTGATCCAATGTGATCCTCCGCAAAGGGGGCGGCCGCAGGGACGCGGCCTCTTAACAAACGTCCTTATCCAACCTGGGAGACCTCGATGAAGAAACTTCTCGTTCTGTCCACCGCCCTGACCACCATCGCATTTGCTGCACAGGCAGATGTGACCGTGATGTCTTGGGGCGGGGCTTACGGTGCGGCGCAAACCGAAGCACACGTTAAGCCGTTCACCGCAAAAACCGGCATCGCCGCGACGATGACCGACAGCGATAACCCCGCCACCCCGATCAAAGCCATGGTCGAGGCTGGCAACGTCACTGTGGACGTGGCTTCGGTGGAATATGCCGATGCGATCCGTCTGTGCGACGAAGGCGTGCTGGAACCAATCGACCCGGCGAGCCTGCCCGCTGGTGCCGACGGCGTTGCTGCCGTTGACGACTTCCTGCCCGGCGCTCTCACCGATTGCGGCGTGTCGACCGACATCTGGGCGACCGTTTTCGCCTATGACACCACCAAGTTCCCGGAAGGCCCGAAAACCGCGGCTGACTTCTTCGACCTGACCAAGTTCCCCGGCAAGCGCGGCCTGCACAAAGGCGCGAAAGCCGTTCTGGAATTCGCTTTGATGGCAGACGGCGTGGCGCCTGCTGACGTTTATGCAACCTTGGCGACCCCGGAAGGCGTCGACAAAGCATTTGCGAAACTCGACACCATCAAAAAAGACGTGGTGTGGTGGGAAGCGGGCGCACAGCCGCCGCAACTGCTGGTAGATGGCGAAGTCGCGATGACCTCGGCCTACAATGGCCGGATTTTCAACGCCGCCATCGGCGAGGGCAAGCCGTTCCAGATCGTCTGGGATGCGCAAACCTTTGAAAACGAAATGTATGTGATCCCGAAGGGCGCACCGAACAAGGACGAGGCCCTGCAGTTCATTGCATACGCCACCTCGACTGAAGGCATGCAGGCACAAGCCACCCAGATCTCTTACGGTCCGGCGCGCAAATCTGCCAACGCCACCCCGATCATGTACAAAGACGGCAAGACCCTGATGGGTCCGAACGTCCCGACCGCGCCTGAGAACATGGCCAATGCGCTGGGTTCGTCGTTTGAATTCTGGGTCGACCATGACGCAGAACTGAACGACCGCTTCAACGCTTGGTTGGCTGCAAACTGATCTGAACGCCGGGCGCGGTTTGAAGCCGCGCCCGGTCTTCTGCCCCCTTCGCGCGCCCGGTTTACCTCGGGCCTGCGCCCAAGCTGTTTATCCAAACCGCTAGCCTTCAAGGATGACCGATGGTTGATCTGACCGCTGCCCCCGAAATTTTGCGCACCGCAGATGGTCGCCCGCTGAAGTCCGCGCTGGCCTTGGCACAGCGCAAAGCCAAATGGCGCGCCTTCTTTCTGGTGCTGCCCTTGCTGGCCTTCGTGGTGCTGACCTTCATTGTGCCGATCCTGAAAATGCTGGAACGCTCGGTAAACCATGACGGTTTTTCCGCCAACGCGCCGACCATGGTGGCGTGGTTCAACGCGAATCCTGCGGGCGCAGAGATTCCCGAAGACGCCTATGCGGCTTTGGTCACCGACCTTGTGCAGATGCAAAAAGACAAAACCGCAGGCGCTGCGGGCACCCGGATCAACTACACGGTGTCCGGCACCATCTCGGTGTTCAAATCTGCCGCGCGCAGCGCTGAAAAGATGGTGCCGCCCTACAAAGACGCGTTGATCGCCAGCAACAAGATGTGGGCCGATCCGCTGGTCTGGGTGGCGATGCGCAATGCGTCCTCGGCCTATACTTCGGATTTCTATATGGTTTCGGCGGATATGAAGCGCGATGCTGCGGACAATCTGGTGCGGGTTGAAGAAAACCAGCGCATCTATGTCTATCTGTTCGTGAAAACCTTCGTGCTATCGATCGTGATCACCCTAGCTTGCCTGCTGCTGGCCTTCCCAATCGCACATCTGCTGGCGGTTTTGCCGATGGCAAAGTCGAACCTGCTGATGATTCTGGTGCTGCTGCCATTCTGGACATCCCTGCTGGTGCGGACGAGTTCATGGATCGCCATTCTGCAAGAGCAGGGCATTATCAATGACTTGATGGTGTGGATCGGCGCATTCAGCGAAGATGGTCGCGTCAGAATGATCTACAACCAAACCGGCACCATCATCGTGATGACGCATATCCTGCTGCCGTTCATGGTGCTGCCCTTGTATTTGGTGATGCGGGTGATCCCGCCCAGCTACGCCCGCGCCGCCCGCTCTTTGGGGGCGACCAGCTGGACAACCTTCCGCCGCATCTATCTGCCGCAAACCCTGCCCGGCATCGCCGCAGGCTCGCTGTTGGTGTTCATTCTGGCGGTCGGCTATTACATCACCCCGGCCTTGGTCGGTGGCGCCGATGGTCAGCTGATTTCCAACCTGATCAGCTTCCACATGAACAAAGCCAACTGGTCGATGGCCGCAGCCCTTGCCGCAATCCTGCTGGCCGCCGTGCTGCTGCTTTATTGGCTCTATGATCGCCTGATCGGCATCGACCGCTTGAAACTCGGCTGAGGAGAAACACATGGCCCTTCCCGTCTATGCCTCGCCACTAGAGCGCGTCTGGTACTACACCTTCCGCACCCTCTGCGCGCTGATCTTCCTGTTTCTGGTCGCCCCGATCCTGATCGTCATCCCGCTGTCGTTCAACGTCGAGCCGTATTTTTCCTTCACGCACAAGATGTTGGCGCTCGACCCGTCAGGTTATTCCTTACGCTGGTATGACACCCTGCTGGCCTTGGGCGTCAACGCCCCCGACGATGCCGTGCGCGATAGCACTTGGTGGGGCATGGTGTGGGAACAGGCGACTTGGGTGAAAGCCGCGAAAAACTCGCTCTGGATCGGCATGTGGGCGACGATTTTGGCCACAGTGCTGGGCACCACCGCCGCGCTTGGCCTGTCGCGCCCCGAGATGCCCTATCGCCGCCTGATCATGGCGCTGCTGATCTCGCCGATGATCGTGCCGATCATCATCATCGGCACTGGGTTGTTCTTCTTCTACTCCAGCGCCTGCATCTCGCCGGATAATTGGCTGGGCTGGCTGCTGTCGCCGTTCCTGTCGGCAAAAGGCTGCCTCGCCAACTCGCATCTCGGCATCATCCTCGCCCATGCCACCCTCGGCATCCCCTTCGTGATCATCACTGTCACCGCCACTTTGTCGGGCTTCGATCAATCCTTGATCCGCGCCAGCGCCAGCCTTGGTGCCAACCCGCGCACCACCTTCTTCAAGGCGATCATGCCGTTGATCCTGCCCGGTGTGATCTCGGGTGCGTTGTTCGCCTTCGTCACCTCGTTTGACGAAGTCGTCGCCGTGCTGTTCATCGCAGGCCCCGAGCAGCAAACTATCCCGCGCCAGATGTGGAACGGCATCCGAGAGGCGATCAGCCCGGCCATCCTCGCCGTGGCCACCATTCTGGTGATCGTCTCCATCGCCATGCTGGCCACTGTTGAGTTGCTGCGCCGCCGCTCGGAACGCCTGCGCGGCGTCACCCCCCACTAGGGAAATATCATGGCCAACACCTATGACACCGGGCGGCTGAACCTGCCGTTCGTCGGCATCGCGACCTTCGGCAAACGGCCCTATGTCGAGGATTGGTCAAAGATCGACGCCGATGTCGCGGTGATGGGCGCACCCTTCGACTTCGGCACCCAGTTCCGGGCCGGCGCGCGCTTTGGCCCGCGTTCGGTGCGCGAAGCCTCCACCCTGTTCAGCTTCGGCCATGCCGGGGCCTATGACCATGAGGACGATTGCACCTATCTGCCCGCCGCCGTCCGCATCGTCGATATCGGTGACGCCGATATCATCCACACCGACACCACCCGCAGCCATGCCAATATCCGCACCGGCGTGCAGGCGATGCTGGCAGCTGGAGCGCTTCCGGTGGTGATTGGCGGCGATCATTCGGTGAATATCCCCTGTATCGAAGCGTTTGAGGGGCAGGGCGATATCCACATCCTGCAAATCGACGCGCATCTGGATTTCGTTGATGAGCGCCATGGCGTGAAGGTCGGCCATGGTAGCCCGATGCGGCGGGCAGCCGAAAAACCTTGGGTCAAAGGTCTGACGCAAGTGGGCATTCGCAACGTCTCCTCCACCGCGCGCGAAGGCTACGAGGCCGCGCGCGCGATGGGATCGGATATTTTGTCGGTGCGCCAAGCCCGTGCATTGGGTGCCGAAGCGGTGATTGCCCGCATCCCAAAAGGCGCACGGGTCTATGTCACGCTGGATATTGACGGGTTTTGCCCGTCCATCGCGCCGGGAACGGGCACTCCCAGCCATGGCGGATTTCTTTATTATGAAGTGCTGGAGATGTTGCAAGCCATTGCTAAGAATCATGAGGTGGTCGGCATGGATCTGGTCGAGGTCGCTCCGGATTATGACCCGACGCAATCCACCAGCATCCTCGCCGCACAGATCCTGCTGAACTTCCTCGGCTTTATCTTCCACGCGCGCGGCGTCAAATAAGCCGAATTCCGTAACGGAATTCGTACACGATTTCCGTCTTCGGAAATCGGCCCCCTATGGCAAAATGTGCAACCAGCCCCAAGAGGTGAAAATCGAGAGCCCAGTCGCCACCAGCACCGCCGTCGCACTGATCCGCTTGCCGACACCATACATATTGGCAAACATATAGGCATTCACCCCCGGCGCCATCGCCGAGGTCACGGTGACAGAGCGCAAGCCGTTGACGTCCAAGCCAAAACCCCAACGCCCCAAACTATAGGCAATCCCCGGATGCAGCAGCAGAGAGGCAAAGCACACCGTCGCAATCAGCCCCTTGTCGCCCTCCGGGTGATAGCGCAACAGCACACCACCCAAGCCAAACAGCGCCGCAGGCAGGCCTGACTTCGCCATCATATCCACCGCCGCCATGAAGAATCCCGGCTGCTCCAATCCACTCAGGTTCACCGCAAAGCCGATCATCAGCCCCACCACCAGCGGCTGCGTAAACACCCCGCGCAGCACCTGCCGCGCCAAATCAGCGTGACTGCGGCTGTCAGCCTCTCGCGAGCGTGCCCATTCCATCAATACGATGCCAAAGGTGTAAATCAGCGGCGCGTGGATCGAAATGATCGCAAAATTCCCCGCTAGTGCCGCCGTACCATAAGCGCGCTCGGTGATCGGAACCCCCAGCAGCAGCGAGTTGGAAAACGTGCAAGCAGAGCCGATGGCAGCAGAATCCGTCAGTGGCCGCCCAAAGCCAAATCGCGCCACACAAAACCCGAACGCATAGCAAACCGCCGCCCCGGTATAGAACGAGATCAGCAGCCCCGGAGCAAAAGCGGTGGCCAAATCCAGTGTCGCCACATTCTTGAACAATAGCACCGGCAGCGCGAAACTTTGCGCATAACGCATCACCCCATCGACAGCGCTGTCGCTGAACCACTTCGCCCGGGCGGCCGCATAGCCAAAGCCGATCAGCAGGAAGACCGGCAGAATAACGTCAAGCAACGCGCTCATGCGACATTCTCAAAGGTCAGCACCATGCCATCAAACGCCGGGGTCACCCCCTGCGGCAGTTCCGCCAGCAGCGTGTCGTAGTCCATATCCAGATGCATATTGGTGATCACCGCGCGTTCGGGGCGCGCCCGCTTGATCCACTCCAGCGTCAGCGCTAGATGCGCATGGGTCGGATGCGGTTTGCGGCGCAAGGCGTCGATGATCCAGCACTCAAGCCCTTGAAGCTGCGGCCAAACCGCCTCGGGAATCGTCACCACATCGGGGATATAGGCCAAGCCGCCAATCCGAAACCCCAAAGCCTCCATCGAACCGTGATCCACCACCATCGGTTCAAACCGGATCGCCCCGGCTGGTCCCGGCACCTCAAAAGCCCCATGCGCAATCGTGTGAAGATCAAGGATCGGCGGATAGGGCGAGTCCTCCGGCTGCACAAACGCATAGGCGAACCGCGCCAGCAGCGCCTCTTGCGTCGGATGATCGGCCCAGACCGCCAGCCTTTGCCGCATGTTGAACACGATCTGACGCAGGTCATCAATGCCATGGGTATGATCGGCATGCGAATGGGTGAACACCACGCCATCCAGCCTGCCGATCCCGGCATCCAGCAGCTGCTCGCGCATATCCGGCGAGGTGTCGATCAGCACCCGGGTGATCGCATCGCCCGCCAGCCGCTCCACCAGCAGCGAGCAACGGCGACGACGGTTTTTGCGGTTCAGCGGATCACAATCGCCCCAATCGCCGCCCAGACGCGGCACGCCCCCAGACGAGCCACAGCCCAGAATGGTAAACCGCAGCGTCGCCATTATGCCGCCTGCGCTTTGCGGGCCGCGCGGGAGAACAGGCGGTCAAAGTTGGCGGTGGTGGCGGCGGCAAATTCCGCTTCGCTGACGCCAAACACAGATGCGCCCACCTTGGCGGTGAAAGCGGTATAGGCCGGCTCGTTCCTCCGCCCGCGATAGGGCGGCGGTGCCAGATAGGGGCTGTCGGTTTCCAGCAAAATCCGGTCCAGCGGCGCGCGGCCAAAAATATCGCGCAACTCCTGTGACTTAGGGAAGGTCGCCACCCCCGACATCGACAGATAAAACCCCATCTCCAGAGCCGCTTGTCCCAAAGCCTCACCCGAGGAAAAGCAATGCATGACGCAAGAGTACGGCTTCACCGCCATACCTTCCGCCAAAATCCGCGCCATATCCTCATCCGCCGCGCGCGAGTGGATGATCAATGGCAATCCAGTTTCCTGCGCCGCCTCAATATGGATGCGCAGCGACCTTTGCTGAATTTCCGCCGTCTCAGCCGTGTAGTGATAGTCCAGCCCGGTCTCGCCAATGCCGACAAATTTGGGATCGTCAGACAGTGCCACCAGATCCTCCACGCTCACCGGCGGATGCTCTGCCGCAGACATCGGATGCACGCCAGCGGCATAAAACACCGAAGGATAAGCCGCCACAATCGCCCGCACATTCGGCAAATTATGCAACTTGGTGCAGATCGTCACCATCCGGCTGACACCTGCCTCATGCGCACGGGCAATGATCTGCGGTAACCCGCCCTGAAAGTCGGGGAAATCGAGATGGCAATGGCTGTCAACAATCTCAAAAGCCATGCCGCACCTCTAGGCGAGCTCTGCCGCCGTCTCATTGATATGCAGAACCATATCCATCAGAAGTGCTGCAGGGTCAAGGTTCACCGCCTTGCCACGCCGCGCCCGCAGGCCCAAATGTTGCGCGACATCGGCCCATGTCCGGGCGTGATCGGGGGTGGGCGAGAGGCGGGCGATCAGATCGCCTTCGCCCTTCGCAGCCTCGGGCGGTAAAAGCTGCAAGGTGCCCGCCCGTGCCAGCCGTGCGAGAAACAAATCCAGCAGCGTCACGATCAACTCGAACTGCGCTTCCGCGCCTTTACCCGCGCCTGCTTCGGCCAGATTTTGCGCGCGGGGCCGGTCCAGCCGGGGCAGGGTGCCGAACAGCCGGATCAGGGTTTCATACAGCTTCAACCCGTCCAGATTGGTCATCCGAAACGCCTCACCCACCGAGCCGCCCGCCAGTTCCGCCAAAGCCACTCGATCCGCAGGCTCCACCTCGCCGCCCGCCTGCGTCAGCGCATCCGACAGATCTTCCGCCGACAACGGCCCCAGCCGCAACTCGCGGCAGCGCGAGCGGATGGTGGGCAACAGCTTCGCGGGCTGATGCGAGATCATCAGGATCGTCACCTTTGCCGGCGGTTCCTCCAGCAGTTTCAGCAAAGCGTTGGCGGCGGAGACGTTCATTTCATCAATCGAATCAATGATCGCGACGCGCCGCCCGCCATCCGCCGCCGACAGCGCGAAGAACGACTTCATCTTGCGCACCTCGTCCACCGAGATCACGCTTTGCAGCTGATCGCCTTTGTCATTCGGCGCGCGGCGCAGCAGAAACATCCGCGACTCCGTCAGCGCAGCCATGCGATGCGATACCGGATGGCTTTCGGGGATGTCCAAATTATCAGGCGGCGGCGGTGCAAACATCCCGCCATCATCCTCCGGGGTCGCCAGCAAAAACCGCGCAATCCGCCACGCCAAAGTCGCCTTGCCCACCCCGCGCGGCCCGGTGATCAGCCAGCCGTGATGCAGCCTAGTGCCGTTAAACGCCTGCAGAAACGTGGCTTCCGCCTGCGCCTGCCCGATCAACCGCGCGGTATGGCGCGGGTGCGGCGCGCCCTCGATCCGGTCGGGTTCGGGCAGATCGTCGCTCATAGCCGTGCCAAAACGGCGGCCAGCACATCCGCCGCCACAACCTCAGCCGTCCGCGCGCCAGCAATCACCCGGAACCGCGCCGGATGCGCCGCAGCCAGCGCCAAAAACCCATCGCGGGCCTTTTCCTGCACGCCCAAGCCCATGCCCTCAAAGCGCATTTCGCGCCCAGCCCGTGCCACGGCCCTCGCCAAGCCCTCGCCCGCGTCAATGTCGATCAACACGGTCAAATCCGGCTCCACCCCGATCATCAGCGCGTGCAGACGGTCCACGGTTTCGCTGATATTTCCGCGCGTCAGCCCCTGATAAATCCGCGATGAATCCGCAAATCGATCCGAAATCACCACCTCACCCCGCGCCAAAGCCGGATGGATGGTCTTTTCCAGATGGTCGCGACGTGCAGCGGTGAACAGCAAAAGCTCGGTCTCGGTCGACCAGCGATCCGCCGCGCCCTCCAGCACTAGACGGCGGATTTCCTCGGCCCCCGCACTGCCACCCGGTTCGCGCGTCAGACAGACAACCAGACCCCGCGCGCGCAAAGCCTCGGCCAACATCCGCGCTTGTGTCGACTTGCCCGAGCCGTCAATACCTTCAAACGAAATGAAAATTCCCGACATTCAGCTAGCGGGCGTGCCGATATATTCGGCCCGCAGCTTCAGCGCGGCGGTGGTCAGCCGCTTGAGAAAACCGCCCTTTGCCACATCCGCTTCGGCCAGCAACCCCACCCGATGCTCGGGCAGTCCCGGCACCGTGATCACCAGCTGCGCCACCTCGGCCCCCTTGGCAATCGGCGCTTCCAGCGGCCCGGTGTAGACCACCTGCGCCTGCAAAGCATCCTGCGCCAGTGCCGGGATCAGCAATTTCACGTCCTCGGCAGGCACCAGCCCCACCGTGTCCGCATCGCCCATGAATACTGCCGCTTGCGCCACCTGCGCCCCGGCTTTCACCACGGTTTTGAGCGCAAACTGCCGAAATGCCCAAGTCGCAATCCGCTCGGCTTCCTCGGCCCGCTCGGTGTCCGTCGCCATGCCCGAGATCGCAAACACGATCCGACGATCACCTTGCTTGACCGATCCGACCATGCCATATCCGGCTTCCTGTGTATGCCCGGTCTTCAAACCATCCGCGCCAATGTTCAGCGCCAGCAAGGGGTTGCGGTTATGGGCATTGGCAGTGGCGCGGTTTTTATAGTTGAACTCGGTCTGGCCAAACACCGTATAGAGATCGGGAAATTCCTCGATCAATCGCACAGAAATCAACCCCAGATCCTTCATGCTCATCCGCTGTCCGGGGTCGGGCCACCCACTTGCATTGGCAAATGTCGACTGCGTCAGCCCCAAAGCCTTGGCGCGCTCCGTCATCTGTTCAGCAAAGGCGGCTTCGGTGCCCGCCAGCCCCTCGGCCACCACCACGCAGGCATCATTGCCCGAGTTGATGATCATGCCGTGGATCAGATCCTGCACCGTGGGACGGTCGCCCTGTTGCAGATACATCGTCGAGCCGCCCGCCTCGGTGAAGCTGACCGCATGGGCCGAGACGCCAAAGGTGGTGTCCATCGCCAGGCGGCCATCTTTCAGCGCCTCAAACAGCATGTTGACTGTCATCAGCTTGGACATCGACGCGGGCGGCAGCGAGGCTTCGCCGTTCTTATCCATCAGCACGGTATGGGTGGTGACATCGTAAACCCATGCCGCCGTCGCGCGAGTCTCGAACGCCTGCGCCGGAAGGCAGGCGATCAAAACCAAAGCGGCTGCGGAAAACAAACGGAAGATCATTGGCTTAGCCTTTCAGGAAATAGGCGTCCTTGAACCCCGCCTGCTTAATTTTACCCATCAGGGCCTTGTCGCCGCGCGCCGTCACCGACCAGAAGCTTTTGCCTTGCGCGGTCTCGGCGCGAATATCCGCCGCGATGCCTGCAGCTTTCAGCTGGTCGCGCGCGCGTTTGGCATTGGCCTCGACCGAGAAGATGCCGATCTGGATCAGCCCGCCTTTGCCGCTGGCAACCGGAGCTTTCGGTGCCGCCGGGGCAGGGGCAGCCGCCGCAGGCTTGCCACTGGCCGGAACGGTGGCAATCGGCGGTGCGGTGGGTTTGCCGCCCTTCGGGGCCGCGCGGTCAATCGCTGCCGCAGCACCGGGGATCGGGTCCAGCGTTTCGGTCGCGACGGTTTCCGCAGCGTCCAAGATCGGTTTGTTGGCATCAGGCGCGGTCTTCGGCGCTTCCTCACGCCGCAAGGCGGTCACGGAAACCTTACCCGGCTCGCCCGCAAGCAAGCCCAAAGCCGTCGCCGCATCCGACGAGATTTGCAGCTTCGGCCCCGGATTGTCCAACTCGCGCCGGAACAGCGCGCCGATGACGAATTTGCCGTTGGCGGTGTTGCGCAGGATCACCCGCTCGGGGTCTTTTGCATCCGGCGAGGCCACCCAGACGCCGCCGAGCGAGGGGCGGCCATCCCACAAAGCCTGATCGGTGGTCTGGAAAATCGACGGGTCTTCGACATCACGGTCGACCAGCTTGACCGATTTCGCCGTGGCCGGAACCGCGCCCTGCGCCGCCGCATCCGGCGGAGCCTTGGCGGCCAGCGGGCCCTTGCCCTCTTGGCAGCCGGTCAAAACCGCCGCCACCGCAAGCCCCATCATCAAACGTCGCATTGCCATCCCCGTCATGCTCTGCTCCTCTGCGCTTATACGCACGCGCGTTTCCCACCTTTTGGTGGCGTTTCCACTGACCTTATGGCCGTTCTGGCGGCATGATACAGTCTGCCGCCAGCGCAGGGAAGGGTGTGCTTTGGCTTGGGCGGAAAACCTTCGTGATCAACCGAACACCCGCGTCGCTTGCGCCTCCAGCCTTGCCCGCTGAAATGCGATCAGATCGGCGAGCGGCTGTTGCAGATCGGCGAACTCCAGCAGCGGGTCGATCACCGGGCTGCGGCTGCCCAGCAACTCCTCGACCACCGCCAGCCCGCAAAACGGCACATAAATGTCAGAATAGCCGCCCTCATGCGCCACCACCACTTTGCCGCCACACATCTCATCGGCCAAAGCGAACACCTGCCGCGCCATCGCCCGAAATGTCTCGGACGTGGCCTGCATCCGCGCCAAAGGATCAACGCAAGACGCATCATAGCCGGAAGCCACCACGATCAAATCCGGTTTGAACGCCCGCAAGGCTGGTGTCACCAACAGCTCAAAAGCGTCAAGATAAGCCTGATGCCCGCAGCCCGCCAGCAGCGGAATGTTCAGATTGGCCCCAAGCCCGGCCCCCATGCCGCGATCATCCGCCCCGCCATAGCCCGGCGGAAAGCAGTTTTCCTGATGCAGCGAGATCGTCAGCGTATCAGCGCGGTCATAGAAAATGGCTTGGGTGCCATTGCCGTGATGCACATCCCAATCCACCACCGCCACCCGCAACGGCCCATGCTTGGCCCGCACCGACTCCAGCGCCACCGGGATATTCGCCAACAGGCAAAAACCCATCGAGGCATCTGGCAAACAATGGTGTCCCGGCGGGCGCGACAAAGCATAGGCCCGCGCGACCGCCCCCGTCACCACATCCTCCACTACCTGCTTCACCAGCCCCGAGGACAGGCAGGCGATCTCATAACTGCCCTGTCCAAACGGCGCGAAATGCGGCGGGATATTGCCGCCGCCCGCATCCGACATCGCCTTCAGTTGGTCAAGATAGCCAACCGTATGCACCCGCAACAAATCCTCGCGGCTGGACGGTGTTGCCGTGCGCAGCTCCAGCTTCGGCCAAATCCCCGCCACCTCCAGCAGGTTCTTGAACCGACGCTTGGTCTCGGGATTCTCGGCAAAACCGGTGGCCGAGGGCGGCTGCACATAGCCACCCACCGGCATGAACAGCGCCTGTTCGCCGCCCGAATGCCAGAGACAACGCTCGTCATGATAGAATGCTGTGGCCATCGCACATCCCTCCGCGGCGAAATTTCTTTCGCATTAAGAAAGTGTTTTCCATCTTCTTGCCATAGTGCAAATGCAACAACAGCAGATGCGTCATAGGACGACAGTTAAACTATAACGATAAAAAGCGCGGTTTGTGGCAGAATAGGCCAGAAGACGGCGGAGTTGGGGATCGAAATGTTGGACTTTGTAAAAACTCTGGTGATTTCGGCAGCACTTGTCGCCGCTATGCCCACCCATGCCGAAGATCGGGTGACGCTGGGCTGGGGCCGGATGTTCAGCAATGACGCTTTGGGCGATCAGAAAGACCGCTGGCGCACCGGGGGCTATCAGGTCAGCCGTATCCGGGGTTATGCGTGGGATGGCGCTTTGCCGACCACCCCCGGCGAAATCCTCGAATTCCGCGGCTCGGCGCAGATCATAGCGCCCGAAGATCTGGTCTCGCCGCCGCCAACAGACCGTCGCTATGCCGCCACGTTGTCGTTCGGGCTGCACACCCAATTCGACTGGCGCGGCAATGATGTCAGCGTCGGCACCGATCTGGTCTTCGTCGGGCCGCAAACCGGGATCAGCAATTTCCAGAAATGGATTCACAACATGGTCGGGTTGGAAAAGCCCACCGTGATCGACAACCAGATCGGCAATGGCATCTACCCGACACTGGAGGTTGAACTGGGTCGCAAGTTTGCCTTGGGCGACCGGGCAGAACTGCGCCCCTTCGTGCAGGCCCAAGCGGGGATCGAAAGCTTCGTGCGCGTTGGCGGCGATCTGGTGATCGGCACTTTGGGCCGCGATGATCTGATGGTGCGCGACAGCGTGACAGGCCAGCGTTACCGCGCCGTGGAAGGTACACGAGATCAAAGTGTTAGCTTCATTCTCGGCGGCGATATCGCACGGGTGTTCGACTCGGCCTTGCTGCCTGCAAATGGCATCGCAACCCTGACCGAAGACCGCTCCCGTCTGCGCGCCGGGGTGCATTGGCAGGGTGAGAAAGCCTCGGTGTTTTACGGCGTCACCTATCTGAGCAAAGAATTCGATCAGCAACCGGAAGGCCAACTGGTCGGCGGGCTGAACCTGAACCTCAAGTTCTGATCACCCGAATCGGTCGAGAAACACCGGATCAACCCAAAGTTGCATAAAGCAACATTCACTTGCTCTGTTGCCTTTTTACCATAGGAATTCGGCTAACCCTCTGTTAACGTTTCCAGATAAGAAACAAAAAACGAGCAGGCAAACAGGCATGAAAACGGGCTCTTTGGGCACGTTCGTCATCTCCTGGTCACAAACAGAAGTAGACGGCCTCAAGGCCGCATCCTTGGACTTACTGAGCGTCGGTGCCGCATGGCGCTGGACGGGTGCAGCCGTCCGTGTGGACGGTCCTCAGGGGTTGCTACTTTTGGAACAGGCTGAAGGGGCGGCGGATTTACGCAAGAGGGCGGCGCGCATGGTGCGCCGTCTGGTGGGTGTGGCGGTTGGCGGCGAGGTTAAGCCGGAATACGAAGCAGATCCCTATCCCGATCTTCCCGATCAGGGTTTTATCGTCACCGATGGGCATCAGTCCTTCACCGTGACGATCATTCCAGTGCCGGACACGGGCGCGCATTTGTTGATGCTGGTCGGCGATCTGCCGCCCTGCGATCAGGATTTGTGGGTGGTGCGCACCGCGATTGATCGCACCCATTCCGGGGCAGGCGCGCGTGTGGCGGGCGGGGTGATCTGTTTCACCCCCGACACGCGGGTTACGACACCCGACGGCGTGCAGCAAATCCGTCATTTGCGCCCCGGCGATATGATCCTGACCCGCGACAATGGCCCGCAAGAGGTGCTCTGGACTGGCCACAGGCGGATGTCCGGCGCAAGGCTATACGCCATGCCACACCTGCGCCCGATCCGGTTCAAGGCCAATTCGATGGGCCTTTACCGCCCGGATGAAGACCTGCTGGTGTCGCCGCAGCACCGGATGCTGGTCAAAGGGGCCGCAGCACAAGCCTTGTTCAATACCTCCGAGGTTCTGGTCGCCGCCGAAGATCTGGTCAACGACGCCACCATCGCCGTCGATCATGTCCTGCGCGAGGTGACCTATGTGCATATCCTGTTGGAAAAGCACAATATTGTCTGGGCCAATGGGCTGGAAACCGAAAGCTTCCATCCCTCTAACACCGCCTTGGATACCGTCGATCCAGTACAACGCGAGGGCCTGTTGCACATCCTGCCCGAGATCGCAGAAAACCCACATGCCTACGGCGATTACGCCCGCCGCAATATCTCGGGCTCCGAAGCCGCCATTCTGCGGCACGAACTGGCAGCATAAAGTCATCCGCAGCGGTTGACTCCGCGAAGCCCAACTGTATAAGCCCCCCAAGTCCCGGATGAAAGTCCGGGGCTTTTCATTGGTGTTGGTGGACTTCGCAAGAAGAACCCTGTCGAAGCTTCGGCTTAAAGGACAACGCCCTTCACGACGCTCTGAGGCCCAAAAAGTGGGAACCGGTTTTTGGGCCAGCCGAAAGAGCAGAACATAAAAGAAGGAGATCAGAGATGACAAAACGCACCTCTGCCAAGTACAAAATTGACCGCCGCATGGGCGAAAACATCTGGGGCCGTCCGAAATCCCCGGTGAACAAGCGCGAATACGGCCCCGGCCAGCACGGCCAGCGCCGCAA
>JAYTVN010000017.1:0-25291 GCA_043743975.1 Cypionkella sp.
GGGGGTCTGGGGGTGTGAAACCCCCAGCGGCCACCCCCAAAACCAAAGGGCGGCAGGATAAACCCACCGCCCCAAAGCTTAACAATCCGTAAACGTCCAAACCCAACCCTTTGATCCCAAAAGATTAGTTCCAGCGTCCACGCGTGGACAATCAACCATCCACCCTGATCCGCGCGTTCGACGGATCAAACGGAGAATCCTCAACCACCACCGCATCCCACAACTCGCGGTTCATCCGAACCTTCAGTTTGGTGCCGACCTCCGCCAGATCAGGCCGCACATAGCCCATCCCGATCTGCTTGCCGAAGGCCACCGAATAGCCGCCCGAGGTCAACCGCCCGATCTTCACGCCGTCCAGCAACAACGCCTCTTTGCCCCACGGGTCAGTATCCGACGGCCCATCAATCAACAGCGTGCAGCATTTCGACCGAATACCCACATCCAGCATCGCCTGCTTGCCCTGAAAGTCCTTCTTCAGATCGACAAACCGATCCAAAGCCGCCTCCAACGGCGTCGCATCGCGGCCCAATTCGTTGCCGAACGCCCGATAAGACTTCTCCTGCCGCAGCCAGTTCTGGGCGCGCGCGCCGACCAGCTTCAGCCCATGCTTCTCGCCCGCTTTCAGCAGCAGATCCCAAAGGTAGCGCTGCATCTCGATCGGATGGTGCAATTCCCAACCCAATTCGCCGGTATAGGCCACGCGGATCGCATTCACCGGGCACATGCCGAGTTCAATCCGCCGCGCCGACAGCCACGGGAAGCGCTTGTTCGACAAAGCGGTTTCCGGGAACTCATCCTTGATCACCTCGGCCAAAATCTTACGCGCATTCGGCCCCGCAATCGCGAACACACCCCACTGCGTCGTCACATCATGGATTTCGATATAGCCAAACTCCGGCGCCTTATCCTCGGCACATTTACGCAGATAATCCGCGTCATACGCCGTCCAAGCCCCAGCGCTGACCAGATAATAATCATCCTCGCCATTGCGCACGATGGTATATTCGGTGCGCGTCGTCCCCGCAGGGGTCAGCGCATAGGTCAGGTTGATCCGGCCAACTTTCGGCAAGGTGTTGCAGGTGAACCAATCGAGGAACGCCGTCGCCCCCGGTCCTTTCACCACATGCTTGGTAAACGCCGTCGCATCAATCAGGCCCGCAGTTTCCCGAATAGCCTTGGCCTCATCGACCGCATATTGCCACCAGCCGCCGCGACGGAACGAGCGCGACTTGTGGTCGAAATCTTCCGGCGCATTCAGCGGGCCGTAGTAAATCGGACGCTCCCAGCCATTCACTTGGCCAAACTGCGCGCCCAAAGCCTTCTGGCGGTCATAGACCGGCGCGGTGCGCAGCGGACGCGCGGCTTCGCGTTCTTCATCCGGGTGGTGCAGGATGAAGACGTGATCGTAGCATTCTTCATTCTTGCGCGCCGCATATTCGGTGGTGATCCACGAGCCATACCGACGCGGATCGAGCGACGCCATGTCGATCTCGGCCTCGCCATTCACCATCATCTGCGCCAGATAATAGCCGGTGCCGCCCGCAGCCGTGATGCCAAACGAGAAGCCCTCGGCGATCCACATATTGCGCAAGCCCGGAACCGGGCCCACCAGCGGGTTGCCGTCTGGCGTGTAGCAGATCGGGCCGTTGAAATCGTCTTTCAACCCAACCACTTCCGACGACGGCAAGCGGTGGATCATCGCCATATATTCCGCCTCGATCCGCTCCAGATCCAGCGGGTACAGATCGGCACGGAAGCTATCGGGCACCGAATATTCAAACCGCGCCGGGGCGCCCTTTTCATACGGCCCCAAAATCCAGCCGCCACGTTCTTCGCGGACATACCACTTGGCATCGGCATCGCGCAGCACCGGATGTTCCGGGTTGTTCTTGCGATACTCGACCAGCATCGGATCTGGCTCGGTGACGATGAACTGATGCTCCACCGGAATCGCCGGGATCTTCACGCCCAAAAGCCGCGCCGTGCGCTGCGCGTGGTTGCCGGTGGCGGTGACGACATGTTCCGCCCGAATCTCAAACTTGTCGTCCGAGGCGACCAGATTGCCGCCCTGCTCGACCATCCGCGTGCAGGACACGATCCACTCAGACCCCGTCCACTTATAGCCGTCGACCTGCACCTTGCGCTCAATCGTCACGCCATGCTGCCGCGCGCCCTTGGCCATCGCCTGCGTCACGTCCGCCGGGTTAATATAGCCGTCCTGCGGGTGATACAAAGCGCCGACCAGATCATCAGTGCGCAACAGCGGCCAACGTTCCTTCATCTGCGCCGGGGTGAGAAACTCGTGGTAAACCCCAGCGGTTTCGGCGACGGAGGAATAGAGCATATACTCATCCATCCGCTCTTGATGCTGCGCCATCCGCAGGTTGCCCACCACCGCAAAGCCTGCATTCAGCCCGGTTTCCGCCTCCAGAGATTTATAAAAATCCACCGAATACTTATGAATATGCGTCGTCGCATAGCCCATGTTGAACAAAGGCAGCAGCCCCGCCGCGTGCCAAGTGGACCCCGAGGTCAGCTCATCCCGCTCCACCAGCATGGTATCCCATCCGGCCTTCGCCAGATGATAGGCAATGCCATTGCCGACCGCACCACCGCCCACAACCAGCGCCTTGACATGAGTCTTCATCGAGTCTCTCCGAATGGAATTTCGCACCATATGTGCCGCAAGCGCGCGCTAACGGGCAAGGCCAGCCGACACATGACGGATAAAAACGACATGACCGTCAAAAAGCGGCATTTTCCTCTGCCGCCGCCAGGCCGATTTTTGAGAAAAATCGTGGCCCAGTCCTACCCGCGTCGCATCCGCCCAAACACTGCCACCACGGCAAAAATCACCGCCGCCGCCGAGACAATCGACGGCCCCGCAGGCGTGTCCTGCCACAAAGACAGCCGCAGGCCCGCAAGGCACGCCAGCGCCCCGAACCCAGTCGCATATGCTGCCATGCTTTCCGGCGTCCGCGCCAGCCCGCGTGCCGCCGCCGCCGGAATGATCAGCATCGCCGCGATCAACAAAGCCCCGACGATCTTCAGCGCCACCGCCACCACCAAGGCCAAGGCCAGCGTCAAAACCAACCGCTCGCGGTCCGGGTTCAGCCCCGAGGCATGGGCGAGGTCCTCATTCAATGTCGCGGTTAGCAATGCCTGCCAACGCCAGACCAGCAGCGCCACCACCGCCAAAGACCCCGCCCAAATAAACCCGAGATCAGCCTTCGACACCGCCAGAATATCGCCGAACAGATAGGTCGATAAATCCGCCCGCACCCCCGGCACATAGGAAATCGCCACCAGACCGAAGGCCAAAGCCGAATGTGCCAGCACCCCCAGCGTGGTATCCATCGCCCAACCGCGCGCCGCCAAAGTCGATACCGTGCCCGCCATCGCCAGCGCCACCAGCAGCGTGCCCAGCCCAATCGGCAGATGCAGTGCCAGCGCCAGAGCCACGCCGAGGATCGCCGCATGGCTGGTGGCATCGCCAAAATACGCCATCCGCCGCCAGACCACGAAAGACCCCAAAGGCCCGGTCGCCAGCGAAAGCCCCAGCCCGGCCAACGCCGCCCGCATCAGAAAATCGTCAAGCCCCAACAGGTTATCAAGCATGATTATGCCCATGATGCGGGTCAGACGGCGCGCGGCCGTGTGCATCAACCAAATCCGGCTCGTGGCTGTGGTCATGCTGATGCTGATACAGCGCCAGCGCGCCTTGCGAGCCTAAGCCAAACAAGGCCCGATATTCCGGCGCGTTTGAGACCACCACAGGCGAGCCTTGACAGCAAATATGCCCGTTCAGACAAATCACCCGATCCGACGCCGCCATCACCACATGCAGATCGTGGCTGACCATCAAAATCGCCGCCCCGGTTTCCCGACGCACTTCCTCGATCAACCGATAAAACCCGGCCTCACCGGGCTGATCCAGCCCTTGAGTCGGCTCATCCAAAATCAACAGTTGCGGCGCCGACAGCAACGCCCGCGCCAACAGCACCCGCTGAAACTGCCCGCCGGACAGCCCCGCCATTTGCCGCTGCTCCAGCCCCGGCAAACCAACCCGCGCCAGTGCCGCCGTGGCCTCAACATCCCCCACCCGCACCGGCAGCGACAAAAACCGCCGCACCGTCATCGGCATCGAGCGATCAATGCTCAGCTTTTGCGGCACATAGCCCAACCGCAGCCCGACAGCCCGGGTCACCGTCCCCGCAGCCAGCGGCAAAATCCCCAGCAACGCCCGCAGCAGCGTCGATTTGCCCGAGCCGTTGGGTCCCAGAATCGTCACGATCTCGCCCGGCTCTATCGCCAAAGACACATCGGACAGCACGGGTTCAGCCCCGAACCGCACGCTGACACCCTGCGCCGCCAGCAAGCTCATGCCGCCACCTGACAGCTTGGGCACAGCCCCAATGCCTCGATGGTCGAGCGTTCAATCACAAAGCCGCTCTGCCCTGCCGCCACCTGCAATGCCGCCATCACGGGCGCTGCCGGCGCTTCGGCGACCACATTACACCCCCGGCAAATCAGGAACGCAGGCGCATGCGCTTCACCCGGATGCATACAGGCGGTAAAAGCATTCAGACGGCGGATGCGATGCGCAAGCCCTTGTTCTTCCAGAAAATCCAGCGCCCGATAAGCCACAGGCGGTTGATTGCCAAAGCCCTCGGCGGCCAGCCGGGTCAGTACATCATAGGCCCCCAAAGCCCGATGCTCCTCCAGCAAAATCTCCAGAACCCGACGCCGCACCGGGGTCAGCCGCAGCCCCTTCTCGGCCACCAAAGCCTCAGCCCGGCTCAGCGCATCCGCACTGCAATGCGCATGGTCATGCGCCGCAAAGGCCAGATCCGGCACTTCGCAGCCGGGGCAAGCGTCAGAATGAAGATGCGCCATGCGGCCTCCTTGACATGTTATACTATAACGGTCATACCGCCTCTCGTCGCCAAACAAAAGGCCCTCCCGATGCGTTATATCATATCCCTCGCCCTTACCAGCCTACCAACGCTTGCCCGCGCCGAAGTCCCCAATGTCGTCACCGACATCCCCCCATCCATGCCCTTGTGGCGCAGGTGATGGGCGACCTCGGCACGCCCACGCTCCTGCTGGAAAAAGGTGCCGATGAGCATGATTTCCAACTCCGCCCCAGCCAGATGCAAAGCATCGCCGACGCCGACACCGTGATCTGGATCGGCCCGGAACTGACGCCATGGCTCGACCGCGCGATGACCGACAGCACGGCGGTGTCGCTGGCCCTGCTGGACGCGAAGGAAACCCAAACCCAAGCCTATCCCGAGGGCCAAGGTGAGGAAGAAGAAGCCCATGACGAGGCCGCTACCGAAGCCACCCACGCCCATGACGGCACTGACCCGCATGCGTGGATGAACCCCGCCAATGCCGCGATCTGGACCGATCTGATCGCCGCCGACCTCAGCGCGCTTGATCCCGAACACGCCGCCACCTACGCCGCCAACGCCGCCGCGACCAAGACCCGCATCGCCGCGATGGATGCCGAGATCACCACCCAACTGGCGGCTATCAAAGACAAAAACTTCGTCACCTTCCACGCCGCCTACGGCTATTTCGCTGCCCACTACGGCCTCGCCCATCACGGTTCCCTCGCGCTTGGCGATGCCACCACTCCCGGTGCTGCCAAGCTGACCGAGCTGCAAGCCGAGCTGAAATCCGGGGCCTACACCTGCGCCTTCCCCGAGGTGCAGCACGATCCCGCAATGCTGACGCAACTGATGCAAGGCACCGCGACCAAACTGGGCGCCCCTCTCGACCCCGTCGGCTCCTCGCTGCCCTTCGGCCCCGATGCCTACGATACCCTGATGCGCAGCATTGCCAAAACCCTGACCGATTGCCTGAACGGCTGACGCGCCCCGACGCCCCCGCCAAACCCGCTTGACCTCTCTGCGGCGATAAAGCTTCATCGCCGCAGAGAGCGGAGGCAGCATGGCACATTTCGGCACAACCACCACAGGCGAAGCGGTGGAGAAAATCACCCTCAGCGCAGGCGACCTTACCGTCGCGATCCTGACTTGGGGTGCCGTGATCCAATCCGTCCGCCTCGCCCAAATACCCTATGACCTCACCCTAGGCTCCGAAACCCTCGCCGATTACGAAGGCCCCTTGCGCTACCACGGCTCGATCATCGCCCCCGTGGTCAACCGCCTGACCCATGCCCAAGCCCCGCTCGGGGACGAAACCCTAAATTTCCAAGTCAATTTCAACGGCCAGCACACACTCCACTCCGGCGACGCGGGCACGCATCTGAAGGTCTGGCAACTGATCCACGCCAGCCAAACCGAGTGCCTGCTCGCCCTCACCCTGCCCGATGGCGAAGGCGGCTTCCCCGGCACCCGCCGCATCCAAGCCCTATTCCAGCTAGAAGCCCCCGCATCGCTGCGCCTGACCATCACCACCACGACCGACGCCGACACCCTGCTGAACGCCACCAACCACAGCTATTGGAACCTCGACGGCAGCGCCGATTTCACCGGCCATTCCCTGCGGATCAAAGCCGACCACTACCTCCCCGCCACCGAGGAATTCATCCCAACCGGAGAAATCCGCCCCGTCGCCGATATGTTCGATTTCCGCAACCCAAAGCCCATCACCCCCCAGACCCCCGACCTTGATAATTGCTTTTGTCTCAGCCAAGCCCAACAGCCCCTACGCGACGTACTCACCCTGACAGGTCGTTCTGGCACCAAAATGACCGTCGCCACCACCGAACCCGGCATCCAGATCTACGACTGCCGCCATGACCATTACAAAGGCCTCGCCATCGAGGCACAAGGCTGGCCCGACGCCCCGAACAAACCCGGCTTCCCGCCGATCACCTTGGCCGCAGGCGAAACCCTGAGCCAAATCACCGAATGGCGCTTCACGGCAGGTGCTTGAAATCACACCGCTGAAATCAGATCCATAGATCGCCACGCCGGATCAGCCCCCCGGCTCAACCCATAGAATCCTGCGACGAGCAGCCTCTCTGCCAAAACAACGCCCCATCCCTGACACAGCCGCCATAAAAGCAACATCCGCCCCTTCCCCTTCCCGCCGCCAAACCCTAAGCCTGTCAGCGCTAACGGGAGGGCCACGATGCAGCACATACAAACCGCACGCTGGGCGGTGGCAGCGATGTTTGCCACCAATGGCTTCGTGATGGGGGCATGGGCGCCGCAGATCCCGCTGCTGCTGACCCGCCACACGATCAGCGCCACCACGCTTGGCCTGCTGATCCTCGCGCTTGGCCTGGGCGCTGTCAGCGCCATGCTGTTCACCGGTCGCCTGATCCAAAGCCATGGCTCGCGCCGCGTTGCCCGCAGCTTCGGTCTTGCCGCAGCCCCCACTCTGCCGCTGGTGGTGCTTGCGCCAAACCTCTGGCTGCTGACGCCAGCGATGGCGCTGATGGGCGCGGTGCTCGGCTCGATGGATGTGGCGATGAACGCCAATGCGGTCGAGGTCGAACGCCGCATGGGCCGCGCCATCATGTCCTCTAGCCACGGATTTTGGAGCCTCGGCGGCTTCGCGGGCAGCTATGTGATCGCGCAATGCGGGGCCGAGGCCCAAGCTCTGATCGTCGCCAGCCTCGCGCTGCTCACCGTTCTGCTGGCAGGCCCAAAGTTGATCGCCGACGCCCCGCATCCCAGCGCCGAAAAACCCGTGCCGCACGCGTTATTCCCCCGTGACGCCGCACTCTGGACCTTGGGCTTCATGGCGCTGATCTGCATGGTTCCCGAGGGCGCGGTGCTGGATTGGGCCGCGATCTACCTCAGTCGCGAACTTGGCTCCGATCTGTTCCGCGCGGGCCTCGGTTTCGCCGGATTCGCCGGGGCGATGGCGGTGACGCGCTTTGCAGGCGACCGTCTGCGCAATCGGTTCGGTGCGGTGAAAACCCTGCAAATCTCAGGCCTTATCTCAGCCGCAGGCCTGATGGGCGGTGCGCTTGCCCCGAATGACATCACGGCCATCGCCAGCTTTACCTTCGCAGGGCTAGGTGTCGCCAACATGGTGCCGATCCTGTTTCCGCCGCAGGCAATCACCCCGGCATGACCGCTGGAGCCGCGATTTCCACCGTTACCATGGGCGGCTATGTCGGTATTCTGGTCGCCCCGTCGAGCATCGGTTTCATCGCCGACCACATCGGTTTTCGCGCCACCTATGCCGCCCTCGCCGTGGTGCTGTTGATCGTCACCGCGCTGGCCAAACGGACTGCTGCCGCTGATGGGCTAAAACCGCTCTAACGGCTGTCGCGGGTCAACTTGCCACCTGAGTCAAAATCTCATTCACCGAGGCGATATGCGCGAACTCGCCATCCAGATTGGCCAAAGTCAGCGCCAGCACATCTCCCGCCGCCATTTCCCGCCCATCGCGCAAACGCTGGCGGAAGTTGATCAAGGCATCTCCCACCACCGTGGTCGCATAGCCCATATTCCCCGCCATGCGTGCCGTTGATTCTACACAGTAATTTGCAGCCCCGCCGACGATCACCAAGCCGGTGATGCCCTCAGCCGTCAGATGATCCGCCAGCCCAGTGCCAATAAACCCAGACGAGCCGTGCTTGATAAACACCACCTCACCCGGCAGCGGAGCAGCCAGTGGCTGCACCGCCGATCCCGGTTGGTCCGCGTGAAAGCTGTCAGCTGGGTTTGGGTCGTTATGATGCACATGCAGCACAGGCAAACCTTTGTCACGAAAGGCTTTCAGCAAAGTGGCAATGCTGGCGTCGGCGTCAGGGTTGCCCCAGACCATGCCGCGATCACGCCGCGCGACAAAATCCATCTGCACGTCGATCACCAGCAAAGCCGTTGACATCATCACGCCCCCAGAAAATCGGTCTTACCCACCTCAACGCCATTGGCGCGCAGGATGTTGTAGCAAGTGGACATGTGGAAATAGAAATTCGGCACCGCATAGCCGTGGTAATATTGCGCTACCGGGAAGGACAAGTCGCGCGGGCCCGCCTTCACCGCAATGGTGCGCGCCTCGGCACCCTCGAACGCATCCGTCGGGATGGTGGCAAGGAAGGCAATCGTCTTGGCGATGCGCTCTTTCAACTCGGCCAGCGTGGTTTCGGTATCGGCAAAGCTCGGCACCTCCAGCCCCGCCAAGCGTGCCGGAGCCCCCTTGGCATGGTCGCAAGCAATCGTCACCTGCCGCCACAACGGCAACATATCCGCGATCAGCCGCAGCTGCGGGATCACCTCGGGCTTGATCTTGCGGGCTTCGGCAAACGCCTCGGCCTTGTCGAGGATCTTCGACAAAGCAGTCAGCGAATGGGTGAAGAACGGAACCGGGTTTTGCATGGGGTCAAGCCTTTCAGGCGATGTGTTCTGGCCGACAGATGGCCGCACAAAGCCCAAAGATGCAAGAGGAACAATCGGCTCGATCAAAACCAGTGCGGGTTAACAAAACCTTAATCCGCGCTGGTTAAGCGATTGATTCTTATAGGTCCGCCTCAGTGCCCACGCGTGGACACCCAGAATCTCAAACCCCCAAACACCAGCGCATCACAGCTTTCTGAGCATGCAGGCGGTTCTCGGCCTCATCAAAAATCACCGAATGGGGCCCGTCCATCACCGCAGAAGTCGCCTCATCATTGCGGTGCGCCGGCAGGCAATGCATGAACAAAGCATCCGGCTTGGCATGGGCCATCAAAGCCTCATTGACCTGATAGGGCCGCAACTGATTGTGCCTGCGTTCCTTGGCCGATTCCGGGTCATGCATCGACACCCAAGTGTCGGTCACCACCAGATCCGCCCCCGCCACCGCGCGGACCGGATCGCGCTCGATCATCACCCGGCTGCCCTTGCCGCGCGCAAAGCCGACGAAATTGCCCTCGGGGTCCAGAGTCTCCGGCCCGGTGAAGGTGAAATCAAAACCAAACTGCCCCGCCGCATGCAGGAACGAGCCACAGACATTGTTGCCGTCGCCGGCCCAGACCACCTTCTTGCCCGCAATCGGCCCGCGATGTTCTTCATAGGTCATCACATCCGCCATGATCTGACAGGGATGCGTCCGGTTGGTCAGCCCATTGATCACCGGCACCGTGGCGTGTTCCGCCATCTCCAACAGCGTCGCCTCCTCAAAGGTGCGGATCATGATGAGGTCCACATAACGGCTGAGCACCCGCGCCGTATCGGCAATCGTCTCGCCATGGCCGAGCTGCATTTCCTTGCCCGACAGCACCATCGTTTGCCCGCCCATCTGGCGCACCCCGACATCAAACGACACCCGGGTCCGCGTCGAGGGCTTCTCAAAAATCAGCGCCACCATGCGACCCGCGAGCGGCTGGTCATCATCCGGCGTGCCCTTGGGGCGGTTGTTGCGCGCGGTTTTCATCGCCAGCGCCGAGTTGATCATCAACCGCAAATCAGCGGCGTCGGTTTTGTGGATATCAAGGAAATGTTTCATGAAGCGTCTCTTGTTGGCCGAAGATTGGGGGTTTTACACCCCCAAACCCCCGTAGGATATTTGAGCACAGAGGATGACCAAAGGGTCAACTAAAGGCTCGTCGCGAGGCACAATGCGCCGCTTCCGCGCTGGGGTGGGTCAGCCGCATTACGCCGCCTCAAGCCGAAGCGCGGTGCGGTCCAGCCGCGCCAAAGCCTCAGCAATATCGACCTCGGGGATGTTCAATGCGGGCAGCAGCCGCAGCACATTATCCGCCGCAGGCACGGTCAGCAGATGTTCGGCATAGGCGGCCTTGACCACATCAGAGTTCAGCGCCTTGCACTTCAGCCCCAAGATCAACCCCTGCCCGCGCACCGCTTCAAACACTGTCGGATGCGAGGCGACCAGACCTTCCAGCCCCTGCCGGAACTGCGCCGCCTTGCGCGACACCGCATCTAGGAAAGCATCCTCGGCCACGATCTGCATCACTTTCGCGCCCACCGCACAGCCGAGCGGGTTGCCGCCATAGGTCGAACCATGCGTGCCCGCGACCATGCCGCTTGCCGCGTTCTCAGTCGCCAAAACCGCGCCCAAAGGAAAGCCACCGCCGATGCCTTTGGCGACCATCATGATATCGGGGGTAATTCCCGACCATTCATGCGCGAACAGCTTGCCCGTGCGGCCCACACCACATTGCACCTCGTCGAAAATCAACAGGGTGCCGGTTTCATCACACAGATCGCGCAGGCCCTTCAGGCATTGATCCGGCACCACCCGGATGCCGCCCTCGCCCTGCACAGGCTCGATGATCACCGCACAGGTCCGCGTGGTGATGGCCGCCCGGATCGCATCATGATCGCCCCATTTCAGCTGCTTGAAACCGGGCATCAGCGGGCCAAAGCCCTTGACCATCTTCTCCGATCCCGCCGCCGCAATCGCCCCGGTGGAGCGGCCATGGAAGGCGCCTTCAAACGCGATGATCTCGATCCGGTCGGCCATATCATGATCATAGTGATATTTCCGCGCCATCTTGATCGCGAGTTCGCAGGCTTCGGTGCCGGAATTGGTAAAGAACACCGTATCGGCGAAGGTTTTCTCGACCAGCAGTTCCGCCAGTTTTTCCTGCTGCGGAATGCGGTAGAGGTTTGAGACATGCCAAAGCTGCCCCGCCTGTTCGGTCAAAGCCTGCACCAGCGCCGGATTGGCATGGCCCAAGGCATTCACCGCAATGCCTGCGCCCAGATCCAGATATCGGCTGCCATCCTCCGCCGTCAGCCAAGAGCCTTCGCCTTTGACAAAAGCCAAGGGCGCGCGGTTATAGGTGGGCAAAACCGGAGTGATCATGGACGGGGCCTTTCACGGGAAAGCCTAGGCGTAGCCAAGGACTGTAGGGGAAGTCAACGAGGGAAGGCCCATATCGCCGGGCCAAAGCGGATCAATCGCTTACGCTTTTCAGCGCAGGCGTCGGGGACGGGCAATAAGGGCGGTCCGGGTGATCATGCGGGCTGAATAACCGAAGCGCCCCGGCCTGTAAATCGTTTTCCTGCGGGCTCAGACCAAAGCCCGCGCCAAAAGGTTCTGCCGCGCGATCACGCCGGGCAGATCAATCGTCGCCATCTGGCCGCCCCGCACCACCGCGCGGCCCTCGACAAACAAATCCCGCACCTTTGACGGCCCACAGAGAATCAAACTTGCCACCGGATCCCAAGACCCCGCCGCCTCAATCCCCGACACATCCCAGACCGCAATATCCGCCCGTTTGCCGACCTCAAGCGACCCGCAATCGCCGCGCCCCAACACCTTCGCGCCGCCCAAAGTCGCAATCTCCAACGCCTCCCGCGCCGCCATCGCATCCGCGCCGCGGGCAACGCGCTGCAACAGCAACGCCTGCCGCGCCTCCAGAATCAAATTCCCCGCGTCGTTGCTGGCCGAGCCATCCACCCCCAGCCCCACCTTGACGCCCGCATCCCGCATCAAACGCACCGGCGCAATCCCCGACCCCAGCCTGCAATTCGAGCAAGGGCAATGCGCCACTCCGGTCCCCGATCTTGCAAACAAATCAATCTCGCCCGCATCCAGCTTCACACAATGCGCATGCCAAACATCATTCCCGGTCCAGCCCAGATCCTCGGCGTATTGCCCCGGACGACAGCCAAATTTCGCCAATGAATAGGCAATATCCTCGTCATTCTCCGCCAGATGGGTGTGCAACATCACGCCCTTGTCGCGCGCCAGAACCGCCGCCTCGCGCATCAGATCGCGCGACACCGAGAACGGCGAACACGGCGCAATCCCCACCCGCACCATCGCCCCCTCAGCCGCATCATGGAAACGGTCCACCACCCGGATGCAATCCTCAAGGATCGCCACTTCCCGCTCCACCAAAGCATCCGGCGGCAGCCCACCCTCGCTCACCCCAATACTCATCGCCCCCCGCGTCGGATGAAACCGCAAGCCCACCTCACCCGCCGCCGCAATCGTATCATCCAACCGCGACCCATTCGGAAACAGATAGAGATGATCCGAGGTCAGCGAACAGCCCGACAAAGCCAGCTCCGCCAAGCCCACCTGCGCCGAGACAAACATCTCCTCCGGCCCAAACTTCGCCCAGATCGGATACAACGTCTGCAACCAGCCAAACAACAGCGCATCCTGCCCGCCCGGCACTGCCCGCGTCAGGGTCTGAGAGAGATGATGATGGGTGTTGACCAAACCCGGCGTCACCACACAGCCGCGCGCCTCCACCACCGCGCCGCGCGACGAAAGCCCTTGCCCCACCGCCGCAATCACCCCGCCGCGCAGCAACACATCGCCCCGCGCGATCTCGCGCCGCGCGCCATCCATCGTCACCACGACATCGGCGTTCTTGATCAGAATTTCGGACATGATTTCCCCTTAACACCACCCCCTTCGGTGGATCAGGGAAGCGCGACAGAAGGGGGAGTTAAGGACTCGCGCAAGCCAAACCTAGCAAAGCCCCGTGCACGCGCCAAGCCCGAACCACTGCCCAATTTCACATTGGTAGAAATATCCTCGGGGGGCTCAGGGGGGCAGACAGCCCCCCACGATTTTTCTCAAAAATCGGCTACCCGTTCAGCAAAGCCAAAGCCTCGGCATGAATCGCCGCATTGGCCGCCGCCAATACCCGCCCACCCTCCAGACAGGGTTTGCCCGACCAATCCGTCACAATCCCGCCCGCCGCTTCAATCACCGCGATCGGCGCCTGCACATCATAGGCCTGCAAGCCCGCCTCGATCACCAGATCAATCTGCCCCGCCGCAATCAGCCCGTAAGCGTAGCAATCCATGCCATAGCGCACCAGCTTGGCCTTGGGCGCGACCCGACGAAACGCAGCGCCCTCCTCAGCCGTGCCCACTTCCGGGAAGGTCGAGAACAAGATCGCCTCCGACAACGGCCGCGCCGCCCGCGTGCGCAAAGCCCTGCGCCCCATCGGCCCATTCACCTCAGCCCGACCAAGCCCGCCCTCAAAGCGTTCCTGAATATAGGGCTGATCAATCACGCCATAAATCACCCCATCCGCATCGCGCACCGAGATCAGCACCCCCCAAGTCGGCGTGCCTGACAAATACCCGCGCGTGCCGTCAATCGGATCGAGCACCCAAGTCAGCCCGGACGACCCGAGCACCGGGGCGAATTCCTCGCCCAAAATCCCATCCAAAGGCCGCGCCTGCGCCAAAATCTCCCGCATCCGCTGCTCAGACAAGCGATCCGCCACCGTCACCGGGTCAAACCGCACGGCTTCCTTGTTATCCGCCGTCAACCCATCGCTGCGAAAATGCTGCAAGGTCGCCACGCGCGCCGCATCCGCCAGCAAGGCTGCTGTGCGGATGATATCCTGTGCTTCAGTGTCTGAAAATGTCGTCATATTTTGCCCCATCACCGGGGCTTAAAACGCCCGTCGCCCGCAAGTGTCCAGCCTTGGCTAAGCACTTGCGGGCGAGCGGTCAAGCTTTGTAACCAGCGTAATTGGGGGCAATTCACGCCGGGTTACAAAGCTATGTGCTCAGCGGTTACGCAGCTTCACTCAATACGCGCGCCAGATCGAACAGGCGCCGCCGCTGTGCTTCGGGGATCGCGTAATAAGACCGCACCAGTTCTAGGGCTTCTTTATCCGCCATCATATCGTGGCCAGCTTGGGCGGCTTGGGCGCCATCGGCCAGACCTTCAAAAAAGAACGCAATCGTCACCCCAAGCGCATCTGCGATATCCCACAACCGCGAGGCAGAAACCCGGTTCATCCCGGTTTCATACTTCTGGATCTGTTGGAACTTGATGCCGACCTTATCCGCAAGCTGTTGCTGCGTCATGCCGATCATCCACCGACGATGGCGGACGCGCTTGCCAACATGGGCGTCAACGGGGTGCTTCATAACAGTCTCCACTTTCAATGCTACCTAACACCCTCTTACGAAGCAATTTCCGTGCCAATCTTTGTAAAACCAACTTTCTCCTCAGATTCTCCGAAAGCTTTCTGAAAACCTGTCTTTTTGGATATGTCCAATTATACAGGCGGAGAAGAAACACCCCCCGGATGTGGGCTACACCCCCCGGATGTGGGCTACACCCCCATGCGTTTACGCTTACCCGTTCGCTCTACTTAAACGTGTATCCCATTTTGCATTGCGTTTTGCAATAAAGCCCGTCAAAAATTTGCATATTGCTACAATACCTCGCCATGGCATCGTTTCCAGTTCGAATGGGATCGTTTCCATGCCGTGAAATTGTAGCGCTACAGGCAATTCGGTCAATTTTCTTGGCGTTTCCCAAAAAAATCTGACACCACCTGCCCAGCAATCGGAGGCGGAAGATGCAGATTTGGCAACTCACAGCTTTGGGCAACCCCGCGCAGCAGGCAGAGCGGCCCATGCCCACACCCGAACCAGGACAGGCACGGCTGAAAATCGCCGCCGTCGGGTTGAATTTCGCCGATCTGCTGATGGCCGAGGGCAAGTATCAAGAACGTCCCGCGCTGCCCTTCATTCCGGGGATGGAATTTGCCGGCAGCATCGACGCCCTGCACCCCGATACCGCCACGACCCTGAAACCCGGCACCCGCGTCGCAGGCTTTGCCAGCCACGGCGCCTTGGCGGAATACATCACCGCCCCCGCCGCCCAGCTGATCGCACTGCCCGACGCCATGAGCTTTCCACAAGCCGCCGCTTTCCAGATCGCCTATGGCACCTCCCACCTCGCACTCGCCCATAAAGCCCACCTGCAACCCGGCGAGACTCTGTTGGTGTTTGGCGCGGCCGGCGGTGTCGGCCTGACGGCGGTGGAAATCGGCAAACGCATGGGGGCAAAGGTGATCGCCTGCGCGCGTGGCCCGGAAAAGCTGGCCATCGCCCGTGCCGCTGGGGCCGACATCACCCTCGACAGCGACACCCCCGATCTGAAAGCCGCGCTCAAAGCCTTGGGCGGTGTCGATGTGGTCTATGATCCGGTCGGCGGCCCCGCCTTTACTGCCGCCCTCTCCGCCTGCCGCCCCGAAGGCCGCCTGCTGACCATCGGTTTCGCCTCAGGCCAGTTGCCCGAAATCCCCGCCAATCATCTGTTGGTGAAAAACCTCAGCGTGATCGGCCTCTACTGGGGCGGCTATCTGACCTTTGCACCACAGGTGCTGGCGGGCAGCCTGCGCACCCTGTTCCAATGGTTCGCCGACGGCGGGTTGCGCCCCCACATCAGCCACGAACTCGCCTTCGCGGATTATCCCAAAGGCTTGGAGTTGCTGCGCACCCGACAAGCCACCGGCAAAGTCGTGATCACGCTCTAGTGGCTGAAGAGTCCAGCCCGAGGCCCCGCCGATAAAAACTTCGCAGCCTCAACGCCCCTAAAACTTATCTAAAATTTGCTTTCATCTTGGCACAAATATCCCACAGGGGTGTGGGGGTGTGAAACCCCCACGAAAGCTCAATGCAACAAGCTATCGGCTCAGGTTCCCCCCCCAGCCTCAAGCCGCCGACCTAATCGCCCGCGACAGATACACCTGCCGGATCATCGCAGCCAGTGCCGAGACCGCCTCGGAATGCACCGGATCGGCGACATACATATTCACCTTGATCACCGCCAGCTCTGGCAAGGCCCCGCCATGCGCGATCCGTTCGACAAACGGCGGCTCGGATCCCGCCAGCACCGCATGCACCGCCAAATCGGCGGAAACCGAGGCCTCAATCCCGCGCGTATCATCGCTTTCCACCGCCATCTCCCACGGCATACCGCTGGCGTTCAAGGCCGCCTGCACGCCCTGCCGGAAGATGCAGTTATGCGCAAAGGCCAGCCGCAACGGCCGCCCCTTCCACGCCGCCCCTTCCGGTGCCCCCACCCAAACCAGCGGCAATTCCGCCAAAGTCTGCCCCGCCGGGTCCACCGATTCCTCGGTGGTCAGAATCACATCACATTCGCCGCGCGCAAACTGCGCCTTCAACACCCGGGTAAAGGATGAGGTCAGCGACACCTTCATTTTCGGGTATTCCTTGGCAAACCGCCGCAACACCTGCGGAATAGCCGGATAAACGATGTCATGCGGCACCCCCAGCACGATCTCGCCCTCATGCTGATCTTGGGTCAACCGCCCAAACACCTCATCATTCAGCGCCAACATCCGCCGCGCATAACCCAGCAACTGCTCGCCCGAAGCGGTCAGCCCGACCTGCCGCGCCGAGCGATCCAGAAGCTGCGTGTCCAGCATCTCCTCCAGCCGCTTGATCTGCATCGACACCGCCGATTGCGTCAGATTGAGAAACCCCGCCGCGCGGGTCACCCCCCCGGCATCAGCAATCGCCACGAAAGAGCGCAAAGAGGTCAGATCGAGATTCCGAGACATATCACAATCCTTGATGCGATAAGTCAAAACCATTCATTTTCATAATGTCGCCGATTCGGGCATAAGGATCAAGTGCTGTGATGAATGAAACGACTCACATCACCGACGCCGATGAACCCTGAAAGGATACACTATGTTCGCCTCGCTCCACACCTCCACATTGACCGTTGCTCATGTGCAGTCGCGCGGCACTCTTGCTGATCTCGCCAAGCGCCTGCGCCTTGCGATGACCGCCCGCCGCCAGCGCGCTCAACTGGCGAAACTTGACGATGCGATGCTGGCCGATATCGGCGTTTCGCCGCGCGAAGCCGCTGCTGAGTCCGCCCGCCCGGCATGGGACGTGCCCTCGACTTGGCTGCGTTGATCAGGCTGCGCTAACCTTAGGGTAATGCGACATTTACGCCTCAAGGATTTCCCGCAGCGGAAATCCTTGAAATCACAGCCAACAGTGCCGATATTGACAGCATTAGGCAGCGCGGACATCCGCGTATGACCTTCAGTCCATAATCGGAGGCTTCCATGGCTGACTATCAGACGATCCGCCCCTCGGGCCAGACCGCCGGCGTTGGTGCGCGGAGCGCCGACATCGACGCAGGGCTGCGCGCCCATATGAACAAAGTCTACGGGCTGATGTCCGTGGCAATGCTGATCACCGCCCTTGCCGCTTGGGCGATCGCTGGCCTTGCCGTCACAGAGGTGCCGTCGCAAGCCGTCGCCCAGATTGGCGATCACACCTATCTGACCAGCTTCGGCTCGGCGATTTACCTCTCGCCGCTGAAATGGGTGCTGATGTTCGCGCCTATGGTGATGGTGTTCGCCTTCGGCGCGCTGATCCCCCGGCTGTCGGTCGCAGGCGCACAACTGTTCTTCTACGTCTTTGCCGCCGCGATGGGCATTTCGCTCAGCTCGATACTGCTGGTGTTCACCGGCGCTTCGGTTGTGACCACGTTCCTCGTGACCGCAATCGCCTTCGCCTCGCTGTCGCTCTACGGCTACACCACCAAGAAAGACCTGTCGGCGATGGGCACCTTCCTGATGATGGGCGTGATCGGGCTGATCGTGGCCTCGGTCATCAACATTTTCCTGGCCTCGTCGGCACTGGCCTTCGCGATCTCGGTGATCGGTGTTTTGATCTTCGCAGGCCTGACGGCTTATGACACCCAGACGATCAAAAACACCTACCTGCAACATGCGCAGATGGGTGACAGCGACTGGCTAGGCAAATCGGCGATCATGGGCGCGTTGAACCTGTATCTCGACTTCATCAACATGTTCATGTTCCTGCTGCAATTCCTCGGCGACCGCCGCTAAGCCACCAGTCGATTCGACAAGCAAAGGGCCGGGGGAAACCTCGGCCCTTTTGCTTTGCCGAAACCATCCATCCGATCTGCGGTTTCAGAAAGCGCAGCCGAGGGGGTAAGGGGGAGGCGAATAGCCTTCCCCTTTTTCTCCGACGGGCTGCACGCAAACCCGCCAGCCAAAACGAAAAACCGCGCCCCAAGGGCGCGGCACTTCCGCATCAAAGCAAAGCCAGATCTTACTTGATCTTGCCTTCTTTGTATTCAACATGCTGACGCTTGACGGGGTCATACTTGTTGACCGTCATTTTCTCGGTCATGGTCCGAGCATTCTTCTTGGTCACATAGAAGTGCCCGGTGCCAGCCGTCGAGTTCAGACGGATCTTGATCGTCGCCGGTTTGGCCATAGTCGTCTCTCCTGCATCACGGCAACACCGTTGCCCTGCGAAATCTCTTGAAGCCTGCCTTTTACGGATCACCGGGGCAGAGTCAACAGCCAAACCGCAAGTTCTGCGATCTCGCGGTGATCTAATTGCGCGCAAGTCGCTTTAGCGCTGACGCGCGGTGGGGGCTTGGGGCGGCGGGACGGTCCGACTTGAGGCGATTGGATGTGCCACAAGGCGTAAAGTTTGAGTATTTCCAAAAGAGCAATTCAAAGCTGCTCTGCGTTGACACCCGAAACACGCCCTGAAATTTGGCCCCGTAAATTGCGCGGACGGCCTATAAGCCGGATTTTGTCCAAGGCGTTACCGCCTCTGGATGACCATTCCTCTGCCACCCGTGTTACCACGGGCAGTCAAGCTGCCAACCCGGGCCTCTGGGCTGAAAGCTCCCTGTGGTGGTCTCCGCTATCGCCGCCAGCTTGCGCCGGCTTCAGTCGCGGACCTTACCACGCGAGGCCCCTATTCGGCATTGCTCCGGGTGGGGCTTGCCATACCGTTCTTGTTACCAAGACCGTGGTGGGCTCTTACCCCACCGTTTCACCATCACCGTGGAGTGCCCGGGCAAGCCCGGAACCACGGCAGTCTTTTCTCTGTGGCGCTTTCCCTGGGGTTACCCCCGCCGGGCGTTACCCGGCACCCTTCCTTCATGGAGTCCGGACTTTCCTCGGGTTTCCCCGCGGTCATCCAGCCATCCGCGCGAGGTGGGACTTATGCTGAGGCAGCGGGCGCGTCAACCGAGAAGCGCGCGGCAAGGTCGCAGGCCATCCCCGCATCGACCGCATCCACAGGCCCGCGCGCCCATGGCCTAAACCGCAGCCGGAACGCCGCCAACAGATCAGCCTCTGCCGCATCCGGATAGCCAAAGCGGCGCAGCGCGGGCAGGAAGGCCGCAACATCTGCCTCCGCAGCCTGCGGCCACACCGACAGCCCCTGCAATGCCAACCTGCGCCAATCAAACTTTGCGCCGGGATCGCCTTTGCGGCTTGGCGCCATATCCGAATGTGCAATCACCCGATGCGGCGGAATCGCCCAGCGCTGCATGATCCCCGCCAGCAGCGCCTCCAGCGCCGCCATCTGCGGTTCCGCAAACGGCTGCCGCCCGGTGTTCGCCAACTCGATGCCGATGGAGGCCGAATTGACATCCGTCACCCCGGCCCATGCGCCCGCGCCCGCATGCCATGCCCGCGCCGCCTCTGGCACCAAGGCCTCCGCCATCCCTGCCTCGGACACCAGCCAATGCGCCGACACCTCAAACGCCGGATCGCACAGCCGGGCACGCGCCTCGGCACAAGATGCCATAGCGGTGTAATGGATCACGATAAGGCATGGCAAAACGCCGCCCCGCCGATCGCCAAAATTGGGCGAAGGCCAAGGTGGCGTGTCTGCGATCAAGCTCAATTCTGAACGGCAGCCCGGAACGGCGTCGGGTCCCAAGCGCAAGCATAGCCATCGCCATCTGGATCGAGGCCCTTGCGGTCACGATCCGGTCCGCCCGCCGCCAAAAACGCCTCTTGCGCAAGGTACGGCGAGGGGAACTTGCCACACGCCGCGTTATAGCTGTTCAGCCGCAAGCCGCCGCGCTTATACATCTGCGTGCCCTTGGGGTGGTTGGTCGAGATCGCAAACTGCACGATATTCGGCGCGTCGCTGCCCGAGCGTTGCGGCAGCGCGGTTGGCTGATCGACCTGATATTGTGCACGGTTGCGCTCAATCCGGGCCTTGTCGCTTTCGATGGTTTCGCGCTTGGTCACCGCCTGAAAGTCCTGCTCGTCCGAGACGGTGCCGATATTGGCCGCCGATCCCGGCACATTCGCCATTTCCGAGGTGGTCTCGGCAATCCCCGCAGGCGCATTGCCACGCGGACGCTCGGCCCCACTGCTGGCCGTCCCGCCGATCACAGCACCTTGCGGCACATTGCCATAGGGCTGCGCATAGGGCGAGGCCGCCGCCTGCGCGCTCAGCGGCTGATTGGTCGGCGTCAGCGCGGTATCGGGGGTCTTGCCCTCGGCCTTGTCAATCGCAGCCAAAGCCCCGCCCGGCGTAAACCCAGCGGCAGGCGCAGGTGCTGCCGGAGCAGGCGCATTATACGCATCATAATCCTGAAATCCCACGCCCGCGCCCGAATCGGGCACAGCGGTTCCACAGGCGGCCAACCCAAGAGCGGCCCAAATCATCACAAAGCTACGCATCGTCTCTGCCTCGGCGGTTTCTTCTGACCCTGCGCCTTACCACCATTTATCCGGCTTGGCCACAAAGCCCACAGCGCGTTCGAGAACATAAGCGTGATTGAGCAATCCGGCCTCATCCCAAGGCCGCCCCAGCAGTTGCAGCCCCATCGGCAGCCCCTTGCTGTCCAGCCCCATCGGCACCGCCACCCCCGGCAGTCCGGCAAGGTTCGCGGTCACGGTGAACACGTCGTTCAGATAGACCTCCACCGGTGAGGCCTTATCCATCTCACCCAAGCCAAAGGCCGAGGTCGGGGTGATCGGCGCCAGAATCGCCTCAATCCCCGCCGCAAACGCCTGCTCGAAATCGCGCTTGATCAGCGCCCGAACTTTCCGCGCGCGGTTGTAATAGGCGTCATAGAACCCCGCCGACAAAACGTAAGTCCCCACCATGATCCGCCGCTGCGTCTCTGGCCCAAAGCCCTCCGCCCGCGTCTTTTCATACATCTCGGTGATGCCATCGCCCGCAGCCAAAGCCGCCCGATGCCCATAGCGCACGCCATCATAGCGCGCGAGGTTCGACGACGCCTCCGCAGGCGCAATCACATAATACGCAGGCAACGCATATTTGGCATGTGGCAGCGAGATATCAACGATCTCCGCCCCGGCATCGCGCAGCATATCCCGGCCCTGCGCCCACAAAGCGTCAATCTCTGCCGGAATCCCCTCAATCCGATACTCGCGCGGAATACCGATCTTCTTGCCGCGAATATCCCCGGTCAGCGCCGCTTCAAAATCCGGCACCGCAAGGTTCGCCGAAGTCGAATCCTTCGCATCATGCCCCGCCATCGCCTGCAAAAAGATCGCCGCATCGCGCACCGATTTCGTCATCGGCCCGGCTTGGTCCAAAGACGAAGCATAAGCCACAATCCCCCACCGGCTCACCCGGCCATAAGTCGGCTTGATCCCCACCGTCCCGGTAAACGCCGCAGGCTGCCGGATCGAGCCGCCGGTATCCGTTCCGGTTGCGCCCAGACACAAATCCGCCGCCACCGCCACCGCCGAGCCGCCCGAAGACCCGCCCGGCGTGCGCAGCACCTCATCCACCTTCCACGGGTTCACCGCAGGGCCATAACAACTGCTCTCGGTGCTAGAGCCCATGGCAAACTCATCCATGTTCAGCTTGCCGAGCATCACCGCCCCCGCGCCAAACAGCTTGGCCGTCACCGTCGACTCATACTCCGGCACAAACCCCTTCAGGATGTTCGACCCGGCTTGCGATGGCGCCCCCTTGGTGCAGAACACATCCTTGATCCCCAGCGGAATCCCGCACAAATCCGGCGCATCCCCCGCCGCAATCCGCAGATCCGCCGCCCGCGCTTGGCTTAAAGCAATCTCCCGCGTCTTATGCACAAATGCATTCAACGCATCGCTGGCATCCATCGCCGTCAGACACGCCATCGTCAGATCAACCGCCGAGATTTCCCCCTTGCGCAACGCATCCCGCGCCGCCGCAATGGTCCAAGTGTTCGCACCACCAGCCATGCTCATTCCACCACCTTCGGCACTGCAAAAAACCCTTCCCGCGCATCCGGCGCATTGGCCAGAATCTGCGCCTGAATATCGCCATCCGTCACCACATCCGCCCGCCGCACCAGCCGCATCGGCGTCACCGACACCATCGGCTCGACTCCCGAAACATCGACCTCATTCAGCTGCTCCATAAAGCCCAGAATGCCCGAAAGCTGATCCGCCAGCTTCGGCAAAGCCGCTTCCTCCACCCGGATACGCGCCAGCTTGGCCACCTTGCGCGCGGTGTCGATGTCGATGGACATGGGGTCTCTCCGCAAATAACTCAGCGCCCGTTTATCCGCCAACCCGAGATGCCGCAAGTAGGCCGGGGTTCACCCCGCCATGCTCCCCAAACGTAGGGCGGGGTTCCACCCACCACTCCGCCAAAGCCACACACCCCCAAATTGCTCTTTCCCAAATACTCCCGCGCGGAGCGCTCCCCCCGCCCGCACCCCGCGTAGGGTGGGGTTCGACCCCACCACCGCCATAACCACCCCACAAATTCCCCTTGCCCGCCGCCGCCTCACCCCCACAAATAGCCCCAACAGGAGGCCAAATGCCATTCACCAGCATCGCCGAGTTCCGCACTACCGAATCCCCCACGCCAGCCGAGGAGGCTCTGATCAAGGCCTGCCAAGCCGGAGACCCCTGCATCCTCGGAAACGGCACCCTCCCGCCCGAGGGTGGACCCACCCTAGAACGCCGTATCCGAGCCGAGCTCCTTAGGCTTTTGATCTTAGGTGGCACACGGAATTGCAGGCTGCACCTTTCCGGTATCCGACTGGAAGGCGCACAGATCACTGAGATGTTGGACCTACGCTTCTGCAAAGCGAAAGGCCGCTGTGTCCTTAAGAACTGTCGATTTGACCAGAAACTACAAATCGCTCAGGCCGAATTCGCACATCTAAGTCTTGAGCGCAGTTGGGTACCCGGCATCTCGGCGCAGCTTATGAAAGTGGAAGGCGATATTATTCTGCGGGGACTCATCAGCATTGGCACTATCAATCTGCCTGGCACAAAAATCGGCGGAAGGTTTTCCTGCATTGATGCGGTTCTGGAGGGTGACCCCAAAAATGATGGGGGAAAAACAGATGCCCTTGGTGCTCAGAATATTGAAACCCGGGCAGGCATGTTTCTAACGGGGCTTAGAGCCAAAGGCACCGTTGCTGTGAATGGTGCCAAGATTGGCGGGCAGGCAACGTTTGCCTCTGCGAATCTCGATGGAGGCAAGGGCAATGCCCTAACGGCGCAATCAATAGAAATCGGCGCATCACTTTCTCTCAAAGAACTCACCACGAAGGGGACCATTAATCTGACAGGAGCAAAAATCGGTGGACAATTCCTTTGTGAGGACGCCGATCTCGATGGCAAGAAGGGCATGGCACTAAACGGCCAAAGCCTGCGTGTGGCAGAAGCATTTATATTTCAGAAACAGAAGTCTGTGACGGGGGAAATCGACCTCACTGCGGCTCATGTAGGAGAGCTGCGCGACGGCGCATTTTCGAGGGGTGTGCAGTTCCACCTTAACGGGTTTAGCTATAACCGTATTTCCGGCTCCTCGCCCCTCACCCTAGCCACTCGCAAAGACTGGCTCGCTCGAGGCAGCCGTTTCGATGACCGTTTCCACCCCCAACCCTACACCCAATTTGCCAAAGTTCTACGCGAGATGGGCCATGCCTCTGAGGCTCGAAAAGTTGCTATGGCGGCACAGCAAGAGGCAAGCTTGCACCAACGAGCACTCGACCACGCTAAACGCAAACTTGCCCGGGCTATTAGGCATTTTGGCGAAGAACGCTCACTATCGCACCGTGCAGCCTTGTCGACCCTATCCAGAACATGCCCGACCTCACTTCAAGATTTCCGAATTGGTGCCGTAGCGGCCTTAGCCTCCCTCAACGCTGCTCAACCGACGCCGCCCAACGCCCCAGACCCTCTGTCCAAGGCAACACTGAATTTCGCGCGTCAAGACTTCTGCAATCAAATGGCTTGGACTGCTGGCAGAGCCCGCCTCAGCATCGCATGGTCATGGATCAAAGACGTTCTATCGCGCCGCATCATCGGATACGGCCACGCCCCACAGCGCGCCATTTACACCATGCTCGCCGCCATCCTACTTTTGGCCCCCTTCTTCCACATCGCCTATCTCAACGGCGTCATGGTGCCAAACTCCGACGTAATTCTCACGTCGCCCAGTTGGTTGTGGGCAATGATTTTCAACTCCGACACGCCCACGTTGGTCTGGGAGAATGGCGGCACGGCCAAGCATTACGAAACCTTCTACGCCCTCGCCTATGCTTTCGACGTTTTTGTCCCCATCGTCGATCTTGGCCAGCAGTCGGCATGGTCGGCCACAACCGTCAACTGGCTTGACTTCTCCGCCCGCATCGCCACAATGGCGCTGGAAGTGATTGGCTGGGTCGTCACCGCGCTTGCCGCTGCATCCATCACAGGTCTGGTACAAAAGAACCAACCCGACTAACCCCCCACTCTTAACCACCCATTAACCATACCCCCCACCCCCCTAAAATTCCCCCATAAAAACAATGGTCCCGAGTCGGGACCCTCCCCAAT
>JAYTVN010000018.1:0-25135 GCA_043743975.1 Cypionkella sp.
AAAATTGACCGCCGCATGGGCGAAAACATCTGGGGCCGTCCGAAATCCCCGGTGAACAAGCGCGAATACGGCCCCGGCCAGCACGGCCAGCGCCGCAAGAACAAACTGTCGGATTTCGGTACTCAGCTGCGCGCCAAGCAAAAGCTGAAGGGTTACTATGGTGACCTGACCGAAAAGCAGTTCCGCAAAATCTACACCGAAGCTGAGCGCGTCAAGGGCGATACCGGCGAGATGCTGGTGGGTCTGCTGGAGCGTCGTCTGGATGCCGTCGTCTACCGTGCTAAACTGGTGCCGACCGTGTTCGCAGCGCGTCAGTTCGTGAACCACGGCCACGTTACCGTCAACGGCCAGCGCGTCAACATCGCGTCCTACCGCGTCAAAGAGGGCGACATCATCGCCGTTCGTGAGAAGTCGCGTCAGCTGGCGATCATCGCCGAAGCACTGGCTTTGACCGAGCGTGACACCCCGGATTATCTGGAAATCGACACCAACAAACTGACCGTGAAGTTCATCCGCACCCCCGGTCTGGGCGACATCCCGTATCCGGTCGTCATGGAACCGAACCTGGTCGTCGAATATTACGCGAAAAACTAAGCTCTGCCCCACGCGGCAGAGGCGAAACCGTTACGATCGGCCCGCCTTTATGGCGGGCCTTTTCTTTTTCATCGGAGCCTGCGCATGTCTGACAAACCCACCTTAGAGACCGCCTTTGAACGCGGCCTGTTCGCAAGCCGCTGGCTGATGGCACCGATGTATATGGGGTTGGCGCTCAGCCTCGCGATGATGGTGGTGATCTTCGTCAAAGAACTCGCCTATTACGCGCCGCAGGTGCTGACCATGACCGCCGATCAGGGCATTCTGGCGGTGTTGACGCTGATCGACCTTAGCCTTGCCGCCAATCTGCTACTGATCGTGCTGTTTTCCGGCTATGAGAATTTCGTCTCCAAACTGGACATCACCAGCGATGACCGCCCCGATTGGATGGGCAAGGTCGATTTCTCGGGCCTGAAGATGAAGCTGATCGCCTCGATCGTCGCAATCTCTGGCATTCATTTGCTGAAGGTTTTCATGGGCTTGGGCAAACCAGACTCGGCCTATGCCGTCACCCCCGACACCCTGCGCTGGATGGTGATCATCCATCTGACCTTCGTGACATCAGGCGTTCTCTTGGCCCTGATGGATTGGCTTTCTGCCAAAACCGACAAGCATTGAGGGCATCATGACCTACCAAACCCACGCCCGCATCGACGGCCCCTTGGTGATGATCGGCTTCGGCTCGATTGGCCGTGGCACCCTGCCGTTGATCCTAGCGCCACATTGATTTCGACCGCGACCAGTTCACTGTGATCGAGCCTTCGGGCGAATTCGCGCCGATGCTGGCCGAACACGGCATCAAGCACCTGCAACTGGCGCTGACCGAAGCCAACTTCGCCGAAACTCTGCGAGGCCTGTTTCCGAATGGCAAAGGTTTCATCGTCAACCTCTCGGTCGACGTGGATTCCATTGAACTTATGAAGCTGTGCCAAGACCTTGGCGTGCAATACATCGACACGGTCGTGGAGCCTTGGCCCGGTTTCTACTTCAACTCGCCGCTTCCCAATGCCGACCGCACCAACTACCCGCTGCGCGAAAAAGTCCGCGCTTTGGGCAAAACCTATCCCGGCGGCCCGACGGCAGTGTCCTGCTGCGGTGCCAATCCCGGCATGGTGTCTTGGCTGCTGAAAGAGGCCCTGTTGCGCCTCGCCAAAGATACCGGCGTCAAAGCCGATCCGAAAACCCAACAAGACTGGGCGCTTTTGGCGATGACCCTCGGCGTCAATGGCGTGCATATTGCCGAACGTGACACTCAGGTTTCTGCCCGCCCCAAGCCCCAAGGCACCTTCGTCAACTCGTGGTCGGTCGATGGTCTGCTGTCGGAAGGCTATCAACCCGCCGAACTCGGCTGGGGCACGCATGAGAAAAAGCTGCCCCCCCCAACGGCCATAAATTCAAATCCGGCCCCGGCTACGCGATCTGGATCGACCGCCCCGGCGCCGATACCCGCGTGCGCTCGTGGTGCCCCGATGTTGGTCCGCAATTCGGCCTTGTCGTGACGCACAACGAGTCCCTGTCGATCCCGGATTATTACACCGTCTGGGACGGCCCCCGTGCGCTCTACCGCCCAACCTGCCACTACGCCTACCACCCATGCCCCGACGCGATCCTATCGTTGCACGAAACAAACGGCGCAGGAAAACTGCCTGAAAACAAACATATCCTGACCGCAGATGAGATCACTGGCGGCGGCGATGACCTCGGTGTTTTCCTCTACGGCCACGCCAAGGGCGCGATGTGGTACGGCTCGCGCCTCTCCATCGACGAGGCCCGCGCACTTGCCCCCTACCAAAATGCCACCGGCATGCAAGTCACCTCCGCCGTTCTCGCTGCAATGGTCTGGACCGCCGAAAACCCCAACGAAGGCTTCGTTGAGGCCGATGAAATGGACCACGCCCGTTGCTTAGAGGTGCAGCGCCCCTACCTTGGCCGCATCGAATGCCACTACACCGACTGGACCCCGCTGCAAAACCGCATCAACCGTTTTGCCGAGGACAGCGACGAGGACGACCCGTGGCAGTTCACCAACTTCCTTGCAGTCTAAGACTGGCGCGGTTTGAGGCATTTACGCAAGGGCTAGCCCCTTGCGCGCGCCCATAGGCCAAATCTTGCTGGCATTGCACGCCCCCCCTCGCTAAAACCCGCTCAACAGGTGAGGAATCCGATGAACGACGCAATCCGCCCACAGCCCGGTATCATGGACATCGCCCTATACGAGGGCGGTAAAGCCGCCATCGCAGGCGTGACCAATGTGCTGAAACTGTCGTCGAACGAAAATCCGTTCGGCCCGTCTGACCGCGCCAAAGACGCCTTCGCGCGTTCGGTCCACAACCTGCACCGCTATCCCAACACCGATCATGCGTCCCTGCGTCAAGCCATTGCCGATGTGCATGGCCTCGACGCCGCCCGCGTGATTTGTGGCGTCGGTTCCGATGAAATCATCACCTTCCTCTGCCAAGCCTATGCGGGCCCAAAAGACGAGGTGGTGTTTACCGAACACGGCTTCCTGATGTATCGCATCTCGGCCCTCGCCGCAGAGGCCACCCCGGTTGAAGTCGCCGAGCGGGATCGGACAACCGATGTCGATGCCATCCTGCGCGCCTGTAACCGTCGGACCAAGCTAGTTTTTATCGCCAACCCGAACAACCCCACCGGCACGATGATTTCCGCCGCCGAGATCGAACGCCTCGCCGCTGGCCTGCCGCCGCAAGCCATTCTGGTGCTCGATGGCGCTTATGCCGAGTTCGTGGAAGGCTTCGATGCGGGCCTTGCGCTGATCGAATCCCGCAGCAACGTCGTGATGACCCGCACCTTCTCAAAAATCTACGGTCTGGGCGGCTTGCGCATTGGTTGGGGCTATGGCCCGAAGCAAATCATCGACGTGCTGAACCGCATCCGTGGCCCGTTCAACCTGTCGAACACCCAGCTTGATACCGCCGAGGCCGCCGTCCGCGACCAAGATTTCGTCACCCGCTGCCGCAACGACAACGCCCGGATGCGGACATGGCTTGCGCAGGCTTTGGCCGAGTTGGGCATCCCCTCGGACACCTCGCTTGCCAATTTCATCCTCGCCCGCTTTGCTAGCCCGGAAGAGGCCGAGGCCTGCGATCTGTTCCTGCAAAAACAGGGCCTGATCGTGCGCCGCGTCGTCAGCTACAAACTGCCGCACTGCCTGCGCATCACCGTAGGGGATGAGGCCTCGTGCCGCCGCGTCGTCCACGCGATTGCGCAGTTCAAGGGTGTGAAATGACGCAAATCTATAAGCGTGTCGCGCTGATCGGGCTGGGCCTGATCGCCTCGTCGATGGCGCATGCAATGCGCGCAAACGGCTTGGCGGGTCAGATCGTCGGCCATGCCAAATCTGCCGAAACCCGCGCGACCGCCTTGGAGCTGGGCCTGTGCGATCACGTCTACGCCACCGCTGCCGAGGCCGTGCAGGGCGCTGATCTGGTGGTTCTCGCGGTGCCAGTGGGCGCGATGGCCGCGATTGCCGAGGAAATCGGCCCGCACCTAATGCCGGGCTGCACCGTCACCGATGTAGGCTCGGTCAAGCAAGCGGTGATCGCCGCCGTTGCCCCCTATATTCCTGAAGGCGTTCAGTTTATTCCCGGTCACCCGATGGCCGGCACCGAATATTCCGGCCCGCGCTCGGGCTTTGCGACGCTGTTCCAAAACCGCTGGTGGTTGCTAACCCCTGCGCCCGAGGTTGATCCCACAGCCCTCGCGCGCCTGCAATCGCTGCTGGTCGGCATGGGTGCCAAGGTCAACCTGATGGACGCAGCCCACCACGATCAGGTGCTTGCCGTGGTCAGCCACACCCCCCACTTGATCGCCTATACGATGGTCGGCGTCGCAGACCATCTCGCACAAGTGTCCAACTCCGAAGTCATCGAATATTCCGCCTCGGGTTTCCGCGATTTCACCCGCATCGCGGCGTCGGACCCGACGATGTGGCGCGATGTGTTTCTGACCAACAAGGATGCGGTGCTGGACATTCTGGGCCGCTTCGCCGAGGAATTGTTCGTCCTGCAACGCGCCATCCGCATGGGCGACGGTGATCATCTGCACGATTATTTCACCCGCACCCGTGCCATCCGTCGCGGCATTATCGAGGCCGGACAAGACACCTCCGCCCCCGATTTTGGTCGCGCCCCCGCTACGGCAAAGCCCGCAGGCGAGGCCTAACATGCGGGCCGCTGGCCCCTTCACGCTGCTCTGCATGGTGCTGGCCGGGATGGCACTGGCCGAAGTGCCGAAAACCTCGCCGCATCCCGCGCCGCGCCCGGTGATCGCGCAACCCGAAACGCCTGTGGTCGCCCCCATTCTTCGCCCCCGGCACCGTCCAACCACACTTGCCGCCACACCGCAACCCCGCCCCAAAGGATTGCAGGCTGAAGTCGAACAAGTGGCGATGGCCCAGCCCGAACCCGAAGCCGCCGAAAAATCCGACAAAAAACAATCCCGCAAAGGCTCCGTCTGCGGCGATCCTTCGATCCGGGGCCAAGAACTCCCCGCCATCACCTCACGCACCAAAGGCTGCGGCATCGCCGAGCCTGTCCGCGTCACCGCCATCGACGGCATCCCGTTCAGCCAGCCCGCCACCATAGACTGCGACACTGCCATCGCCCTGAAACGCTGGATGCGCGAAGGCATGGCCCCCGCCTTCGGCAATCGCGAGGTGGTGCAACTGCACATCTTCGGCAGCTACATGTGCCGCAGCCGCAACAATGTCCGAGGCGCTAAAATCTCGGAACATGGCCGTGGCAAAGCCGTTGATATCGCTGGATTTATCTTCTCAGACGGCAAAGAATGGACCGTGGCGCGCGACTATAACAAACAAATCCGCCGCGCCCAGAAAGCCGCCTGCGGCATCTTCGGCACCACGCTTGGCCCCGGATCAGATGGCTACCACGAGGACCATCTGCATTTCGACACCGCCGAACGGCGCGGCTCTGCCTACTGCCGCTAAGCCCCGCCCATATCCCGCATCCGGGGCGCTGGCCCCAACGGCAGCGGCCCCAGCACCATGCCGCCATCCTTACAGATCAGCTTGATCTGCAACACCTCGAGATCGCCGCCCTGCTGCGCCACAATCCCCAACATCCGCTCCACCGTCGGCGCGACATCCGGCTTCACCAGCCCCAAAGCCACCAAGATCGGCGGCAGCCGCTTCCAGCCCTCCACCCGCAACGCAATCTCGCCCTCCGCCAGCCCATCCGGCCCCGCCGTCAGTGTGCCCTTGGCGGAAAACTTCAACGCCCCCCACGTCACCCGCGTCTCGGCGATCTCCAGCGCCGCCAGTTGCGGCTTCGATACAGCCGCATTGCGGTCCAACGGCGCGGTCAGCACCGCATGGCCATCCAGAAACACCTCATCGACCAATCCCGGCAAATCCGTCGCCGCCAGCGCCTGCAATACCGCCGCATCCGGCGCAATCTCGACCACCCGCAACCCCAACCGATAAGAGTTGGCACGCGTCACATCCTCGGCCATCGAGACCGCAACACTACTAACCCCCAGCGTCCAGCCCGCATCCGAGGTCAGCTTCACCCCCGAAGCCTCCCCCACCACTTCATCCAGCGCAAGCGCGGTCGAGGGATGCACCTGCACGCTGGCCCGAATACTCTCAGACCCAACCGTAACCTTCTGATCCGGCAGCGTAATCACCTGACCCGAGGGCAAAGCCGCAATCACATGCCACGGCTTCCACGTCATCGCGTAAACCTGCACAAACGGGCTGGAAACCTGCACGCCTTGCGCCGGATCAGCCAGCACCAGATCGGAAACCGTCAGATCAAAGCGGTTCGGGATGCCATGCACTTCCACGTTCGATGCACGCACCACCCCCGGCGGCTGCTGCGCGATCCACGCCTTGACGCCGCTTTCAATCTGCGACGCCCCCACCCACCAATAGCCGGTCCAGACCGCCGTAGCCGCCAGCACAATCCACAAAAGCGCGCGCATTCTCGCCCCTTTTCTTTACTCTTTGCCCTGCTTACACATAAGCCAAATGGAGAGCCAGCCAATGCAGAAAACCCTAGAACCACAAGAAACGCTTTGGGTTTTCGGCTATGGCTCGCTGATCTGGAACCCCGATTTCCCCGTTGCCGAACGCCAAATCGCGCGCGCGACCGACTGGCACCGCAGCTTCTGCATGCGTTCGATCCACCATCGCGGCAGCGTCGAAGCCCCCGGTCTCGTGCTTGCACTTGATCATGCACCGGGCGCAATCTGCGATGGCGTCGCCTTTCGCGTCACACCGGGGGCCGAGGCCGAAACCCTGCAAGCCCTGCGCGAGCGCGAGCTGATTTCCTCCGCCTACTTGGAAACCACCCTGCCGCTGACCCTCACAGATGGCCGCAGTATCAATGCTTTAGCCTATGTCATCGACCCCGATCATGACCAATATTGCGGCAACCTTCCCCTCAAGGAACAGGCGCGCATCATCGCCCATGCCACAGGTGGGCGCGGCCCCAACCGCGATTACCTTTTCGCCACCGCCGATCACCTCGCCGAGCTTGGCATTGCCGACCCCGATTTGGCATGGCTTTCCACACAAGTTCGCAAACTCTAAGGGTTTTACTTGGCACAGGCCCGCCGCCTGCTATGCTTACCCCCAGCAGAACAGCCGGGCGGAACCGACGAAATGGACATTTCCAAGGCCGAGCAGTCGACCTATTTCAGCCAACCCATTCGCCAGATCGTCACCATGCTTCTGGCCGTGGCGCTGGTTTGTGCGGGGGCGTGGCTGATCCACCGCACCGTGTTGGGCATCGTCGATACCAATCCGCTGCTCAATGGCTTCATCATTCTGGTCTTCGTTCTGGGCGTCGTGACCTGCTTCTGGCAAGTCTTCACCCTCGTGCAATCGGTGTCGTGGATCGAACGTTTCGTGCGCCACGAACCGGGCTATGAAGACGCCACAGCACCCCGCCTTCTCGCCCCCTTGGCGCAACTGCTGCGCACCCGTGGCGCGCGGATGCAAATTTCTTCCTCTGCCTCGCGCTCGATCTTGGAATCTGTGGAAACCCGCATCGAAGAAGCCCGTGACATCACGCGCTATCTGATCAACCTGTTGGTTTTCTTAGGGCTTCTCGGCACCTTCTACGGCCTCGCCACCACCGTCCCCGCCATTGTCGAAACCATCCGCTCGCTCGCCCCGCAAGCCGGCGAAACCGGTATGGATGTGTTCGGCAAGCTGATGAAGGGCCTCGAAAGCCAACTCGGCGGCATGGGCACCGCGTTTTCCTCGTCGCTTTTGGGTCTCGCCGGATCGTTGGTTGTCGGCCTGTTAGAGCTGTTCGCCAATCACGGCCAAAACCGTTTCGCGCGCGAATTGGAAGAATGGCTGTCCTCAATCACCCGCGTCGGCTTCTCCAGTGGTGACGCCGAAGGCGGCGAGGCAGGCGTCACCTCTGCCGTACTCGATCACCTCGCCGAACAGATCGAAGTGATGCAAAGCCTGTTCGCGCAGGTCGAGGCCAACCGTTCCGGCGTGGAACAAGGCCTGCTCGGGCTAGAAGGCGGGCTGGGCGATCTGCGGCAGGGCTTGGGCGATCTGACCGCAGCCGTCGTCCAGCTTGGTCAGAAGGCCGAGGCCGAAAGCGGTCAAACCGCAGCGCTGAACCGCATCGCCGAAGGCCAAGAACGCCTGATCGCGGCCTTGACCGGGGCCGAAGGCGGCGCGCATTCCGACGCCGAAAGCCGGATGCGCCTGCGCTCCATCGACGTGCAGCTGCTTAGAATCCTTGAGGAAATTTCAGCCGGTCGGCAAGAAAGCCTCGCCGATCTGCGCGGCGACATCTCGGCGCTGACCGCCTCCGTCCGCCAACTGGCGCGCGGCATCCCCGCGCGGGGCTAAGCCATGGCTTTGCGCCGCAAACGCGATTCCGCGATGATCTGGCCCGGCTTTGTCGATGCCGTCACCACTTTGTTGATGGTGCTGATGTTTGTGCTCACCATCTTCACCGTGATGCAATCGGTGCTGCGCGACACCATCACCACCCAATCGACCGAACTCGACAGCCTCACCGCGCAGATCGCCGGCCTCGCCGATGCTTTGGGGCTGGAACGGCAAAAGGTCAGCGATCTGCAAGGCCAAGTCGGCACGCTCAGCTCGGATCTGACCGCAGCCCAGACCAAAGGCGAGCAACAATCGGCGCTGATCGCCACCCTCACCGGACAAATTGCCACCAAAGAGGGTGAAATCGCCGCCGCCCAGACCCGCATCACCAGCTTTGAAGCCCAAGTCGCGTCACTTTTGTCCGAACGCGACGCGGCACGCGGGCAGGCCACGGCTTTGACGGCGGAGGTCGCCGATCTGCAAGCCAAAGGCGCGAAACTTCTGACCGAAAAACAAGCCCTAGACCTCGCCCTCGCCAAAGCCCGCACCGAGATTGACGCCAGCGCCGAGGCCGCCCGCCTCGCCGCCGCCCGCCGCGAGGCGCTGGAAACCTTGGTGGCCGATCTGAAAGCAAAAGGCGAGGCCAGCGCGACTGAGCTCAAAGCCGCCCAAACCAAAATCACCGAAGCCGAAGCGACCCGTCTGGTCGATGCCGCAGCCCTTGCCGCCCTGCGCGACAAGCTGAAAAATGCGGATGCCGAGCTGACCGCAATGACCTTGGCGCTGGAAGATCAACGCAAAAACGCCGAAGACACCCTGACCCTCCTCGCCGCCGCCAACACCAAAGCTGCGCAATCGGCGACCGCAGGCGATAAAAACGCGACCTTGCTTGCCGTGGCTCAGCAGGCCCTGACTGCCGAGCAAGCCAAATCGCTTGACGCGGCCCGGAAGACCGAGGTGCTCAACCAGCAAATCGCTGCCCTGCGGGTGCAGTTGGGGGAATTGCAGGGCCTGCTGGATGCTTCGGCCTCGAAAGACTCCACCAACAAAGTGCAAATTGAGGCTTTGGGCAGCCAGTTGAATGCGGCGCTCGCGCAGGTGGCTTCGGAACAGAAAAAGCGTGCCGAACTTGAGGCTGCCGAACGGGTGCGGTTGGAGGCCGAAAACGCGGACCTCGCCAAGTTCCGCTCTGAATTCTTCGGCCAACTCTCGCAGCTTCTGGCGGGTCGGGAAGGCGTGCGGGTTGTCGGCGACCGCTTTGTGTTCTCGTCTGAGGTTCTCTTTAACCCCGGCTCGGCCGATCTGGCACCCGAGGGGCAGGCGCAGATTGCCGATGTGGTGAAGATTTTGGATGAGGTGGCCGGGAAGATCCCGCCGGGGATTGATTGGATCATCCGGGTTGATGGCCACACCGATGACGTGCCGCTGTCGGGGACGGGGGCGTTTCAGGATAACTGGCAGCTGTCTCAGGCGCGGGCTTTGTCGGTTGTCCGCTACATGCAGGACAGCCTCGGATTCCCGCCGCAACGTCTGGCTGCGACCGGGTTTGGCGAGTATCAGCCGGTCGCGGCAGGGGAGTCTGCGCAGGCGCGGGCGCAGAACCGGCGGATTGAGTTGAAGCTGACCGAGAGGTAGTGTCCGCGCGTGGACAGCGGTTTCATTTATATGAAATCAAGGAGTTATGGGGTGGGTGTTCATCATTTCTTAACTATTGCCCCACCGTGATCTCAATCTGCTCACGGCCAAATTCCACCCCGCTCCGCTGTAAAATCGCCTCGCCCTGATAGCGCCCTGACGGCCATGCCGCCGTTTTCAGCTTCCGCCCCACCGCGCGAAATGCCTGCGCTTGCGATTTTTCAAGGACAGAACGGTCGCTCAGAACATCGCCCTCAGGCCCGGTCAACCGAAACAGGATCGCATCGCCCGCCTGCGCGCCGAACAGATACGCCCAGACCACCAAGGCGGGGGCATCTTTTGGCAAATCCGGGCTGGCGAGGCCCGCTTTGACCGCCACATAGTCGGGAATGGCCGCGCTGATGCCAATGCCCAGCAAGCCGCCGGGTTGATAGGGCAGGGCGTGATCCCAGAGACCGGGGCCGGGCGCGCCGCAACTGGTCAGGGTGTCGGGCGCGAAAGGGTCAAGTTCCGCCCCGTTGTGGCGCACCGACAGATGCAGATGCGGAAACGCCGCCAGCCCTGATTGGCCGATCTGGCCCAGCACCGCGCCGGTATCCACCGCATCGCCGACGCGCACCCGGACAGAGCCTTGTTTCATATGGCAATATTGGGTTTCCCAGCCGCCGCCGTGATCGACGAGCACGCCATTGCCGCATTCACGATCCACCACCGGGGTTGCGAAATCGGCCACGCCATCGCGGATGCCCTTCACGGTGCCAGCCGCCGCCGCCAACACATTCACCCCGGCAAACATCGCAGCAACCGAGGGCAAAGCGATATCAGTGCCGTCGTGGCCGTCGTAAGACAGCGGCCCACAGGTGAAATCCTGCGCGCTTGGGCCGGGGTCGTGATCGACATATTGTTGGATATAGCAGGTATCGCCCAAGTGACAGTCAGCCGGGAAGGCCAATTCAAAGGCCCCCGCCGGGACGGCGAGGGCCATTGAAAAGGTTAAAGCCTTGATCATTCCGCCGTAAGCAGCGGCGGTTTTTGCCCGGTCAGGCGGGCTTTTTGCGGCTCCTCGAAGGTCAAAGCCAGTTCGCCATCCTTGACGTGGACATGCACCAGTCCGCCTTTGGTCAGCTTGCCGAACAACAACTCCTCGGCCAAAGGTTTCTTGATGTATTCCTGGATCACCGGGCCCAGAGGCCGCGCACCCATTTTGTCATCATAGCCTTTGTCACCCAGCCAAGCGGCGGCTTCGGGCGTGAGGTCAATATGGACGTTGCGATCCATCAGTTGCGCTTCCAGTTGCAGCACAAATTTGGTCACCACTTCCATGATCACCTCTTTGCCCAGACGCGCAAAGCTGATCACCGCATCGAGACGGTTGCGGAATTCTGGCGTAAACATCCGCTCAATCGCGGCGGTGTCCTCACCGGTGCGGGCAGCCCGGCCAAAGCCGATCGCCTCTTTCGACTGCTCCCTCGCGCCCGCGTTCGAGGTCATAATCAGGATCACATTGCGGAAATCCACCGTCCGGCCGTTATGGTCGGTCAGCTTGCCGTGGTCCATCACCTGCAACAGGATGTTGTAGACATCCGGGTGGGCCTTTTCCATCTCATCGAGCAACAGCACGCAATGCGGGTCTTGATCGACGCCATCGGTCAACATGCCGCCTTGGTCGAAGCCGACATAGCCCGGAGGCGCGCCGATCAGACGGCTGACCGCATGTTTCTCCATGTATTCTGACATATCAAAACGCAGCAGTTTGACGCCCAAGGACGATGCCAACTGCTTGGCGACCTCGGTTTTGCCTACCCCGGTCGGCCCTGCGAACAGGTAGTTGCCGATGGGTTTTTCCGGCTCGCGCAGGCCGGCGCGGGCGAGTTTGATTGCCGAACACAAGGCTTCCACGGCTTTGTCCTGCCCGAACACCACGCGTTTCAGGGTTTTTTCCAGATCGCGCAGGGTTTCGGCATCGTCCTTTGAGACGGTTTTCGCCGGGATACGGGCGATTTTGGCGACAACTGCCTCAATCTCTTTCACGCCCAAGGACTTGCGCTTTTTCGAATCCGCCAGCAGATGCTGTGCAGCGCCTGCCTCGTCGATCACGTCAATCGCAGAGTCGGGCAGTTTGCGGTCGTGAATATACCGCGCCGCCAGTTCCACCGCCGATTTGATCGCATCATTGGTGTAGCGCAGATCGTGATGTTCTTCAAAATGCGGCTTCAGACCCATCAGGATCTTGATCGCATCTGGCACAGAGGGTTCATTCACATCGATCTTCTGGAAGCGGCGGGCAAGCGCACGGTCTTTCTCAAAATGCTGACGGAATTCCTTGTAGGTGGTCGAGCCCATGCAGCGCAGCTTGCCGCCCGCGAGTGCGGGTTTCAGCAGGTTAGAGGCATCCATCGCACCGCCGGAAGTCGCCCCCGCGCCGATCACTGTATGGATTTCGTCGATGAACAGGATCGCGTCGGGGTGATCCTCCATTTCCTTGACGACCGCTTTCAGGCGTTCTTCAAAGTCCCCACGATAGCGGGTGCCTGCGAGCAATGCCCCCATGTCCAAAGAATAAATCGTGGCATGTGCCAAAATCTCAGGCGTTTGTTTATCCACGATTTTCTTCGCCAAACCTTCGGCAATCGCGGTTTTACCGACGCCCGGATCACCGACCAGCAGCGGGTTGTTTTTGCGCCGACGGCAGAGCACTTGGATCGCGCGTTCCACCTCATCTTCCCGCCCGATCAGCGGGTCAACATCGCCCTTCATCGCCTTGACGTTCAGATCAACGCAATATTTCGACAGCGCGGATTCCTTGGCATCGCCCGCTTCGGCTTTCGGCGTCTCATGGTGGCGTTCTTCGGCGCCCGTGACCGGGCGGGCCTCGCCATAGCTGGGGTCTTTGGCGACGCCATGGGCGATGAAATTCACCGCATCGTAGCGGGTCATATCCTGTTCTTGCAGGAAATAAGCGGCGTTGGATTCGCGTTCGGCAAAGATCGCGACCAGCACATTCGCGCCGGTGACTTCGGTGCGGCCAGAGCTTTGCACATGGATCGCTGCGCGCTGGATCACGCGCTGGAAGGCGGCGGTTGGCACGGCTTCCGAGCCTTCAACATCCGTCACCAAAGTCGACAGATCGTCGTCGATGAAGTCGTTCAGGGTCTTGCGCAGATCGTCGAGATTGACCGAACAGGCCTTCATGACGCGGGCGGCGTCAGGCTCGTCGATCAAGGAGAGCAACAAGTGCTCCAAGGTGGCAAGTTCATGGCGGCGGGCATTGGCAAGCGCCAAAGCGCCGTGGATGGCTTGTTCGAGGGTCGTCGAAAATGATGGCACTTGGTCGTGCTCCTGTCCTGCGGGTCGGACGGGCGGGTGGCCCTAATCCAACCATGGCCTCATAAGGTAAAGGATCGGTTTTATTCTGCGATCTTCAAGCCCTAATTTCAGCAAGATTTCGTAAATTGTCCGTAGTGATGCAATTTGTGATGGGCGCGGTGCTGAAAGGACTCAGAATTTGTCCTTTAGCGCGCGGATTGCGGTGAAGACTTGGGCATCGGTTGCATCAGCCATGCCCAGTTGCGCTCTGATATAGGGATCTTGCGCGCGCAGAAAAGGGTTGGTCGCCAATTCTTCTGACAGCATGACCGGGACGGTGGGGCGTTTTGCGGCACGGGCTTCGGCCACGGCTTTGATCCGGGCCTGCAGAGCGGGGTTTTCGGGATCAATCGTGGCGGCAAAGGCCAGATTGGCACTGGTGTATTCATGGCCCGAGCAGATCAGCGTCGCGGGCGGCAGTTGTTGCAGCTTGGCGAGGCTGTCGAACATCTGCGCAGGCGTGCCTTCAAACAGGCGACCACAGCCCGCAGCCATCAGGCTGTCGGCGGTGAAGCAGAGGTTTGAGGCGGGGAAATAAAACGCGATATGGCCGACGGTATGGCCCGGCACATCAATGACATAGCCGGTTTCACCGCCCACTTTCACCTGATCGGCCTCAATGAGCGCGCGGGTCAGGGGCGGCAGGCGATGGGCGTCGGCGGCAGCCCCCAGAATCTCGGCAGAAGTCGCTTCGACAATCTCGGCCACGCCGTCGATATGGTCCCAATGATGATGGGTGAGCAGAATCTGGTCGAGATGCCAGCCGCGGGCTTTCAGCTCGGCAAGGATCGGTCCGGCCTCGGGGGCGTCGATCAGCGTCGTCTCCCCACTGGCCCGATCATGCAAGAGATAGGCGTAATTGTCTTTCAGGCAGGGGAGGGTGACAAGTTCCAAAGTCATGCGCGGGCCTTTCCAGATTTGGCCCAGAGTGCGGAAAAATCAGGCGACCTACCAGACGGAATTTGAGAAATTCCGTGGCCTTGCCATAATGGCTCTGCCCGAAGGCCAAGCCGCTGTTTTCGGCCATGGTGTTGCGGCGGCTTCCGGCTATGATCGCACCAAAGCCAAAGGAACCGCCCCGCCGATGCATCTGGATGTTCTCGACCTGCGCAATTTCTACTACCGCACCCAGTTGGGCCGGGTGGCGCAGCGGGCGATCCGCGATCAGGTGGTCAGCCTGTGGCCGCCACTTGCCGGGCAGACCGTGGCGGGCTTTGGTTTTGCGGTGCCGCTGCTGCGGCCCTATCTGGCGGAGGCGCGGCGGGTGATCGGCTTGATGCCGGGGCCGCAAGGCGTGATGCCTTGGCCTGCGGGGATGGCGAATGTCTCGGTTTTGTGTGAGGAAACTCTGTGGCCGCTGCCGACCGGGCATGTCGATCGTTTGGTGCTGATGCACGGGCTGGAGACCTCGGACAATCCCACCGCCGTGCTGGAGGAAGCCCACCGCGTGCTGGGCCCCGGTGGCCGCGCCTTGTTCGTGGTGCCAAACCGCGCGGGCCTCTGGGCGCGCCGCGATGGCACGCCGTTCGGCTTTGGCCGCCCCTATTCCGGCAGCCAGCTAGAGGCGCAGTTGAAAGCGCACGGCTTCACCCCAGAACGCAGCATGACCTCGCTGTTCGCCCCACCCTCGGAAAGCCGGTTCTGGCTGGGCACCTCGAACTTCTGGGAGGGCTTTGGGCGTCGGCTGCCGTGGCTGGCTGGCGGGGTGCTGATGGTTGAGGCCAGCAAACAGGTCTACGCCCCGACGCGCGGCGGTTTGGGGGCTGCGGTGCGCAAACCGCTGCGGGTGTTGGAGGGGGTGGGGGCTGCTGTGCCGACGCTTAAATCCGTTGACAGGCGCGACAAGTCTTAGGATCGGTCCGGCGAGGTCTGAATATCATACTGCACCAAGCTGGCATCGGTCACGCCATTCAGCCGCAGATGCAGCACTTGTGGCACGGTTTGCAGCGTGTTGCCCTCGACCACGACTTGCATATCCGGCAAGGTGACTGTTACTTCGGTATAATCCGCAAAACTGGTCGTGGTGATCGTCGCATGTGCCTGCTGGGCCTCGGATATGCCAAGGCTCAGATCATCCTGCGTGGGGTCGAAATCTGTGATGACAAAGGTTTCGTCATCGCGGGCATAATCGGCATGGGCCAGAAACGTATCGCCGCCCTCGCCCCCCGTCACCGTCAGATTTGGGCGGGCGACACCCATGCCATCGAAGCCAATCGACGGCCAGTTCAGCTCTAGGATGTCGTTGCCCGCACCCGCATCGACAAAACCGGCGCTTGCCCTGATGTGGTCTTCGCCATTGCCGCCAAAAAGCGAACTTTCTGCCGCGCCGTAGTTGCGTATATCGTCATTGCCATCACCGCCAAAGATGTGGCTTTGGCCAGAGCCCCGCAAATCATCGTCACCAGCCTCTCCATAGGCCGTGCCATTTGCCTGAACGACAAGATCGTCATTGCCTGCGCCGCCATAGCCGATGCCATCGTTGTGGATGTTGATAAAATCGGCACCATCGCCGCCGTATCCGGTCGTCGCATCCCAGATGCCCACATTGTCGTCGCCACTGCCGCCATATCCCAAGGCCGTATCGCTGACCGAAATTCGATCTCGACCAACGCCACCTTCTGCTGTTGCGCTGTCATACGCAGAAATCGTGTCATCGCCGCTGCCACCATCTCCAGTGCTTTGATCTTGAGCCGAGATAATGTCATTACCCTCTCCGCCAAAGGCCGTTGCCGTGCCGCTGACCGTCAGTCTGTCATCACCCTTGTCGCCATAGGCCTCTGCCGTGCCCGAAACAGTGATCTGATCATCGCCACGCAGGCCGTGGAGCACGCCCTCATCGCCGCTCAGCGTATCATCGCCTTCGGTGCCGCGATGTGCATCATCGGGGGGTGAATCATCCTTGTCATCGTCGCCATCAAACACTCCGGCCAGCGATAGCAAGCCGCCCGTCAGCAGTAACGAGCCGAGAATCAGCAATTCCATACCGCGTTAACCCCTTACCCAAAATTTCATCGCCTCAGGGTAGGTGGCGGCAGGCGGCGGGGTCAAGCAATGTGGCGAATATATGACGCATTTGCAGGGGTTTGCAGGGCAATCCCAGCCCCTCCCGCGATTGTTTCGCCTTGATTAACAAAGCAATGCCAAAAACGTGAAGCCCGCGTGATCCACCGCCGCCCAAACCCGCCACCCCTGCGACAAAACCGCCATGCTGATATGTCGCACGCGCGCACGCGTATATCGCGTATATTGAGTGTCCTTCCCCGTTGCGGGATGGCCAATCGTCTGCTAGAGACGCCCGAAATCGAGAAGACGCATGCCCCAAGTATGCGCCGCAAATGGGTTGTAACCCGGATGCGGTCACCGCGAGGGGCCTATACAGCGGAAGGGTTGACGTGTCCGAACCAGCTTCAATCTCCTTGAGCATTGCATCGCGCTACGCGCAGGCTTTGTTTGAGATTGCGAAAGAAGAAAACGGTCTTAAAACGCTTGAGGCCGATACCGATGCTTTGGGAGCGGCCTTGGCTGCCAGCCCCGAGCTTGCCAGCATGATCGCCTCGCCGGTTGTGGCGCGTGAAGATCAAGCCAGCGCGATGGCGGCGATTGCTGCCAAAATGGGGCTTTCCACGGTGATGACCAATACCATCGCTTTGATGGCGTCGAACCGCCGCTTGTTCGTGCTGCCGCAGCTGGTCTCTGATCTGACCGCCCGCATCGCCGCTGAAAAGGGCGAAGTGACGGCGGAAGTCACCTCGGCTACGGCATTGTCGGCAGCGCAGGCAAAGGCGCTCGCCGCCAGCCTGAAAGCTAAAGTTGGCAAAGACGTCAAACTTAAAACCACCGTTGATGAAAGCCTCATCGGCGGACTTATCGTCAAGCTCGGCTCGTCGATGATCGACACCTCGGTCAAGGCAAAGCTCGCGGCGCTCCAGAATGTAATGAAAGAGGTTGGGTGATGGGAATTCAGGCTGCTGAGATCTCTGCGATCCTTAAGGACCAGATCAAGAACTTTGGCAAAGACGCAGAGGTGGCCGAAGTTGGTCGCGTTCTCAGCGTTGGCGACGGCATTGCCCGTGTGCATGGGCTGGGCAATGTCCAAGCCGGTGAGATGGTGGAATTCCCCGGCGGCATCCGCGGCATGGCGCTGAACCTTGAAGTCGACAACGTCGGTATCGTTATCTTCGGGTCCGACCAGGACATCAAAGAAGGTGACACCGTCAAGCGCACCAAGTCCATCGTGGACGTGCCGGTTGGCAACGGCCTGCTCGGCCGCGTCGTTGACGGCCTTGGCAACCCGATCGACGGCAAAGGCCCGATCGCCTCGACCGAGCGTCGTCAGGCTGACGTGAAGGCCCCCGGCATCATCCCGCGCAAATCGGTGCATGAGCCGATGGCAACCGGCCTGAAAGCTGTGGACGCGATGATCCCGGTTGGCCGTGGCCAGCGCGAATTGATCATCGGTGACCGTCAGACCGGCAAAACCGCCGTGGCTTTGGACACCATTCTGAACCAGAAGTCCTATAACGAGGCTGCTGGCGACGACGAATACAAGAAGCTCTACTGCATCTATGTGGCTATCGGTCAAAAGCGTTCGACCGTGGCACAGTTGGTGAAGAAGCTGGAAGAAACCGGCGCGATCAAATACACCATCGTGGTGGCCGCGACCGCGTCCGACCCGGCACCGATGCAGTTTCTTGCACCCTACGCTGCAACCTCGATGGCAGAATTCTTCCGCGACAACGGTCGTCACGCTTTGATCATCTACGATGACCTCTCGAAGCAAGCCGTCGCCTACCGTCAAATGTCGCTGCTGCTGCGCCGCCCGCCGGGCCGTGAAGCCTATCCGGGCGACGTGTTCTACCTGCACAGCCGTTTGCTGGAACGCTCGTCGAAACTGAACGAAGATTTCGGTTCGGGCTCCTTGACCGCGCTGCCGATCATCGAAACCCAAGGCGGCGACGTCTCAGCCTTTATTCCGACCAACGTGATCTCGATCACCGACGGCCAGATCTTCCTTGAGACCGAACTGTTCTACCAAGGCATCCGCCCGGCTGTGAACACCGGTCTGTCGGTTTCCCGCGTGGGCTCGTCTGCCCAAACCAACGCGATGAAATCGGTGGCTGGCAAGGTCAAACTGGAACTCGCACAATACCGCGAGATGGCTGCCTTCGCGCAGTTCGGCTCCGACCTTGACGCCTCGACCCAGCAGCTGCTGAACCGTGGCGCGCGCCTGACCGAGCTGATGAAGCAGGCGCAGTATTCGCCGATGACCAACGCTGAAATCGTCTGCGTGATCTATGCAGGTACTTCGGGCGCTTTGGACAAAGTGGCTGTGAAAGACATCGGCCGTTTTGAAGCGGGCCTTCTGAAGCATCTGCGCGGCGCTGGCAAAGCTTTGCTGGATGATATCACCGTGAACGACCGCAAAGTCGCGGGCGATCTGGAGAAAGCCATCAAAGCTGAGATCGCGGCATTCGCCAAAGACTTCGCCTAAGCGCCGGGGGATAGACAATGCCCAGCCTTAAGGACTTAAAAAACAAGATTGCGAGTGTGAAAAATACCCGCAAAATCACCAAAGCCATGCAGATGGTCTCGGCGGCAAAATTGCGCCGCGCCCAAGAAGCCGCTGAAGCTGCCCGGCCCTATGCCGAGCGGATGAATGCGGTGATGGGCGGCCTTGCGTCTTCGGTTGGACAATCGGCCAGCGCGCCCCGGCTTCTGGCCGGGACGGGCAGCGACCAAGTGCAACTGCTGGTCGTGATGACCTCAGAGCGCGGGCTCTGCGGCGGCTTTAACTCGACCATCGTGCGGCTGGCCCGTGCGAAGGCGAACGAGCTGATCGCGGCTGGCAAAACGGTGAAGATCCTCACCGTTGGCAAAAAAGGCCGCGAACAGCTGCGCCGGGATTTTGCGGCGAATATGGTGGGCCATGTTGACATGGGCGAGGTCAAACGCGTCGGCTATGTCAATGCGCAGAACGTCGCGCGTGACGTGCTTGCCCGCTTTGAAGCTGGCGAATGTGATGTGGTCACCATCTTCTACAACCGCTTCCAGTCGGTGATCGCCCAGATCCCGACCGCGTTGCAAGTGATTCCAGCGAAGTTTGAGGCAGGTGCCGCAACGGCGCTTTATGACTACGAGCCCAGCGAAGAAGCCATCTTGGCCGATTTGCTGCCCCGCAGTATTGCCACGCAAATCTTCACGGCTTTGCTGGAAAATGGCGCCTCTGAACAGGGCGCGCGGATGAGCGCGATGGACAACGCAACGCGCAACGCAGGCGATATGATCACCAAATACACCACGATCTACAACCGCTCGCGTCAGGCTGCGATCACCAAAGAGCTTATCGAAATCATTTCGGGCGCGGAAGCGCTCTGAGGAACCGGAGAAACAACATGGCAAAAGCACCGAAAGCAGCTGCCGCGGCAGGCAAGGTGACGCAAATCATCGGCGCCGTGGTTGACGTGCAGTTCACGGGCGATCTTCCCGCAATTCTGAACGCGCTGATCACCGACAACAACGGCAAGAAACTGGTCCTTGAAGTGGCCCAGCACCTTGGCGAAAACACCGTCCGCACCATCGCTATGGACGCAACCGAAGGCCTCGTCCGTGGCGCGCCCGTGTCTGACACTGGCGCTCCGATCCAAGTGCCCGTGGGCGACGCCACCTTGGGCCGCATCCTGAACGTCATCGGCGAGCCGGTGGACGAAAAGGGCCCGGTCAACGCGACCGAGCACCGCTCGATCCACCAGAAGGCCCCGTCCTTCGCCGAGCAAGCCACCGAATCCAAAGTGCTGGTTACTGGCATCAAGGTGATCGACTTGCTGGCACCTTATGCTAAGGGCGGCAAAATTGGTCTGTTCGGCGGCGCGGGCGTGGGTAAAACCGTTCTGATCATGGAATTGATCAACAACATCGCCAAAGTGCACTCGGGCTTCTCGGTGTTCGCGGGCGTGGGTGAGCGTACCCGTGAAGGCAACGACCTTTACCACGAGATGATCGAATCCGGGGTTATCAACCTCGAAGACATGACCAAATCGAAAGTGGCGCTGGTTTACGGCCAAATGAACGAACCACCGGGCGCACGTCTGCGCGTGGCTCTGTCGGGTCTGACCTTGGCAGAACAGTTCCGCGACCAGTCCGGCACTGACGTTCTGTTCTTCGTCGACAACATCTTCCGCTTTACCCAAGCTGGTTCGGAAGTGTCGGCGCTGCTTGGTCGTATCCCGTCCGCCGTGGGCTATCAGCCGACGCTGGCCACCGACATGGGCGCTCTGCAAGAACGCATCACCTCGACCAAAGCTGGCTCGATCACGTCGGTGCAAGCTATCTACGTTCCTGCCGATGACTTGACCGACCCTGCACCAGCAACCTCGTTCGCCCACTTGGACGCAACCACGGTTCTGTCGCGCGCAATCTCGGAACTCGGCATCTACCCGGCTGTGGACCCGCTGGACTCGACCTCGCGTCTGCTCGATCCGGCCGTGATCGGTGAAGAACACTACCTCGTCGCCCGTTCTGTCCAAGGTGTTCTGCAACGCTACAAATCGCTGCAAGACATCATCGCCATCCTCGGCATGGACGAACTTTCCGAAGAAGACAAACTCACCGTGTCGCGCGCCCGCAAGATCCAACGCTTCCTGTCGCAGCCGTTCGACGTGGCGAAGGTCTTCACCGGCTCTGACGGTGTGCAGGTTCCGCTGGATGTAACCATTGCCTCGTTCAAGGCAGTTGTGGCTGGCGAATACGACCATCTGCCGGAAGCGGCCTTCTACATGGTTGGCGGCATCGAAGACGTGAAAGCGAAAGCACAGCGCCTTGCTGCGGCTGCGGCCTAAGGGGGCATCATGGCTGGAACGCTGCAATTTGACCTCGTGTCGCCCGAGCGCCGTCTGGCCTCGGTTGTGGCATCCGAAGTGCAAATCCCGGGCGCCGATGGCGACCTGACGGCGATGGAGGGGCATGCCCCCACCATCACCACCCTGCGCCCCGGCGTGTTGAAAGTTGTGTCGGCTGAAGGCGCTAAATCCTTCGTTGTCACCGGCGGTTTTGCCGAAATCAGCGCCACCAGCGTCTCGGTTCTGGCCGAACGCGCGGTGCCGGTTGAGGAACTCAACGCCGCTTTGATGGATCAGTTGATCGCTGATGCGTCCGAGGCCACCGCCGTTGCGGTTGACAAAGACGCCGCCGACAAGGCGATGGCCGATCTGGTCGCAATGCGCGCCGCCGCTGGCTTCTAAGCCTGCGGTCACAGAATGGATCAGGCCCCGCTTTGTCGGGGCCTTTTCATTTCAGCGGCTTTGCGGTTTAACTGCCAGAAGTCACACCAAAATTTCGCGATAGCTGCAGCTTTAACCCGCAATTAACCTAGTTTCGCCGAAATTCATTGCTACGTTGCAGTTATAGAATCCGAGTACGCATGAAACGCATCACCTCCAACACCATCGGTATTCAACAGGGCAGCCGCATCCTGTTCTCGGACTTTGCCGATGGCGGTGTGATGTGGACAGGGCAGGGCGCGCGCGAAAGCCGCCATGTGGTGACGTTCAAGGAAGCCTTCACCGAGGCCCCCACCGTGATGGCCTCGATCTCGATGTGGGACATCGACCACAAACACACCTCGCGCGCCGACATCACCGCCGAGAATATCACCGAAGCTGGCTTCCATCTGGTGTTCCGCACTTGGGGCGATACACGGGTTGCAAGGGTGCGCGCCGACTGGATCGCGATGGGCTCGGCGGCGAGTGAGGATGACTGGCAGCTCTATTGAGGCTTGCACCGTTGAAGCCTCCGGCGGGAGTATTTCAAAAAGAGCAATGCGGGGGCCAAGACGGGAATTCGTAAAGAATTCGTTAAAATGACTATGCTAACATATTGATCTGAAACAAATAAAAAAGGTCCCGAGTTGGGACCCTTCCATTATCGGTAGGGTGCGTGCTGGCCCGCAGCTTCCTTAGGGCCGCTGATACATGCCCTCATAAATCGGCACCAAAGTATCGGTCTCAAACAGCGACGAAACAGAGGTCCCGTTCCAGATATTCAAAATCGCCTGCGCGAAAATCGGCGCGGTCGGCACGATCCGAATGTTCGGGCAATTCTTCACCGCCTCGGTCGGCTCGATCGAATCCGTGATCACCAGCGATTTCATCACCGATTTCGTCACCCGCTCCACCGCAGGCCCCGACAGCACCCCGTGGGTGATATAGGAATGCACCTCGACAGCACCATTCTCCATCAACACCTCAGCCGCCTTGCACAATGTCCCGGCCGTGTCGCAAATATCGTCGACGATGATGCATTTCTTGCCCGCGACCGAGCCGATGACGATCATCTCGGCAATCTCGCCCGCCTTCTCGCGCCGTTTATCGACGATGGCCAAGGGCGCGTTGATCCGCTTCGCCAATTCCCGCGCTCGCGCCACGCCGCCGACATCCGGCGAGACAACCATGATATCCTGCATCTGATCCTTGAAGTGATGCTCGATATCCAGCGCAAACACCGGCGAGGCATAGAGGTTGTCCACCGGAATATCGAAGAAGCCCTGAATCTGCGCCGCATGCAGATCCAACGTCAACACCCGGTCCACCCCGGCCTCGGTGATCATATTGGCCACCAGCTTGGCGGTGATCGGGGTGCGGGCCTTGGCGCGGCGATCCTGACGGGCATAACCGAAATACGGGATCACCGCCGTAATCCGATCCGCCGACGAGCGCCGCAACGCATCGCACATGATCAACAGTTCCATCAGATTGTCATTGGCGGGGTTCGAGGTTGGCTGGATGATATACATATCCTCGCCGCGCACATTCTCGAATACCTCGACGAAGATTTCCTGATCGTTGAAGCGCTCGATCCTTGCATCGACCAGATTGACCGACATGCCGCGATGCATCGACATGCGGCGGGCGATGGATTTCGCGAGGGATAGATTTGCGTTGCCGGAAATCAGTTTCGGCTCAGTCATAGCGGGCATGGGGATCTCCGGGGGCCAGATTCGGATCGTTGACACCGCTTATCACCCAGCTAGGGTCTTGCAAACCTTGACGCCTAGGGGGCGCCTGAAATGCCGCAGATCGACTACTACTTCGCGCCAATCTCGCCGTTTTGTTATCTGGCGGGAAACAGGCTGGAGGTGATTGCCGCCAAACATGGCGCAACCATCCGTTATATCCCGCTGAACGCCCCGGCTGTGTTCCCGCGCACGGGCGGTCAGGTGTTGGCAGATCGGCACGAGTCGCGCAAAACCTACCGTTTGCAGGAATTGCGGCGCTGGTCGGCACGGCTGGGTCTGCCGTTGAACCTCCAGCCCGCGCATTTCCCGGTCAACCCGGCACCTGCGTCCTACGCGATCATCGCGGCGGCCAAGGTCGGTGGTGGCGATCTGGGTGGTTTGGTGCAAGCCTTCCCGCGCGCGGTCTGGTCCGAAGGGCGCAACATTGCCGAGGATGAGGTGGTGCAGGATATCCTCGCCACCCACGGCTTTGATCCGAAAATCGCCGACAAATACATGCTGCTGGCGGCGGAAACCTATATGGCGAACCTTGAAGAAGCGGTGGTGCGCGGTGTCTTCGGCGTGCCGTTCTACATCGTCGGGGACGAGCGGTTCTGGGGGCAGGACCGCTTGGAAGACCTTGACCTGCACCTGTCTGGAAAGCTCTGAATGCCCGAAGATCTTCACCAAATCGCCTTGCCGCCGCACCGGGTCTGGCATCGCGGCGGCGCGCGGCCCGTGTTGGCCCTGCATTGCAGCCTTGCCCATGCCGGGGCGTGGTCTGGGCTGGCCGCTGCGTTAGAGGGCGTCACTATTACCGCCACCGACGCGCCGGGGCATGGCCGCGCGGAGGATTGGCTGCCGGGCACCGACATGCACGCCCTTGCCACGGCGCAGTCGATTGCGATGGCGGAATCTCTGGGGCAGGGGGCGAAGATTGATCTGATCGGCCACAGCTTTGGCGGCACCGTCGCGCTGCGCATCGCGGTGGAGCGCCCCGATCTGGTGCGCAGCCTGACGCTGGTGGAGCCGGTGATCTTTGCCGCAGGCCGTGCCGTCGATGCCGCCGCCTATGAGCGTTTCCGCACCGACCACCTTGGTTTTGCCGAACGGGTCGAGGCTGGCGATCTGGAGGCTGCAGCCGCCTTGTTCCACAGCCATTGGGGCTCAGGCGACCAGCTTTCTGACCTGCCCGAACGCACCCGCGCCTATATGGTGGACCGTATCCATTTGATCGTGGCGCAGAATCCGACGTTGCTCGACGATGCCGCAGGTATCTTGCGCCCCGGTGGGTTAGAGGCCGTTGATGCGCCCGTCCTGCTGATTGAGGGCGCGGACAGCCCCGAGATCATCGACGCCGTGCATCGCGCCTTGGCGCTGCGCCTGCCGCAAGCCGCGCGGTTGGTGGTGCCAAAGGCGGCGCATATGGTGGCGATCACCCATGCCGCAGCCATCGCCCCGGCAGTGCAGGCGCATCTGGACCGCGCTTAGCCGCTTATCGCGCCTTTCGGCTCTTTGCGCTGCGGCGGACCCAGCGATACGGGCTGTCAGGCCCGCAGAGCGGTCAGGAACTGATCGACTTCGGCCTCGTGGGTGTTCCATGAGGTGACCAGCCGCGCCGCCTCCATCCCTGCGCTTGCTGGCATCTGGTAATAGGCAGCGCCCGCAGCCTCCAGCCGCTGATGCGTGCCGATTGCCCATTCGGGGAA
>JAYTVN010000019.1:0-85756 GCA_043743975.1 Cypionkella sp.
CGTCCGGGTTGAGCGACAGTGGCACCGACGGCTGGCCCACCTTGCCACGCTGCGGCGCGCCACGCAGCAGCAAGCCATCGGCCTCCAGGCGCTTGGTGATCATTGACACCGTTTGCGGCGTCAACTGCGTCAGCCGGGCGATCTCGGCACCGGCCAGCGCACCGTGCAGCCGGATTGCCTGCAGCACCACCCGCTCGTTGTACTGCCCCAGGCCGCCCTGGCTGGAGCCACGGGGTTTGAGGCGGCCGGCAGTGCCCTCGCTGGTCATGGGCGCAGCACTGGGCGCAGCAATGAGCGCACCAGAGGGCAAATCACAGCGCCAGGCATTCGGCCGGGATCTGCTCGGGCGCCATCGCACCGGTCATCACCGCCACGGTGTCGCTCATGCTGATCTTCTTGGGGTTCAGCACGGCGGCGCGGCGGCCCAGGCGGGCGACGTGGATACGGTCGGCAATCTCGAAGACATGCGGCATGTTGTGGCTGATCAGGATGATTGGGATGCCGCGCGCCCGCACGTCGCGGATCAGCTCCAGCACCCGACGGCTTTCCTTGACGCCCAGCGCTGCCGTGGGTTCATCGAGGATCACCACTTTCGAGCCAAACGCCGCCGCGCGTGCCACCGCCACGCCCTGACGCTGGCCACCCGACAGGGTTTCCACCGCCTGATGGATGTTCTGGATCGTCATCAGGCCGAGTTCTGACAGCTTGTCGCGGGCGAATTGCTCCATCCGCGGGCGGTCCATCTGGCGCAGCACATTGCCCATGAAACCGGGTTTGCGCCATTCGCGGCCCAGAAACATGTTGTCGGCAATCGACAAAGCCGGCGACATCGCAAGGTTTTGATACACCGTCTCGATGCCCTCGGCCCGCGCGTCCTCTGGCCCCCGGAAATGCACCGGGCGGCCATCCAACTCAATCGTGCCGTGGTCGGGGGTGACGGCCCCCGACAGCGCCTTGATCAAGGTCGATTTGCCCGCGCCATTGTCGCCGATCACCGCGACGATCTCGCCTGCATTCAGGTCGAAATCGGCACCGTTCATGGCAACAACCGTGCCATAGCGTTTCATCAACCCGCGTGCGCGCAGGATTAGGAGTACCCGTGGTCATTGCGAAGCCCTCCGCAGCCATTGATCCAAAGCAACGGCGATGATCACAAGGCAACCCGCCGCGAACATCTGCCAGTAATCGTCCACCCCTGCCAGCGACAGGCCAGTGTTGAACACGCCCACAATGAACGCCCCCAAGACCGAGCCGATGATTGAGCCGCGCCCACCGAACAGCGAGGCGCCACCAATCACCACAGCGGTGATTGAGCCAAGGTTCACCGTATCAAACGCGATGGGCGATACCGAGCCCACCCTGCCAATCGCGATCCAAGCCGCAAATCCACAGATCAGGCCAGCCACGCCATAGACCGAAATTAACGTATTGCTGACCTTGATCCCCGACAGCATTGCCGCATCCGGGTCATCACCAATCGCATGGACATGCCGGCCCCATGCCGTGTGGTTCAGGATATACCACAGCACAGCCGCCAGCAAAATCAAGGTGATACCGCCGTAGGAAATCGAGGCACCCCCATATTAAAGCCCTTGCCGAACCACAGCAGCGTCGAGGCCTTCGCCTCAATATCCACATTGCGGATCGATTCAGACTGCGAATACCACAGCTTCAGCGCGTTGAAGATCGACAGCGTGCCCAAGGTGACGATGAACGGCGGCAGTTTGACCTTGGCCACCAGCACGCCATTGATAAAGCCCATCAGCCCGCCAAAGAACAACCCGATCAGGATCGCCAGCCCCACCGGCAGGCCCGTGACCACCGCAAGATTGCCCATGATCAGCGAGCAGACCACAAGGATCGCGCCGACCGACAGATCAATCCCTGCCGTCAGGATCACCAGCGTCTGCGCCAAGGCGACAAAGCCCGTCACCGTGACCTGCTTCAGCACGGTCGACAAAGCGCCAATGCCCAAGAACCGCGGCGCGATGACGCTGAAACAGATCACCGAGATCAGCAGCACAAGCGCCGGGATCATGGTGGGATAGTTGCGCAGATAGCCGCGCAACACGGGTATGAAAGATTTATCGTCCCGCTCAAAGGCCGCGACCGCCGTATCGGCTTTGGTCAGCGTCGCCTCATAGTCGGAAATGGTTTTGGTTGGTGCTGCATCTGTGCTCATCGCTTCGGCTTCCCCTCCGGTGATGATCCTCGAAACCCATAGCGTCAGGTTTCGCTTATGAAGAAGGGCGACTGTAAAGCCGCCCTTCTGTTAATCAAGCCGCTTGATCAAACGGCCCGGTTCAGCCCCAGCAGAGCTCGGTGCCTTTGGTGCTGTCGATCGACTCGACCCCAGCAGCGGGCTTGTCGGTGACAAGGTTGACGCCAGTGTTGAAGAAGGTCAGACCGTCAGAAGCCGAAGGCTTGGTGCCGTCTTTAGAGAAAGCCGCGATGGCTTCCACACCCTTAGCCGCCATCAGCAGCGGGTATTGCTGCGAGGTGGCCCCGATGGTGCCGCCCTTTACGCTCGCAATGCCCGGGCAGCCGCCGTCAACCGAGACGATGATCGCTTGCGCTTCTTTGCCAGCGTTTTTCAGCGCTTGGTAAGCGCCTTCAGCGGCAGGCTCGTTGATGGTGTAAACCACATTGATATCCGGGTCTTTCGCCAGCAGGGTTTCCATCGCGCGCAGACCGCCTTCTGGGTTTGCATCCGACGATTCATGGCCGATCACGCGCGGATCGGTTTCCGAGCCCATCACAGCCAGATCCGGCACTTCGATGCCGAAGCCTTTGAGGAAGCCAGTGTCGCGCTGCACGTCAACCGAGATGTTGTCTTTGTTGATGTCCAGCATCGCGATCTTGGCCTTGGAGGTGTCGCCCATCGTGGCGGCAGCCCATTGACCGATCAGTAGACCCGCCTGGAAGTTGTCGGTGGCAAAGGTCATGTCTTGCGCTTCGGCATCAGCCAGCGGCGTGTCGAGGGCGATCACCAGAATGCCAGCGGCGCGGGCGTCTTTCAGGGCCGGACCAACCGAGTCGTTCGACGGCGTGATCAGGATGCCTTTGGCGCCAGCGGCGACACAGTTTTCAATCGCGGTGATCTGCGGGGCCGCATCGCCGTCTTTCTCACCGGCATAGGCTTGGAAATCCATGCCCGCATCGGCGGCAGCTTTCTCTGCGCCCTTTTTCATCATCACGAAGAAGGGGTTGGTGTTGTTTTTGGTGATCAGGCAAGCCAGATCAGCCGCCGAAGCAGTGCCTGCCATCAGCGCAATCGCAGCCGCGCCCAGTAGGGCTTTGGTGGTGAATGTCATTGGTCGTCCTCCCAAGGATTTAGGGGGTTGTTCCCCCGTAGCAAAGTCTTTCGCCACAGCGTCTCCTGCCCGGCGATGGCGTTACATGGCCTGATTCCCTCCCTTGCGTCAAGATAAATAAATCAGAGTGATTTATTATTGACAGCACCGCCGCCAAGCCGCAGTCTGCCGTCCAATGCGGGCGAGAACAGCCTGTGGAATCGTCGATTTTCCTCGGGGGGAGGCTGTCATTCATGCTGATCGGAATCTCGCCTTTGCTGGGGCCAGAGCTGCTGCACGCCTTGCGAGCAATGGGCCATGGCGATGAAATCGCTTTGGTCGATGGCAATTACCCCGCCGCAGAACACGCCCGCCGCCTGATCCGCGCCGATGGCATCTTGCTGATGCCAATGCTGCGTGCGGTGCTGAAAATCCTGCCGGTAGAGGCCGCGTTTCGCTCCAGCCTGCACAACGATCCCGCCCAGCGCGGCGTGATCCATCATGGGCTAGACGATCTCTGCCACACTTGTGGTCAGCACTTCACCCTGACCCCGCTGAGCGGCGATCAGCTTTACCCGCGCATCAAGGCGGCTTATGCCATTGTTGCCACGTCTGAACACGAACTTTTCGCCAATGTCATCCTGCGCAAGGCAGCCCTGCCTGCCGCTGTCACACAATAGGTCGCCATATGCCCTCGGGCGCTGAACTCCTTCCCGATCGACCAAGCGACGACCTCGGGTTGCGCGGCTCGAACCAATCGGGGATGCGGGATCATAACGAACGGCTGGTTTTGTCCTTGGTGCGCCAGCAGGGTGGCCTCGCGAAATCAGACATTGCACGGAAAACCGGGCTGTCGGCACAAACCGTCTCGGTGATCATGCGGGCACTAGAACGTGACGGGCTGTTGTTGCGCGGCGAACCGCAGCGCGGTCGCATCGGCCAACCTTCGGTGCCGATGTATCTGAACCCCGAAGGCGCGTTCTTTCTGGGACTGAAGATCGGGCGGCGCTCGGTGGATCTGACGCTGGTTGATTTCATGGGCCGGGTCCGCGCCACCCAGCGGCAGATCTATCGCTACCCCTCGCCCAGCGCCGTGGTGGAATTCGTCGCCCGCACCCTGCCCGAAGTGATCGCCACCCTGACCGCGCCCGAGCGCACCCGGATCAGCGGCATGGGCGTGGCGATGCCGTTCCAACTGTGGTCCTGGGTGCAACTGATCGGCGCGCCGAAGGCGGATATGGAGGCGTGGCGACACGCTGACATTCAAACCGAACTCGCCGCCGTGACCGGGCTGCCGGTCTATGTGCAAAACGATGCCACCTCGGCCTGCGGCGCGGAACTGGTGTTCGGCACGGGTGAGAGGCCAAAGGATTTCCTGTATTTCTACTTCGGCTATTTTGTCGGCGGCGGGCTGGTGCTGAACGGCCAGCTTTTCTTGGGCCGTTCCGGCAATGCCGCAGGTGTCGGCCCGATGCCGGTGCCGGGGCGCGATGGCAAGATGGACCGTTTGATTTCCGCCGCCTCAATGTCCACCCTCGCCGCCGCGATGGAAGCGGCGGGCGAGCCTTCGGACCATCTGTTTGAGCAGCACGAGCATTGGAACGTCTCGCCGCAGATCCTGTCCGATTGGATGGATCAGGCCGCCTATGGTCTGGCTTGGGCAGCGCTAACCGCCGCCTCGCTCTTGGAGATCGAGGCGGTGATGATCGACGGCTGGACGCCCACGGAAATTCGCGCCGAAATCACCCGCCGCACCCATGCCGCCCTGCACGCGCTGGACCTTGACGGCATCGACCCGCCGCTGATCCGCGAAGGCAGTCTTGGCGCGCAGGCCCGCGCTTTGGGGGCAGCCGCGATACCGTTGTCACAACGCTACCTGATCGACCAGAACGCGGCGGGACGCGAGGCCTAGGCACCCCGAACCCTGCTCATTTGCTAAAATTTCGCTAAAATTTTCATCCTCTGTGCAGAAATATCCCACGGGGAAAGGCCGGATGTGCCACTTTGCAAATCGGGCCGTGGGGGTGTGAAACCCCCATTCTGCCACCAGCCACTGGCGATCCATCGGCCAACCCCGCCGCTTTCATCTTGATCCCTTGGCCAATATCCTTATCTTTGAACCAGATAGGCAGCCCCTAAGGTCATCCTCGCTGCACAAATATCCCACGGGGGAAGGCTTGATGTGCCCTTCGCACATCAGGCCGTGGGGGTGTGAAACCCCCGTCGCCCGCAGCAAAGCAAACTGCGGTTTGCCATCCAGCGCCGGAAGGGCAAACCGATGTCACTTGCCTTGATCGCCGCCCTGCCCTTCCTCGGTGCCCTCACCCCCGCGCTCATGCAGCGATTCGGGCGCGGTGCGGCCACCCTGACCGTCGCTTTGTTCACCGCCACGGCGCTGGCGCTGATCCTGCAACACCTGCCCGCGATCATGGCGGGGCAGACCCTCACCATCCAGATCAACTGGTTGCCCAGCCTTGGCCTGAACGCCAATTTCCGGCTTGACGGCCTTGCCCTGCTGTTCGCCCTGCTGATCCTTGGCATCGGCCTGTTGATCCAAGCCTATGCCGGCTTCTACCTCGACGCCTCCGAGCCCTACGCCCGCTTCCTCACCTACCTGATGCTGTTCCAAGGCGCGATGCTGGGCATCGTTCTCTCTGACAACATCTTGCTTTTGCTGGTGTTCTGGGAGCTGACCTCGCTATCCTCCTTCCTGTTGATCGGATTCTGGGGCCATCTGCCGCAAGCCCGCCAAGGCGCGCGCATGGCGCTTGCCACCACGGGCGCAGGCGGCTTGGCGATGATCGCAGGCCTGATAATCTTGGGCCATATCGTCGGCAGCTATGACCTCTCAATAATCCTGACCCAGAAAACCGCGATCCAAGCCAGCCCGCTCTACCTGCCCGCCCTGATCCTGATCCTGCTCGGCGCTTTCACCAAATCCGCGCAGTTTCCGTTCCATTTCTGGCTGCCGCACGCCATGGCCGCGCCCACCCCGGTGTCTGCCTATCTTCATTCCGCCACGATGGTGAAAGCCGGGCTGTTCCTGATGGCCCGCCTCTGGCCCGTGCTGTCGGGCACGCCGGAATGGTTCTGGATCGTCACCTCGACGGGCCTGATCACCATGGCCTTCGCCGCGAAAGTCGCGCTGTTCAAGGATGACCTGAAGGCGATCCTCGCCTATTCCACCGTCAGCCATCTTGGCCTGATCACCTTCCTGCTCGGCCTTGGCACCAAAGCCGCTGCGACCGCCGCGATCTTTCACATCATCTGTCACGCCACCTTCAAAGCCGCATTGTTCATGCTGGCGGGCATCGTCGATCACGCCACCCACACCCGCGACATTCGCGCTTTGGGTGGCTTGCGCCGCGCGATGCCGATCACCTTCGGCCTTGCAAGCATCGCCACGCTCTCAATGGCAGGCATCCCGCCGCTGAATGGCTTTCTGTCGAAAGAGATGATGCTGGAGGAAGCCGCCCACACCGCGCCATGGGTGATCCCGGTGCTGGCCACCCTCGCGGCGCTGCTGTCCGTCGCCTATTCGCTGCGCTTCCTGTCGTACACTTTCCTCGGCCCCACCCCCGCCTATGCCCACCCGCCGCACGACCCCACCCCCGGCCTTTGGCTGCCCCCCGCGATCCTTGCCGTGCTTGTGGTGGCCATCGGCCTCGCCCCAATGCCCCTTGCCGGATGGCTGGTTGATGCCGCCACCTCGGCCACCACGGGCGAGCAGATCCACGCCCATATCGCGCTCTGGCACGGGCTTGAAACCCCCGCCCTTTGGATGTCGCTTGCGGCGATCGGCGGTGCCCTCGTCACCCTTGGCCTCTATCCGCGCCTACGCCGGATCTGGGACGCCACCCCCAAGCCGCAAGCCAAAGCGATCTTCGACGCGAGCCTCACCGCCGTCACACAAACCGCAGCGACCTTCACCGAGAAACTGCACAACGGCAGCCTGTCGCGCACCTTCAGCCTCGCCCTGCTGACCATCCTGACGCTTGGCCTCTACGCCTACCACTCCGCCGAAAGCCTCCCCGGCAGCCGCGCCCTCACTCCAATCGCGCTTGCCCCCGCTGTCGGCTTCACCCTGCTGATCAGCGCCGCCATCGCCGCCAGCTTCCTGCACCGCAAGCGCCTGTTGGCGCTGCTGCTGGTTGGCATCGTCGGGCTGATCCTGTCGGCAGGTTTCGCCTATCTCTCCGCCCCCGACCTCGCTTTGACCCAGATCACCGTCGAGGTTGTCACCGTCGCCCTGATGCTGCTGGCACTGAACTTCCTGCCGAAAATTACCCCGCACGAAACTCCGCTGTTCCGCAAATTCCGCGACGCCGCGCTTGCAATCCTAACAGGCACCGCCACTGCCGCCCTCGCCTATGCCCTGATGACGCGCGAAGCAATTTTCCCGCCGATCTCGGCCTTTCACCTTGCACAATCGCTGCCCGGAGCCGGAGGCCACAATGCCGTCAACACCATCATCGTCGATTTCCGCGGCTATGATACCTATGGCGAGATCATCGTGCTGGGCATCGCCGCTTTGCTGATCTTCGCTTTGACCGAAAGCCTGCTTGGCACAAAATGGGCCACCCGCCCCGACCAAACCGCAGGCGATGCCGGCGACCCGCACCCGATCATGCTGCAAACCGCCACAAGGCTGATCCTGCCAATGGCAATGCTGGTGGGCATCTATCTGTTCCTGCGCGGCCACAACCAACCCGGCGGCGGCTTTGTGGCAGGGCTGGTCTTCGCCATCGGATTTGTCCTGCAATATATCGCCTCTGGCCAAGACTGGGCCGCCGCCCGCCGCCGCATCCCCTACCACGCGATGATCGGCGCGGGCGTGCTGGTGGCCAGCGCCACCGGAGTAGGTTCGTTCCTTGCCGGTCGCCCGTTCCTGACCTCGAACTACACCCATATCCATCTGCCCCCCTGCAGGATTTTGAACTCGCGACCGCCGCCCTGTTCGACCTTGGCGTGTTCCTCTGCGTCTTGGGCGCGGTGATGCTGGCGCTGGATGCCCTTGCCCGCCTCGCAAAACCGCAGGAGGCCCGCTGATGGAACTGCTGATCGCCATCGCCATCGGCACCCTGACCGCCTGCGGCATCTATCTGATGCTGCGCGCCCGCAGCTTCCCGGTGATCCTTGGCCTGTCGCTGCTGTCCTATGCGGTGAACCTGTTCATCTTCATCTCTGGCCGCATCAAACTGAACGCCGCCCCGATCATCACCGAGGGCGCGCACTACACCGACCCGCTGCCGCAAGCCCTCGTCCTCACCGCCATCGTGATTTCTTTTGGGATGACCGCCGTGCTGGTGATCATGGCGCTGGGGGCGTACCTGACCGCAGGCCACGACCGCATTGATACCGATACCGAGGATCAGCCATGAGCCAGCTGTTGATCCTGCCCGTGATCCTGCCCGCCGTGCTCGCCGGGGCGATCATCCTGTTCGCCCGCAACGCGCTGAACCTGCAACGCGCGATCTCGATCCTTGGCACCATAGCCCTGCTGGCACTTGCCATCACCCTGATCCAAACCCCCACCCAAGCCTATTTCCTAGGGAATTGGCCCGCGCCTTTCGGCATCGCCCTTACCCTCGATCGCCTCTCGGCGCTGATGCTGCTGCTCACCGCCAGCCTTGCGCTGATCATCCTGATCCACACGATCCGCACCGGATGGGACACCAAAGGCCGCCATTTCCACGCGCTTTACCTGTTTCAACTGATGGGCCTGAACGGCGCGTTCCTGACCGGCGACGCTTTCAACCTGTTCGTGTTCTTCGAGGTGCTGCTGATCGCCTCCTACGGATTGATGGTGCATGGCGGCGGGCAGGCGCGCATCCGCGCGGGCGTGCAATATGTCGCGTTCAACCTGCTCGGATCAACGCTGTTCCTGTTCGCTTTAGCGACGATCTACAGCACCACGGGCACGCTCAACATGGCCGATCTGGCGCAGAAACTGCCCGAAATCCCAGCGGCTGATACCGCGCTGATCCGCGTCGCCGCCGTGCTGCTGATGCTGGTCTTTGCCGTCAAAGCCGCATTGGTGCCGCTGCAATTCTGGCTGCCCGGCACCTACGCCAACGCCCCCGGCCCCATCGCCGCGCTGTTCGCGGTGATGACCAAGGTGGGGGCCTACGCGCTGATCCGCTTTGGCACCTTGGTGTTCCCCACCGACCTGCCCGCCACCACGACCCTACTGGCAAGCCTGCTTTACCCCGCCGCCCTCGCCACCATCGCTGTCGGAGCCATAGGCACCCTCGCCACTCGCAGCCTGCCGCGCCAAATTGCCTTCGCCGCCATCGGTTCCATGGGCACTCTGCTGCTCGCCGTCTCCGCCTTCACGCCGCAAGCGACCTCCGCCGCACTCTACTACCTGATCCACTCCACCCTCGCGACAGCAGCCCTGTTCCTGATCGCCGACCTCACCCGCACGCGCCGCGATGGCCTGACAGCCGCGCTCTACATGGCCGCCGCCATCGCTATGGCCGGGATGCCGCCGCTATCGGGCTTCGTCGGCAAACTGCTGATCCTCGACGCCCTGCGGAGCGATCCGCTGGCGTGGGGCGCGATTCTGCTGGCCTCCCTGCTCACCATGATCGGCCTCGCCCGCACAGGCTCCGACCTGTTCTGGAAATCCCCCAGCACCGAAGCCCCCGCCCAAAGCAAAGCCGCCATAATGCTCTGCCTCGTAGCCCTCACAGCCCTCACCATCGCCGCAGGCCCGATCACCCAATACCTGAGCCTGACCGCCGAAGCCCTGCATTCCCCCACCGCCTATATCGCCGCCAACCACCTCGGGGGCACCGAATGAACCGCCTGTTCCCCCACCCGATGCTCTCCGCCACCCTGTGCCTCGCATGGCTGCTGCTGGCGGGCAGCCTATCGCTGAACTCCCTGCTGATGGCGCTGATCCTCGGCACCCTGATCCCGCTCACCACCCAAGCCTATTGGCCCAGCCGTCCGAAAATTCGCCACCCATTGCAGCTGATCAGCTACGTCGGCCTCGTGCTCTACGACGTGATCCTCGCCAATATCCAAGTCGCCCGCATCATCCTGTTCATGCCCGCCGATCAGATCAAATCCGCATGGATCACCGTCCCGGTCGATCTGCCCTGCCCCGAGGCCATCGCCCTCTTGGCAGGCACCATCACCCTGACCCCCGGCACGCTGACCGCCGAGTTTTCCGCCGATAACAAAGCCCTGCTGATCCACGCCCTGCACGCGCCCGACCCCGACGCCACCCGCGCCGAGATCAAATCCCGCTACGAGACCCGGTTGCAAAGGATTTTCCGCTGATGCTGACCTATGCCCTCACCTTCGCCATCGCCTGCTTCGCCTTGGCGCTGATGCTGAACCTGATCCGCCTCGCCACCGCCCCGACGATGCCCGACCGCATCCTGACGGTGGATACCATGGTGATCAACGTCATCGCCCTGATCGTGCTGTACGGCGTGCAAACCCACTCCACTGTTGTCTTCGACGCCGCCCTTTTGCTGGCGATGACCGGCTTTATCTCCACCATCGCCTTCTGCAAATTCCTGCTGCGCGGAGGCATCATCGAATGAGCCTGACCGTTGAAATCCTGATCTCGGCCCTGCTGATCATCGGCGGCAGCTTCGGGCTGATCGGCAGCTTTGGCCTGCTGAAACTGCGCGAGCCGATGCAGCGCCTGCACGCCCCCACCAAGGCCACCACGGTCGGTGTCGGCGCAAGTCTGATCGCCGCCGCCCTCACCCTGCTGTGGCAAACCGGAACTGCCAGCTGGCAGGGGGTGATGGTCGCGGCCTTCCTCTTCCTCACCGCCCCCCTGTCCGGCCTGATGCTGGCGAAGGCGCATCGCCACCTCAGCCGCCCCGACCTGCCGCCCACAGGCACCAAAGCGCCATGGGCGGGCGAAACTCCCCCCAAGCCGTAACCGACGCCGAATTTAACCCATCGGTCAAATCCCGCCGAAACCCTGCATCACCCCCCTTGCCACCCCGGGCTTCCCCGCGCACTCTGCCCACAACCCTTTAGGTGAGGCCCCGATGCAAACCCTGACCGAGACGAAAACCCAGCTGCCGACGCTGACCCACACCCGCAATCCCGGCATGGCGCTGGATCTGGATTGGGTGGCTGGCGTGCAAGCTAACACCTCCGCCATTGAGCGCCGCGCGGGCACCATCGGCGGCAGACGTTCGGTTAAAAAAGATTTTCAAGCGGCGTGGCTCTTGAAAGCCATCAGCCTGATCGACCTTACCACCCTGTCCGGCGACGACACCGAAGGCCGCGTCAAACGCCTCTGCGCCAAGGCCCGCCAGCCCGTCTCCCCATGGATGCTCGACAAACTCGGGCTGCAAGGCCTGACCACCGGGGCGGTCTGCGTCTATCACGAGATGGTCGAAACCGCCGTGCGCGCCTTGGAAGGCACCAACATCCCGGTCGCCGCCGTCTCAACAGGCTTTCCGGCTGGTCTCTCCCCCTACCACCTGCGCCTCGCCGAAATCGGTGAATCCGTCCGCGCCGGGGCGAAAGAAATCGACATCGTGATCTCGCGCCGCCATGTGCTGACCGGAAACTGGCAGGCGCTTTATGATGAAATGCGCGAGATGCGCGCCGCCTGTGGCGAGGCGCATGTCAAAGCCATCCTCGCCACGGGTGAGTTGCAAACCCTGCGCAACGTCGCCCGCGCGTCACTGGTCTGCATGATGGCCGGGGCCGATTTCATCAAAACCTCCACCGGCAAAGAACCCGTCAACGCCACCCTGCCCGTCACCCTCACCATGATCCGCTGCATCCGCGATTACCAAGACCGCACCGGCATCAAGGTCGGCTACAAACCCGCAGGCGGCATCGCCAAAGCCAAAGACGCGCTTTTATACCTCGCCCTGATGAAAGACGAACTCGGCCACCCGTGGTTGCAACCCGACCTGTTCCGCTTCGGCGCGTCGTCCTTGCTCGGCGACATTGAGCGCCAGTTGGAACACCACCTGACCGGCCAATATTCGGCGTCCAACCGTCACGCGATGGGTTGACCTTATGCCCCCTCTCTCAATTTCACATTGGTCCAAATATTCCCGCCGGAGGCGCACGCCCGCCCCAACCGCTTCCGCCCAAAGCCTGCCGCCCCGCCAAAGGACAACGCCATGACCCAACCCACCGTCCGCGAGATTTTCGACTCCATGGCATATGGCCCCGCCCCCGAAAGCAATGCCGAGGTTCTGGCATGGTTGGCGAAGCACAAGACCTTTGGCCACTGGATCGACGGCGCCTTCACCAAACCCGGCGAGACGTTTGAGACCAAAAACCCTGCCAGTGCCAAACCGCTCGCCCATATCACGCAAGGCACCGCGTCTGATGTCGATGCCGCAGTGAAAGCCGCCCGCCGCGCCCAAGCCAAATGGGCGAAACTGCCCGGTCATGCCCGCGCCAAATATCTCTACGCCCTTGCGCGCCTCGTGCAGAAACACGCCCGCCTGCTCGCTGTGCTGGAGACGATGGACAACGGCAAGCCGATCCGCGAATCCCGCGACATCGACATCCCCCTTGTCGCCCGCCATTTCTACTACCACGCGGGCCTCGCCCAACTGATCGACGCCGAACTGCCCGGCCAAACCGCGCTCGGCGTCTGCGGAGCCGTCATCCCGTGGAACTTCCCGCTGCTGATGCTGGCATGGAAAGTCGCCCCCGCCCTCGCCGCAGGCAACACCGTGGTGCTGAAACCCGCCGAGTATACTCCGCTTACGGCGTTGCTGTTCGCCGAACTGACCCGCGAAGCTGGCCTGCCGAAGGGGGTTTTGAACATCGTCACTGGCGACGGCGAGACTGGCGCGGCCCTCGTCAACCACCCCGACGTGAACAAAATCGCCTTCACCGGATCGACCGCTGTCGGCCGCAAAATCCGTGAAGCCACCGCAGGCTCCGGCAAAGCCCTAACCTTGGAACTCGGCGGAAAATCCCCCTATATCGTGTTCGACGACGCCGATATCGACTCTGCCATCGAAGGCCTCGTCGATGCGATCTGGTTCAACCAAGGCCAAGTCTGCTGCGCCGGATCGCGGCTGCTGATCCAAGAAGGCATCGCCGACCGCTTCTACGAAAAGCTGAAACGCCGGATGGATGGCCTGCGGCTCGGCGACCCTTTGGACAAATGCATCGACGTCGGGGCCATCGTCGACCCGGTGCAACTCGCCACGATCAAAGGCCTTGTTGACGCCAATCAAGACGGCGAAACCTACCACGCCGCCTGCACCATCCCCGAGGGCTGCTTCTACCCGCCGACCCTGATCACCGGGCTCTCCGCCGCCTCAACCCTGATGCAGGAAGAAATCTTCGGCCCGGTCCTCGTCGCCATGACCTTCCGCACCCCGTCCGAGGCCGTCGACCTCGCCAACAACACCAAATACGGCCTCGCCGCGACGATCTGGTCTGAGAACATCAACCTCGCCCTCGACGTGGCCCCCAAGATCAAGGCCGGAGTCGTCTGGGTCAACGCCACCAACCTGTTCGACGCCGCCGCAGGCTTTGGCGGCGTGCGCGAAAGCGGATTTGGCCGCGAAGGCGGATGGGAGGGGCTGCTGGCCTATCTCAAACCCATCCGCGCCACCAAAGCCCTCGCCCCGATCAAAGCCTTTGACGCCCCCGCCACCATTGAAGCCTCCAGCATCGACCGCACCGCCAAACTCTACATCGCAGGCAAGCAAGCCCGCCCCGATGGCGGCTATTCGCAACCAATCTGGTCGCCAAAGGGCAAGCTGCTCGGCCATGCGGGCTTAGGGAACCGCAAAGACATCCGCAACGCGGTGGAAGCCGCCCATGCCGCGAAGTCTTGGGCGAAAACCACCGCCCATACCCGCGCGCAAATCCTGTTCTACATCGCCGAAAATCTCTCCGCCCGTGCCGCCGAGTTCGCGAACCGCCTGCGCGATCTCACCGGACGCTCTGGCGAGGCCGAGGTTGAAGCCGCCATCGCGCGGCTGTTCAGCTATGCCGCTTGGGCTGATAAATTCGATGGCGCGGTGAAATCCGTGCCCCTGCGCGGCGTGGCTTTGGCGATGAACGAGCCCTGCGGCGTCATTGGCGCGCTTTGCCCCGACGATGCCCCGCTGTTGGGCCTGATCTCCCTGATGGCCCCCGCCATCGCGATGGGCAACACCTGCCTCCTGGTGCCGTCCGAGCCGTTCCCGCTGGCCGCTACCGATTTCTACCAAGTGCTCGACACCTCTGATCTGCCCGCAGGCGTCGTCAACATCGTCACCGGCGCGCATATCGAACTCGCCAAACCCCTCGCAGGCCACCGCGACATTGATGCGGTGTGGAGCTTCTCCTCCAGCACCCTCTCCACGCTCATCGAGAAAGAATCCGCTGGGAATATCAAGCGCACATGGGTCAACAACGGCCAATCCCGCGACTGGATCACCGAGGGCGAAGGCCGCACGTTCCTGCGCGCCAGCACAGAAGTGAAAACCATCTGGGTGCCCTACGGCGAGTGATTAGCGGGGAATCCGGGCCTAAACCCCCGGATTCTGCCCAAATTGTTCACGCTTCGCGAAAAATTCCCCCTGATCAGGTGGCAAAAGCTGTGGCATACTCCCCGTGTCATGCGCCATCGCAGGCACGCAATCACGCCGAAATGGCGGAACCAGACAAGGGACAGCACTATGATCAACGAATTCAAAGCCTTCATCATGAAGGGCAATGTGATGGACCTCGCCGTGGGTATCATCATCGGCGCTGCCTTCACTGCCATCGTCAGCAGCCTTGTTGGCGATCTGATCAACCCGATCATCGGCCTGATCCTCGGCGGCGTGAACTTCTCGGACATGTTCATCGACCTCAGCGGCACCAACCCGGCGACGATGGCCGCCGCGAAAGAATCCGGCGCTGCTGTCTTCGCCTATGGTGCCTTCATCACCGCCCTCATCAACTTCCTGATCATCGCTTTCGTGGTGTTCATGCTGGTCAAGGCTATGAACAAGATCATGCCGAAGAAAGTCGAAGCGCCTGCTGGCCCGACCGAGTTGGAAGTGCTGCAACAGATTCTGGCTGCTGTTAAAAAGTAAGCCAAACCGATGCAAAAGGCCCCCGTCACACCGGGGGCCTTTTTGTAACCAAACCTGCACAGCAGACCCGGCAGCGCGTTTGGGGCGGGCTCGATGCCCGCCGCAAACGCCCCCGCTTACAGGCTCAATGCCTCTGCCCCGGTGATGGTCGGCAGCCCCAAGGCCACGCCCACCGCCGCATAGGTCAGCTTGCCCGCATGCACGTTCAGCCCCGCCAGCAAATGCTTGTCCTCAGCACAAGCCCGCTTCCAGCCCTTGTTGGCCAAAGCCAGCATGAACGGCATCGTCGCATTGCCCAAAGCCAGCGTCGAGGTCCGCGCCACCGCCCCCGGCATGTTCGCCACGCAGTAATGCATGATGCCATCAACCTCATAGATCGGGTCCTGATGCGTGGTCGCGCGCGAAGTCTCGAAACACCCGCCCTGATCAATCGCCACATCGACCAAAGCCGCGCCCGGCTTCAATTCACTCAACTGCGCCCGCGAAATCAGTTTCGGAGCCGCCGCACCGGGGATCAACACCGCGCCGATGATCAGATCCGCCTGACGGGCCAGTTCAATCGTCGTCGCCGCATCAGCATAGCCGCATTTGAACTGCCCGCCGAACACATCATCCAGATAGCGCAGGCGGTTCACCGATCGATCCAGCACCGTCACATCCGCCCCCATGCCCGCCGAGATTTTCGCCGCATGGGTGCCGACCACCCCGCCGCCAATCACCAGCACGCGCGCAGGCAACACCCCCGGCACGCCGCCCATCAACACGCCGCGCCCGCCATTGGCCTTCTGCAGGGTCCAAGCCCCGACCTGAGGTGCCAAACGCCCCGCCACTTCCGACATCGGCGCCAGCAGCGGCAAGCCGCCGCGATCATCCGTCACCGTCTCATAGGCGACGCAGGTCGCCCCTGATTCCAGCAAATCCCGCGTCTGATCCGGGTCGGGGGCCAGATGCAGATAGGTGAACAGCACCTGCCCCGCGCGCAACATCGCCCGCTCACCCGGCTGCGGTTCTTTCACTTTCACGATCATATCGGCGCTCGCAAAGACTTCCTTCGCCGTGCCGATAATCGCCGCGCCCGCCGCAATATAATCCGCATCGGTAAAGCCTGCGCCCACCCCCGCGCCCGTCTCAATCATCACGGCATGACCCGCGAGCACCGCTTCGCGCGCGGCGTTCGGTGTCATGCCAACCCGAAATTCTTGCGGTTTGATTTCCTTCGGACATCCGATTTTCATGTGCTCTCTCCCTGATGGACTCTGCGTCCCTGCCCATCAGCTTGAACCTGATCCGTTGCAAATGTTTTGAAACTTTAATGACAGCGCGCGACTTCCTTGATAGATTCTGCGAAGAAATACCCGACTTAGAAAGATTTCCACCATGGCCACCGAACTCGACGCCACCGATCGCCGCATCTTGGGCGTGCTGCAAAAGGACGGTCGCATCACCAATGCCGATCTGTCGGAACGGGTAAACCTGTCGCCCTCGGCCTGTCACCGCCGCGTGCAACTGCTGGAGGAGGCGGGCTATATCGACGGTTATGTGGCTTTGCTGAACACCCGCCGTATGGGCAAACCGACCACCGTGTTCGTCGAGATCACCCTGCAGCGCCAAGCCGAAGACCTGCTCGACGCCTTTGAGCGCGAGGTCGCCCGCGTGCCCGACATCCTCGAATGTCACCTGATGGCGGGCACCGCCGATTATCTGATCAAGATCATGGCCGAAGATACCGAGGATTTCGCCCGCATCCACCGCCAGCACCTCAGCCGCCTGCCGGGCGTGCGGCAAATGCAATCCAGTTTTGCCCTGCGCACCGTGGTCAAGACCACGGCGCTGGCGGTTTAACCCCGATAGGCCACCAGCACCGCCCCGGCGCCGATCAGGCAAACACCCAACCAGTTCAGCCATGACAACTGCTCTTTCAGGAAAATCGCCGCGAAGATCGCCACCAGCACCACGCTCAGCTTGTCGATGGTCGCCACCCGCGCCGCATCGCCCAGTTTCAGCGCCCGGTAATAGCACAGCCATGACCCGCCCGTCGCCAGCCCCGATAGTGCCAGAAACACATAAGTCTTGCCCGGAACCGTGGCCAAAGGCTGCGCCTGCCCCGTCGCCCAGACGATCACCGCAATCACCAGCAGAATGATCGCACTGCGGATCAGCGTCGCGAAATCCGAATTGATCTGCGACGCGCCGATCTTGCCAAAAATCGCCGTCAGCGCCGCAAACCCCGCCGAGGCCAAAGCCCAGAACTGCCAGCTTCCCATCAGTGCCTTCATCGCATCCTCGCCCGATCAAGTGTTCATATCATGCGCCCAGAGCATGAACTTCTGCAAGACAGGCGCGTTGGCGATCTGGTCCACCCGGATTGTGCCGCAGCCCCCTTGCCTGAGGTCCAATCATGCAAGCGTTACATGGCCACGCTACCCCTGCTGCAACTCAGCCAGAGGAGACTCCAGTCATGACCAACACCCCTGAACATCTCTACAGCCGCGCCAGTAACACCCCGATGCGCGACATCATCGCCGATCGCTCGCGCCGCAGCTTTCTGAAAAGCGCCGGGGCGACGCTGGGGGCTGTGGCCGCGCAAGGCTTTGTCGGCTCGCTGTTTTCCACCCAAGCCTATGCAAAATCCGCGCAATCCAGCCTGCAATTCAGCGAACTGACCTGGATCTATGACAAGATGCACCACGTTGCCGACGGCTACAAAGCCGATGTCGTGGTCGCTTGGGGCGATGCGATGAAGGCCGGACAAGAGGCTTTCGATCCCGCCAAGATTGATGCCGCGACGCAAGCCGACCGATTCGGCTATAACTGCGATTACATCGCCTTCATGCCGCTGCCGCGCGGCTCGCAGACCTCGGATCACGGGCTGCTGTGCGTGAACAACGAGTATGTCTCGCCGAACGTGATGTTCGCCGACATGACCGAAGATGACGCGGGCGCGAAGATGACCGAAGCGCAGGTTGCTTTGTGCAACATGGCGATCGGCCATTCCATCGTCGAAATCCTCCGCAAAGATGGCGTCTGGAGCGTGGTGCAAGACAGCCCGCTGAACCGCCGGATCACGCTGGACACGCCGATGACAATCTCTGGCCCTGCGGCTGGTAACGCACATCTGAAAACCACCTACGACTTGACCGGCACCATGGCCAAAGGCACCACCTACAACTGCTCGGGCGGTGTCACGCCATGGGGCACCGTGCTGACCTGTGAAGAAGGCGCGTCGGATACCTTTGGTGGCTCGACCGAAGGCAATCCCGAAGCGGCGGTGCTGGAACGCTACGGCTATGACGGTTCGGATTACTATGGCCGCGCCCGCTTTGACGCCCGCTTCGATATGAGCAAAGAACCGAACGAGCCGAACCGTTTTGACTGGGTTGTGGAAATCGACCCCTACGACCCCACCTCTTCCCCCGTCAAACGCACCGCTTTGGGCCGGATGTCGCATGAAGCGTCAACGGTTGTGCTGAACAAAGACGGGCGCGTCGTGGTCTACATGGGCGACGACGATTACTTTGAATACGTCTACCGCTTTGTCACCGAAGGAAAATACGACCCAATCAACCCGGCCTCTGGCAAGGATTTGCTGGATACGGGCACGCTTTCGGTCGCGCGCTATGATGCCGATGGCACGCTGACGTGGTTGCCGCTGACCCATGGCAGCGCAGGGCTGACCGCAGAGGCGGGCTTTGCCGATCAGGCCGATGTGGTGCGCAAGGCACGGCTGGCGGCGGATCTTTTGGGGGCGACACCGATGGACCGCCCGGAAGACATGGAGACCAACCCGGTGACGGGCCGCGTCTATGCCGTGATGACCAAAAACAAGAAGATCACGCAGGATAAGCTGAACGGGCCAAACACCCGCCCGGAAAACCTGTGGGGCCATATTGTCGAGATGATCCCACCCGGCGGCGCTGGCCTTGATGCCGACCACACCGCCGAGAAATACGGCTGGGATCTGTTCGTGCTGGCAGGCAATCCGAAAGACCCGGCGTCTGGTTCCACCTTCAGCCCGGATACCTCGGAAAACGGCTGGTTCGTGAACCCCGACAACCTGACCTTTGATCCCAAGGGCCGGATGTTCGTCTCCACCGATGGCGCGAATGATTTTGACATCGCCGATGGCGTCTACGGTGTCGATACCGAAGGCCCGGCGCGCGGCCTGCCGAAACTGCTGTTCGCCTGCCCTATTGGCGCCGAAGCCTCTGGCCCCTGCTTCACCCCGGATGGCACCACTTTGTTCATCTCGGTGCAGCATCCGGCAGAAAACGCCGAAACCTTGGATAAAGCCGAAACGCTCTGGCCCGATTTCAAAGACGGCGGCCTGCCGCGTCCGGCGGTTGTGGCGATCCAGCGCAATGACGGTGCCGAAGTCGCCAGCTGACAAACCGCCGCCCACCCGCATTTGCAGGTGGGCGGCACTCCCACAGCACCTAGCCAGCCACTTCTTCCGCCCAAACCGTAAACTTCTGCAACACATGCGGCCCGAACGAGTGGATCAGCGGCACATCCGCCGCATCCCGGCCATAAGCCACCTCAACCCGGCCAATCCGCGGCACGTTGTTGCGCGGATCAAAGGTGTGCCAGCCGCCATCCAAGTAGACCTGCATCCAAGCCGCGAAATCCATCGGCCCGGTGACAGGCACGCCAATGTCCGGGATATAGCCGTTCACGTAGCGGGTCGGGATATTCATGCAGCGGCACAGAGTAATCGCCAGATGCGCGAAATCGCGTCACACCCCGGTGCCCTCTTGCCAGCCCTCATAGGCGGTCCGCGTCACCCGCGCGTTCATATAGTCAAACCGGATGTGGCGATGCACATAATCGCAAATCGCCTGCACTTGGCGGTAACCGGGGGCGATATGACCAAACATATCCCAAGCAATCTGGCTCAGCTTATCCGTCTCGCAATAGCGACTGCCGACCAGATAGATCAGCACCTCATCCGGCAATTCCACCAGAGGCGTCGGCTGCAACCACGGCTGCACCGGATCGGGCAAACCGCTCAGCTCAATCGTGCAATCGCAGGTTAGCGAAAATAGCCCCGGCTGCGCCACCATCCGGCGACAGGTGTTGCCGAACAAATCGCGATAGACCGTCGTCGGCACGGTTGGCGTTGTCATCATCGCCGATTGCAGGCGCAACGCCTCCCGCAGCTCATCGCGCACCGACATCATGCAGATCATCGGGGTTTCGTGGGCACAGGACACGGAGATGTCGTAGCCAAACCTCATAAGCATAGACAGCCCTTTCGCTGTGATCATCTCCAGCTAAACGCCGCTGCCGGCTTTCGGTTGCCACATTGCTGCACCGGGCTGCGCTTCTGGTCGAATAGACCTCAGATGCCCGCATTATAGGCGGCATGCCTCAAATATAATCTAAATGAAAAACCCCCAACCAGTGAAGGGCGGGGGTCAATCGGGGTGAGGATCGCTCCTCCAGTGTCGCTAACGTGGCTGCAATCTTGGCTTTGGGCCGAAGATTACATCCCGCCTTCGCGCTGAAGCTTCTTCCGGGCGAGCTTGCGCGCACGGCGCACGGCTTCGGCGGATTCGCGAGCTTTCTTGACGGAGGGTTTCTCGAAATGTTGCTTAAGCTTCATTTCGCGGAACACGCCTTCGCGCTGGAGCTTTTTCTTGAGGGCGCGAAGCGCTTGCTCAACGTTATTATCGCGGACGCTGACCTGCATGTGGTTGTCACCACCTTCCTAAGTTAGAGTTGCACTGAATGTGCAGGCTTGGCGCGCATAGCAAAGCCCCACGGCTTTGTCTACCGTGTGCTGGGAAGGGGATCGAAATGGACGCTAAAAACACCTCGGAAGACAGTATGTCAGCCGCCAAAAGCCTTATTCTGCAAGCCGCCCTGCCCCACGCCGCCTTTGACGGCTGGTCCGACACCACCCTACACGCCGCTCTGACCGATTCGGCCATCGCCCCCGGCCTGGGCCGGGCTTTGTTCCCGCGCGGCGGCATCGACCTTGCCGTGGCCTACCACCAGCAGGGCGATGCGGCGATGACCGAGGCGCTGGCCGCCACCGACCTCACCCCGCTACGCTACACCAATCGTGTCGCCTTGGCGATCAAACTGCGCCTGACGGGTGCCGACAAAGAACTCGTCCGCCGGGGCAGCACCCTGTTCAGCCTGCCGCATCACGCGCCCGAAGGTGCCAAACTGATCTGGGGCACCGCCGATGCGATCTGGAAAGCCTTGGGCGATACCTCGAACGATCTGAACTGGTATTCCAAACGCGCCACCCTGTCGGCGGTCTACACCGCCACCGTGCTGTTCTGGTTGGGCAATCAGTCGGAAGACAGTGCCGACAGTTGGGCCTTTCTGGATCGCCGCCTCGCCAATGTGACGCAGTTTGAGAAAACCAAAGCGGCAATCCAATCTAATCCCCTCGCCAAAGCCCTGCTCGCTGGCCCGATGAAACTGCTAAACAAAATCCGCGCTCCGCAAGCCGCAGCGGACCTGCCCGGCCATCACAAACCCTGAAAGGGCTGCCCTATGACGCTTGCCTCCTCTATGCTGGCCATGGAAATCTCTGCCCCCGGTGGCCCGGATGTGCTGGTGCCCGCCTCGCTGCCGGTGCCAGTGCCCGGTCATGGCCAGATCATCATCCACCTCGCCTATGCAGGCGTAAACCGCCCCGACGCGCTGCAACGCGCGGGCTCTTACGCCCCACCCGCCAGCGCCTCGCCCTTGCCGGGGCTGGAGGGCGCAGGCACCGTGGTCGCCATGGGCCCCGGTGTGACCCGCTGGAAAATCGGCGACAAGGTCTGCGCCCTGCTGCCCGGCGGCGGCTATGCCGAATACGCCGCCTGCAACGAATCCCACGCCCTGCCGATCCCCGACGGCCTGTCCTTGCGCGAAGCCGCCTGCCTGCCGGAAACCTGCTTCACCGTCTGGTCTAACATGGTGATGCGCGGCAAACTCAAAGCGGGCGAGCGTTTCCTCGTCCACGGCGGCTCCTCCGGCATCGGCACAACGGCAGTGCAAATCGCCGCCGCCTTGGGCGCGCGCGTCTTCGCCACCGCAGGCAGCGATGACAAATGCCTTGCGGTCGAGGCTTTGGGGGCAGAGGCCTGCTTCAACTACAAAACCGCCGACTTTTCCGAAGAAGCCAAGAAACTCGGCGGCTTCGATCTGATCCTCGATATGGTCGGCGGCCCCTATCTGCCCCGCAACGTCCGCGCGCTGGCCGATGATGGCCGCCTCGTGCAGATCGCCTTCCTGCAGGGCCCGAAGGTCGAGTTGAACTTCGCCGAGATGATGATGCGCCGCCTGACCCTGACCGGATCAACGCTGCGCCCACAATCGGATGCCGCCAAAGCCATAATCGTGCATCAGGTCGAAACCCATATCTGGCCACTGATCGCGGCGGGCAAGTTCCGCGTGGTGATTGATAGCGAATACGCCCTGACCGAAGCCCCCGCCGCACATTGGCGGATGGAAAGCTCAGGCCATATCGGCAAGATCGTGATGAAGATGCCGGATTAACCCGCAGAGAATCCAAACAATTTATCTAAAATTGTCATCCTCTCTGCTCAAATATCCCACGGGGGTCTGGGGGTGTGAAACCCCCAGTTCCAACGCCAGCGTCAATCGCCCAGCTTGGCATGCACCTCATCCAGATCAACCTCGGCCAAAGGCATCTTGTTGCCCGGATTGTCGAAATCATATTTGAACAACTGGAAATCCCGCTTGTAGATTTCCCAAACCAGATGCCGCGACAGATCGTCAAAGTAATCCTCAACCGGGTGCAGCCGCTTGGGCCCGTGGCCTTCGCTTTCGTTGAATTTCGGGATCTTCTTCAGATCAACCTTATGCTTTACCTTGATTTTCTTCAGCACCGCACCCATGCCTTCATCGAATTTCTCGGTGAAGAAAATCTTGTCATAGCGCCCGCCGTTGACGATATAAGTCGAGACATGCCCCGCCATCGCCGACCAGTGAATATCCGGCTCCATCGGCTTTTTGAACCGAATGGTATCCCGCGCGAACAGCAGAAAGCGGCGGAAGCTTTCGATCTGATCGAATTCGCCCTGCCCGTCATCACCGCCAACCTGCACGCCGTATTTCTGCACCAACAGCGGCACCAGATTGCCGCGATAACGCTTGCCGTTGCGCTGAATGCCGCAAATCTTATCGAAAAATGACGACAGAATCCGGGTGTAGGGGTTGCGCACGCAGGTAAAGGCATACGACTTATGCGTCTTGACGTTGCGCTCAATCAGCGGCTGGCTCGCCTCAATCGCCCATTTGTGCATCCCCCCCGTGGCATCATGGATATCACCATCAAAGAACTTGCCATGATCCGAGTAAAACATGATCTGCCCGATGGTCGAACAGGCGCATTTCGGCACCACCCGGTAGACCACCGATTCCGACTCTGTCATCCAAGTTCCGGGGAAACCCATCCGCACACTCCCAAACGCCCGCGCCCAAAGCCGCACAAACTCAATCCAGCACAAAAAAGCAAACAAACTCTGTCTTTTCAATGTGTCTTCAAGGTATTTAGAGAAACAATGACGCGTTCAAGGGTTTAATGTTCACCAAATGGCCAGAATCGCCTATATCCTGCTTTGCCACAAAGATCCCGAAGGGATCATCGCTCAGGCCCAGCGGCTGACAGCGGTGGGGGATTATGTCGCCATCCACTTCGATGGCCGCGCCAAGCCATCCGATTTCGACAAAATCCGCAGCGTTCTCACCGCCAACCCCAATGTCACCTTCACCAAACGCCGCGCCAAATGCGGCTGGGGCGAATGGTCCTTGGTCGAAGCCACCCTGATGGCGGTTGAGGCCGCCGTAGAAGCCTTCCCGCGTGCGACGCATTTCTACATGCTGTCCGGCGATTGCATGCCGATCAAATCCGCCGAATTCGCCCATAGATTCCTCGACCGCAAGGAAGTCGATTACATCGAAAGCTTCGACTTCTTCAATTCCGACTGGATCAAGACCGGCATCAAAGAAGAACGCCTGATCTACCGCCATTTCTTCAACGAGCGCACCCATAAGGCGCTGCTTTACGCCTCGATGAAATGGCAAGACAAACTCGGCCTCACACGCCACGTCCCCGCCGACATCGCCATGCAAATCGGCAGCCAATGGTGGTGCCTGCGCCGCCGCACCGTGGAATCCGTGCTGGAATTTACCAAGAAACGCCGCGACGTGATGCGGTTTTTCCGCACCACCTGGATCCCGGATGAGACGTTTTTTCAAACCATCGTCCGCCACCTGATCCCGGAAGCCGAACTGCGCACCCGCACCCTGACCTTCCTGATGTTCACCGATTACGGCATGCCGGTGGCCTTCTATAACGACAATTACGATCTGTTGGTCAGTCAAGACTACCTGTTCGCCCGCAAAATCAGCCCCGATGCCGCCGATCTGAAAGACCGCCTCGGCAAGCTTTACGCGGCCCGCGGCGTGCGCTTTGCGATCTCGAACGAAGGTCGCAGCCTGTTCAAATTCATCTCGGGCCGCGGCCGTGTCGGTCGCCGCTTCGCGCCAAGGTTCTGGGAGACCGAAAGCTCGCTGGGCCGCCACCGCACCCTGATGATGGTCACTTGCAAGAAATGGCATGTCGCCAAACGTCTGGTCGAACGCGTGCGCCAAGTCACCAACCTGCCCGCGCTGGACTATCTGTTCAATGAGGCCTCGACCCCGCTGCCCGATCTGGGCGGCATCCAATCCACCTTGGAAAAACGCACCCGCCACCGCCGCGCCCTGATGCGGGTGTTGTTCGATTACTGGCAAACCGATCAGCTGGTGATCTGCATCGACCCCGCCAATGTCGATCTGATGCAGGATTTCTACAACGACAAGGCCAAGGTCCGCCTGTTGGAAATCGAGTGCGACTTCACCGATGACTACCTGATCGGCCATGCCATCCGTGTCGGCCTCGCCAGCGACTCCACCCCCAAAGACACGATTGAGCGTCTGCTGCCGACCATCCGCTACGATGTGAAATTTGAGGGCGATCGCATCCGCGACGCGGGTTTCCCCAATCTGCTGCGCGTCCGCCAAAGTGCCAGCATTGACGAAAACACCGTGCCTCTGGCCGAATTCCTTGATATCTCGCCAGAGAAGGCGCGCGAAATCGCCGCCACCGCTTATCTGTTCGTGGATTGACCGATGCAATACGCCTATGACCCGCAAAACATCTTCGCCCGCATCCTGCGCGGTGAAATCCCCAACAAAACCGTGCTGGAAACGCCGCATACTTTGGCCTTCCACGACATCGCCCCGCATGCTCCGGTGCATGTGCTGGTGATCCCGAAAGGCCCCTACGCGACGTTTGACCACTTCGCAGCCAAGGCTTCCGCCGAGGAAATCCTCGACTTCCACCGTGCCTGCGCCAAGGTGTGTGAGATCATCGGCGTCGCCCCCGGCATGGGCTACCGCGCGATCACCAATTCCGGCCCGCATGGCATGCAAGAGGTGCCGCATTACCACCTGCATATCTTGGGCGGCAAAGTCATGGGTCCGCTGATTCAGCGTTAAGGCGGTTTGGCTTTCGTCAATTTCATCAAAAATGCGCGCCCCTCTGCAGTGAGTCCTGTCTCAGGATAACGCCAAATCGTTAACCGCAGGTTTCGGGTCGCCTGAAACCTCTTCACGGCGCTATCTAGGTCCATCCCAACCCGGAGGCCAAAATGATCCGCTTCACCCCGATCCCCACCGAAACCGTCCGCGCCTACCAAGCCGGTGGCCTGGACGCCAACGGCCACAAACCCGAGCACCACATCTCCGACGGCACCGGCAACCCCTGCCGTCATTGCCTGCAAATGATCCCGAAGGGCACAGGCATGTTGATCCTCGCCCACCGCCCCTTCCCAAGCCCGCAGCCCTACGCCGAACTCGGCCCGATCTTCCTCTGCGCCGACGCTTGCGCAGCAGGCGGCAGCTCCGATATCCCCGAAATCCTCGCCTCCCCCGACTACATCATAAGGGGCTACTCCGCCGAGAACCGCATCGTCTACGGCACCGGAGCCGTTGTTCCCACCGCGACGATCCAAGCCGAGGCCGAAACCCGCCTGAATGACCCACGTATCGCCTATGTCCACATCCGTTCCGCCCGCAACAACTGCTACCAACTCCGCGTTGAGCGCGCCTGAGCGCTTATCGGCCCTCGCAGGCCTCTGCGCTGCCCTCAGCGCAGAGCGCCCGTCAGGAAGCGATAAGCGGCCCCTCGCGGCGCGTCAGTTTTGCGATGAACTCCGCCAGCCGCTTGGCACGGGTTTCAGGGCGCTTCGCCGTGGTCAGCCGATAGTAAATCGCATAGCGGTTCTTCGCGTCCAGAGTCGTAAAGTGATCCCGCGCCGCCTGCGGTGCCGCCGCCAAAGCCTCCAGAAAATCCAGCGGCAAATCAGCACCCTTGCCGCCCGAATAGGTCGCCTCCCACCGCCCATTCTCCCGCGCAACCTCCACAGCGGCTAGGCCCGCCGCCTGCATCCGGCCTTCGGCGATCAGGCGCTCGGCATGGGCGCGGTTGATCTGACTCCACACAGAGCCAGCCTTGCGCGGCGTAAACCGCTGAATCCATTGAGTCTCAGACTGCGTCTTACGCACACCGTCAATCCAGCCCCAAACCAAAGCCTCCACCACCGCCTGTTGCCAGTCGATTGAGGCCACCCCAGAGCCCTTCTTATGATACAAAACCCATATCTCGGTTTCCGAAGCGTAGTGCGCTGCCAACCACGCATGCCACTCCGCCGCCGTCGCAAAAGCCAGCGGCGTCACTTCGCATCCCATTCCCGCAGAAACCGTTTCGGCGCTGCATCCCTCCACTGCTGCAAAAGCCGCGCCCGCGCCCAGCCCGGATCAATGCAGCCACCCCGCACCAACACCAGATTATGCGGCGCATAATGCGGATGCAGGAAGAACGTGTCCGGCTCTGCCGCCATCAACATCTCGCGCTCATCGCGGCTGGCTTTGAACACCGCCGCATCCTCATAATACGACCAATAGCACCACATCTTGCCAAAAGCCTTCAACGCCTCATGCCCCCAAGGCGTCGCTAGCGTGATCTCGGGCAAGTCCATGCCCACAGCAAACGCCTTCAACTCCGCCCAGCTCTGGATCACCTTGATCATCCTCTGCGCTCAAATATCCTCGGGGGTCTGGGGGTGGAAAACCCCCAGCCTTCGCCTCAATGCGCCGCCGCCCAAGTCGCGCCCACGCCCGCCTCCACCGTCAACGGCACCTTCAGATGCACCGCCGGATGCGACGCCCCCTCCATCACATCCTTCGCCACCTTGATCAGCGCCTCCGCCGACCCCTCCTCAACCTCGAACAAAAGTTCGTCATGCACCTGCAGCAGCATCGTCGCCGGAATATCCGCAATCGCCGCAGGCATCCGGATCATCGCCCGCCGGATCACATCGGCGGCGGTGCCCTGAATAGGCGCATTGATCGCCGCGCGCTTGGCAAACCCCGCCCCCGGCCCCTTGGCGTTGATCTCCGGCGTGTGGATTTTGCGGCCAAACAAAGTCTGCACAAAACCGTTCTTCTGCGCAAACGCCACGGTGTCCGACATATATTCCTTGATCCCCGGAAACCGCTCAAAATACCGATCGATGAACCCCTGCGCCTCCGCCCGGGGTATCCGCAAATTCCGCGCCAGACCAAAGCCGGAAATCCCGTAGATCACCCCAAAGTTGATCGCCTTCGCCCTACGCCTGATGTCAGAAGTCATCTCGGCCAACGGCACGTTGAACATCTCACTCGCCGTCAGCGCGTGAATATCAATGCCGTCCTTGAACGCCTGTTGCAGCGAGGCGATATCCGCCACATGCGCCAAAATCCGCAACTCGATCTGTGAATAGTCCAAGGATACTAAAACCTTCCCCTTCGGCGCCACAAACGCCTCGCGAATCCGCCGCCCTTCCTCGGACCGGATCGGAATGTTCTGCAAATTCGGATCGGTTGAGGCCAAGCGCCCGGTCACCGCCCCGGTGATCGAATACGAGGTATGCACCCGGCCTGTTTCCGGGTTGATATGGTCCTGCAACGCATCGGTATAGGTCGATTTCAGCTTCGAGAGCTGCCGCCAATCCAGCACCAACCCCGGCAGGGTATGCTCGGTCGCCAGATCTTCCAGCACATCCGCCCCGGTGGCATAGGCCCCGGTCTTGCCCTTCTCGCCCCCCGGCAGACCCAGCTTGTCGAACAGAATCTCGCCCAACTGCTTTGGGCTGCCCACATTAAACGGCTGCCCCGCCACTTCTTGAATCTCCGACTCCAGCCCGGCCATCTTCTGCGCAAAGGCATTCGACATGCGGGAAAGCGTATCGCGATCCACCTGCACCCCGGCCATCTCCATCCGCGCCAACACAGGCACCAAAGGCCGCTCCAAAGTCTCATATACCGTCGTCACATGCGCCCGATGCAACTGCGGCTTGAACAACGCCCACAGCCGCAACGTCACATCGGCATCCTCGGCGGCATATTTCACGGCATCATCGACACCCACCCGATCAAACGTCACCGCCGACTTGCCCGTGCCCAACAAGCTCTTGATCGGAATACAAGTATGGCTCAGATATTTCTCGGACAAAGCATCCATGCCATGCCCATTCAGCCCCGCCTGCATCGCCGAACTCATCAACATGGTATCGTCAAACGGCCCAACCTCCACGCCATAGCGCTTGAAAATCTTCCAGTCATATTTCATGTTCTGGCCGATTTTCAGCACCGAAGCATCCTCCAGCACCGGCTTCAACGCCGCCAGCACCGCCTCAAGCCCCAACTGCCCCGCCACCAGTTCGGATGATCCAAACAGATCACCGCCGCCCTGCTTATGCCCCAGCGGGATATAGGCCGCGCGCCCGGCATCAACGCAGAGAGAAATCCCCACCAGTTCTGCCTGCATCTCATCGAGCGAGGTCGTCTCGGTATCCACCGCCACATGCCCCACCGCGACAATCCGTGCGATCCAAGCCTCCAGCGCCGCCATCGTGTCGATTTTCTCATACGCGCCAACATCAAATGGCACCTGCCCCACCTCAACGGCATCATGCGCACCCTCAACATGCATCCCGCGCGCCGGGTCCGCCATCGGAGCCGCCACCTTCAACCGCTCCGCCACCCGCTTGGTCAGGGTCGAAAACTCCATCTCTTGCAGGAAGCCCATCACCACATCGGCTTCAACCGCGCGCAGCTCCAACCCCTCCAGTGGCCAATCCAGCGGCATATCGCCGTCCAACTGCACCAGACGTTTGGAAATCCTAATCAGATCAGCGTTATCCACCAAAGCCTCACGCCGCTTCGGCTGCTTGATCTCGCCCGCCCGCGCCAACAAAGCTTCCAGATCGCCATATTCCTGAATAAGCAGAGCCGCCGTCTTGATGCCAATCCCCGGCGCGCCCGGCACGTTATCGACCGAATCCCCGGCCAAAGCCTGCACATCGACCACCCGGTTTGGGGCGACGCCGAACTTCTCGAACACCTCGTCCAACCCGAGGCGCTTGTTCTTCATCGGGTCGAGCATATCGACGCCGTCACCGATCAACTGCATCAGGTCTTTGTCGGACGAGATGATTGTCACCGTCCCGCCCGCCTCCCGCGCGCGCCGCGCCAGAGTGGCGATGATGTCATCGGCCTCATAGCCTTCGACCTCGATGCAGGGCACGTTGAACGCCTGCGTCGCCTTGCGGGTATAGGCGAACTGCGGCCGCAAATCCTCGGGCAATTCCGGGCGGTTCGCCTTGTAGGCACTATAAATCTCATTGCGGAAAGTCTTTGATCCGGCATCGAAAATCACCGCCAGATGCGTCGGCGCGGTCTCCTTGCGGGTTGAGGTCAACTCCCCCCACAGCAGGTTGCAAAACCCCGCAACCGCGCCCACAGGCAAGCCATCCGACTTTCGCGTCAGCGGTGGCAAAGCATGATACGCCCGGAAAATAAACGCCGAGCCGTCGATCAGATGCAGGTGATTGCCCTTGCCGAATGCCATGATCTGCCCGCCTCTTTAACCGATATGAGGCGCAGTATTGCCATGAAGCCGCGGCGCGATCTAGCCTTGATGCCAACGCAAAGACAGTTCCACCGCCTGCGGCGTCGGCGTCCAAATCCCAAACGGCACCCCCGCCGCGCGCAGAGTCTCGCCCAGCCAAGCATTGCAGGGATGCAGCAGGCTGAAATCGCCTTTCGCGGCGAAAAACCCATCGTGATCATTGAAATGCGCGGTCAGCGGCAGCGGAGCCCCGGTCTGATCGCGCTGGAAATTCGCCTCCAGACTGCTCAGCAGCGCCTGATACTGCGCGTCCGACAGGGTGAAATAGCTGATCCCCTCCACCGCACTCACATCGCCCGCCACATCCAGATGCAGCACGGCTTTATCGCCCGTAATCGCGGTCAACACCGCCCCTGCCTGCATATCACCGTAACTGCCAGCGCTGGTATAAAACGCCTCCGATCCCCAACCGACCAGCAACCACTCGGCCTGCGGCGCATCAACAGGCACCCCCGCGCCTTTGGCAAACCCATAGCGGGCGCGCAGTTCCGGCGACAACGGCAGCAGAAAATCATAATGGATCGGCGCACGGGCGAGCCCGATCAACACATCGGTGCCGGGGGCCAGATCGGCGTGCTTGCCGGGGATCACCGCGCCAACAAATCCGGCAGCGAAATAGACGAGCGGCAGGCAAATCAGCACCGTGATCGCCCGCAACACCAACCGGGCGCGCAATCGCTCAGGCCTTAGTGATCATCATGCGCGTGGGCGCGGTCGATCTCAAAACGCTTGTCGCAATAGCCACATTCGACAAAGCCGGTCTCTTCCGGGATGGTCAACCAAACCCGAGGATGGCCCAAAGCCGCCTCACCGCCATCGCAAGCGATTTTCCAATGGGTGACAATCTGGGTTTCCGGGGCGTTGATCGACATATTGGCGTCCTTGGCTTGGGTCTTCTGCATTGTATCCGCTATCGCCCCACGGGCAAGGGCCGCTGCGGCTGAAAACGCCGAACGCTCGGCGGGCAGTATTTTTGCCAAGAGGCCGCTGCTCCAATTTCATACTGGCTTAAATATCCCCGCCGGAGGCTTCAACATCTGAACCGGCGCGCGTTAACAAACCCCTAACCATACCCTGTTTGCCTTAATGTTTCCCTTACAAAACAATGGTCCCGAGTTGGGACCCATCACGAAACTCCTCTCGGCACCTCTCCGCCAAGTGACCGCGAGGAGGGTGCAGCCGCCGCCCTGATGCCCTATATAGAACCCATGAAACCGCTTCGCACCCTCCTCGCCCCGCTCGCCCTGATCCTTTTGGCCATGCCTGCTTGGGCCGATAAAATCCCATTGAACGATCTGTCGGCCTATCTGAACAGCCTGACCACGGCGGAAACCCCGTTCACCCAAGTCAACGCCGACGGCTCGATTGCCACCGGCAAGCTGATCATCAAGCGCCCCGGCCGGGTCCGTTTTGAATACGCGCCGCCGGATAAATCCTTGGTGCTGGCCTCCAGCGGCAACGTCGCGATCTTCGATGCGAAGTCAAACCAAGCGCCGGAACAATACCCGCTGAAGCGCACACCGCTGAACCTGATCCTCGCAGCCAACGTCAATCTCGGCAGCGCCAAAACCGTGGTCGCCCATACCGAGGACAAGAACACCACCCAAGTTGTCGCCCAAGACCCGCAGCACCCCGAATACGGCCAGATCGCGCTGGTGTTCACCGCCAACCCGATCACGCTGCGGCAATGGGTGATCACCGATGATCTGGGTCAGCAAACCACGGTGATCTTGGGCGATCTGAAAACCGGCGGCACTTACAGCGCCAGCCTGTTCAACATCACCGACGAGATCGAACGCCGGGGCCGCTAACGGCGGCAATAGCTCAGCTGTTCCTGATACATCGTCGCCCGCCGCCCAATCGCGGCGGCGACATCGACCAGCCAGGGCTTGTCGAGATAGGATTGGTTGGCATAGCCCGTCCGCCCCTCATGATAGGCCAGATACTGCGCCTCGGCATCGCCGCGCGAAATCCCCAGCTTGTCGCTGCTCTCGCTCATATACCAGCCCATGAAATCCGTGGCATCGCTGATCCGATCACGCTTGGCACCCCGGCGGCGCTGTTCCTTTTGGTATTCTTCCCAAGTGCCATCCAGCGCCTGACTGTAGCCATAGGCCGAGGATTGCCGCCCCATCGGGATCACCCCCAGCGCAAACTGGTGTGGGGTGCGGGCATTGCCGATAAACTTCGATTCCTGATAAATCGCCGCCATCTGCACATGCACCGGCACGCCCCATTTCCGTTCGGTCGCCCGCATGGCGCTGAAATAGGCCGGACGCTGCCGCACAATCGCGCAGGCGTCATCCATATTTTTCGGCGCCGATGAGTTTCCACCCCCGCAAGATGCAAGGGCCAACAACAGGATCGACGCACGGAGAGTTCTGCTCATTTGCCCCTCGCGTTTTTATTTTGCCGCAAGGATACGAGAAAATCACTGCCGAGGAAATGGGCATGTCTGCGTTTTCACATGACAATCCCGTGCGATGCCCGGTTTCGGCGGATTTTCGGATCGGCAAGGTGCCGCCTGACTAGGCCGCAGCCCAACACAGACTGTTTCCCCCGCAGCGCGCCTGTGGAATAGACACCGCCTGCGCAACGGATTACTAACCCTATATGGGGGCACATATGCTATGCTGAAGACTGCGGCCAAATATCACATCGGTCAGGTGCTTCGTCATCGCAAGCACCCGTTTCGCGGTGTGGTGTTCGATGTGGACGCGATGTTTTCCAACACCGAAGAATGGTATCACGCCATCCCCGAAGACGCCCGCCCCTCGCGCAATCAGCCGTTTTATCACCTGCTGGCCGAGAACGACCAAAGCTATTACGTCGCCTATGTCTCCGAGCAAAACCTTGTGCCGGATGAGACGGGCGAGCCGATCACCCACCCCGATCTGCCCGATCTGTTTGGCGATTTTGAGAATGGCCGCTATCCGCTGCAATTCCAGTTGAATTAATTCCCCGATATCCGTCGCCGCTTACCGATCAGTAACCTCTTGCGCCTAAGCTGACCCCAGTATTCCAGCAAAGGGGCCAAGCAGATGGAGCTTGTGGCAGAACAACGTGGCGAAATGATTGTGGTCAGCGCTTTGGGCGACCGTATCGACGCCGCTGGTGCAATCCAGTTCAAAGATCGGATGCGCGAACTCACCCAAACGCCGTCGCTGCGGGTGATCTTGGATATGTCGCGGGTGGCATTTCTCGACAGCAGCGGTTTGGGCGCGGTGGTGGCGGTGATGAAGGCTTTGGGCCCCGATCGTAAGCTGGAACTGTCCGGCCTGACCGCCACCGTGCAGAAGGTGTTCCGGCTGACCCGGATGGACAGCATTTTCACCATCCATGATCACCTCCCCGACGGTCTGCGGCAGGTGGGGTAGCCCGATGGATGCCAATGCAGTCGAATTCTCCTCCAGCACCCGGCTGACGATTCCGGGGCGACAGACTGCCGTGCGCGACGGCCTGCGCGCATTGCTGGACACGCTTTTACTGCGCAGCCTGCCCGAAGACGGTCGCGGCACCGCCGAAATCGTGCTGGCAGAGGCTTTGAACAACATCGTTGAACATGCCTATGCCCATCATGATGGTGAGATCGAAATCTCGCTTCAACTGCGACAAAACGAACTTTTGTGCCGAATTTCGGATACCGGTCGACCGATGCCCGACGGTCAACTGCCCGCCGGTGTGCTTGCCCCGCTGGCGGATTTTGCCGATCTGCCCGAAGGCGGCTTTGGCTGGCATTTGATTCGCAGCCTGTCGAAAGACCTAGGCTATCGTCGGGAAGGCGGGCGCAACCTGCTCAGCTTCCGGTTAGACACGCAACAATCGCCCGGCTGAGGCGCGATTGTTCCAACTTCGTCAGAACTGCCGCCTCTTTGCCAAAATTTCCCCCTAATACAGCCGCCGATAATGCCGATATTGGGCCTGTAGCTGCATAAAGCTTCCCTCGGCGCTGCGGATATTGCCCCCACCCAGTTCGTGGCGTCGAGGTTCATCTCTCTCTTGGAAGTCCTGCAACAACTCCCTAGGCTTGCCGCCAACAGGAGGGTTTTTCATGCGCGATTTTCAGGCTCCGGGCCGCTCGGCGATCTATGCCAGCAATGGCATCTGTGCACCTCACATCCGCTAGCCGCCAAAGTTGCGGTTGAGGTGCTGGAAGCAGGCGGGAATGCGGTGGATGCCGCCATTGCAGGGGCAGTTTTGCTGGGGATTTGCGAGCCGCAAATGACGGGGATCGGCGGCGATTGCTTTGCGCTGATCAAGCCCGCAGGTGAAGAACGGATTATTGCGCTGAATGGCTCTGGCCGCGCGCCGAAAGCCTATGCGGCGCAGACAATGCGGGATCGTGGGCTTGAGGCCGTGCCGCTGCGCGGTGTCGATCCGGTGACGGTGCCGGGCGCGATGGATGCGTTTTGCCGCCTGTCGACCGATTGGGGTAAGCTGGGGCTAGACCGCGTGCTGGCCCCGGCGATTCGCTATGCGGATGAGGGTGTTCCGGTCGCCCCCCGCGTGGCGTTTGACTGGGCGGCAGATGGCCCGGAACTGACAGGCGATGCCCGCAAGTTCTACCTGCTGGATGGTCAGGTTCCAAAAATCGGCCAAATCTTCCGCGCCCCCGGCCAAGCCGACGTGCTGCGCCGCGTTGCCCGCGAAGGACGCGCCGGCTTCTACGAAGGCGAAGTTGCCGAAGATATGGTGACCTCCCTGCAAGCCATGGGCGGTCTGCACACGCTGGAAGATTTCGCAGCCACCGCCTGCACTTACACCGACCCGGTTGCGGGTGATTATAAGGGGGTCGAACTGGTCGAGCATCCGCCAAATGGCCAAGGTGCCACTGCGATCCTGATGCTGAACATCCTCAAACACTTCGATCTGGCCGCGATGGACCCGTTCGGCACCCAGCGCGCGCATATCGAGGCCGAGGCCGCCAAACTCGCCTATGACGCCCGCAACCGCTTCATTGCCGAGGCAACGCCCCGGCTGGATCACATGCTATCGCCGGAAACTGCCGCCAAACTCGCTGCGCTGATCGACCCCAAACGCGCAATGGCTGCCGCTATGGCTGCCGCTGCCCCGCTGACTGAAGCCGTTCATAAAGATACCATCTACATCACAGTGGTGGACCGCGACCGCATGGCGGTGTCGCTGATTTACTCGATCTTCTGGGGCTTTGGCGCGGGGATCGCGTCGCAAAAGTTCGGCATCAATTTCCAGAACCGTGGCGCGGGTTTCAGCCTGCAAGCGGGACACCCGAACGAGGCGGGCGGTGGCAAACGCCCGATGCACACCATCATTCCGGGCATGTTGCGCAAAAATGGCAAGGTGATCATGCCGTTCGGCGTGATGGGCGGGGCCTATCAGCCCTGCGGTCACGCCCGCTTCGCCACCAATATGGTCGATTATGGGCTGGAGGCCCAAGCCGCCATCGACGCGCCGCGCTGTTTTTCGGGGGCGGAAGGTATGCTGGTGGAAAGCGGCTATTCGGCGCAAGTCCGCGCCGAACTGGCGCAGATCGGGCATCAGGTGTCGCTGTCGCCCGAGCCGATTGGCGGCGCGCAAAGCATCCTGATTGACGAGTCTGGCATCCTGATCGGCGCGTCGGACCCGCGCAAAGACGGCTGCGCCTTGGGATATTGATATGCAAGAGATCACCGAAACCATCCGCGCCCTGACGCATGGCGAAACCGACACCGTGGCGCTGATGGCCACCGTCGCCTGCGAATTGCACCACGCCCATCCCTTCGCGGACTGGACGGGATTTTACCGCGTCACGGAACATAACCTGTTGAAAATAGGCCCATATCAAGGTGGCCACGGCTGCCTTGTCATCCCGTTTTCGCGTGGAGTTTGCGGGGCATGTGCCCGCACCGGCCAAGTGCAGAACGTGCCGGATGTCGATGCCTTCCCCGGCCATATCGCCTGCGCCAGCTCGACAAAATCCGAACTGGTGCTGCCGGTCTGGAACGGTGCGGGCAAGCTGCTCGGCGTTTTGGACATCGACAGTGATACCCCCGCGGCCTTCACCAAGGCCGATGAAGATTGGCTGGTGCCTCTACTCGCCGAAATATTCGAGGACGCGCAATGAAGGGCGGGTGTCTCTGCGGTCAGGTCCAGTTTGAGGCCGACGCACCGCTGCGCGATGTCTTTGCCTGCCACTGCTCTCAATGCCGCAAGACCTCGGGCCATTTCTGGGCGGCCACTTCGGTGCCGCACGAACGCTTTCGGCTGACGGAAGCCACAGGCCTGCGCTGGTTCCAATCCTCTGCCCAAGCGCGGCGTGGATTTTGCGGAAATTGCGGCGCCAGCCTGTTCTGGGAACCGGTAGGGGAGGCCCGCATCAGCATCGCCGCAGGGGCGCTTGAGGGCCCTACGGGGCTCTCCATCACCCAGCATTGGTGCGTCGAAGACAAAGGCGATTACTACGACATTCCAACATCTTAACCCGGAGCGCCCATGTGGGAGATCATCAATGGCATCGGCCTGCATAACCTCTTGGCCTTCATCGGCGGCGGCTTGCTGGTGAATCTGACACCGGGGCAAGACGTGTTCTTTGCCACCGCTTCGGGTATCCAAGGCGGGCCGCGTGCGGGCGTGATGGCAGGGCTGGGCGTTGGCCTTGGTGCGCTCTGGCATGTGGCACTTTCGGCGCTTGGCCTCTCGGCCCTGATCGCTGCCAATCCCGGCGCTTTGAGTGCGATCAAATACGCAGGGGCCGCTTATCTGCTTTATATCGCTTGGAAATCCTGGCGCGACACAGGTGAAACCACCGCCGGAAAAGGCCAGCGCACAGGCTGGGCGGCGTTCCGCAAGGGTGCGCTCACCAACATGCTGAACCCCAAACCGATCCTGTTCATGCTGGCCTTCCTGCCGCAATTCGTAAACCCCGGCCTTGGCCCGGTCTGGCAGCAAATCCTGCTGCTCGGCACGATCTTCGGGCTTACCGGCACGATGATCACCACCGGCTATGGCTATTTGGCAGGGCGCGCGGGCCATGCTATTGGCGCACGCATGGGCCTGTTGAACAAGGTCGCGGCGGTACTTTTCGCGGGTCTTGCCGCCAAACTGATCACGGAGTGAATGATGCAGATTACCCTTCTCGATGGCGGCATGGGTCAGGAATTGGTCGCGCGCTCGGGCGATGAGCCGACGCCGTTGTGGGCCACCCGCGTGATGATCGACCATCCCGGCTTGGTCAAAGCCATCCACGACGATTACTTTGCCGCTGGCGCTTCGGTGGCCACCACCAACACCTATAACATCCTGCACGATCGGCTGGAGGGGGTTGGGCTGGATGCGCTCTATCACGCGCTGCACCTGCGTGCCTTGATGGAGGCGCATGAGGCAAAAGCCCAAGCAGGCCGGGGACTTATCGCGGGTTCGATGGGGCCGTTAGGCGAATCCTACCGCCCCGACCTGACCCCACCCGTGTCGGTTTCCGCGCCGCTTTACGCCGAAAAAGCCCGCATCCTTGCGCCACATGTCGATGTGATCCTGCTGGAAACCATGTCCTCGCTGGATCTTGCGCGCGGCGCGTTGCAGGGCGCACAGGCGGCGGGTCTTCCGGTCTGGCTGTCGGTTTCGGTGCATGACCGCGACGGCAGCCGCCTGCGTTCGGGCGAGCCGATTGCGGGTCTGCGCGATCTGATCGCGGAGCATCCCACCGCCGCCGTGCTGGCAAATTGCTCGATGCCCGAGGCCATGCTGGCCGCGCTGCGCGAACTCTCGACCATGGGACTGCCCTTCGGGGCCTATGCCAATGGCTTCAGCGAAATCTCCAGCCTGCCTTTGCCCGGTGCCGTGGCCGCCCCCGATTACACCCACCGCCATGACCTATCCCCCGAAAAATACACGGCTTTCGTGATGGAATGGATCGCCCTTGGCGCCACCATCGTTGGCGGCTGCTGCGAGGTTGGCCCCGCCCATATCCGCCACCTTGCCGCCAGCCTGAAAGCCGCAGGCCACAGCATCTTATGATCCCGGATTTTATCTACACGCCGCCTGATGTGCCGCTGGATATCCTGTATCAGGATGCGCAGATCATCGTGGTAAACAAGCCTGCGGGACTGCTGTCAGTTCCGGGCAAACTGGAAGGCCGCGAGGATTGCCTGACCTCGCGCCTGCAAGCGGCGCATTGGGATACGTTACTGGTGCATCGTCTGGATTGTGACACCTCTGGTGTGATGATTTTTGCCCGCACCAAACAAGCGCAAGGCTTTCTGGGACAGGAATTTGAAAAACGGCGTGCCAAGAAAACTTATATTGCGGAAGTTTACGGGCAGTTAACGCCCGATCAGGGCCACATTGACCTGCCACTCTGCGCCGATTGGCCGAACCGCCCGCGCCAGATGGTCGATCACAGCCGTGGTCGCCCGGCGCAGACCGATTGGCAGGTGATCGCGCGCGGCCCCGACAGCACCCGCGTCCGGCTGTTCCCGCTCACCGGACGCAGCCATCAGTTGCGCGTGCATATGTTGGCGCAGGACTGCCCGATCTTGGGCGATCCGATCTATGCCACGGGAAAGGCGCGCGATTTTCCCCGCCTGATGCTGCACGCCGAAAGCCTGTCGCTGCACCATCCCGCCAGTGGCGATTGGGTGACCTTCAGCGCCCCGCTGCCATTTTAATGTGACAAGACTTTGTGACATTCCGGCGTTAACCTGACGGCAATTTATGTGGCGTTAGATGGCGGTCAGAGGGCTGCCCAAAGGATCATGATGCAATTTCTGCGCTATCCGTTCGAGCCGCGCTATTCTGTGATGACGCTGTGTGTCGTGCTTGCGGTGATTTTTACCGCCCTCAGCCAGCGCTGGCTGGCCTATGCCGACGTGCTGGAACTGCTGACCGTGGTGATGCTGGGGCTGGTGGCTTTGGGGGTCTATGATCTGCGGCAAACCCGCCACGCCATCCTGCGCAACTACCCGATCGTGGCGCATATGCGATTTCTGCTGGAAGACATCCGGCCCGAACTGCGGCAATATTTCTTTGAAGGCGATAAAGACGGCGCGCCTTTCGCCCGTGACCAGCGCGCCATCGTCTATCAGCGTGCCAAAAAAGAGCTGGATAAACGTCCGTTCGGCACGATGTATGACGTGTATCAGGAACAATACGAATGGCTGCACCACTCGATTGCGCCGCAGCCTGCCGCCGCGATTGAGGCGATGCGGGTCAACATCGGTCTTGGCCCGCGCGCCTATTCCGCTTCGCTTTTGAACATTTCTGCGATGAGTTATGGCGCACTTTCCGCCAATGCGATCCGCTCGTTGAACAAAGGCGCGCAGGCTGGCGGCTTTTTCCATGACACGGGCGAGGGTGGGGTTTCGCCTTATCACCGCGAATTTGGCGGCGATCTGGTGTGGGAATTAGGCTCGGGCTATTTCGGCGCGCGCAATCTGGCGGGCGGCTTTGATGCCACGCTGTTTGCCGAGGCATCGGCGGATCCACAGATCAAAATGGTGGAATTGAAGCTGTCGCAGGGCGCAAAACCCGGCCATGGCGGGGTATTGCCAGCGGCGAAAGTCAGCGCCGAAATCTCGCAGATCCGGGGCGTGCCGATGGGGCAGGATTGCGTCTCGCCCGCCAGCCATTCCGAGTTTTCCACCCCCGCTGGCCTGTTGGAATTTGTCGCCCGGATGCGGGAATTGTCAGGCGGCAAGCCCGCCGGGTTTAAGCTCTGCATCGGCCATCAATGGGAGTTTATGGCGATCTGCAAGGCGATGTTAGAGACTGGCATCACCCCGGATTTTATCGTGATCGACGGCAAAGAAGGGGGCACCGGGGCTGCTCCGCTGGAGTTCATGGATCATGTCGGGATGCCGCTGCGTGATGGATTGTCCTTTGCGCACAATGCGTTGATCGGCGTCGGCCTGCGTGACAAAATCAAGATCGGCGCATCGGGCAAGATCACCTCGGCCTTTGATATGGCCAAGGTGATGGCTTTGGGCGCGGATTGGTGCAACGCCGCGCGCGGCTTCATGTTCGCGGTCGGCTGCATCCAAGCGCAGTCCTGCCACACCGGGCTGTGCCCCACGGGTGTGACCTCGCAAGACCCCGCCCGCCAGCGCGCCATCGTGGTTCCGGATAAGGCGCAACGGGTGGCGAATTTCCACCACAACACCCTGCACGCTTTGGCCGAACTGGTCGCCGCTGCAGGGCTTTCGCACCCGCAAGATCTGCGCCCGCACCATTTCCAGCGCCGCGCCTCGTCCGACAAAGTGATCTCATTTGCCGAGCAATATGAGCAGCTTAAACCCGGTCAACTGCTGGCTGACCCCGCGTCCTCACCGCATTTCCGCGATGCTTGGGCGCTGTCCTCGGCCAGCAGTTTTGCAAGGGTGGGTTAAAGCTGCAAAGCCAGCTTGCGGCCCTCGTGAAACGCATAGGCTGCCAGCCGGGGGGCCACGCAATCGCCGATCCGCAGCGTTTTCTTGCCCGCGAACACTTCGGGGTTGGGATCAAATGCCCGATTGGTCGTCGCCATCACCAGACCCGAAGCGGCAATAACCTCCGCCTCGCCGGTCAAGAGATTCAACACCGAAGCCCCATTGCCATGCCAGCGCGCGATGCAGGCCTCGGTTTTGAACACCACCCCCAGCTTCGCCATCCGCCTGCGCGCCGCACCATCCGCCGCCGTCCGGGCGATTTCCTTGCCGACAAAGGCTTCCGGCGTCACAATCGTCACCTGCTTGCCCGCCTCGGCCAAAGCCCAGGCCGTGCCAACCCCACGCCAGTTCGACCCCTCATCATAAACGATCACCGCATCGCCCAACCGGGCCTCGCGCCGCATCACCTCTTCGGGCGACCAGACCCCGCCCAACTCCAACCCCGGCAGACTTTCGAGATGCGGCAACCAGCGTTGAAAGGCTTTTTCATCTGGCAGCGATCCCGTTGCCAACACCACCACATCCGCCAGATGCGCAGCAATTTCATCGGCATCCAGATAGGTGTTCAACCGTAAGGTCACGCCAAGCTTTTCAAACTGCCGTTCATACCAATCCATCAACTCCAAGATCTGCGCCCGGCGCGGCTGCATCCCGGCCAAGCGGAACTGCCCGCCGATCACTGGCAAAGCCTCCACGATTTCAACGCGATACCCGCGCTCTGCCGCCCCACGCGCGGCCTCCAAACCAGCCGGACCAGCCCCCACCACCAGCACCGATTTCGGCACAACCGCCGCCTGAAACCGATCGCCACCCCATTCAAACTCACGCCCCACCGAGGGATTAACCAAGCAGGAAATCCAATAATCCCGGCTGCGTCGCCCCCAGCACATCTGATTGCACGAGATACAACCGCGAATATCCTCAGCCCGACCTTCCGTGGTTTTGCGCGCCAGATGCGGATCGGCGATCTGCCCGCGCACGATGGACACCAGATCGGCCTCACCCGACGAGATGATCTGTTCGCCATTCTCCGGCGTCCGCACCCCAGCCTCGGAAGTGATTTTGATATTCTTCGCCAAAGCCTTAAGCTGCACCGTCAACGGCGTTGTCAGTTTTTCGCCATGGGTGAACGGCGGGATGATCGCGTCAAATTCCAGATAGCTGCCCGCCCCTACCGTGACATAATCCAGATGCCCAGTGTCATCGTGCAAGGCGATGATTTCACATAGATTCTCAGCCGAAAGCGTCGCAGAATAGGCCGTCGAATAGCTGACCGCCATGCCAATGATGAAATCTTCCCCACAGGCGCGGCGGATATTCTCCACCAGAACCCGCGAAAACCGCGTCCGGTTTTCCAAGCTGCCGCCCCATTTGTCATCGCGCTGGTTCGACCACGGCGTCCAGAATTGATCCAGCAGCGAGTGGTAGGCCGCCCAAACTTCGACCCCCTGAAAGCCCGATTTCTGCGCCCGCACCGCCGCCGCCAGATGTGCCGCCAGCAGTTCTTCAATCTCACCTTCCGTCATTTTATGCGAACCGTCGCTGTCGTGATACGACGGCCCGCCCGAAGGCGACCAATGTGGCGCAAAGCTGAGGTCGGAATCGCCATGCGCGCCAACATGGTAAAGCTGTTGGCAAATCACCGCGCCCGCGTCTTTCACCCGATCTGTAATGCGCTGAAAATGCGTAATAATCTCATCTGAGCTGTGCAGCATATTACCGCGGGTCAGCACCCCGGTGCGATGCACTGGCACGGGTTCGGTCACGATCATCCCGGCCCCGCCCAAGGCGCGCTCAACGAAGTATCCCTCCATCCGTGGCCCCGGAATCCCCATATCCGACATGTTGTTGGTATGCGCGCCAAAGACGATGCGGTTGCGCAGGGTCTGGCCGCGCAGCTGCAACGGCGAAAGAAGGTGGGGATGCGAGGTCATGCTGGCTCCTGCTGTGGCTACCCTCAGCAAAACCAGAATCGACACATGTGTCAAGTTTCTGTTTGAACCACAGAAATGCAAAACGCCGCCCGGATAAGGGCGGCGTCTCGGCATTTAGCCCGTCTCAGCCCAGATCAGAATCCCAACCCGAGATCGCCTTGACCTCAAGGAATTCCTCCAGCCCCCAATGCCCGCCCTCGCGCGCTCGCCCCGAAGCTTTCACCCCGCCAAATGGCGAACCCGCGCCGCGCGATTTGCCGTTCATCTCGACCATGCCCGAGCGCAGCCCGCGTGCCAGCCGATTGCGCCGCGCACCATCGCTGGATTGCACATAGTTCGTTAACCCGTAGGGCGTATCATTGGCGATGCGCAGCGCATCTTCTTCCGTATCGAAAGGAATGATCGACAACACAGGACCAAAAATTTCTTCCTTCTCAATCGTCATCCCCGGCACCACATCGGCGAACACCGTCGGCTTGACGTAATAGCCGCGATTGAATCCCTCTGGCAGACCCGTCCCGCCGGCCACCAGCCGCGCGCCTTCGTCGATGCCCTTCTGGATAAAGCCCTGAATCTGATCCCATTGGCGCTTGTTCACCACTGGGCCGATATGCTTGCCAGCCTCATGCGCCGAGCCGACCTTGATCGAATCCGCCACCTGCGCCGCAATCTCCACCGCACGATCATAGATCGGGCGTTCCACCAGCATCCGGCTGGGCGCGTTGCAGCTTTGCCCCGAATTGTTCATCAAATGCCGCACGCCGCGTTCCACCGCTTTGTCATCGGCATCGGCGAAAATCAGGTTGGCCCCCTTGCCGCCTAATTCCAACGTCACCCGTTTCAGCGTCTGCGCGGCTGCGGCAGAAATCGCCCGGCCAGCCCGAGTCGATCCGGTGAAGGAAATCATCTCAACATCCGGGTGCGACGACAGCACGGAACCCACCCCCAGACCATCGCCATTCACCAGATTGAACACGCCCGGCGGCACGCCAGCGTCATGGCAGAATTCGGCGAACAGAATCGCGTTCAGTGGGCTCTCCTCGGAGGGTTTCAGCACGCAAGTGCAGCCCGCCAGAATCGCCGGAATCACCTTCAGCGCGATCTGGTTCATCGGCCAGTTCCACGGCGTGATCAGGCCCACCACGCCAATCGGCTCTAGTGCGATGCGGTCGTTCGGCGCGTGCGGGCCCAGCGGGCGCGCCCATTCCAGCGCATCAAACGCGGTCAGGAAATTGGTGGCATGCCACGGCAGGCAAGGCGCTTGGCTGCTGCGCGCCATATCAATCGGCGCACCCATTTCAATCGCGATGGCATGGGCGAGTTCTTCCAGACGCAGCTCGTATTGCTGCAAAATCTTCACCACAACTTCGCGCCGCACCGCAGGCGCGGTGGCTGCCCAAGCCGGAAACGCCGCCTTCGCCGCCGCCACCGCCGCATTGGTATCCGCCTCAGACCCCAGCGAAATCACCGCGCAGGGTTCTTCGGTTGAGGGGTCAATCACCTCGCAATCGCGCGGGATGACAGGCGCAACCCATGTACCGTTGATGTAGAAATCGCGCTTGATGATCATGCCAGCCTCCTGAATTTGATCATAATATGGCAGCGTAAGTCCCGGGGCACAAGCACACGTCCGACAGCAAATGTCGCGAAACGGGCCCCCGACACCACGGCGGCTTTCCACGCGCCGCCCGGTTTGGCAGAATTTCCTTCCCTTCTGATGCCAGACCCACCGGGGATAGTGAAATTCCGTTCCAAATCGCTTACATCAAGCCCATCAGACAGCCGCAGGAGAAAACATGTCTATCCGCATCAACGACATTGCCCCCGATTTCACCGCCGAATCCACCGCAGGCACCATTCATTTTCATGATTGGCTGGCAGGCGGCTATGCCATCATCTTCAGCCATCCGCGCGATTTCACCCCGGTCTGCACCACCGAATTCGGCGCGGTCGCGCAACTTGCCCCCGAATGGGCCAAACGCAACACCAAGGTGATCGGCGTTTCGGTCGATTCGGTCGCCGATCATGGCAAATGGAAGCGCGATATTGAGGCCTTTGGCGGGGCCGCCGCCGATTTCCCGATCATCGACGACACCAGCCTGACCGTCGCCAAGGCCTTCGACATGCTGCCCGCCGATTACTACCTGCCAACCGAGGGCCGCACCCCCGCCAACACCGCCACCGTGCGTACGGTTTACATCATCGGGCCGGATAAAAAGGTCCGCCTGTCGATGACCTATCCGATGTCGGTCGGTCGTAACTTCGCCGAGATTCTGCGGGCATTGGATGCCATGCAAGCCACCGACGGCGTGCCGATTGCCACGCCCGCAAACTGGCAGCCGGGGCAAGATGTGATTGTCGCGCTCAGCCTGAACAACGAGCAAGCCACCGAGAAATTCGGCGCGCTGGATATCAAGCTACCTTATCTGCGGTTTGCGAAACAGCCGAAGTAAAACAACCCCTTAGGCGTCAAGCGACGCAATTTCTGCGCGCAGAGTGGCATCCAGTTCGGGTGCCACTTGTTGCAAAAAAGCGCGGCGCTGCACCGCGTAATAGGCCTCGCGGTTCTTCTTCAGGAACGGGAAGCCTATTTTGCGCAGCAGCAGCGGATGCGCCAACAAAAGGTAGCGCCGCATCGCCCCATTCACCATCATATCGCGCACTTGATCCGCCCAAAGTGCATCATGCGGCAACTGACCCAAAACCTCGCGCTGTGCCGCACTTTTGGCCGGATTGGTTTCAATTTCCAAGGCCAGAATTTGCTCTAGCTCGACAACCGTTAGGTCTGGGATCAGCGCATCTATGTCCTTGAAACTCCAGCCCGACTGCACCGTATAACCGCGATCTGCGAACCAAGGTGACATCGCCATCTCGCAACGCTCGACCGTCCAGAACCGATTATTCGACACGGCTAAGTCATTCCAAAACAAGCGAAAATCTGAACCGGAAAGCAGCTTTGGCCCAAAAGAGAATGCAAAAGATTGCAAGTGCTGCCCTTCAGGGCGGTCGCGCCGCGAAGACAGAACAGCGCCAAACATATCAGCCTGCGTGCGCGCCACTTGTCCCAGAAAATCTGTCGCAGGCACGATCGGGAACCAACAGGAATCGTTCAGCACCAGCAGCCGATCAAAGCTGCGTCCGCTCTCTAACAGATGCAGAATCCCGTCACGATAGCCGCCAAAATCATAGCCAAAATTCGGGCGTTCCAGAATTTCAAAGCAATGCACCGAAAGCGCAACCAAATCAGCTTCGCTTAACGGTGCATTCGACACAGCAAACACTGAAAAGCCATTCTCAGACAAGTACTTGCAGGTTTCATAGGTCGATTCTGCCAAGCCATCAGGCTGAAACAGCAGCACAAGCGCGATGCGGTGGCCCTGCACGCCCTGCCCTTGCGTGATCACAAATCGGCTGTGCTTGTTCTTGTCGTGCTGCCGGACGATACCGGGGCTGAGCATGGTCAACACCGGGGCGCTCAGCTTGCTTTTCAGGCGCCGAAACTCGCGCTTCACTTTCCAAATTGGGGGCACACTAAACCTCGGACATCCACGCAGAGCAATTTCTGCATACAACTTAAATTCTACATCCCTGACGCCGATACTGCCATACGCAGAGCAAACAATCGCTGAAACTGAGCGAAATTTAACCAGACCAACGCGAAACCCCCCTGCCCCGAACACTGTCGGGGCAGGGCGCAGAAAGCTTACGCTTCCGCAGCTTCTTCTTTGGTCTCGGTGATCTCCAGACCAGTTTCCTGATCGACCATCTTCATGCCCAGACGCACCTTGCCGCGATCGTCAAAGCCGAGAAGTTTAACCTTCACTTCTTGGCCTTCTTTCAGGATTTCATTCGGGTGGTTCAGGCGCTTGTTGGCGATCTGGAACACATGCACCAGACCGTCACGCTTGCCGAAGAAGTTCACGAACGCGCCGAAATCGACCAGTTTCACCACTTTGCCGGTGTAAACATGACCTTCTTCCGGTTCTGCCACGATCGACCAGATCATGTCATAGGCCTTCTTGATCGAGGCCGCATCGCTTGATGCAATCTTGATCACGCCATCGTCGTTGATGTCCACTTTCGCGCCCGACAGTTCCACGATCTCACGGATCACTTTACCGCCCGAGCCGATGACTTCGCGGATTTTGTCGGTCGGGATTTGCAGGGTTTCGATTTTCGGAGCATATTCCGAGAAACCTTGCGGAGCCGACAGCGCCTTGTTCATCTCACCAAGGATATGCAAACGCCCGTCTTTGGCCTGCGCCAAAGCCTGCGCCATGATCTCCGGCGTGATGCCAGCCACCTTGATATCCATCTGCATCGTGGTGATGCCGTTGGCGGTGCCTGCAACCTTGAAGTCCATATCGCCGAGGTGATCTTCGTCACCCAAGATATCGGTCAGAACAGCAAAGCGGCCATCGTCTTCCAGGATCAGACCCATCGCGACGCCAGCCACCGGCGATTTCAGCGGCACGCCCGCGTCCATCATCGACAAAGAGCCACCGCAGACCGAAGCCATCGAGGACGAGCCATTCGATTCCGTGATCTCTGACACCAAACGGATGGTGTAAGGGAAATCGGTCGAGGCAGGCAGAACCGCCTGCAACGCGCGCCAAGCCAGTTTGCCATGACCAATCTCACGACGACCGGGCGAACCCACACGACCCACTTCACCCACCGAATAGGGAGGGAAGTTATAGTGCAGCAGGAAGTTGGAGCGGCTGTTGCCATGCAGAGCGTCGATGATCTGCTCATCTTCGCCAGTGCCCAAAGTGGTCACAACCAGACCCTGAGTCTCACCACGGGTGAACAAGGCCGAACCATGGGTGCGCGGCAGAATCCCGGTTTCCGACACGATCGGACGCACGGTTTTGTTGTCACGCCCGTCAATCCGCGCGCCACCGTTGATGATGTCGCCACGCAGGATCGAAGCTTCCAGCTTTTTGATCGCCGAACCGAGGTTCGCATCGGCCTTGTCCTCGTCAGACAACACGCCTTTGATCGCCGTAACCGCCGCCGAAATCGCCGAGGTGCGTTCTTGCTTGTCACGAATAGCGAAAGCGGCCCGCATCTGCACTTCGCCCGCCGCGTTCACCCGACCATAAAGCTCGGAGTAATCCGGCGCATGGAAGTCGAACGGCTCTTTGGCGCAATCTTCAGCAAAGTCGATGATCAGGTCGATCACCGGCTGCATCGCTGCATGGCCGAATTTCACAGCGCCCAGCATTTCTTCTTCGGTCAGCTCGTAGGCTTCCGATTCCACCATCATCACGGCGTCTTTGGTGCCAGCAATGACCAGATCCAACCGCTGATCCGGGTTGTTGCGCAGCTGATGCATGTCATCAACCGATGGGTTCAGCTTGTATTCACCGCCCGAGAAACCAACGCGCGCAGCGCCAATCGGCCCCATGAACGGCACGCCAGAAATCGTCAACGCGGCTGAGACCGCGATCATCGCGACGATATCCGGGTCATTCTCAAGGTCATGGCTCAGCACGGTTGCCATCACCAGAACTTCGTTCTTGAAGCCTTCGACAAACAGCGGACGGCACGGACGGTCGATCAGACGCGAGGTCAGCGTCTCTTTCTCGCTGGGCCGGGCTTCGCGTTTGAAAAAGCCGCCCGGAATTTTCCCAGCGGCGTAGTATTTCTCTTGATAATGCACGGTCAGCGGGAAGAAATCCTGCCCCGGTTTCGGCGCGCGCGCATAAGTCACGTTGGCCATGACACTGGTTTCGCCCAGAGTGGCGATCACCGAGCCGTCAGCCTGACGGGCAACCTTGCCCGATTCCAGCGTCAGCGTATCTTCGCCCCACTGGATTGATTTTTTAGTCACGTTGAACATCTATCGTTCCCTGTATGAGAGCACCCACGACCCCTGTCGTGTCTCCCGTTTGCATAGCGGCCCCATTGCCGCCGCCCCCTATCCTGATGCATGCGGCCGGGGGCAGGCCTCATATCGCAGATTGCGCGCGTTTACAGGAAAAGCGGGGGTTTGGGAAGGGGGAGTGGCGGTTGACAAACTTTGCCAACATCGGCAGCTTTGCGCGATGAAAGCCACCGCAAACCCCAACTCGCCCGCCCAAGCCCGGCAGATCGCAGCGTCCGAACTGCAAGCGCTCATCGACGCTGGCCTGAACTCCGGCCCCGCACAGCCCTTCGACATGCAGGCCTTTTTGGCAGAGCAAAAGCTACGGTGAAATGGAGCATGAGGCAGTATCTGCCTTACTTGGGGAGTATGTTACCCGTGGTTGCACGTTTCAAGAGATGGTTCGACTGGCTACGCCATCGCAGGCTTGTCAGTGAACTTCGCGCCTTGGAAATGGCAATGAACGCGCCGCGACTCGCAATCTTCCCAATCGGCGTAACCTGCGGCTTCTGGTTTTTTGCTGCTTGCTTGCCGATTCTGCCGCTCCAACTTCTACTCATCGCATGGGGGCCGCTCTCCTTGCCGGTTTGGCTTGTGGTCGTGCAAAGCGCGCTTTGGTTACTTTTAGGAATTATCTGCTTTTGCCTGCTGGTATTCATCATGCCTTGGTTTTTCGGATGGTATTGGACTGCGGCAAGCCTGCAATTCGGCAACAGGCACTATGCCAATGACAAGGCCGACTGGCTAAGGCGCGAGATCGGCAAGTATCGCCCCCTGCATGATCAGAATCCCCCCTGACACCCAAACGCAAAACGCCCGCAGCTTGCACCACGGGCGTTCCAACAAAACCTAAGCGAAAAGCTTAGCGACGCAGGCCGAGGCGTGCGATCAGCGAAGCGTAGCGGGCTTCGTCTTTGGCCTTCAGATAGTCCAACAGCTTACGACGCTGGGCAACCTGCATCAGCAGACCGCGGCGCGAGTGGTTGTCTTTCTTGTGGGTTTTGAAGTGCTCGGTCAGCGTAGCGATACGCGACGACAGAATAGCAACCTGAACTTCCGGCGAGCCGGTGTCATGTTCTTTGGTCGCGTATTCTTTGATCAAGCGGGCTTTTTCTTCGACGGTGATCGACATCGGGATCTCCTGTTAAGAGGGTTGCGGCACAAGCCGGGATGTCGTCCAGCAGGGCCAATGACACCGCCATCGCTGACGGATGCGCGCGTATAGGGGGATTTTGGCGCAAAGGGAAGCCGATTCGTCGACCACAGCCAGCCGCGCACCCCTGCACGCTTTCTTTACCAAGGGCAGATTATCCAGACCAGCACCCGCAAAACCGTTTTGAACCCCGCAGGATTCTGTGATAGCGTTGCGATTGAAATATCCCATATAACCAAAAGGTTAACGGGAAATATGGTTAACGAAAGGTTAACACCACCCGTTCCCGCCGGAGGTTATCGTCATGCTTGGTTTGCTTGGTCTGCTCGGGGCGGTGTTCGCGGGTGTCATGGTCGATTCGTTCACCACGCCGGATGACAGCCCGGAGGGAACCGACGATCACACTGACGAGGCCCAAGACGACAGCGGCGATGCAAGCAACATCTTCCATATGTTGTCTTCCCGTGATGCCAGTGCCGCGTCACCCGATGATGCCCCCGCAGAAGGCGATGACCCCGAACAAGACGGCGTGATCTCCTCCAATGACGTGATCGTCGCCCCCCGAAGACCTGTGGCTGAACGGCGATGACCTCGCCAATATGCTCAGTGGCGATGCGGGCGATGACCAAATCACCGGCCACGGCGGGGATGATGCGCTGGCCGGATATGCCGGCAATGATCAGCTTGACGGCGGTGACGGCGATGATGCCATCAACGGCGGCGCGGGTGCCGATCTGCTGCACGGCGAGGCGGGCAATGACACCCTTGACGGCGGTGCAGATGCCGACACCCTGCAAGGCTGCGAAGGGGATGACAGCCTGTCTGGCGCCGACGGTGCCGATAGCCTGATCGGTGGCGAGGGTGATGATACGCTGCACGGCGACGCGGGCGATGACGCCCTCGACGGTGGCTTCGGCAATGATCAACTGACAGGCGGCGCTGGCAGCGACACCCTCGACGGCGGCGCGGGCCATGACACGATCTGGGGCCAGACCGAAGACGACCCCGACCACATGCTCGATTTCCTCAATGGCGGCGCGGGCGATGACACGCTGATGCTCGGCGCAGGCGATTACGGCAATGGCGGCGAAGGCGCAGATAGCTTCCACCTGCTCGACATCGGCGCAGATGATCCGCCGATGCAAATCACTGACTTCAATCCGCAAGAAGATTCGCTGCTGGTGATGTATGACGCCGCCCTGCATCCCGACCCACAGTTGACGATGGAAACCTCGGCGTCCGGAACCACCCTGCTGCTGGATGGCGTACCACTGGCAAGCCTGCAATCCATCGCAGACCTAGACCTCAGCACCATCACGCTACAAGCAGCCTAACCCCATAATTCCGGCTGGGTAGCATAGCCAATATACAGCGGATGCTTCGGTGCCCCCGCCAGAGTCAGCCCCAAATGATACAGCGGCAGTCCGGTGCCGCGCAGCAATGACGTCACAGCGTCACCCCGCGCCAGATGGGCACCATGCGCGCCCCAACCGCAAATCACCTGATCGGCCCAAGCCGCCCCTTCGGCAATCGCCGCATCGTTGCCCGGCCCCACGGGATCGACCTGCGCCCGCATCACCTTCGGGTCGGTCGCCCGGTAAGCGAAGATATTCGCCACCCGAAACGCGCCAAACCCCAAAGCCCGCGTGCGGCGCTCACAGCGCTCCACCGTCGGATCATTCTGCACCTCGGTCGCGGTGGACGGGTTCAGCATCACAAAAAACGCTTTCCGCCCCCCCGGCTGCCACACCCGCGTCAAAGCATAACGATAGGCCTCACACGGCGAATACACCGCCACACTCTCCGCATCGCCTTTCAAGAACCGCCGCGTGATCATTCACCGCCCCTAAACCCAACGCCGCAAACCTTGCGCCAAACCGCGCGAAAGACAACAGGCGCCCGCATTGCTCTTTTCAAAATACTCCCGCCGGAGGCTCCACCGCCGCGCCCTGCGCGCCGCTACAAAGCTTAACACTTTCTAAACGCGAAAAATCAACTTGTTGATATGAATACATATTCACATCTGTCCACGCGTGGACAGCCGCAGATCAGTTGAACACCCGGCTCGGATGCAGCTCACCTGATTTATAAATCCCCACCGCCACAGCCCGCCCCTGATAGCTCGCCCAAGCCTCATCGCCATACCCAACCGAAGAAGCCAAAACCATCCCCGGATTGCCATTCTTCAACCGCGCCGCCCCCTCCGGCGTGCAGGGCAATTCCGGCAGATCGGCCAGCCCCAGCTCCAGCGGCTTCAAAAACGCATCCAATTCCGCCGTCTTTGCCAAAGCATCAATTTGCTCCAGCGAAATCCCCTCAGCCGCCGTGAACGGCCCCGACCACTCCCGCCGCAGCCACGCCACATGCCCCAGACAGCCCAAAGCCACCCCTAGATCGCGGGCAATCGCGCGGACATAGCCGCCCTTCCCACACACCATCTCCAATTCCACCTGATCCGCCGAGGGCCGCGAGAGAACCTCCAACCGCTCCACCCACAACGGCCGCGCCGCCAGATCCATCGCCTCACCCTCACGCGCCAGATCATAGGCCCGCTCGCCATCGACCTTCACGGCGGAAAACTGCGGCGGCACCTGCTGAATATCACCGCGAAACCCGGCCAGAGCGTGAGCAATCTCAGTATCCGAAGGCCGCAGCGCAGATTGCGAAATCACCGAACCCTCGGCATCATCCGTGGTCGTCGCCGCCCCCAGATTGACCATAAACCGATAGCATTTCAGCGCATCCGTGACATAAGGCACGGTCTTGGTGGCCTCGCCCAAAGCAATCGCCAGCACGCCAGTTGCCGCCGGATCGAGCGTGCCCGCATGCCCTGCCTTCTGCGCGTCCATCGCCCATTTCACCTTGTTGACCACGGCGGTCGAGGTGATCCCGGCAGGCTTGTCCACCACCAGCCAGCCCGAAACCGCCCTACCCTTTTTGCCGCGCGCCATCGTGATCTCCTGCCAAAGCCCGCCCGATAGCCCCCGTCTGCGCAGAGGTCAACGCGGAACCACCACGCCCACCATCGGCCCCATCGGAAACCCGGCGTCGTGCCGCCCAGAATCATGGTCATAGAGCCGCGAGATCGAGCCGTCGAAATACAGCGCATCCGGCAGCCCCAGCCCATCGCGGAACAGCCGCGCAAAGCTGTAGAAATTGACCTCCTGATTGGAAATCGCAAACACCGCCCGGCTGCCATCCGCTGAAACGCCAACCCCCTTGCGGATATTCAACGAATCGGAATCGGGCAGAAACTTAGGATGCAGCTTACCGTCCATCACCAGCATCGGCCCCGATTGCGAGGCATAGCGACAGCTCGGCTTTTCAGCCTCAAACGCCAAAGTCTCGATCACCCGCAGCCCGTCGCCGATACAAAACACCCCATTCGGCACCAGCCCAAAATTCCCCGGCCCCGCCCGCGTGACCAGCGGCGTCGCCTGCACCCCATCCTCAATATAAAGCCCAACCGGCGCCAGATCGCGGTGATACATCCCGGCGTTCATCGCGAAATCCAAGCGCAGGCCCTGTGGCTCCAGCGCCTGATCCACCGCCGAGAAACTGCCCAAAGCCCCCTCCGGCCCGGAATGAAACAGCCGCAAATCCTGCGCTGCTGTCACTTCACAAATGCTATAAGAAGCGCCCTCAAACGCCATGTCCCGGCAGCCCGCCGCAGCGTGTCCCGCCAAAACAGCCAGCACAAAAGCCAGCCGCCACATGATTATTCTGTAGTCCCAGCAGGCTTGTCACCCTCAGCCGCATCATCCGGCTTGGCAATATCCGCCTGCACCTTGGGGTCGGCAAACAACTTGCGCGCCTCTTCCAGCCGATCAAATGTATCATCGGGCCGAAACCGCAATTCGGGCGAATGGCGCAAAGTCATCTCGGCGGACACCCGCTTGCGCAATTCCCAAGCGTTCTTGGCCAGCACCGCAATTGCCTGCTCTACCGTCGCCCCACCCAGCAGCGGCATGACGTAAACCGTCGCCACCTTCAGATCGACCGAGACGGAAACTTCCCCCACCGTGATCGACATGTCGTTCAACACCGGATCATGCACCTCGCCGCGTGCCAAAATCTCCGACAGCGTGCGCCGGATCAATTCGCCAACCCGAAGTTGACGCTGCGAAGGCCCCTTGGCCGAATAAGAACGTGTGTTTGCCATGCCGCCGTTTACGCCAATCCTACCGCGCCCGCAACGGCGGGCTTTCATGGCACCAGCAAAACCGCTAAACCCTGCGAAAAAGCGAGGCACCCCATGACCAACACCCCCGGTATCACCGTTACAGGCGCCTCAGGCCGCATGGGTCAGATGCTGGTCAAAGGCATCACCGCCCACCCAAGCGCAGCCCTCGTCGGCTGCATCGAGCGCCCCGGTCATGCGTGGATCGGCCAAGACGTAGGCACCTGCATGGGTGGCCCCGCCCTTGGCGTCAAAGTCACCGACGACCCGCTCGAAGCCTTCGCGATCTCGCAAGCCGTGATCGACTTCACCGCCCCCATCGCATCGGTCGCATTCGCTGCCCTTGCCGCCCAAGCCCGCGCCGTCCACGTCGTCGGCACCACCGGGCTAGAGCCTGCGCACCACGCCAAACTTGATCTGGCCGCGCATCATGCCGTGATCATCCAAGCCGGCAACATGAGCCTTGGCGTCAATCTACTGACCCGCCTGACGCAAAAAGTCGCCGCCGCCCTCGATGAAGATTGGGATATTGAGATCATCGAATCCCATCACCGCATGAAGGTCGATGCCCCCTCTGGCACCGCTTTGATGCTGGGCCATGCCGCAGCAGAAGGACGTGGCATTGATTTCGATCAGGCGAAGGTCTCGGGCCGCGATGGCATCACCGGCGCGCGCAAACGCGGCGATATCGGCTTCTCCGCGATCAGAGGCGGCGATATCGTCGGCGAGCATGACGTGCTGTTCGCGGCTGACGGCGAGCGTATCATCCTGCGCCATCTCGCCACCGACCGCAGCATCTTCGTGCGCGGAGCATTGAAAGCAGCGCTTTGGGGCCAAACGCAAAAGCCGGGCCGTTACGATATGATGGATGTGCTGGGGATCTGACCTGCGCTCATCGGTCCCTTACGGTCCCTTTTCGCAAGCGAGAAGCGACCGCGAGGAAGCGCCGAGCCTACCTCGGTTGGCTTAGAAATCGACCGCCAGCCCCTTTTTCTCCCAATCGCCATAGCGCACTGGCTCTGGCCCCTTGCGCCCGCCCAATTCAACGGGCCGCTCGACGGCATCGGCCAAACGACGACGCGCCTCAGCTTCGGCCAAGGCGCGCAGGGCAGCGGGGGGCAGGTCAACTTGATCACTCATCGCGGTTTCCTTGCGGCTTCATCTTTGTTGATATACGGCCAAGCCAGACAATCTCAAGGGTGAGCAGATGGCAGAGGCAAACGCAGGCTTGGCAGCACGGGCTGCCACCTTGGCAATTCTGTCGGCGATCATGGAAGAAGGTCAGACCATGGCCGTCGTGCTGGCCAACAAAGCGGGCGCGCTGAAAGGCGTTGGCCCGCAAGACCGCGCCCGCGCCCAGCGCCTTGCTTTGCAAGTGATCCGCCTGCTGGAACCTGTGGATCGCTTGCTGGAACCGCATCTGCGCAAAGCCCCGCCCTTGGGCGTGATGAACATCCTGCGGTTGGCGGTGACAGAGTTGCACGACGGCACCGCCGCGCATGGCGTGGTCAACGCCGCCGTGGAACTCGCGCGCAAGGGGCAGAAAACCACCCATATGGCAGGGCTAATCAACGCGGTTTTGCGCAAGATCCCCGAAGGTGCTGCGCTGTCCGGCCCCGCGCAGATGATGCCGCGCTGGTTGCGGCAGCCTTTGGTTCACGCCTACGGGCGCGAGGTCGTCACCGCGATGGAAAGCGTGCAAGCCAAGGTCCCGCCGCTGGACATCACCCCGCGCGGCGAAATCCTGCCCGAAGGCACCCTGCTTCCCACAGGCTCGATCCGCCTGAATGAACCCGGCCAAGTCTCCACCCTCCCCGGTTTCGCTACAGGCGATTGGTGGGTGCAAGACGCTGCTGCGGCTTTGGCAGCACCTTTGGTCGCCGCAAAACCGGGCGAGAAGGTGCTTGATCTCTGCGCTGCCCCCGGCGGCAAAACCCTGCAACTGGCCGCCGCTGGTGCGCATGTCACCGCGTTGGATATTTCCGCCCCCCGGATGGAGAAGCTGCGCGAGAACCTCACCCGCACCCGCCTGCAAGCCAAACTGGTGGTCGCGGATGCCCTGCATTGGCAGCCCGAGCATCTGTTCGACGCAGTGCTGCTGGATGCGCCTTGCTCGGCCACCGGCACCATTCGGCGTCACCCCGAACTTCCTTTCCTGAAAGATGGCTCAGAACTGGCGGAACTCCCCGCCCTGCAAGCGGCGCTGATTGATCGGGCTTTGATGTTCCTCAAACCCGGTGGGCGTTTGGTGTTCTGCACCTGCTCGCTGTTGCCGGATGAAGGCGAGGCGCAGCTGACCGCAGCTTTGGCGCGGCACCCCGGTCTGACGGTGCAGCGTCCCGATCTGTCCGGCATTGATCCGGCTTGGATCACGCCAGACGGCGGGCTGCGGTTGCGGCCGGATTATTGGGCCGAAATTGGTGGTATGGACGGGTTTTTCATGGCGCGGGTTTCGCGGGGATAATGTAGGGTCCCGAGTTGGGACCTTTTCACAATCGTTTTATTTCAATACCTTGAGAAGCCGATTTAAGGAAGCTTTAATACTTTTTCACGCTAACTGGCCTTTTTCGGCGCGAAAATCCGATAGTAAAGCCAATCCGGCAAGAACTGGCTACCCCGGAACAGCCATGAGAATACGGTTGGGAAACTGGTTTTGAAGCGGCTCGATTTCATCAGCTTCAGCATCTCAGCAGCGGCCTGTTCCGGCTCCATCAGGAACGGCATCGAGAAGTCATTCTTCGCGGTCAGCCGGGTGCGAATGAAACCCGGATTGCCAAGTTGAACCTTCACCCCAGACCCGCGCAAATCAGCATATAAACTCTCGGCCAAAGCCATCACCCCGGCCTTGCTGGCCGCATAGCCCAAAGCCCCGGGCAAGCCGCGAAAGCCTGACAAAGAACCGGTGATCACCAGATGCCCCGATCCGCGCGCCACCATTGCAGGCAAAACCGCCCCCACGATCCGCGCAAGGCCGGTGAAATTCACATCACACATCGCTTCCAACTGCGCCGCATCCACCGCTTGCGCGGTGATCGGCCAATACACCCCGGCCAGAAACACCACGCCGTCCACCGGGCCAATTTCCGCCACCGCCGCCTGCACCGAAGGCCCGTTGGCCACATCCACCACCACCGCCGAAGCCCGAGGCACCTTGGCGCAAGCTTCGGCCAGCCGCGCCGGATCGCGGGCCGACAGGATCACCTTCGCGCCCTCTGCCGCCAAGGCCTGCGCCAGTGCGAGACCGAGGCCCTCACTTGCCCCGACCAGCCAATAGCGTTTACCTGCGAACTGCATCGCCATCCCCTAGCGTGAGATTTCATCGCGCGGAGGCTGAGGCGGGCTGCGGTACAGCGCGCCTTTTGCCCACAGTTTCAACGCCTGCCAATGGATCAGCGCCAGCACCCGGCGCGATCCGAACGGCCGGCGCAGACAGGCCAGCAGGATCGCCCCGTTGGTCAGCGGCACGCGCGGCCCGGTCAGCGTGGCGATCAGCCCGTTTTCGCCCGCGCTATAGTCGATCCAGATGCCGATCTTGTCGGCGCTGATATCGAAGCGGAAGCGATAGCTGCCCTCCACCGGCTGAAACGGCGAGACATGGAAGATTTTCTGTGCCGTCAGCGTATCGTCGCGGGTCAAGGGGGCCAAATCATCGTGGTGACAGAGATAGCAATGCCGCTGACCGAAGGTATTTGACACCTCGGCAATCACCACCCGCAAACCGCCCGCATCATAGCAAAGCCAGAAGGATACCGGATTGAACACATGACCCAACACGCGCGGTTGGGCGAGCAGCAAAATCTCGGATGCGTCAGGCAGACCTTGCTCTGCCAGCACCTGCCGCACCCATGCAACCCCGCGCCCCTGCTTGGGCGGCCCACCATGATCGGTATCGTGCAAAGCGGTCAGATTGCCGCGATTGCGCGAGAACAACCACGGCCCGCGCGCGGTTTCCGTGTTCAGCAGCACATAATCGACGCGGTAGTTGAAGCGGTTGCCGACACCGCCGCGCCGCCCGTGAAAAGTGGAGCCTGCGATGTAATCGACGTGGTTCATGCGCTCCGCACCCGTGCGCGCATCGCGTCAACCACATCGACGGCGCTGGCGAAGCCGTCTTCGTGGAAACCGTGGCGCATCCATGCGCCACAATACCATGTGTTGTGCTGGCCGTTCATCGCCTTGATCTGCGTTTGCGCGTTTAAGGCGGCGTGATCATAGACCGGATGGCGGAACGTCACCTGATCATAGATCAATTCCTGCCGGATCGGTTGGTTGGCGTTGAGGGTGACGAACATCGGATCGTCCTGCGGGATCGGTTGCAGTGAGTTCATCCAATAGGTCAGGTCGATCTTATCCGACCGCGCACCTTTAGGCTCGGTATAGACCCAACTGGACCAACATTTGCGCAAGGCAGGCATCAGGCTGGCATCGGCGTGCAGAGTGGCAAGGTTCGGCTGGTAGCGGACGGCGGAAAGCGCTGCGGTTTCGGTTGGGGTTGGATCGGAGAGCAGGCGCAGCGAATCGTCAGAATGAGTGGCGAGGATCAAATCGTCAAACAGCTCCCACTCGCCGCCATGGGCACGCAGCAGAACGCCATCGGGCAGGCGTTTGATACCCGTGATCGGGGTGGACAGGCGGAGTTCGACGCCGTGGCGTTGTAGATCGGCGGACAGGCGGCTGACGTATTGGACAGAGCCGCCCTGCACGGTAAACCATTGGTGTTGTTTGGAGATTTGCATCAACGCGTGGTTTTGGAAGAACGAGATCAAGGCTTGCGCCGGGAAGTCGAGAATGTCTTTCGGCGGGGTGGACCAGATCGCACCTGACAGCGGCAAGATGTAGTAATCGCGGAAATATGGGCCGGTGCGTAGGGTTTGTAGCAGCTCGGCGATGGTCAGGGCGGGGTTTTGGGCAAGGGCGGCGGCGTGTTTGTTGAAATGGGCGATGTCGCGGCACATCCGCAGGAAAGCGGGGCTGAGCAGGTTGCGGCGCTGCGCAAACAAGCTGTCGAGATCGCGCAGGGCGTATTGCAGCTGGCCACCGTTGATGCAGGCGCCGAAGCTCATGTTGCTGGGGGTGATGGGGACGTTGAGGGTCTCAAACAGTTTCAACAGATGCGGGTAGTTCACCTTGTTGAACACGATAAAGCCGGTGTCGACGGGCTGATCGCCGCGTTTTCCGGCCAGAACGGTGCGGGCGTGGCCGCCCAAGCGGGCCTCGGCCTCAAACAACACCACGGCATTGTCGGGGGCGAGCTGATGCGCTGCCGCCATGCCAGAAATGCCACCGCCGACAATGGCAATCCGGCGCGGGGCTTGGGCAAAGGTCTCGAACGGCATGGGGCGTCCTGTGTTGGGTTTGAAGTGATACGCGGATGCGCGGGCGGTGGATCATGTTTTGTTGTGATCCAGATACGCGGGGCCTGCGTAAAAGTTTCATGTTGCTTGACCTTGCCCTTCACGCGCCCATCTATGGGCCTATGCCGCCACCGATACGGGTGGGGCGGCGTGGAGTGGGCAAAAGCGTGACTGAAGTGAAGGGCGAGATCGACTTTGCGGCGCTGATGGTGGCCGTGCGAGATCGTCAGGATAAGGCTGCCTTCGCGGCGCTGTTTCAGCATTTCGCGCCGAGGGTGAAGGGGTTCTTGATGAAATCCGGCACCGAGGCGGCTTTGGCGGAAGATTGCGCGCAGGATGTGATGGCGGTGCTGTGGCACAAAGCGGCGCAATATGATCCGGCGCGGGCCTCGGTGGCGACATGGGTGTTCACCATCGCGCGCAACCGCCGGATTGATATCGCCCGCAAGGCCTGCAGGCCGGAGCCTGAAGCGTTGGATTGGGGCGAGGTTGAGCCTGATCAGGCGGATGTTTATGAGGCCGGGCAAGAGACAGCGCGGCTGCTGGCGGCAATGCGCGATCTGCCCGAAAAGCAACGCGCGCTGATCCAGCGGGCTTATTATGGCGAGTTGTCGCATTCCGAAATCGCTGCCGAGACGGGTCTGCCGTTGGGCACGATCAAATCCCGGATCCGGCTGGCGCTGGACCGTTTGCGCCAGAGCATGAGTTGAGGCATTGACATGAGTATCCGGCATCACCTGTCTGACCCGTTGTTGATGGCCTATGCGGCGGGCACTCTGCCCGAGGCGTTTGGGCTGGTTGTGGCGACGCATGTCTCGATGTGCGATGCCTGCCGCGCGCAACTGGCGGCGTTTGAGGCTGTCGGCGGGGCGGTGATGGCGGCCGAGGCGCTGGCGCTGGCGGATGGCGCGCTGGCGGCTGCGATGGCGCGGTTGGGCGTGCCGGAGGGGGCCAAGCCTCTGACGAAGCCGCAGTTCAACAACAGCGATCTTCCGGCTCCGTTGCAGGATTACATTGGCGGCGGTCTGGCCGAGGTGAAATGGCGCAGTCTGGGCTTAGGCGTTCGGCAGGCGATTTTGCCGACGGGCAAGGGGGCGACGGCGCGGTTGTTGTATATTCCGGCGGGGCAAGCGGTGCCGGATCACGGCCATCGCGGCACCGAATTGACGCTGGTGTTGCGCGGCGCGTTTCGCGATGCCACCGATCGCTTCGGGCCGGGGGATGTTGAGATCGCCACCGAGGAGCTGGAGCATACCCCGGTGGCCGAGGCGGGGGAGGCATGTATTTGTCTCGCTGCAACCGATGCGCCGTTGCGGTTTAACGCGCTGATCCCGAGGCTGTTGCAGCCGTTGTTTCGGATTTAAGGCATGGCGGGGTGAACCCCGCCCTACCGATACAGCCTGACCGTGATCATCTGGCCGCTGAGCGATGCGGGTTGATCGGTTAGAATCATGTCGTAGGGGCTTATCGCGGTGCAATTCATCGTCGCTTGGGTCAGCGCGAAAATCGCCAGCAAATCGCCGCCGCGCAACTGCGCAGAGCCTGTGATCACGGCCACGTCGGGGCGCGGCAGATGACGGGCGGTCATCACGTTGAAATCGTCGCTGGGCGCGGTGACAGCTGCAGCGCGGATCGGGGTGTCGCCTGCGAAGGCCACGGGGATCAGCGGCTTGGCGTTCAGATGCAGATCAGCGCCCAGCAGGTCAAAGCCGGGGCCAGTGATCACGGTCAGGTTGCGTTCGACGCCGGGAAACAGCGAGAAATCACCATTTTCCACCACTGAGGCGCGCGACAGCCGCCAGAGCAGTTGGCCGCCCTCCTCGACGCGCAGCATCTCCACCGTGGTGCCCTTGCCGTTGGCCCAAGGCATCGTTTTGTAGTCGGCGGGGGTGAGGTGGCGGATCATCGGTGGCTACTCTGCTAAGGTTGTTTTACGAAAGTTACTCTGCGGCCTGCGGCCCCAAGATCGGGGTGGGGTCGCTGGCTTTCACGTCGACGGGCGCGAGTTCTTCAAAATCGAAATTGTCCAAGCGGGCGGCGCGTTTGCCGGCGCGTTCGGCGGCGGTCGAGATGCCCTCCAGATCGGCGCGGGCTTGGTTGAAATGGGTGGAGAGTTTCTCGACCCGCTCCACCACCAGCTCCACATCGCGGTGAAGCTGCCGCAGAGTCATGCGGATCGCGCCTGCCTGTTCGCGCATCCGGGCATCTTTCAGCACCGCGCGCATGGTGTTCAGCGTCGCCATGCAGGTGGTGGGCGAAACGATCCAGACGCGGGCGGTAAAGCCATCGCGCACCACTTCGGGGAAGTTGGCGTGGAGTTCGGCATAGACGGCTTCCGAGGGTAGGAACATCAAAGCGCCATCAGCGGTTTCGCCGTCGAGGATGTATTTTTCCGAGATCGCCTTGATATGAACGCGAACTGCGGCGCGGAGTTGCGCTTGGGCCTCGGTCACAGCGCGGGGATTGTCAGCGCGGCGCAGAGCCTCATACGCCTCCAGCGGGAATTTGGCGTCGATCACGATCGGGCCGGGCGGATTGGGCAGGTGGATCAGGCAATCGGCGCGCTTGCCGTTACTTAAGGTGGCCTGCATCGTATAGGCGTCCGAGGGCAGGGCCTTTTGCACGATGTCATTCAGCTGGATTTCGCCAAACGCGCCGCGCGCTTGCTTGTTGGCGAGAATATCTTGCAGGTTCAGCACATTGCCGGAGAGTTTTTCAATATTGGCTTGGGCTTTGTCGATGGTGAGCAGGCGTTGCTGCAACTCTCCCAGACTGTGCGCAGTGCGCGTAGCGGTGCCGTGCAGGCTTTCGCCCATCGCGCGCTGCACTTCGGCCAAGCGTTTTTCCATCAGTTGCAGCATGGCGGTTTGGCTGTTGGTTTGGGCTTCGCTGACATGATGCAGGCCGCCCGCGAGGCGTTCTTGGCCTTCCCCAAGCGCCTGCACCCGTTGGCCGAGCCAGCCCATTTCGCGCATCAAGGGGGCGGCCATGGTGGCGGAGCGACCAGCCGCGCGCAGGATCAGGATGAGGAGTAGGGCAAGCAGCAGAACAGCCCCGCCGATCAGCAGGATTTCGGGGGCGTTCCACGCGTAGGTTTGGCCGAAAAGACTGATCATCTGCGCCCGAAAAGCCTTTCGATGTCGTGGAGTTTGAGTTCGACATAGGTCGGCCGCCCGTGGTTGCACTGGCCGGAATGCGGGGTGGCTTCCATCTCGCGCAGCAGGGCGTTCATTTCTTCGGCGCGCATCTGGCGACCGGAGCGGATCGAGCCGTGGCAGGCCATGCGCGACAGGATAGCTTCCATTTTTGTCTGGAGCGATTGGCTTTGGCCAAGGTCGCTGAGTTCATCCAGCACGTCGTGGAGCAGGACAGCGGCGGAGGTATTGCCGAGGATGGCCGGGGTTTCGCGCACTGCGATGGCGGAGCCGCCGAAGGGTTCGATGGTGAGGCCGAGGGCGGTCAGGTCTGCCGCGATGTCGAGCAGTCGGGTGGCGTCGCTGGGGGAAAGTTCAACGATTTCAGGGATCAGCAGGGCTTGGGCTTTGATGCCCGTCTCGGCCATCTGGCGTTTCAGGCGTTCGTAGACAAGGCGTTCATGGGCGGCATGTTGATCGACAATCACCATGCCAGTGGCAGTTTGCGCGATGATGTAGTTCTCATGCAATTGCGCGCGGGCGGCGCCGAGGGGGGTGTCGGTGAGGTCTGGTAGAGTGGGTTCGATGCGGGCGGAGGGGGTTTCCGGGAAGATCGGCGTGGCGAAGGATTCGGCGAAGCCCTGCGGTGCGGGGGCTTGATAGGCATAGGCGCGGCCAAGGCTGGCTGGACTGGGGCGGTCCATCTGGTAGATGCGGGGGGCTTCCGGGCGCATTGCGGCCAAGGTGGCATCGGCGACGGTGGTGCTGGCGCGGTGGCCTGCTTGGCCGAGGGCGGTGCGCAGGCCGGTGATGATCAGGCTGCGGGCGGCTTCGGGTTCGCGAAAGCGCACCTCGGATTTGGCGGGGTGGACGTTCACATCCACCCGCTCGGGGTCGCAGATCAGGTTGAGCACAGCCGCCGGGTGACGGTCGCGGCTGAGGAAGTCGAAATAGGCCACCCGCAGCGCACCGAGCAGATTGCGGTCCAGCACCGGGCGGCCATTGACGCAGACGAATTGCTGCACGGAAGACCCGCGCGAATAGGTCGGCAGAGCGGCGTAGCCGGTCAGGCGCAGGCCGTCGCGGTCCACGTCGATTTTCAGGGCATTGTCGATGAAATCGCGGCCTAAGATATGGGCGAGGCGGCTGTGCAGGGCGTCGAAGAAATCGCCCGATTGGGGATCGGCGCGGAAAATGGTGCGGGGGGATTCGGCTTCGGAGATTTCGGTCAGGGTGAAGCCGACCTGCGGTTCGGCCATAGCGAGGCGTTTGATCACTTCGGCGATGGCTTGGGATTCGCTGCGGTCGGTGCGGAGGAATTTCAGCCGGGCGGGGGTGGCGTAGAACAGGTCGCGGAGTTCAACGGTGGTGCCACGGGAGGCGGCGGCGGGGCGGGTTTCGGCTTGGCGACCGCCTGAGACGGTGAGGGAGGCCCCGTCGTATCCCTCGGCGCGGGAGGTGAGGGTGAGGCGACCGACAGAACCAAGGGAGGCGAGGGCTTCGCCCCGGAAGCCAAAAGAGCGGATATTCAGCAGGTCCGATCCGTCGATTTTCGAGGTGGCGTGGCGGGCGATGGCGAGGGGGAGGTCGGCGGGCGTCATGCCGCAGCCGTCATCGCTGACGCGGATCAACACTTTGCCGCCTGCGGAATATTCGACCGCGATGCGCTTAGCGCCTGCGTCTAAAGCGTTTTCGACCAGTTCTTTGACGGCAGAGGCCGGGCGTTCTACCACTTCCCCCGCCGCGATGCGGTTGATGGCGGCTTCATCCAAAGCGCGAATAATGGGGCGTATATTGGGGGCATACAGCGTCATGCCCCCAGTTCTAGCATTGTGTGGCGCAAAGCTCCACAGATTCGCTATTCGTTCGCAACGCCTGTCGGTTGGCCCACCACGATGAAATGCAGATCATCGGGTTTGATCAGGCGGGCGGCGACGCGTTTGACGTCTTCCAGCGTGACGGCTTCGACGCGGGCGTTGCGGGTTTTCGGGTAATCCGGCGGCAGGCCCAGATCCTGCATGCCGACGAGGATCGAGGCGATGGTGTCGTTGCCGTCAAACCGCAGCGGATAAGCCCCGGTCATGTAGGTTTTGGCGTTGGCCAATTCGTCCGTCGTCACGCCTTCCTTGGCGATTTTCGCCCATTCAGCGCGGATCACCTTGATCGCCTCGGCCACCTTTTCGTTGCTGGCTTGGAACTGGCCGACCAGCACTTCGGCATGGGCATAGGCCGCAAGTCCGGTGCCGATGCCATAGGTCAGCCCGCGTTTTCCGCGCACTTCTGTCATCAGGCGGGCAGAGAAACGGCCACCACCGAGGATTTCGTTCAACAGACTGGCAGCGAAATAATCCGGGTCAGAGAATTTCAGACCACCTTGGCCGAAGATCACCATCGACTGCGGGCCGGGGAAATTCTGCACGGTGATGCCGCCCTTGGTCTGCAAGGTCGCGGGGCCGGGTTGCGCAGCACCTGTGGCGGGCAGATCGGTCAGGAGTTTATCGAGCAGACTGCCCAGATCGGCAGCGGAAATGTCACCTGCGGCGGCGACGGTGATGCGGTCGCGGGCAATGGCGTCTTTGAAAGCTTGCACAATGTCATCGCGGCTCAAAGCGGTGACGGAGTCGATGGTGCCAGAGCCATCGGAGCCATAGGGATGGTCGCCAAAGCTGCGGACGCGCTCCAGATCGGCGGCAATAGCACCGGGGTCTTTCGCGTCCGAGCGCAAGCCCGAGAGCACCTGTTCGCGCACCCGGTCCACCGCATCTTGATCAAAGCGCGGTTTGGTCAGCGCGTCATGCAGCAGGGCCAAGGCTTGCTCGCGGTTCTCGGTCAGGAAATGGCTGGAGACCGACACGCCATCCTGATCGCTGTCGAAATGGAAGCTGGCGGCGAGGCCATCACGGGCGGCGGCGAAGCCTTGGCTGTCGAGATCGCCCGCGCCTTCTTCGATCAGCGCCGTCATCAGATTGATCGCACCACGCTTACCGGGCGCATCCAGCGAGGTGCCGCCTTTGAAGCGAATTTCCAGCGCGGTGAACGGGATGCCGTGGTCTTCAACCAGCCAGGCCTTGATGCCACCGGGAGAGGTGACCGCCTGGATATTCACTTCAGCGCGCAGCGGCCCGGCAAAGGCCAGCAGCAGGGCGGCAGCTTTGAAAAGCGTGCGGATGGTCATTGTGCGGCCTCCTTGGTGGTCAACCAGCCCGTCACGGCTTGATCGCGGTTGAAGACCAACTTGGCGGCGGCCATCACGTCTTCGGGTGTCACCGCTTGCAGCACATCGGGCCAATCCTGCACATCTTTCACCGACAGGCCGACAGCGAGCGCCTCGCCATAGGTGCGGGCAAGACCACCTGCATCGTCGCGGGCATAGATTTGACCGGCACGGATTTGGGTTTTGATGCGGGCGAAATCTTCGGCATTGACGCCATCCTTCATGAATTTCGCGATCACTTTATCCATCGCGGCCTCGGCATCGGCCAAACTGACGCCTTCAGCAGGCACCACGACGAGGCCGAAGGTTTGCGGATCAACCGAAACACCATCGTAATAGGCCGAGGAATAGACGGCGGTTTGGGTGTCAAACTGCAAGGCTTTGGTCAGCACCGAGGTGGTGCCAGAGCCGCCCAGAAGATCGGCCAGCACGGCCAAAGCGGCGGCTTGTTTTTGGTCACCGGGGTTACGCTCGGGGGCGAGATAGCTGCGGGCGACATAGGGTTCGGCCACACGCTCATCCGACAGCACCAAGCGACGTTCGGCCAGTTGCGGCGGTTCCTCGGGGCGGTGCCGCGGTTTGATTTTATCGGACGGCGGCAGTGGGCCGTAGTATTTCTGCGCCAAAGCCAGCACATCAGCCGGTTTCACATCACCCGCGACGATCAGGATGGCGTTGTTCGGGGCGTAATAGGCCCGATAGAAGTTGATCGCGTCGTCACGGGTCAGGCCTGCGATTTCCGCGCGCCATCCGATCACCGGGATGCCATAGGGGTGGTTCAGATACTGTGCGGCGGACATTTGTTCTTGCAGCAGGCTGCCGGGATCAGAGTCGGTGCGCTGGCCGCGTTCCTCCAAGATCACCTGCCGTTCGGTCGTCACATCTTCTTCCGACATGTTCAGATTGACCATCCGGTCGGATTCCATCTGCATCATCAGATCAAGCCGGTCGGCGGCAACCCTCTGGAAAAACGCGGTGTAATCTTCGGTGGTGAAGGCGTTGTCATCGCCGCCTTGCTTTTCGACGGTGGCGGAAAACTCACCTGTGGGCACCTTGGCGGTGCCCTTGAACATCAGATGTTCGAAGAAATGCGCGATGCCGGAATGGCCTGCGACCTCATCGGCGCGGCCGATTTTATACCAGACCATTTGGGTGACAACCGGGGCGCGGTGGTCTTCGATCACCACCACTTGCAGGCCGTTATCTAGGGTGAAACTGCTGACCGTGTCGGCGCTTGCAGCCAAGGGCAGGTTGGGCAGCGACAGGGCGAAAAGACCGAGCATAGCGCGGCCAAGGGGGCGAAACATCGCGGTCCTCCGTGGATTACAGCGCGCACGCTAACCGCAATGCCCGCCCGCCGAAAGCCGGGGCAACGGGGTTGTGATCACTCGCCCTTGTTGCGCGGTGGAGCAGAGGGGGTGCGTGCGCCTGCGGCCCGCCAACGTGCCAGTTCGGCGTGCTGATCGAGCGACATTTTCGCATAGGCTTTGTAATAGACGTTCAGGTTGAACAGGCGTTCCAACGGGCGGCCATAGTTCTTCTTGCGGAAGTCGAGGTCTTCGGCGGCCAAAACCTGACGGATACCGGGGGTCACGCCCTGCCGGGTGGCGTAGTTATACAGCCCCGCATCGCTGACCCCGCTGGGCGACGGAGGTTTGCCACCCAAAGCTGTGATCGCATCATCTTGCGGATGCGGATCGGTCAGATTGGCACCACCCGGCGTGGGCGCAGGCAGATCGGCGAGCGAGGTCGGCAGTTCCAAGGCTTTTGGCGGTAGGATGGCGAATTCATCCGGCCCGTTGCTGTCCGAGCGCAGATTCATCAGCTCTGGCGCCTTTTCGCTGCAAGCCGCAAGCGCCAACAACGCTGCGCCCGCGAACGCGAGAACCACCTTTGCTGATCGCATATTGCTGCCTCCACCAAGCTTTACCATCGTCGTCTTAGCCTATGATCCCGCCCGCGTCACGGGGTCTTTCGCCGCTTGGCGCGGGTTGGCTTGGTGGATTTGCCACCAAACACCACCAAACCCAAGGCGCCTGCGAAAATAGCGATGTCGGCGATGTTGAACGAATAGGGGTTTTCCAAGCCGCAGCACGACATGGTGAGGAAATCGGCGACATAGCCATACGCGATGCGGTCCACCACATTGCCCAAAGCGCCGCCGATCAACAAACCTCCGGCGATCATCGACCATTTGCCGGGGCGTTCGCGCCGCAGCCAGATCAGCACCCAAGCCGAGATGGCTATGGCCACCGCGATCAGCACCCAACGCATCAGGTCAGCGCTGTTAGCGAACAAGCCGAAGTTGACGCCGCGATTCTCGGCCCAGCGGAAGTTCAGCAGTGGATCAAGCACTTCGATTTCCCCCCGCTCGCGCAGGGAAAGCAGGCGGATGACGCCGAGTTTGCTCAGCTGATCCAGCAGAAAGACGATGATCGCGGTGAGGGAAAGCGCGCGCATCTTAATGCCGGAAATGCCGTTGATCGGTGAACACCATCGCCAAACCCGCCACATCCGCCGCCGCAATCACCTCATCATCACGCATGGAACCGCCCGGCTGAATGATCGCCGTCGCCCCCGCTTCTGCCGCAGCCAGCAAGCCATCGGCGAAGGGGAAGAACGCATCCGAGGCCACGACAGACCCTATCGTCGGGCTCTGGCTGAGGCTGAGAACATCCGCCATATCGCCCGCCTTGCGCGCCGCAATCCGGGTCGAATCAATCCGGCTCATCTGCCCTGCCCCCACACCCACCGTCGCGCCATCTTTGACATAAACGATGGCGTTTGATTTCACATGTTTGGCAACTTTCCACGCGAACATCAGATCGGCAAGCTCGGCCTCGGTCGGCGCGCGTTTGGTGACCACTTTCAGATCGGCGGCGGTGATGGAGTCGGTGTCACGATCCTGCACAAGGAACCCGCCCGCCACTTGCTTGAAGGCGAGAGATTTCTCTGCCGGATCGGGCAAGCCCTTGGTGGTCAGCAGCCGCAGGTTTTTCTTGCTGGCGAAGATCGCTTTCGCCTCATCGGACGCCCCCGGCGCAATCACCACTTCGGTGAAAATCTTCACGATCTCCTCGGCGGTTTCGGCGTCCAGCGGCTGATTCAGCGCAACGATGCCGCCAAAAGCCGAGGTCTGGTCGCAAGCATAGGCCCGCAAATACGCCTCTTTCAGCGTTGCGGCCTTACCCACCCCACAAGGATTGGCGTGCTTGATGATCGCACAGGCCGGACCCGCCCCGGCAAACTCTGCCACCAGTTCAAACGCCGCATCGGTGTCGTTGATGTTGTTGTAGGACAGTTCCTTGCCCTGCCATTGCTTTGCCGTCGCAACACCTTCGCGCTTTGAGCTGTCGGTATAAAACGCCGCCGCCTGATGCGGGTTTTCGCCATAGCGCAGACCCTGCGCCAGCACGCCACCGAAGGATTTCGAGCGCGTGAACGGCTGGTTCAACTGCCCCGACAACCAACCGGAAACGGCGGTGTCATAGGCGGCGGTGCGGGCATAAGCCGCCAGTGCCAGTTTCTGCCGGAACGCCAAAGTCGTCGCGCCATCATGCGCCTTCATCTGGTCAATCAACCCGGCGTAATCGGCGGGATCGGTCACCACGGTCACAAAGCGATGGTTCTTCGACGCCGCGCGAATCATCGCAGGCCCGCCAATGTCGATATTCTCGATACATGTGTCGTGGTCAGCCCCCTTGGCGACGGTTTCCTCGAACGGGTAAAGGTTGACGATCAGCAGATCAATCGGCTCGATGCCATGCGCCGCCATCGCCAGCAGGTGCTCGTCATCATCGCGCAAAGCCAGCAAAGCCCCATGCACATTCGGGTGCAAGGTTTTGACGCGGCCATCCATCATCTCGGGGAACCCCGTCACATCAGACACATCGCGCACCTTCAGCCCGGCGGTGCGCAGCATGCCCGAGGTGCCGCCAGTGGAAATCAACTCCACCCCCTGCGCGGCGAGGGCGCGGGCGAGGTCCAAGAGGCCAGATTTATCGGATACAGAAATCAGCGCGCGGCCGATGGGAACAAGATTGGTCATGTCAGCCCCTTTTGCTCAGATCGGCACCGGCATCTCGTCGCGGTCCAGATCCCGGATGGCCAGCGGAGTATCCTGTGCTTTCGCCAAGGTCCAGCCGATCCGCGTCTCTAGCTCTGTCGCGCGGGCGGAAAGCACGATCTGCCGCGTCGGACGTGGTTTTAATCGGCCTTTTTCCAGAAAAACCGAAGGCTCCAGCGTCAAAGTCGCAAAACCATCATGGCGGAACACCCAGATTTCGCCGCTTTTTAAGGCAAGTGACACCGCCGCCCCGCCCATATCCAGCGCCGCATCAACATCCGGGTGCAAATGGAATCGCACCGCAAAGCCCGCGCCTTGCAGTTGCAGCTCATTCATCAGCCGCTCAAACCGGGCGCGCTCGGCTTGGCTGCGGGCGGTCAGCGCATCCAAGCCGACCAATTTGCGGCCATCCTTGGACAGCAGAAGTTCGCGGGAATGGGTCAGCCCATGCGTCGCCGACCAGCCGGAATGCGCCATGTAAAGATGCAGCCCGTCGGGCAAATGGCCCCGACGCAGCGAGGTGACCTGCGCGCGGTCGATCAAAACATCTTGCGCAAGGCCGAGCCTTGGCCCCGATTTCAGCCGGCTGCCCGATTTCAAACGACTAGAGGAATAGCCCTCCACCGCCAACGTTGCATGTGACGCCGTCGCCCGCCCCGCCTGCCGCCATTCCGCGCCAAACGGCGCGCCCGAGCCGCAGTTGACGATCACCGGACGCCGCCCCGAGGTCAGCTCGAACGCCGCCGTTGACGCATGCGCCCACATCCCCGCCGCCCCTCCCGGCGGGCGGGCCGCATCGACGATGACGGTGGTGCGCGCTTCCGCCAACCGCGCAAAGCCCATGGCAAGACCAAGGCCGACGCTGGGGCCCGGCTTTACCCCGGTGGCGGCCAGCGCCAGATCCAACCGCCCCTCCACGCCGCGCCCGCCGCCGTGAAACCGCGCGAGGCCACCATCGGCATGACGCAGGGCACGTAAGGAGGGGGCAATCCGTTCCAGTGCCGCAACCAGCGCAGGCGGCGGGGTGTGGCCCGCTTCGGACAACGCCTGCTCGGCCCAAGTCAGCAGCGTGAACACCTCCAGCAATTCCTCGGGGTTGCGCGTCGGAATGCCGCCCATCGCGTCAATCTCGCGGCCACATTCCACCGCCAAAGCCGCCACCGCAGGCCTCACGCGAGCCTCCATCCCGGTCAGCGCCAATCCGGCATAAATCAGCCCGGTCAGCGCCTCAAACCGCGGCAACCCCGGTGCCGCATGCGCCCAGCGCCGCGACAAAAACACCACCTGCGCCGACAGACTGCGGTAATAGGCGTCAGACTGCGCCCGATCCCGCCCCTGCAACAGCAGCAAAGCATGGTTGATCCAGCGGATCAGCCGCCGCCCCGTCAGATCGGGCGTCCAGCCCGGCCCTTGTCCGCGCCCAAACCGCGCGATCCAGCCCCAAGTCCAGTCCTGCGCGCGGCTGCGGGCGGCAAAATCGCCCAACGCGCCCAAATCATCCAGCCAGAGAAACCCCTGCAGCTCGGCATCCGCGCCCGGATCATCAAGGCCCACATCCCAGATCGACACCCCCGGCGCTTCCACCAACTGCCCGGCAAACTGGAAATTCCCCGCCACCAACTGCCGCCCGCGCGCGTAAAGCCCAATCGAGCGCGGCTCGGGCTGCGAGACAAAGCCCGTCGCGGCTGGGCTGCGCCGCGCGCGCCACATCGCCAGCCGATTGCCAAGGCTTGCCCTGCCGGGTGTGCGTGTCATACGATTCCTGTAACCTGCCAGCCCGCTTTTCTGCGGATCATTGGCGGCCAGCATAGCGCCAAGGCCCCGCCCTGTCACCCGCCCCAGCGATTGCTCTTTCTGAAATACTCCCCGCGGAGCGTTCAACCGCCGAGATTAGCCAAAGGCCAGGCATCACACTCGACCCCTCCACCCGCGCCAAAGCTGCCGCGTGCCCCCTCGATGGGGGCCAAGGCGGCACCCCGGTTTGGGTCAGTGCTGCACCCGCTCAATATACTGCGCGAGGCCCCGCACCTGACCCAACCAGCTGTCCAGCAGTTTTGGGTCATGCGGCGCACCATGCACGCCCACCGCAATCTCGCGCTTCATCACCGATTCCACCGCGAACGACACCGGAGTCGACACCAGCCGCGCCATCGCCGAGCCGCGCGCATCGCCCCAAGCATCCATCGCCCAAGTCTCATGGAACACCGGGCGACCCTCGCGCTCGGCCTTCAGCGATACGAACAGGATCACCCGGTCCGGTTCGCCCGGCGCATAGGAATTTTCCGCCACAAACTGCGCCGCCATCTCGGCCAAACGCGCATCGCCCGACGGGCCTTCCAGCGTCTCAATCTCGCGGAATACCGGGGTCCACGCGTCTTGCCAGCCGTTCAGCCGGATGGTGCCACGCACGAAATCCTTGACCATCCAATCGGGGTCAAAGCGGTAATCTTCCATGAACGGATAGGAACCCGGTTCGGGTAGACCTCAAAACTCTCCGGTTGCGGCAGCGGCGCGTCATATTTGGTGATCGCATCCCAAGGCCGGTTGACCCGCAGCTCCGAGAAATTCCGCAACGACCGCGACGGCGAGCGCAGGGCTTTCAGAACCCCCAGCGGTGCCCATGAAAACTTATAGCGGAATGGGTTCGGAATTTTCGGCACACCGCCGCAATAGCTGGTGAAAGACAGCACATTCTCAACGTGATAGGCTTTTGAGGCCCGATACCGCGCCACCAGATCATGCGCCATCAAATGATCAATGCCGGGGTCCAAGCCCACCTCGTTCACCGACACCAGCCCCGCCGCGCGGAACGCCTGATCCAAGGCTTTCATTTCCGGCGCTATATAGGAGGACGAGACGAAATGCGCCTTTTTCTCAAGGCAGGTCTTGGCGATGGCCACATGCTGATCGGCGGGCAGCATGGAAATCGCGATGTCACCGGGCTGCAAAGCCGCGGCCAAAGCTTCAAGCGAATAGGCGCGGATGTCGGTGGTCAGATCGCCCACCGCTTCCCGCGCCTTTTCCACCGTGCGGTTCCACACCACAACCTTGTGGCCGTTCTCAATCAGCCGCCGCAACCCCGGAGCCGAGGACAGACCCGTGCCGCACCAATGAATCGTCATAGTTTCTCTCCCCCTACAGGCTGGCCGAGTGGCGGGCATATTCCGCCGCCGCACGGCCCCAAACGCCAGAATTCAGATCGCCCAATGTCGCCAAAGATGGCAACAACTGCGCCGCATAATCTTCGCTGCTTTCCACCGGCAGCAAGGACGGCAGGTTGTCAATCGCGGTGACATCCAGCACCGGGTTTTCCGCGACGCGCAAAGCGGGCGCATCCCATTCCGTCACCCGGTCATAAACCTTGATCGGCGAGAAATCCGAGGTCGGATCGCAGGCAATGTCACCGATCACCGTCAGCTTGCGCGCATCGGTTTTGGCCGAGGCTGGCACGAACACCGGGCAGCCGGGGCTGGCGAGGATGCAATTCAGGAAAATCTCGTGCTGCAACACCTCAGGGAACGGCCCGCCGGATGCGGTTTCCGCCATGTCCCATTTCGTCACCGCCACGCCCATTGCAGCGCAAAGGTCCGAAGCCCCTGTGCCAACCCGGCCATTGGCGCCGATGACGATGGCGCGCGGCGGGGCCATGCCTTTGATCTCATCGGCCAGATCGGCCAACAACGCCGCTTTTCCGGGATATTTCGCCACCGGCCCCGCGATGCCACCGCGCTGCTGCACCGCCCAGCATTTCAAGCTGACAGCCGCCCCGGCATAGCCCGCCCAATAGCCAAACGCTGCCACCCTGCGGCCAGCCTCATTCACCAGATATTCCAGATCATACAATGTGCCGCCGCCCGCCTTGAACCGCTTCAACAACACCTGCCCGGCAGGCTGGCCCTTGTAGGCATGGCCAAACATGATGTGGCGATGGGTCAGCGGCGTGCCATCCTCGGGCAATTCCTTCAGCCCGAAGATGATCGCATCGGCGGGGGCCTTGGGCCACAGATTCTCCGCCGCAATTTCGCAACCCGCCGCCTTGTAGCCGTCAATGCCAATCGCGCGCACCGAGCTTTGCTCGACCGTCACCCGGATGCCAGCCTTGATCAACGCCGCAGCGCCCTCCGGCGTCAGGCCAACGCGCTCCTCATTCGGGCGCTGCTCTGCCCGGACCCAAAGATGCGTCATGCCAATCCCTCGCGCTGTGCCATTTGCCGGGCTGAATATCAGATCACGGGCCGAGAAACAGGGGGGGCGTGGCCCGTGGCCCGAATTTCGCCCAAACTCGCGCGTAGTGGACGTGGCGAGGCGGCCGCGTTCCGGCTATCGTCACCGCAACCTGTTTCAAAGAGGCGCTTTATGTCCCTGCTCTCTCTGCTGACCGACGTACTGTTCATTGGTCATTCGCTGGTTGGCCCCACCCTGCCCACCGTGCTGGACGCGACATTGCGCGAGATGGGCGAGCCTTCGGTGGTGCAGGCGCAGATCATCAACGGCTCATCGCTGGCCTATAACTGGGACAATTCTGCCAATGCCGAAGGCGTCGATGCCAAGGCGCGGCTGAAGCGGCAGCCCGCCGATGTGCTGATCATGACCGAAGCGCAGCCTCTGGCGGGGCAGATCAAATATAACGACACCTCCGGCTATGTGGCGAAGTTCTCAGGCCTCGCGCTGGAGGCCAATCCGCACACAAGGCTGTATGTCTATGAGACTTGGCCCAGCCTGAACTCCGGTCCCGGCAATATCACCAAGGACGATCCCGATGCGGGCATCCCGTGGCGCGAACGCATCGCGCTGGATTTGCCGTTGTGGGAGGGCGTGGTGGCCGATGCCTCCGCCAAAGCGGGGCATGAGGTCAAGCTGCTGCCCGTGGGGCAAGCGATGGGACATCTGGCCGATGAGATCAAGGCGGGCCATGTGCCGGGGGTGACGGACATCAAACAGATGTTCGTCGATGACATTCATCCCAACGGCAAGGGATTGTATTTTGTCGCCATGGTGCAGGCGGCGGCGATTGTCGGCAAAAGCCCGGAGGGCATCCCCGCCAAAGTCACCCGCGCTTGGACGTCGCGCGATGCGGTGATCACGCAACAGCAGGCCGAGGTGTTTCAGCGCATCGCTTGGGAGGCGCTGGAGGCCTATATTCCCGGCCAGATCGCGGCGCAGATTACGCCTGTGGTGGTGCCTGTTGCGCCGGAGCCTGCTTTGGGGACCATTCCAGAGGCGCAAGACCCACCCTTTCCCGCCTTTAAGCAGATCACCAACACCCATCTGGCATTGGGTCTGGCGGGGGTTAATGATTGGTCGGTGCAGCAGCCGTTCCTGAACCTGATGAAAACCGCGCGGCCTTGGATCGGCCATTTGCCGGATCAGTTCGGCGGCTGGACCGAGGCTGATCTGGCGAAGGCGGGCGCTTTGGGGCCGCATGGCTGGCCGGTGAAAATCCCGCCGGAACTGGCGAAGATTTCGACGTTGATCCTGACCGATCTGCCCGAAGATGCCGCAGGCGTCGCGGGGCGCTATCTGCTGACCTATCAGGGCAAGGGCACGTTGAAGGTCGAGGGGCGCGTGACGGTCGTGGAGGAGGCTCCGGGCCGCGTGTTGTTCGATTATGCGCCGGGGGAGGGTTTGGTTGCGATCACTTTGCTGGCTTTGGATGCCAGCGATCCGATCCATGACATTGTGGTGGTGCGGGCGGCGCGGGCGCAGATGCTGGCAGATGGCGCGATCTTCAACCCCGATTGGCTGGCGCGGATCTGCGGCGTGAAGGGAATACGCTTCATGGATTGGATGATGACCAATGATTCCGCCTTGGCCGAGGTGAAGGATCGTCCGCTGCCCGAGGATTATTCCTACGCGCGCAACGGCGTGCCTATGGAAATCATGGTGGCGCTGGCGAATGAGTTGCACGCCGATCCGTGGTTCACCATCCCGCATCTGGCCAGCGACGATCTGGTGCGCAGCTATGCCCAGATCGCGCATGGCCAGTTGGACCCTGCGTTGAAGGCGCAGGTGGAATACTCCAACGAAGTCTGGAACTGGCAGTTCGCCCAAGCTCGCTGGGCGGAGGAACAGGGCATTGCGCGCTGGGGGCAGGATAAGACTTGGGTGCAATTCTATGGGCTGCGGGCGGCGCAGGTGATGGCGATCTGGTCGGATGTGTTCAAGGATGCGCCTGCACGGCTGACCCGCATCGTTTCGGTGCAGACCGGCTGGCTGGGGCTGGAGGAGCAGATATTGGACGCACCCTTGGTGGTGGCAGAAGGCCTGCCTGCCCCCGTTGCCAGTTTCGACGCCTATGCGGTGACGGGCTATTTCAGCGCCGAACTGGGCGGCGATCAGAAATACACCACGGTGAAGGATTGGCTGAAGCAATCGGCGGATGCGGCGCGCAAGGATGCCGCTGCGCAGGGGCTAAGCGGGACTGATGCTGACGCCTATCTCGCCGCGCACCGCTATGATCTGGCGGATAAGCTGGCGGGGCAAGAGTTGCGGGATGGCTCTGTAACCGGCAATCCCGCCAACAGCCTGACGCAGATGCTGGCCGAAACCCTGCCCTATCACGCCGCTATAGCTGCCGACCGGGGGCTGAAACTGATGATGTATGAGGGCGGCAGTCATGTGGTGGGCTATGGCGCAGAGGTCGATGACGAGGAATTGACCGCGTTTTTCACCCATCTCAACTTCACCCCGGAAATGGGTGCGCTTTATGCCGAATTGCTGGCCGGATGGCAGTTGATCAGTGATCAGCCGTTCAACGCCTTTGTCGATGTGTATCGGCCCGGCAAATGGGGAAGTTGGGGCGCATTGCGGCATTTGGGCGATAGCAACCCGCGCTGGGATGCCTTGGCGAAGGGCTGTATCACGTGCTGACGCCTCGGCTTTCTGTGATCATTCCGGCCTCGAACGAGGCGGGATATATCGGTGCCTGTCTGACCGCGCTGTTTGCCTCGGGGCCGCTTGAGGCCGAATGTATCGTGGTGGCCAACGGCTGTCGCGATGCCACGGCAACGGTGGCGCGGGGATATACGGCGCAGGCGAAAGCGGCGGGTTGGGCGCTGACCGTGCTGGACTTAGCGCAGGGCGGCAAGCCCAATGCGCTGAACGCCGGCGACCAGATCGCCAAGGCGGCGCTGCGGGCCTATCTCGATGCGGATGTGATCGTCTCGCCCGATCTGATGGCACAGCTGATTGCGGCGCTTGACGGCGATGCGCCGCGCTATGCCACCGGCACCGCCCACATCCCGCGTGCGAAAAGCGCCGTCACCCGTGCCTATGCGCGGTTCTGGCAGTGCCTGCCTTTCGCGCAAAGCCCCGCCCCCGGCTATGGCCTGTTCGCCACCAACGCCGCAGGGCGCGCGCGCTGGGGGGAGTTTCCCGGCATCATCTCGGACGACACCTTCGTGCGGCTGCAATTTGTGCCTGAGGAACGGGTACAGGTACAGGCCCGCTATGACTGGCCGATGATCGAAGGCTTCGCCGCCCTAACCAAAGTGCGACGCAGGCAGGATGCGGGCGTGGCCGAGATTGATCGGCTATACCCCGACCTTCTGGCGCGTGAGGCCAAAGTGCCGCTGACCAAAGCCCGCCTGCTAGACCTCGCTCTGCGTGATCCCATCGGCTTCGCCACCTATGCCGCCGTCTCCCTAGCGGTGCGCCTGAAGCGCGGCCAAGGCTGGAGCCGTGGCCGATAAGGCGGAATTCGCGCGAATTCCGGGCACGATTTCCGCGCGGAAATCGCCTTACAGATCAAACGTCGCGAACACCGGGGCGTGGTCGGAGGGTTGCTCCCAGCCCCGCACCCCCCGCAAAATCCGGCTGCCATGCGCGGACCCAGCAATATCCGGCGTGGCCCAGATGTGATCCAGCCGACGCCCCTTATCCGCGCCATCCCAATCGGGTGAGCGATAGCTCCACCAGCTGTAGAGATTGCCCGTCGGAATATCGGCGCGGGTGACATCGACCCAAGCCCCCGACTCCATCGCCGCGCCAAAATGCTCGACCTCAATCGGGGTGTGGCTGACAATCTTCAACAGCGCCTTGTGATTCCACACATCATCCTCGCGCGGAGCGATGTTCAGATCGCCGACCAGAATGGCTTTGCTGGGTTTTTCACCATGAAACCAATCGCGCATCTCGGTGAGGAAATCCAGCTTCTGCCCGAATTTCACGTTCAGCGCGCGGTCGGGAATATCGCCGCCCGCAGGCACATAGCAGTTGTGGATCACCACGCCGTTCTCCAGCCGCGCCGCCACATGCCGCGCATGGCCCATCGCAACGAAGTCACGCCCCCCGGCATCCTCCAACGGCAGCTTGGAGAGGATCGCCACGCCGTTATAGCCCTTCTGCCCGCGCGCCACCATGTAGCGGTAGCCCAAGGCGCGGAACTGCTCGACCGGGATCATCTCGACCGGGCTTTTACATTCCTGCAGGCACAGCACATCGGGGGCTTCCTCGGCCATCAGCTTGACCACCAGACTTTCACGCAGGCGGACCGAGTTGATGTTCCAAGTGGCGAGGGTGAAGGTCATCGGCTGCTCCTGATCTAAGAAGTCAAGCCTATGCGGGGTGCGGCCTGTTCTCAAGGGGGCAAACCCAATGTGGGGCGATGCAAGCAGCACGCAAAAAGTCGCCCAGCCAAGGTGGCCGGGCGGGAGGTCCAACAGGGAGGTAATGTCCTACATATACCACAGAATACTGCGCATTTCCGCGCTCTGTTACAAATTACTCAAGGCATAGCTTTTTCGCCACAACCCAAGATGCGCCATGCACCGGCCCGGCTTCGCGGCTATTTGGTCAGGATCAGCTTGGCCGATTTGGTGATGCGCAGGGTGTAAATCTGCCCGTCCAACTCGATCAGCGCAGTGCCCGCGCCCCCGGTCAGCACCCGCGCGTCATAGCGCAGGGTGCGATCAGCGGATACGGGCTCGGCAGCGGCTTGCGACGCCAGAAACTGAGGGGTCATGATTTGAGTTTCGTACATGTTGCGCTCCGCAAGAGAGGTGGGTTGGCACTGAAAGACCGGCTTCCCAGAGGCGGGTGGCATGGCAATAAGCTATGCCTAGCAAATCTGTCAGGAATGTAAAACTTGATTCTTTTACTTACCTTTAGGAATCCCCAGCGCTGCGGCAGGGCTGCAACGCCCCACTGCAACCAGTTGGTTCAACTGGCGACCGCCTGTGGCAGCAGCCAAGTGCCGTGGCTGGGCAGGGCGTTGGTGCGAATCAGGCAGTCATAGGCGTTTGACAGCAATGTGTCGGTCAGCACTGCATCTGCCGTGCCAGCGGCGACCAAAGCCCCCCCGGCCAGCAGCGCCAGCCTGTCAGCGAACATCGCCGACAGGTTCAGATCGTGCATCACCGCCACCACACCGCCGCCCGCATCGGCAAAGCGCCGCGCCAAGCGCATCACTTGCAGCTGATGCCCCAGATCAAGGCTGGCCACCGGTTCATCCAGAAACAACCAGCGCGCGCCTGCGACCCCAACCGGGTTCCAGACCTGCACCAAGGCGCGGGCGAGTTGTACGCGCTGGCGTTCGCCGCCCGAGAGGTCTTGGTAGTTGCGGGCGGCGTGGTGCAGCAGATCCACCTCGGCCAAAGCCCGCTGCGGCAGATCGCGGGCATCGGCGTTTTCGCCCCTGGAAAGGCCCAGCCGGATCACCTCCAGCACGGTGAACGGGAACGCCAGTTGGGTTTCCTGCGCCATCACCGGGCGGATCGCCGCCAGCTGCCACGCCTTCGCGCGCGCCACATCAAGCCCGTTCAGTGTGACCTTGCCCTGATAGGCGACCTCTCCGGTAATCGCGCGCAACAGGGTGGTTTTGCCTGAGCCGTTCGGCCCGACAATCGCCGTCAATGTGCCGGGGCGGGCGGTTAAACTGACGCCGCGCAACACCGGGCGGCGGTTCAAGGCCACACAGACATCTTCTACGTGCAGCATCGCTTAAACCCCCACAAGCCCCTGACGGCGCATCAAAATCCACAGGAACACCGGGGCATCCAAAACGGCCGTCACAATGCCGATGGGCAGTTCTGCCGGGACCACGATGGTGCGAGCGATCATATCGGCACCGACCAGCAAGCTTGCCCCCAGCAGGGCAGCATTGGGCAACAAATAGCGGTGGTTCGGCCCGGTCGAGATGCGCAACAGATGCGGCACCACGATGCCGATAAAGCCGATACCGCCCGCCACGGCCACCGAAGCGCCGGTTGCCGCCGCGACGCCAAGGATGATCAGTTGTTTCAGGCGTTCGACCTCAATGCCCAGATGCGCCGCTTGCGCCTCACCCAAGGCCAATGCGTTCAGCCCGCGCGCCATCAAGGGGGAGAACAGCAGCACGGGCAGGATCAGCGGCAAAGCGGTCGCCAGCTTGCCCCAGCCCGCGCCTGCCAAGGAACCCATGCTCCAGAACGTCAGGTCGCGCAGTTGTTTGTCATCGGCGAGATAGACGAGAATACCCGTGAACGCCCCCGCCAACGCCCCCAAGGCGATCCCCGCCAGCAGCATATTGGCGACCGAAGTATGGCCGCCGCGTGTGGCCAAACGATAAAGCAACAGGGTCGCCCCCCAACCGCCCAGGAACGCCGCCACGGGCACCAGTTGGCCGCCAAAATGCACCGCAATCCCGGCAGGCAGCAGCCCGCCCAGCACAATCGCCAGCACCGCGCCAAGCCCCGCGCCTGCACCGACCCCAACGATACCGGGATCAGCCAAAGGGTTGCGGAACAGCCCCTGCATCAACGCGCCCGACACCGCCAAGGCCGCCCCAATCAGCAAGCCCATCGCCAGACGCGGCAGGCGGATGTTCCACAGGATCACCTGATCGCGGCTGGAAAGCTCGCCCTTGATCGCCGCATGGAACAGATCGGCAAGGTTCAACCCCGCCGCCCCGGTGCCCAAGGACAGCACCGACACCACCAGCAGCAGCACGATCAGCGCGCGCAGCATCAGAACTGCCCGCGCTTCCCGTTCACCGCCTAAGCTTTGGCTGCGGCCCAAGGCGAGCGACACCATCTCAGCCCGCCTGCGGATAAAGCGCGTCATACAGCGCGCGGGCCGCATCCGGGGTGCGCGGGCCAAAGCCCAGCAGCAGCATGCCATCCATCCGCACAATCGCGCCTGATTGCGCCGCAGGGGTTTGCGACAGGGTGGGATGCGCCATAACATCCGCATTGCCAATCGCCAGATCGCCCTCACGGTCCATCATCAGGATCAGATCCGGGGCGGCGGCGAGGACCGCTTCGTCCGTCATCTGCTTGTAACCCTGAAACCCCGTCGCAGCGTTGATGCCCCCGGCCAAGGCGATGATGCCCTCCGCCGACGAGCCTTCGCCCCCCGCCATCACCCGCCCGCCTTGCAGCGACAGCACAAACAGCACGCGCTTTTTGTCGGTGACAGCAGCGGCGCGGGCTTCGGCCTCGGTCAGACCAGCCTGCACTTTTGCAGCCAAGGCGTCGCCTTCGGCCTTACGCCCCAAGGCTTCAGCCACCGCCTTGATCTTCGCCACCACACCCGCAGGCGTCGGATCGCCCGGCATCCGCAGGAACGGCACGCCAGCGGCGGTCAACACATCCACCGCAGCGGGCGGGCCTGCATCGGCTTCGGCCAAGATCAGATCGGGGGAAACTGAAAGCACCCCCTCCGGCGACAAAGCCCGGATATAGCCGACATCCGGCAAAGCGGTGATCGCGGCGGGGTAATTCGAGGTCGAATCCCGCGCCACCAACAGATCACCCGCCCCCAAGGCCACAGCAATTTCGGTGACCGAGCCGCCCAGCGTCACGACCCGCTTGGCGTCCTCGGCCACCGCTGGGGCGGTCAGGGCGACGGACAAAGCCAGCGCCAGACCTGCCCGCAGAGCATTTATCGCCTGCATCATGCCATCTCCGCTTCTAGCACCGGAAGCGCCATCACGAAGGTATCCCAAGCCAGCGGCGGAGCGTCCTTGCGATAGCCGAAGATTTGCAGGATCAGCCCACCCTCGGCATCAAATGCCTCAACCGAGATCGCATCGCCACGCTGCGTCGGCTTGGTCACGCGCCAACATTCGGCGATGTGATCGGCGCGCAGATGCAGGTTAAAGCGTGGGTCCATCACGTTGATCCACGGGCCCATCGGCACCACCTTTTCAATCATCCCGCCGTGGATCTGGATGCAGCCCGCATTGCCAACGAAGATCATCAGCGGGATTTGCTGATCAGCCGCCGCGTGCAGCACTTGGGTGATCGCATCGCGCGCAACCGGGGCGGCATAGGGTGCGCCGACCATCCGGTTCGCCCCCAAACGGTTGAATTTCAACCGCCGCGTCAGCTTCAGGAACTGATGCGTGTCGGTCATCGCCTTCCATTCGCTGCGCAGTTCGGCCACGCGGGCCAGATCGCCCTTTGGCCCCTCGACGGGTTCACGCGCCACCAGAGTCAGCTGATCAGCCTGCTCGGGCAGACGCAGCGCCGCGACCAAAGCCTCAAACGCCGCCACGTCGGATTCCGGTTTCAGATGCACCTTATGCACCGCATCGCCCGCCGCATCGAACACTTGCAGACTGCGCTTGGGGCCATCCTCGCCCGCCTCCACCACCGCAAAGCCGAATTTCCAGTGGCTCGGGAACATCCGCATATCAATCTCGGACCCCAGCACCATCGCCGCATGCGGGCCGGAGTGGTAATCCTTATAAACCCCGCGCCGCTCATGCACACAGGACTCGTTGCGGGTCAGCGCCATCACATCGCCCAACTCACCAATCAGCGGAAACAACGCGTCCGGCGTAGCCTCAATCGCCGTGGCGCTATGACCGACATAGGCCGCAACCAGTTCAGCCTCGGTGATTCCCTGCAATGCCGCAAAATCGTGGGCGCGCGCCTTGGGGTTTTCAGCGCGCAGGGCGCGAATCTGTGCGGGAGTATGCGTATGGGTCATGCCAGAATCCTAAGTTTTACGGGGGGCGCGGATCTGGCGGGCCGCCTGGCCGTGGCTGGAGCGCAAGGGTCAAAACATATCTGCAGAGATATACTTGACAGTTATAGTGGGGATTTCTATGAGCTTAATTCTTGACAGATCAAGTCAGAATATATCTCTGCCCGCCAGCTTGCCCCAATGACGGCAAGGCCAGCCATTCGCAGACCTTAAACAAGGAAAGCCAATGCTGCCTCGCCGCACCCCCGCCCTGCGCGGTCACCTGCTGTTATCCACCGTCGCGATTGCGCTGATCGCCGCGCCCGTTGCCGCTCAAGAGACGGATGACGGCGTGTTTCAGATGTTGGGCCGGATCATCTTCGGTGCGGGCACCGCGAAAGTTGCCATCGACACGCCGCAAGCCGTGACGGTGAAGGATCAAGCCGATCTTGACCGCGCCCAGCCCAACACGATGGGCGATGTGCTGAAGGGTATTCCCGGCGCGCAGGCCACCGGGTCTTCGGCGCGGCCCTTGGGTCAGGCCTTCAACATCCGGGGGATCGGCAATACCGAGCAAACCGCCTCGGAAGCCCGCATCGCGGTGACGGTCGATGGTGCGCCAAAATTCTTCGAGCAATATCGCCTCGGGTCGTTCTTTGGGGATTTCGAGCTGTTCAAACGCGTCGAAGTGCTGCGCGGCCCGGCCTCGTCAACGCTTTATGGTGCGGGTGCGATTGGCGGGGCGATCAACTTCACCACCAAGGATGCCAGCGACTTTATCGAAGACGGCAAAACCACCACGCTGCGCTTCAAGGAAAGCTATGCCAGCAACGGCAACACCAACAAGCAAAGCGTGATTTTTGCGACCAAACGGGGCAATGCTGAATACCTTGGATCGCTGAATTTCTCGAACGGCGGCGAGATCAAGGACGGCAGCGGCACGGTGCTGCCGGGCACGTCGCATGAAAGTATCTCAGGCCTGCTGAAAGGCAAGTTCACGTTGGGGCAGGACGACGACCAAAGCCTGACCGTGGCCCTGTCGCGCACCGACACCGATCTGGATGACGCTTTGGTGGCGCAAACTGGCGGCGCGGCCGCGGCCTTCTTCGGCACCGCCGATATCCATTCCATCGACGACACGCTCTCGCTGACCTGGAACAACAGCTTTGCCGCCAACCCGCTGTTGGATTTGACCGTGCAACTGTCTTACACCGACACTTCGGTCGACAAGAGCAACTTCTCGCTGGGTGCTGCTTGTGCGCCGGGGCGCAATCAGGTGCTGTGCGATGGCAGCTTCGGCTATGCCACCACAACGCTGAAAGTGGAAAACACCGCTGATTTCAGCGCGGGCGGCTGGAGCAACTTCCTGACCACCGGGGTGCAACTGTCGCAGCAAGAGCGCAGCGCAACCTCGCCCGTTGGCCCCTATCTGTTCCACCCGGAAGGCACTGACCGCAAGATCGGCCTCTATGCACAGGGTGAATTCACCTATCAAGAACGCCTGACGCTGATTCCCGGCGTGCGCATCGACTTTGGCGATGTCAGCCCCGGTGCTGGTCCGCGCAGCCTTGGCGCCGACGATGTCAGCGATACCGCGATCTCGCCCAAACTGGCCGCGATGTACAAGTTGAACGATAACTTCTCGTTGTTCGGCTCGATTGCCCGCACCGAACGTTTGCCGACACTGGACGAGCGCTATTCCAGCGAAGCTGCAAGCACATTGCCAGCCCGGTTGATCAGCGCAGATCTGAAGAAGGAAAAAGCCGACAGCATAGAGCTGGGCTTTACCGTGCAAAAACAGGACCTTATTTCTGAGGGGGACAGCCTGCAACTGAAGGTCACGGGCTTCCATAATGATGTCACCAACATGATCGCCACCACGCTGCGGGTCGCGGGCGGGGCTGCTGTGCCGTATTTCTCGAACATCGCCTCGGCTGAACTTTGGGGGGCCGAGTTGGAGGCCAGCTACGATTCGGAATTCTGGTTCACCAGCCTGTCATGGAGCCATGTGCGCAGCAAAGACGGCACCACCGGCCTGACGCTGGCCGATACCCCGGCGGAAAACGTGGCGCTGACCATTGGCGGCAAGCTGCCCGCGCAGAATGTCAGCTTTGGCTGGACCGGGTATTACTATGACGACATCACCACGTCGTCGGCCACCACCTCGGGCACGCATTACGACACCCACGACATGTTCGTGAAATGGTCGCCGCAAGACGGTGTGCTGAAGGGTCTGGATGTGAACTTTGCGGTCGAAAACATGTTCGACAAGACCTATCGCAACAACCTCGCGCTCGATAACGGCGTTGGCCGCAATTACAAACTCTCTATCGCCAAATCGGTGAGCTTTTAATGCGCACCGCTAGCGCCCTGATCATCGGGGTGGGCCTTCTGGCCCATCCCGCTTTGGCCCAAGACATTGCGGCGGGTCTGGCAGCCCCCCATGCCAGCACCGATCTGTTCAGCATCATCCTCTCAGCGCATTGGGTGGTGCAGGCGGTGATGGGGCTGCTTGCGCTGGCGGCCTTTGCCGCCCTGACCATCATGGTGCAGAAAATCGCCGAGCTGACCTTGGCGTTCCGCGCCCTGCGCCGCAGCGCGGCCAAACTGACTACCGCCACGGACCTGCCCGCAGCCATCCGCGCGATGGCGGCACAGCGCGATCCCGCCACGCTGATGGCCCGCGTGGCCTATGACGAATTCGCCAGCCTCGTCGATTTCCCGCTGGAGCCCGGCTATGCCCATGCCGCCCAACAGCGCACCCGGCTTGCGATGGACCGGATTGAAGCGGGCGCTTTGGCACGGCTGCGCGCAGGGTCGGGGTTGCTTGCGTCGATCGGGGCCACCTCGCCCTTCATCGGGCTGTTTGGCACGGTGTTCGGTATCATGAATGCGTTTCTGGCGATTGCGGAAACCAAGACCACCAGTCTGGCGGTCGTCGCCCCCGGTATTGCCGAGGCTTTGTTCGCCACCGCCATCGGCCTGCTGGCTGCGATCCCGGCGGTGCTGATCTACAACGCTCTGTCGCGCCGCATCGCCGCCTTCCGCCGTGGCCTTGCCGACGCCAGCGCGCAGATCGAGCGCCTGCTCAGCCGTGATCTCGACCGTCGCAGCGCCACGCGCTTTGCCAAATCTGCGTGAGATAACATGGCCATCACCCCCAGCACCCACCGCGATGAGGATGACGAAGATGCGATGGCCGATATCAACGTCACGCCGTTCATCGACGTGATGCTGG
>JAYTVN010000020.1:0-24770 GCA_043743975.1 Cypionkella sp.
GGGTGGTAAAGGCCGGCGTACGCGACTGGATCCGGTTTTCAACCCCGGTGCGGTTCGTGAAATACAATGAGGCCAAGGGCAATTTCACCGTCACCGCGCATGATATGAAAACAGACCGGATGTATGAGGAGGAATTTGACAACGTCATCGTCGCCTCAGGCCACTTCTCGACGCCGAACGTGCCGGAATATCCGGGGTTTGATAAATTCGGCGGGCGGGTCTTGCACGCGCATGATTTCCGTGACGCGATGGAGTTCAACGGCAAGGATATCCTGCTGCTGGGGTCAAGTTATTCGGCGGAAGATATCGGCTCACAATGCTGGAAATACGGCGCGAAGTCGATCACTGTAGCCTATCGGAATGCGCCTTTGGGCTACGATTGGCCGGAGAATTTCGTCGAAGTGCCTGCGCTGGAGCGGGTGGATGAGACCACTGCCTATTTCAAGGATGGCACCAGCAAACGGGTCGATGCGATCATTCTGTGTACGGGCTATAAGCATCACTTCCCGTTCCTGCCCGACGATCTGCGGCTGAAAACCGCGAATAGGTTGGCTGCGGCGGATATCTATAAGGGCGTGGTTTGGGTGAACAACCCGAAGCTGTTCTATGTGGGCATGCAGGATCAGTGGTTCACCTTCAACATGTTTGACGCGCAGGCCTGGTGGGTGCGGGATGTGATTTTGGGGCGGATTGCGGTGCCTGCCGATAAAGCGGTGCTGCTGGCGGATGTTGTGGACCGGGTGGCGCGCGAGGATGCGGGGCAGGACGCGCATGATGCGATCCATTATCAGGGCGATTACGTCAAGGAACTGAATGCCGAGACCGACTATCCCAGCTTTGACGTCGATGGGGCTTGTGAGGCGTTTTTTGAGTGGAAGGAACACAAGAAGGCCGGGATCATGACCTTCCGCAACCATGCCTATAAATCGGTGATCACCGGGTCGATGGCACCGGTGCATCACACGCCTTGGAAGGACGCGCTGGAGGATAGTTTGGAAGCTTACCTTCGGAACTGATTTGGATGGAAAAGGCCTCGGGATTTCCGGGGCCTTTTTACTGGTCCCAACTCGGGACCTTTTTTATTGTTTTTATATTCAATGGATTACGAGGCGGCGTTAAGGGAAAATTAACAAATCCGCTGTCTTAGCCCATCCTCTGTGCTCAAATATCCCCGCCGGAGGCTTCGCGGTTAAAGCCGTCGCGGCGATGAAAATCTGCATCCGTCAAAGCCTTCAAACCCTGATGGATCTGCGCGGCAATTCTGCGAAATTCAGGCAGATGCGGGGCGACTTCGGACTCTAGCCTCTCGGCAGCCTGCGTCCCAATCGTTGCATGCAGCGCTGCGCGGTATTCGGGGATGCGCTGCCAATCCGCGACAGTGGAGGGCAGGATTTCGAGGTGGTATTGCACGCCATAGGCATGGCGACCGACGCGCATGGCTTGCACGGCACAGGCGGGGTTGCAGGCCAGCACGACGGCATCGGGCGGCAGGGTTGTGACTGCGACGCCGTGCCATTGCAGGGTGGTCATCTCGGCGGGGAGCCCTGCGAAGATCGGGTCAGAGCGCCCTGCCCCGGTTTGGCTGATTTGAGTCAGGCCGACTTCGGGGCGCGGCATTGGCAGGGCTGCGCCGCCTAAGGCGACGGCGAGCAATTGGTGGCCAAGACAGATGCCGAAATAGGGGCGGTTCAGGGTTTGAACCCAGTGTTTGATTGCGGCTTTTTCGGCGATCAGCCATGGGTGTTCGGCGTCTTGCCAGACATCCATCGGGCCGCCCATCACGGCGAGCAAGTCATAGCTTTCCAAGGCTGGGATTGGGTCGCCTTCGTCTAACGCTATGACGTGCAGCTCATGACCGTCGGCTGTCCAGAGTTCGGTGAAGATCCCGGCAGTTTCACAGGCGAGGTGTTGGAAGATCAGGATTTTCATGGAAATCCGGCACTTGGGGCCGCAGGGGGGAGCCTCCGGCGGGGATATTTAGGCCAATGTGAAATTGCTTAGGGAGTGCTGGGTTTGGTCCGGCACTCCCTTTGGTTTGCCTTAGATGTCGAGGGTGTTTTCGTGTTCCCATTTCGAGAAATGGCTGACGTAGCTGTCCCACTCTTTGCCCTTCAGCTTCAGATAGGCGGCGGAGAATTCTTCGCCCATCGCGGCCTTCAGCGTGGTGTCGCGGTCATAGTCGCGCAGAGCATCAAGCAGGTTCAACGGCAGCTTGGGCGCTCCCGTTACAGTTTGACCTTGGGTATACATATCAATGTCATAGCGCGGGCCGGGGTCGGCTTTGGTGCGCACGCCGTCAAGGCCCGCGGCGAGAATCACCGCCTGCATGAGGTAAGGGTTCGCCGCGCCATCGGGCAGGCGCAACTCGAAGCGGCCCGGCCCCGGCACGCGGACCATGTGCGTTCTGTTGTTGCCCGTCCACGTCACGGTATTCGGCGCCCAAGTCGCCCCCGACGAAGTGCGCGGCGCGTTGATGCGTTTGTAGCTGTTGACGGTCGGGTTGGTGATCGCGGCCAAGGCGGAAGCGTGCTTCATGATGCCGCCAAGGAAGGTGCGGCCACGGTCGGACAGGCCGAGTTCTTTGGTATCATCGGAGAATACGTTCTTCTTGCCTTCCAGATCCCAGACCGAGATATGCGCGTGGCAGCCGGAACCGGTCAGGCCTTTGAACGGCTTGGGCATAAACGTGCAGCGCAGCCCGTGCTTTTCGGCCACCGATTTCATCATGAATTTGAAGAAGCTGTGCTTGTCGGCGGTTTGCAGCACGTCGTCGTATTTCCAGTTCATCTCATACTGGCCAGTCGCGTCTTCGTGGTCGTTCTGGTAGGCTTCCCAGCCGAGTTCCAGCATGTAATCGCAAACTTCGGCGATCACGTCATATTGCCGCATCATCGCTTGCTGGTCGTAGCAGGGTTTCTCTGCGTTATCATAGGGATCGGCGATTTTGTCGCCTTCGGGGGTGAGCAGGAAGAATTCAGGCTCGACGCCAGTTTTGACGCGCAGGCCCTCTTTCGCGGCCTCATCCACCAGCTTGCGCAGCACGTTGCGCGGGGCTTGGGCGACGGGTTTGCCCTCCATCACGCAGTTCGAGGCGAGCCATGCCACCTCTTTTTTCCACGGCAGTTGGATGACGGATGAGGCATCCGGCACCGCCATCATGTCGGGATGGGCGGCGGTGAGGTCAAGCCAAGTGGCAAAGCCCGCAAAGCCCGCGCCATCGACGGCCATGTCGTTGATCGCTTGCGCTGGCACCAGTTTGGCACGCTGCGCGCCGAACAGGTCGGTGTAGCTGATCATGAAGTATTTAACGCCTTTTTCCTTGGCGTAGGCGGCTAGATCTTGGACCATCTGGTCACTCCCTGTCGTCTTTATGGTTTGAAGCGGGCCTGATTGTTCAGACCCGCCAATGGGTTAGAAACCGTTTTTGCCGGGAATCCAGTTGGTGCCAGCCAAGGGAACGCCCGCCATGGCAGCGCCTTCGATGGTCAGCGCACAGAGGTCTTCAGGCTCCAAGTTGTGCAGATGGTTCTTGCCGCAGGCGCGGGCGATGGTCTGAGCTTCCAGCGTCATCACCTTGAGGTAGTTCTTCAGGCGGCGGCCACCGAGGATCGGATCGAAGCGGTTGTAGAGTTCCGGGTCTTGCGTGGTGATGCCTGCGGGATCTTTGCCTTCGTGCCAGTCATCGTAAGCGCCTGCGGTGGTGCCGAGTTTGTTGTATTCGGCTTCAAGGCGGGGATCGTTGTCGCCCAAAGCGATCAGGGCGGCGGTGCCGATGGCGACGGCGTCAGCGCCCAAGGCCATGGCTTTGGCCACATCGGCCCCAGTGCGGATGCCACCTGAGACGATCAGTTGCACTTTGCGGTGCATACCGAGGTCTTGCAGCGCCTTCACCGCCAGCGGGATGCAGGCGAGGATCGGCATGCCGACGTTTTCGATGAACACGTCTTGGGTCGCTGCGGTGCCGCCTTGCATGCCGTCGAGCACCACCACGTCAGCACCTGCTTTCACGGCAAGCGCGGTGTCGTAATAGGGGCGTGCGCCGCCGATCTTGACGTAGATTGGCTTTTCCCAATCGGTGATCTCACGGATCTCCATGATCTTGATTTCAAGATCATCGGGGCCGGTCCAGTCGGGGTGGCGGCAGGCAGAGCGTTGGTCGATGCCTTTGGGAAGGTTGCGCATTTTGGCAACGCGGTCAGAGATTTTCTGACCCAGCAGCATACCGCCGCCACCGGGTTTGGCGCCTTGGCCGACGACGACTTCGATGGCGTCAGCGCGGCGGAGGTCATCGGGGTTCATGCCGTAGCGGCTGGGCAGATATTGGTAAACCAGGGTATTGGAATGGCCGCGTTCTTCTTCGGTCATGCCACCATCGCCTGTGGTGGTTGAGGTGCCTGCGGCGGACGCTCCGCGCCCGAGGGCCTCTTTGGCCGGGCCGGACAAAGCGCCGAACGACATGCCTGCGATGGTGACGGGGATGTCGAGGTGGATCGGTTTTTTCGCATAGCGGGTGCCGAGCCAGACATCGGTGGCGCATTTCTCGCGGTAGCCTTCCAGCGGATAGCGGGAGATCGAGGCGCCAAGGAACAACAGGTCATCGAAATGCGGCAGTTTGCGTTTGGAACCGCCGCCGCGAATGTCATAGATGCCGGTAGCAGCGGCGCGGCGGATTTCGGCGTTTACGTCGTTGGAATAGGTCCAGCTTTGCTTCGGCGGGGTATGGGAAAAATCGCTCATATATGCCTCAGTACGACGACGCGTTGTCGATGTTGAATGTGTAGAGTTTGCGGGCGGAGCCGTAGCGTTTGAAATCCGAAGGCTTGGCGAGATGTTCAGCTTCACCGCGTTTTAGCAGGTCGGCGATGATGGCGAGATGTTCGGGGCGCATCTCTTTTTCGATACAGTCGGTGCCGAGGGATTTCACGGTGCCGCGCACGAACAGATGCGCCTCGTAGAGCGAGTCACCCAAAGCGTCGCCCGCATCCCCCAGCACCAGAATGTTGCCCGATTGCGCCATGAAACAAGACATATGGCCGATGTTGCCATGCACGACGATGTCGATGCCCTTCATCGAGATGCCGCAGCGCGACGAGGCGTTGCCTTTGATCACCAGCAACCCGCCGCGTCCGGTGGCACCTGCGTATTGGCTGGCGTCGCCGTCGATGATCACGGTGCCGGACATCATGTTTTCCGCGACACCCGGTCCAGCGGAGCCTTTGACGCGGATCGTCGCCTGCTTGTTCATGCCCGCGCAGTAATAGCCGGTCGATCCGCGCACGGTGATGTCGATGGGGGCGTCTACGCCGACGGCGATCGCGTGGCTGCCCTTGGGGTTGACGACTTCCCATGCGGTCTCATTGGTGTTTGCGTCTTTCAGGTTGTGAAGGGCCTGATTGAGCGCGCGCAATCCCTGCGCTTCAAGGTCGAAAGTCTGCATGTTCAGCGTTCCCAGAAGTAAACGGTGGCGGGCTCGGGTTCCCAGACGCGGGCGGACTCAATCCCCGGCAGGTTGACGAGGGCGCGGTATTCGGACCCAAAGGCGACGTATTGATCGGTTTCGGCCATCACGGCAGGTTTGCAGGCGATCGGATCGCGCACGACGCCGAAGCCGTCCTTGGTGCCGACGACGAAGGTGAAGAAGCCGTCAAGATCGGTGAGCGTGGCTTCTAAAGCGTTGCCCAAGGTTTCGCCTTGTTGCAACTTGTGGCTGACGAAAGCGGCACCGACTTCGGTATCATTCTCGGTTTCAAACGTCATGCCCAGACGTTTGAGTTCACGCCGTACGCCATTATGGTTCGACAGCGAGCCGTTATGCACAAGGCACTGATCCGCGCCAGTTGAGAACGGATGCGCGCCCATCGTGGTGACAGCGGATTCGGTGGCCATACGGGTGTGGCCGATGCCGTGGGTGCCGTGCATTTTGGCAACTTCAAAGCGGGCCGCCACGTCTTTCGGCAAGCCGACTTCTTTGTAGATTTCAATGCCTTCGCCCGAAGACATCACCTTCATGCCGGGGCGAATTTTCGCCAAGGCCGAGCGGGCTGCGTCCAACTGGCCTGCGGGAACTTCCAACACGGCATGGGTGGATTTCACCAGCATCAGCACCGGGGTGCCCAGCGCCGCTTTCAGATCGGCGTCGAGGTTCTTGAAATCAACGTCCGGGGTGGCCGACTGCACGGTCAGCTTGCCGTGGCCAACCTTGCTGTGAGAGTAAATCGCGATCCCAGCGCTGTCGGGGCCACGGTCTGTCATGGTGATCAGCATATCAGTCAGCATCGCGCCCAGTTGAGGCTCTAGCTTGGGGTCTTTCAGGAAAAGCCCGACGATTCCGCACATGGCGACGACTCCTTGTCGTGTGGATATGGGCCAAAGCTATCACGGCAAAATATTCCGTCAACTGTGAAGAAACTTTTTTTCACCGTGGATAATGATTTTCATTTCGCCTATTTTCTCATCAAATGCTTTGACAGAATGTCGCAGGCGGTGTTTCCTGTCAGGAAATAAAATTTACACACAGAAATCAAGCGGGGAGAAACCCGCTGCGACTGCCGCGCTCTGGCCCTAAGCGCGGCCGGGAGGAGAGGGCCTAGGGAGGAAATCTTGTCTGATCTGAACACACGGATCGAGGCGATGCATCGAAGCGACACGCGCATTGCGTGGGCCTTCGTGATCGGCCTTTGGCTGGCGATTGGGTTTGTGGCCTATGGCACTTGGGATCTGGCACCTTCGGGGGCCGCGCGGGTGCTGCTGCTGATCGGCGGCGCATTGGTGCTGCTTTATAACACGGCGGCCATTCTGGCGATGCTGCGGCATTACCGCGAGGACCGGGATTTCATGTATGGGCTGGACATCAAGTTTCTGGATGCCGCCCGCGCGGCAAAGGGGAAATAGATGGCACGCTATATCCCCCCGGTGCAAAGCAAGTTTGGCCAGATGATTGACGTGATCGTGCTGGTGGTGCTGTCGGTCGGTGCGTTGTTTTTGCCGTTGTGGCTGGGGCTTGCGGGCTCGGCCAAGCTGCCGGTTCCGGTGGAAAACCCGACTTGGGAGAGTCTGGGGCAGGACCCGGTGATGGTGGCGCAGTGGAACAAGCTGGGCTTCCCCGATGCCGCCTCGGCGCATGACATGATCACCGCGCGTTATGACTACAGTTTCAGCTGGGTGTCGCTGGCGGTGATGGTGATCGTGATCGCCGGCTATTTCGTGATGATGATCCGGCTGTCGGACACCGAATACCGCGAAGTGATCGCGGAAAAATTCGGCGAGAAATAGGGGCGCATGATGGATACTTGGAATTACATCGAATACGGCGCTTGGGCTTTATCGGCGCTGTTCGGGCTGTTGATCGTGGTGGACTGGATCAAGATCGACACCACCTATTCAGAGGAGCAACTGACCTCCTCGCGCGAGGGCGAGTTGGAAGCGATGACCGAAAAACATCGGCTGGAGGGCTGAGGATGGCACATTCTGAAACGGACGTGGACCATACCGCGCATGGTCAGTCGATGGGGCTGCTGCGGGTGCTGGGCCCTGCGCATGTTTGGGCGCTTGGCGTCGGCATCGTGTTGGTTGGCGAGTATATGGGCTGGAACTTTGCGGTGGGTAAGGGCGGGGCTTATGCCGCGCTGATCGCCTGCTGGTTCGCGGGGATACTCTATTCCTGCGTGGCGATGATTGACAGCGAGGTGACCTCGACGGTGGCAGCGGCTGGGGGCCAGTATACCCAAGCCAAGCATATCATCGGGCCGCTGATGGCGTTCAACGTCGGGCTCTATCTGGTGTTCGCCTATACGATGTTGGAGGCGGGCAATGCGATCACCTTAGGGTTTTTGGTCGATACCGTGGCGGGGATGACCGGGCATGAGGGTGGGCTTGATCAGCGCCCGTTCATCGTGCTGGCGATCATGTTTCTGGCATGGCTGAATTATCGCGGCGTGTTGGCGACGCTGACGTTCAATCTGGTGATCACGGCGGTGGCGTTTGTGGCGATCATCACGATTTTCCTTGCGACCTCGCCTTTGCTGGGGGCGGGCGAGATGCTGCACAAGGATCTGATGAGCGGTCAGGCGTCTTTGCCTTACGGCTGGCTCGGGATCTTGGCCGCGATGCATTTCGGGTTGTGGTATTATCTGGGGATTGAGGGCACGACGCAGGCGGCGGAGGAAGTGCGCTCGCCGGCGCGGTCGTTGCCGTTTGGCACCTTGGCCGGGATCATGACGCTGCTGATTGCGGCGACGCTGACGTGGTATATTTGTGCGGGGCTGATGCCGTGGGAATTCTTGGGCGACGGGGTGAATGGGGCGGTGGCACCCTTATTCTCGGCGGCGCAGATTTCGGGATCGTCGGCCTTGGTGTGGTTGCTGGGGATCGGCACGTTGTTTGCTACTTTGGCAAGTGCCAACGGCTGTATCAATGATGCGTCGCGGGCTTGGTTCTCGATGGGGCGCGACCATTATCTGCCCGCGTGGTTTGGCGCGGTGCATCCGGTGTACCGGACGCCCTACCGCGCGATCATCTTTCTGGTGCCGATTGCGCTGATCTTCGCTTTGGGCGCGCCCTTGGATCAGGTGATCACCTTCTCGATCCTGTCGGGGCTGTTGGGCTATACCTTCATGCCGATCAACATGATCATGTTCCGCAAGAAATGGCCTTTGGACACCATCAAACGCGGCTATGAGCATCCGCTGCACCCGCTGCCGGCGATCTCGCTGATGGCGTTGTGTTCGGTGACCTATCTTGCGGTGTTCCTCGGCTATGGCACCCAGCTGATTGCGATGATCGGGTTTTATATCGTGGTGTCGCTGTGGTTCCACTTCTGGCGCTATCGCTTTGTCAAACGCGCCGATCAGTTCACGATGCCATGGCCGCGTCCGCGCGGGTATTGAGACAGGTTCCGGCCCGCCTTGAACGGCGGGCCGGATCATTTTTGGGATAAAGCATGAAATTTCTGATCTGGGCTTTGGTGATTGTAATCGGGTTTGGGATTGCTGCGCGGTTGCGGAGGCAAAGTGCCAAGCGGTTTGCCCTGCGCGGGCGGTATTTCGCAGAGGTCGAAAGGCTGTTTGCGGAGCCGATTTTGGCCACCGCCCCCACCGGATTTCCCCGCCTCTCTGGCCGCTATCAGGGCGCGCTGTTTGATCTGCAAGTGGTGCCGGATACGCTGACCTACCGCAAGCTGCCCGCCTTGTGGCTGCTGGTGACTTTAGCAGAACCCACCCCTGCCCGCGCCACGCTGGACGTGATGCTGCGCCCGCGCGGGGTGGAGCCGTTCAGCAACTTTCGAGATTTGGCGGTGCAGATTGCGACGCCTTCGGGGTTTCCTGAGGATTGTGCCATTCGCAGCGATGTGCCGGAGGCTGCGCCGCCCGCTGATTTCGTATTGAAGCATCTGCAGGGGCTGGATGCCGATTTGCTGAAAGAATTGGTGATCTCACCGAAAGGTCTGCGGCTTGTCTGGCTGGCCGAGGAAGCCGATCGCACCCGCTATCTGGCGTTTCGCGATGCCGAGATGGGCAAAGCGCCGCTGGCCCCTGCCCGGCTGGAACCGCTGCTGAACGCCCTGCTGGCGCTGCGCGATGATCTGAAGGAAGTGCCATGAGCCAACCCCTAAACCCCCATCTGGTCCTGCTGGCCGCCACCATCCTGCCGGGGTCTGGCCAAGTACTGAACCGTCAGCCGATCCGGGGGCTGACCTTTGTGTTCTTCATCCTGCTGCTCGGTGCGTTCACCCTGAAAACCGCTGCCCCTGAGGTGTCACTGGTTGGCAAACTCGCAGGTGGTTTGTTCGTCTGGGCGCTGGCGATGATCGACGCCTACAAAACCGCCCGCATCCGATTCGAGGTTTGGCGGCATCGCAAACCAAGCTGATCGCCCGATTTTGCGGCAGGACCCACGTCTGAGACTCGGAAAATCAAAACCATATCGGATCAAAAGTTAAAAATTATTCCTCGCCGGTGAAAAATCGCTTTGCGCTTGGCGTTCTCCGCTTCAATGTGTCGCAATCCTAAACCGAATAACTGGCTCAACCAAACGATCCGGCCACAGCAAGGCCGGGCAGCAACAGGGACAAAGGAACACTTCATGTCTACAGAAAACAAAGCGGGCGATCTGCATCGCACGCTGAATTGGAAGGGCGCCTTCTGGGTCGCCGCCGGGGTGCCGCCCCTTGTGCTGTTTTCCATCGGCGGCATCGCAGGCGTGGCGGGGCAAGCCGCCTTCGTGGTCTGGATCCTGTCGATGATCATGGGCTTTTCGCAAAGCTTCACCTATGCCGAAATGGCGGGGATGTTCGGCAACAAGTCGGGCGGCACATCCGTTTATGGGGCGACCGCATGGCTGCGCTATTCCAAGCTGATCGTGCCCTTGTCGGTGTGGTGCAACTGGTTTGCTTGGTCGCCGGTGCTGTCGTTGGGCTGCGCGATTGCGGCGGGTTATATCCTGAACGCTTTGTTCCCGATCCCACTGGAAACCGCGCCGCAAGTGGTGGCATGGGTTGCGGCGCATCTGGCCGATTACACCGCCACCACGCAATCGGTGGTCGATTACATCGCGGCCAACGCAGGCACCACGCCTGAGGCCGCTATTCAAGCCGTGGCCAATGCCGATGGCATCGCCGCCCTGACCCCGGCGTTCCGGGTGTGGGAGGCCTATGCGCTGAACATTCCGGGCTTGGGTGTGCTGCATTTCAACTCCACCTTCGTGATCGGCGTTGTCTTGATGCTGATCATGCTGGCCATTCAGCATCGCGGCATTGCGGCCACGGCCAGCGCGCAAAAGGTGCTGGCGGTTGTGGTGCTGGTGCCCTCGCTGCTGGTCGGCCTGATCCCGATCATCACCGGCGAGATCAACACAATGAACGTCACCGGCATTGTGCCGCCAACCGCGAGCTATTCCGGGGTGAATGGTGAGTGGAATATCGGCGGCTGGACGCTGTTCTTGGGCGGCATGTATATCGCCGCTTGGTCGACCTACGGCTTTGAAACCGCCGTCTGCTACACCGCTGAGCTGAAAGACCCCAAGCGCGATACCTTCCGGGCGATTTTCTACTCGGGGCTTTTGTGCATCGTGTTCTTCTTCCTGATCCCGTTCTCGTTCCAAGGTGTCTATGGCCTCAGCGGCATGTTGACCCCCGGTGTGATCGACGGCACTGGCGTCGCCGAGGCTTTGGGCGCGATGGTGGGCAGTAACCCGATCTTCATCCAGATCTTCGTGATCCTGATGATCTTGGCACTTTTCTTGGCGATCATGACGGCGATGGCCGGGTCTTCGCGAACCCTGTATCAAGGCTCGCGCGATGGCTGGCTGCCGAAATATCTGAGCAAAACCAACAGCCACGGTGCGCCTGTGGGCGCGATGTGGACGGATTTCGGCTTTAACGTCATCCTGCTGGCTTTGGCGTCGGACATTGGCGGCTATTTCTATGTGCTGGCGATTTCCAACGTTGGCTACATCATCTTCAACTTTCTGAACCTGAATGCGGGCTGGATTCACCGCATTGATAGCGCCCATCTGGATCGGCCTTGGAAAGCGCCAAGCTGGCTGATCGGCGTCAATACCGTGCTGGCCTTTGTCAACGCGCTGTTCTTGGGCGCAGGCGCGAAGGTCTGGGGCTATGAGAACGCCTTGTGGTCGGGCGTGGTGTTTGCCGCCTTCATCCTGCCGGTGTTCTGGTTCCGCCATTATGTGCAGGACAAGGGCCATTTCCCGAAGGAAGCGATGGAGGATCTGGGCCTGACCGATCACGGCGATCTGGGGCCAAGGAAGGCCGGGATGCTGCCCTATCTGGCGCTGGTCGCCGGGGCTGCGGTGGTGCTCTGGGCGAACTGGTTCTTCGTGCTGCCCGTGTAAGACTGCTGATGTTTTAGGCAAACGGGCGGTCTTCGGGCCGACCGTTGGTATTTTTGGGCCAGCGCGCAAGAAACGGTCGAAAAAATTCCCTGACAGGAAATAATTTTGCACAAGAAGGTTGATTTTATCAAAACCCAGCCGCAGACTGTGGCCAGCAAAACTAACCGCTCTTGGGGGGCTACATGACAAATTCCTGGCGATTCTCTACCCTCGCTGACCGCCACCGCGCTTTGGGGTCCAAACTGGAAGACTGGTCCGGCATGGGCACGGCCTGGTCTTACGAGGCAGGCGACCCCGATGCCGAATATATGGCGAGCCGCACCAAGGCCGGGCTGATGGACGTGTCGGGGCTGAAGAAGGTGCATATCACCGGGCATGGCGCCAGCCATGTGATTGAGCGCGCCACGACGCGCAACATGGAAAAGCTGATGCCGGGGCGCTCGGTCTATGCGGCGATGCTGAACGATGCGGGCAAGTTCGTTGATGACTGCGTGATCTACCGCACCGGGCCGAATGCGTTCATGGTGGTGCATGGCTCAGGGCTTGGCTTTGAGCAGTTGACGATGGCGGCGGCGGGGCGCGATGTCTCGGTGCGGTTTGACGACAACCTGCATGATCTGTCGCTGCAAGGGCCGCTGGCGGTGGATTATCTGGCGCAGCATGTGCCGGGCATCCGCGATCTCGCATATTTCTCCCAGATGCAGACCAGCCTGTTCGGCAAGCCGGTGATGATCTCGCGCACGGGGTATACCGGTGAGCGGGGGTATGAGATTTTCTGCCGGGGGCAGGATGCGCCGATGATCTGGGATCGCATCCTCGAAGAAGGCAAGGATATGGGCATCATCCCCTGCCGCTTCACCACTTTGGACATGCTGCGGACTGAGTCCTATCTGCTGTTCTTCCCCTTCGATAACTCGGAAATGTATCCGTTCGACAATGAAGGCCCCGGCGATACTTTGTGGGAGCTGGGCCTCGATTTCACCGTCTCGCCCGGTAAAGTGGGCTTCCGGGGGGCCGAGGAACATTACCGCCTGAAGGGTAAGGAACGCTTCAAGATCTGGGGGCTGAAGCTGGAAGGCAAGAACGTGCCCGGCAACGGCGCCCCGGTGTTCAAGGACGGCACGCAGGTCGGTGTGGTCACCCAAGCGATGTATTCGCCGCTGAACGACTGGACCATCGCCATTGCCCGCCTGCCCGTCGATTGCGCCAATAACGCCACCAAGCTGGAGGTGCGCTGCGGCACGCATGGCCCGATTGCGGCAACCACGCATGCGATGCCATTCTTTGATGTCGAGAAAAAACGCCGGACGGCGAAGGGCTAAGGCTTTCATCTTGGCAAAAATATCCCCGCCGGAGGCTTCCGGCATTGGCCAAAGGAGCGCGCCGCGCGGGGATATTTAAGAACAGATGAAATGCAAAGAATGTTCAGGGATTGACGCGACGATGACGAAAACGGTGTTTGAGCCAGCTATTCCCAGTCGCCCGGTTTACGGCGTGCTGTCGCCCGGCGTGGGCTCGGCGCATCTGTTCGTCGCCGATGGCGAAGGCGCGGATGCGATCTGCGATCTGTTTGCCAAGGCGGAGGCGCTGAAATCCGTGAGCCATATCATCTACAGCCCCGGCGCGAATGGCTGCGACAAGACCGCCGCTTTGCAGGCTTTGGGCGCCGCACAATTTCACCGCAGCCCCAGCTTTGCCGCCGCGCAGTCGCGCTTGGCCAAGGTGTTGGCCGATGCGCATATGGGATTGCAGATCTATGCGGCGGGCACCGAAGGCTTGATGGCGCAAGTTGCGGCGCGCGCGCAGGCGGCGGGGCTGCCCTATGAGGCGGTGCAGATGGAGCATCGCGGGTCATTGGCGCGTCGGGTTCAATGCGTGCATTGCAAGGGGGTGACCGAGAATGTCACTCTTGATCCGTTTGTCTGCAGCCATTGCGGCTTGAACCTGTTTGTGCGCGATCACTTCTCGCGCCGTCTGGCGGCGTTTCAGGGCGTGTGCATTGATGCGGAAGACCCCGGCTTGGTTCCGGTCTCGGTGGAGCGGTTCAAATGAGCGTTGGTGCCCCCAAAATCCCCGTCGTTGTCGCCGAGGTGGTCGAGGTCAACGACCCGATCAAACGCTTCCGCTTCGTGCGCCGGGATGGCGCTGCGATGCCGATTTTCTCGGGCGGCTCGCATGTCGTGGTCGAGATGGACGATCACGGCACCCGCCGGATGAACCCCTATTCGCTGATGAGTCCTCCGTCTGACATCATGGGCTATGAAATCTCGGTGCGCCGGGATGAGGCCGGGCGTGGCGGCTCGCTTTACATGCACCGCCATGTGAAGCCGGGGATGGAGATGGTGTTAAGCCAACCCGTCAACCTGTTCCCGCTGGATACGCGCGCCAAGAAACATCTGATGATCGCAGGCGGCATTGGCATCACGCCGTTTGTGGCGCAAATGGCTCAGCTGGAAGCGATGGGCGGGCGGTTCGAGCTGCATTATTCGGTGCGCGCGCCCGCCTTGGGGGCCTATGTGGACCACCTGAAAGCGCATTACGGGCCGCGCGTGCATGTCTATTATGACGAGCATAAACAGCAGATTGATCTGGCCACCCTGCTGAAATCGCAACCGCTTGGCACCCATATCTATGTCTGCGGCCCGAAGGGGATGATCGGTTGGGTCCACACCACGGCAAAGGCGATGGGCTGGCCGGATCGTGCGGTGCATTCGGAAGAATTCCTCGCCCCCCCCCCGGTGGGTCAGGCGTTTGACGTGCAGCTTGCAGCCTCGGGCAAAAGCATCACCGTGCAACCCAATCAATCGCTGCTGGAGGCGATTGAGGCGGCGGGGGTGGAGGCACCTTATCTGTGCCGCGGCGGCTCTTGTGGGCAGTGCGAGACCGAGGTTTTGCGCTGTGACGGCCATATCGAGCATAACGACCACTGGCTGAGCGACGCGCAAAAGGCCAGCCATACCAAGATCATGCCATGCGTGTCGCGGTTTCGGGGCGCTGCCCTGATCCTCGACCGATAGGGGGAGCCTATGTCACTGGATTTCAACGACGAGACGTTTCGGGGCGATTTTACCTATAAGAACTCGGCCCGCGCCATAAAACGGTTTCCCTTCCCCTTCCCCGAAGACAGCTACATGTATTCGGTGAATATGGAGCCGCATGTGCCGGGTGCCATGGGCTCGGTGTTCGAGCATATGTTCGATGTGGACGAGCATTATGTCGCGGAAATGCGCGACCGCGCGCAGGTTTTGGCCGATGATCCTTTGCGCTGCCAATCGCTGCCGCATATGGAACTGGCCGGTTGGGACTTGCTGGAACTGATCATGGAGAGCAAGGCATGGGATTATCCGCATTGGTTCTCGCTGACCAAAGACGGAAACACCTGGCACTGGATCAATCGGCCTTTGCAGATTGAGCAAAAGTTCACCTTCATGGATGCCTCCACCCTGCCCTGCGGGCCGATGGAATATATCACAAGACAGACGCAGGGCGATTTTACCCTGCAAGATCAGCGCGATGACGATCTGTGGATCGAGGCCGGGATGGTCACGACCCAAGCCGACTGGTCTTTGGATTTCGACATCGGCATGAGCTTCAAGCAATGGCACGCCCCGGTGCCTTTGGCGCATCAGATGAATATCTTTGACCGCGCGTTGAAATTCCTGCTGAAACTGCAACACGGCGCGCCAGTGCGGCGGTTCAACTGGACGATGACGGTCGATCCGCTGCTGGACACCTCGCCCGAGAATTACCCGAAATGGGGCCCGGATAAGACCACGATGACGCCCGAAACCATTGGGCGCAGGCAGCATCTGCGGGTGGAGTTGCAGACGCTGCACCGCCTGCCGCGATCCAATGCCATCGCCTTTCCGATCCGCTGTTATCTGATCAGCTTTGACGATCTGGTGACGGTGCCGAAATGGGCGCGGCGGTTGCACCGGGTGGTGCGGGATATTCCCGATGAGCTGGCAACCTATAAGGGCTTTATCCGCAACAAGCCCTTGATGCTGGACTATCTGGCGCGGTTTGACGATGGGCTGCCAACCTCACCGGGGTTTGCGCCGGAATAAGACTTTGCTGCCTTACGCCTGCCAGCGTTAGGCTTGCTTGTAGGAAATCACCGACAGATAGCGGGCCGGAAGTTTCACCAGAACCTCTGGCCCGTGTTGGGCGTCGGCGTCGAAGAACAGACTATCCCCCGGTTTCAAATGGAAAAGCTGATCGCCATGACGGTATTCGACCTCTCCCTCCAGCATATACAAAAGCTCGATGCCGTCGTGCTGGAAGGCGGGGAACACATCGGATTCGGTGGTCAGCGTGATCAGGTAGGGCTCCACCAGCACGCCGGAATCGTTCGATCCGATATGACCGAGCAGGTGGTATTGATGCCCCGCGCGGGTGCCGCGCCGCTCGATTTCAATGTGATCGCCGGCTTTGACATGCTGCACCTCGCGGCGTTCCTCAAACCCGCGAAAGAACGAGGTGACCGGGGTGGAAAACGCATGTGACAGGATTTGCAGCGTGGTCAGCGAGGGCGAGGTGATGCCGTTTTCAATTTTCGACAGCATGCCGATCGACAGGCCAGTGACGCCCGCAAGATCCGCCACCGTCATGCCCTGCGCGCGGCGAAACGCGCGGACCGAGCGGCCAATCGCCATCTCCAGATTGCGCTCGGACAATTCGCGCACCCGGTGCGGGTCTTGGTCAAACGCCGGTTTGGCGCGTGGCAGGATGGGGTCTTCGCTGTCAATGTCCATTAAACCGGCTCTGTCTGCTGTCACTGTTCCCCTTGTTTACTACCGTGAAACACAATCTCACTCAACAGAAAATCCCAAGGCATGAATATCCACCGTGATACCGCCGCGACTTTGGGGTTTTTGCTGTTCCCCGGCTTTCCGATGGCCTGTCTGACCTCGGCGATTGAGCCTTTGCGGGCGGCCAATGAAATCACTGGGCGGAAAGAATTTGCCTGGAAGCTGATCGGTGAGGCGGCCAGCCCGATCCGGTCCAGCGCCGAGGTGCGGTTTGACCCGGATGTCACCTTGGGCGATGCGATGGGGCTGGATTATCTGTTCTTCCTCTCGGCCCCGACCTCGCAGTTCCAAAACCCCAAGCGCGGCAATGCGCAGGTGCGCTGGCTGGATCGCTCTGGTGTGGTGCTGGGCGGATTTTCCGGCGGGATTTTCCCGCTGGTGCGTTCTGGGGTGATGGAGCGACATGCGGTTTCGGTGCATTGGTGCTATGAGGCGGCGTTCAAGGGCGAGTTTCCCGAGATGCAGGCGAGCCAAGCGGTGATCCTGCGGGATCGGCGGCGCTACACGGCCTCGGGGGCCGGGGCGGTGTTCGATCTGATGCTGCGGCTGATCGAGGAGCGGTTGGGGCGCGATACGATGACGGAAGTGGCCTGCTGGTTCCAACACCCGTTCGTGCGCACCGAAGATGCGGCGCAGAAAGTGCCGGTGCAAAAGCAGGGCGGCACCGACGATCTGCTGCCCGACACCGTGCGCGCGGCGATTGCGATTTTTGGCGAGAATATCGAAGACCCGTTGCAGATCGCTGACGTGGCCGAAGCTTTGGCGATGTCAGAGCGCCATCTGGAGCGCTGCTTCAAGCAGGCGACCGGGCAGAGCCCGCTGAAGTATTACCGCCTGATGCGGCTGCGCAAAGCCCGGCAGCGGGTGCTGTATTCGACGCAAAGCATCCGCGAGATCGCGCAATCGGTGGGCTATGCCAGTTCCACCCCGATGACCAAACATTACGCCGAAGCGTTTGGCGTCAACCCGAATGATGAGCGGCGTCGCTTGGTGGGCTTGCGGGGCTTGGCGGGGGCGATGCCGCCAAACGATTGAGCCTTGTGAGTTGCACAAAGGCCGGGGGATTACGCATCCCCCGGCCCCCCTCTGGGTTACTGTCCTGAAGCCGGATCAGAGCGCTGATTTCGCCGCAGTGGTCAGTGCATGGTGCAGGCTGTGGGCTGAGGAGCGCGGGCCGAGGAGTGTCACCAGCGTTTCGCTGCGCCGGATGACGTAGCAGCCAAGATGGTCGATCACGGTGCGGGTGGCGGCCCCTGCCCCGGCTTTTCGCAGATCGAAGTTGCACAGGCGCTCGAACAGGGTTGGCAAATCGCTGGCGGTCACGTCAAAACGCACCCATGCGTCGGTTTGTTCTGTGATTGAGGCGGTGTCAGTGAAGATCGGCTTCAGCGCCGCGACGATGTCTTCATGGCTGGCGAAGGGGGCTTCGATCATCCATTGTTCGGGGCCAAGCCAGAGTGCGCCGTAGGTAGCAGCGGTTTCGCTGCGACCTGGGCCGGGCAGCGGGATGCCTGCGGCTTGGGCCAGCGCGGCCACTTCGGCCTCACGCCCCATGCGGGCGGCGAGGGATGCGAGGGCCGTGCCGGTGTTCTCGGTGATCGTCATCGCGCCAATGGTATCGGATTGCGCGGTGGGATGGCCAAGGGCGGTGAGGGATTTCAAAGGATTAGCCACGGAGACGCTCCCCTTCCGGGTCAAAGAAATGCGGGCTGACGATTTCAACCTCGACATCGGTTTTCGCCAGCAGGTTGACGCTGCGCAGCCGCTCGCCTTTCCGGCTGTCGCCGGATTTCAGATAGCCGAGGCCGATGGAATGGCCCAGATGCGGCGAATAGACCACCGAGGTCAGCCAGCCGCCATCATTGTCGGCGGTGGCGGGCGCACCCTTGGCCAAGAAATGCGCGCCTGCGGTGAGGACATCGCTGGGGTTGACGGGTTTGACGCCGACAAGGCGGTAGCCATTGGGGGCAGTCATGCCCTCGCGCTGGCTCAGCACCATGCCGATGGCGTCTTTCTTGCGCGACACCATTTTGCCAAGGCCCATGTTGAGGGCGGATGATTGACCGTTCAGCTCGTTCCCCGCCACATGGCCCTTCTCAACCCGCATCACGCCCAAGGCTTCGGTGCCATACACAACGGCATCAAATTCGCTCCCAGCCGCGACCAAAGCACGGATCATCGCATCGCCGTAGCGGGTTGGCACCGCGATTTCATAGGCCAACTCGCCCGAGAAAGAGATACGGAACAGCCGCGCGCGGGTGCCTTGCACACTGATCGCTCCGCAAGCCATATAGGGGAAGGCCGCGTCGGAGATGTCCTGATCGACCAGTTTTTGCAGCAACTTCCGCGCGTTGGGGCCAGCGACGGAATATTGCGCCCAAGCCTCGGTGGTCGAGATCAGTTGCACGTCGAGATCGGGCCACAACACCTGACGGCAATATTCCAGATGGCGGAACACCGGCACCGCGTTGGCGGTGGTGGTGGTCATCACATATTCGTTTTGCCCCAGCCGCGCGGTGGTGCCATCATCCATCACCATGCCGTCCTCGCGCAGCATCAGGCCATAACGGACCTTGCCGACGGCGAGGCTGGCGAAATTGTTGGCATAGACGCGATCCAGAAACAGGCCCGCATCGGTGCCCTGAATGTCGATCTTGCCCAAGGTGGTCACGTCACAAATCCCGGCGGATTTGCGGGTTTGCAGCACTTCCCGGTCAACCGATTGCCGCCATGTGGTTTCGCCCTTGCGCGGCAGCCATTGCGTGCGCAGCCAGTAGCCGACCTCGACGAAGACCGCGCCCTGTTCCTCGGCCCATTTGTGGGAGGGCGTCTGGCGGGTGGGTTTGAAATCATGCCCCCGCGCGCGGCCGCCAAGGGTGCCCATCGCGACGGGGGTATAGGGCGGGCGATAGATCGTGGTGCCGGTCTCTGGAATGGTCTTGCCGGTCAGCTCGGCCATCACCGCGAGGCCCAGCACGTTGCCGGTCTTGCCCTGATCGGTCGCCATACCGAGGGTGGTGTAGCGTTTCAGGTGCTCGACCGAGATGAAGCCTTCCTGCTTGGCCAGCTTCACGTCCTTGACGGTGACGTCATTCTGCGGGTCAACCCAAGGCCGGCCCTTGCCGGAATGGACGTACCATGCCGGGGTCAGGTTGAGCGGGGCGTCTTCGGCGGTGGGGGTGTCGGCGGTCGCCGTGATGCCCAGATCGGCGAGGGCGGCAATCGCATGCGTCGCGCCAGTGGTGAGTGCTGCATGGGTCGAGAACGCCCCCGCCGCCGCACCCACACAAGACAGCCCGCCAATGCTTTCCGGCGCGGGGATGAAGGCGGCGATCTGGCCATCCCAGACCGGGCGACCCCGGTGGTTCGAGGCGATGTTGAGGTTGGGGTTCCAGCCCCCCCGAGACGCCGAGGGCAGAAACTTGCAGCGTCTCGGTTTGGCCATTGGCGCGGCGGATGGTGATGCTTTTCAGACCCAGACGGCCTGCGGAATCAATCACCTCGTCGCCTTTGCGGGCATCAATCACGGCCACGTCGAGGCCCTTGGCTTTCAGATCGGTGACGGTGCGCATGCCGTCATCATTATTGGTGAACACGGCCACCTGTTCACCCACCGCGACGCCCCAGCGGTTCGCATAGGCGCGCAAAGCTCCGGCCAGCATGATACCGGGGCGGTCGTTGTTCTCAAACGCAATCGGGCGCTCGGTGGCTCCTGCGGCGAGGATGGTGCGGGCGGTGTAGATGCGCCACAGGATTTGCCGGGGTTTACCGGGCAGCGGCTGCGCGAGGTGGTCGGATACCCGCTCCACCGCGCCATAGATGCCGTGATCGAAAGCACCGATCACGGTGGTGCGGCTCATCAGGCGGACATTCGGCAGGCTGGCGAGTTCGAGGACAGTTTTCGCGGCCCAATCCGCGCCCGACGTGCCACCGACCTCCAGCGTTTCGGCGTTCAAGCGGCCACCCATGCGGAAATCTTCGTCCGCAAGGATCACCCGCGCCCCTGCCCGGCCTGCGGTCAAGGCGGCGGAAAGGCCAGCGGGGCCCGCGCCGATGATCAGCAGATCGCGCAGTGCAGGAAGCCTTTGTCATAGACGTCGGGGTCGTCATGTGTCGACAGGCTGCCAAGCCCAGCGGCACGGCGGATGATCGGCTCGTAGATCTTTTCCCAGAAGGCGGCGGGCCACATGAAGGTTTTGTAGTAAAACCCTGCGGCGAAGAACGGCGACAAGCGGTCATTGATCGCCATCGCGTCGAATTTCAAGCTGGGCCAGCGGTTCTGGCTTTGCGCGCTTAACCCGTCGAACAGCTCAATCACGGTGGCGCGGGTGTTGGGTTCCTGCCGCGCGCCAGAGCGCAACTCGACAATCGCGTTGGGTTCTTCCGAGCCTGCCGAGATCACCCCACGCGGGCGGTGGTATTTGAAGCTGCGGCCCATCAGGCGGATGTTATTGGCCAGCAGCGCCGAGGCCAAAGTATCGCCCGGATGGCCGGTGAAGCTTTGCCCGTCGAACTGGAAGCGCAGGGTTTTGCTGCGGTCGATCTGACCGCCAGAGATACGGCTCATTTGCTGCGGCCTTCCTTGCGGGCCACATCGCGGGCCAACTCGACATTGGTGATCTCATGGGTGGTGGTGTCGCGGGTGACGTACCAACCAAGAACGGTCGCCCTGTTCGTGATACCAAAGCTCACGATGCACCCCTGCGGGGTTGTCGCGCAGATAGGTATACGGCACGAACGCCTCTAACGCGCCTTCGGCCATGCCATCGGGGCGGTGGATCAGAGCGGCATCGCCGAGATAGATGAATTCTTGGGAATCCCGAGGCCCCAGCAGCGGATGATGGATGATCATTTTCTGCTCCTAGTGCAAATTCGGTTGGGCGCCTTGGCCCTTTTCGTCGATCATCAGGCCCTTGGCGAAACGATCAAAGCGGTAGGCGGTGGCGGTCTTGTGCGGCTCGTCTTTTGCCAGCAGATGCGCGAAGGCCCAGCCAGAGGCCGGAGTGGCCTTGAAGCCGCCATAGCACCACCCACCATTGAAATAGAGCCCCGCGATATCGGTCTTGTCGATGATCGGAGAGCCGTCCATCGACATATCCATGATGCCGCCCCACATCCGCAAGAGACGCGCGCGGCCAATCATCGGCATCAGGCTCATGCCGCCCTCGGCCACATCCTCGACCACCGGCAGGTTGCCGCGTTGGGCGTAGCTATTATAGCCGTCGATATCGCCGCCAAACACCAGACCGCCCTTGTCGGACTGGCTGACATAGAAATGCCCGGCGCCATAGGTCATCACGCCGTCGATCAAGGGCTTTAACCCTTCGGACACAAAGGCTTGCAGCACATGGCTTTCCATCGGCAGGCGCATCCCGGCATGGGCCATCACCTTGCTGGAAGACCCCGCCACCGCCACACCGAACCTTCTTGGCGCCAATAAACCCGCGCGAGGTTTCCACCCCCAGCACGCGGCCATGCTCAATCCGCATCCCCGTCACTTCACAGTTCTGGATGATGTCGACCCCGCGAGAATCCGCCCCACGCGCATAGCCCCAAGCCACCGCATCATGCCGCACCGTGCCACCGCGCCGCTGCATCAACGCGCCCTTGATCGGGAAGCGGGCGTTCTCAAAGTTCAGGAACGGATACATCGCCCGCACCTGCTCCTTGTTCAGAATCTCGGCATCCGCGCCGTGCATGATCATCGCATTGCCGCGCCGCGTCGCCGCATCGCGCTGCGCATCGGTGTGGAACAGGTTGATGATGCCGCGTTGGGACACCATGGCGTTGTAGTTGAAATCCTGCTCCAACCCTTCCCACAGCTTCATCGAAAATTCATAGAACGGCTCATACCATCCAGCAGGTAGTTCGAGCGGACAATCGTGGTGTTGCGCCCAACGTTGCCGCCGCCGATCCAGCCCTTTTCCAGCACCGCAATCCGCGCTTGGCTAAATTCCTTCGCGAGATAATAGGCCGTCGCCAGACCGTGCCCACCACCACCGACGATGATATAGTCATAGGACGCTTGCGGTGCCGGATCGCGCCACGCCGGTTTCCAGCCCTTATGCCCGGTCAAAGCCTCGGCAATCACCCTAAAACCCGAATAGCGCATGTGGTGTTCCTATGTCTTCCTTGCCTCCAATATGGTGTAGTCCACGGCTGTCCGTGCTTTCATTCCCGACAAGCAACCTTTCATTTCGGACACATGAACAGCACCCGCGCCGCGTGAGGTATTGCAGCACCGCACCGCTGCCCACGCAAAACCCTTGCGCGAATCCCTGCAAGCGATATTCTTATGGATAAACAAATTTGCCGTGTATGCAAAAAGTGAGGCTCTGATGCTCGACTCATACCCGATTGTGCGCCCCGGCCCGCCGCGCCCCAGCCAGATTCTGACGCCAGAACCCTTCGGCGCGCGGTCTGGGTTGGAAAAGTTTGAGGTTCCGGGCGGCGGCGCGTGGCTGATTGCCTTGGGCGCGGGCGACCGGGTCACGGTGGTGAACCTTGAAGGCGGCCAGCGCGTTGAACTCATCGCTGCCGATGATCAGGGTCGGGTCGATCCGGGGATTTTGGGGGTCAGCGGCAATTCCGACGCGGGCGGCTTGAAGGCCTTGCTGGCCGAGGGCCGCGCGCCGGGCATGGCGGGCTTGCGGCTGGGGATCGAGCGGCGCGGCATCAACCTTGCCACCGCCCAAGCCATCGCCAGCTTTGGCGAAACCTCGCCCGCCGGGGCAGAGGAGAGCTTCACGGCCAGCCGTGACGGTGTGCTGATCATCGCCGCTCCGGGTGCTGCGATGCAGCCCGAGGCGCAGGATACCTTGACGCCGATTGGGGTGCGGGTGCAGCGCTCCACCCTGCTCGGGATCAAGAAGTTTGAACTGCCAGACCCGCTCGCCACCCCCGTGCTGGATTTGCGGGTGAAGTCGGCAACGGCGGAAAGCTATTTCGTCAAGGCGGGTGATTACATCCAGATCATCGACGTCGATGGCCGTCAATGCACTGATTTTCAATGCTTTTCTGCACGCAAGCTGGACAAAGGTCTAGAGCATCCGCTGGATGTGACCACCTCGCGCACCCTGATGGGCCATGCCTATTCGATGCCCGGCCTGCACGCGAAATACTACGATCAGGATTGGCTGCCGCTGGTCGAGGTGATCCAAGATACCGTGGGCCGCCACGACGCCTTCGCGATGGCCTGTGCTGCGAAATACTATGACGAGATCGGCTATCCCGGCCATGTCAACTGCTCGGACAACTTCAACGCCGCCCTCGCCCCGCATGGCGTCACCGCCCGCCCCGGCTGGATGGCGGTCAACCTGTTCTTCAACACCGCGATTGACGCGCATGGTGTGCTGGTCACCGATGAGCCGTGGAGCCGCCCCGGCGACTATGTTCTTTTGCGCGCGCTGACCGATCTGGTCTGCGTGAACTCGGCCTGCCCCGATGATACCTCGCCCGCAAATGGCTGGTATCTCTCGGATATTCATGTGCGCACCTATGACGGTGCCGAACCTTTCCAGCGGTCCATCGCCTACCGCCCCACCCCCACATCGGAGCCTGTGATGACCAAGGAAACCGCCTTCCATGCACGCATCGTGGAAAAAACCCGCAATCTGGTCGAATATAAGGGCTACTGGCTGCCGCAGACCTATTCTTCCAATGGCGCGATTGAGGAATACTGGGCTTGCCGTGAGAAAGCCGTGGTTTTGGACCTCTCGCCTTTGCGCAAATTTGAAGTGACCGGGCCGGATGCCGAGGCCCTGCTACACTATTGCCTGACACGGGATGTCAAGAAGCTGTCGGTGGGGCAAGTGGTCTATTCCGCGATGTGCTACGAACATGGCGGGATGATTGATGACGGCACCCTGTTCCGGCTGGGCAAGGATCAGTTCCGCTGGATTGGCGGCGATGATTACTCCGGTATCTGGCTGCGCGAGCAGGCGGAAAAGCTGGGTCTGAAGGTGATGGTGCGGAGTTCCACCGATCAGTTGCACAATCTGGCGGTTCAGGGGCCGAACAGCCAGATTGTGCAACTGATCGGTGGAACTCCGCACCATCACCTTCAGACCCAGCTTTTCCGCCTGCTCGCGCAGCCAGATACCGGAGTAATCA
>JAYTVN010000021.1:0-187341 GCA_043743975.1 Cypionkella sp.
CAAAGCCACCCCGATTTGCAAGCATCTGCGAAAAGACCTGTACAAAACCACGAATTGGCAAATTGGGGTAGATCGTTTAAGGCTAAACCAGTTTTTTCAGGGGGCGGATATGGACGAGGCCAGACAGGACAGCGCCAGACAGGCGGCGCTGGATTATCACGAGTTTCCCAAGCCCGGAAAGCTGGAGATCCGCGCAACCAAGCCGCTGGCCAATGGCCGCGATCTGTCGCTGGCCTATTCGCCCGGCGTTGCCGAGGCCTGCCTTGAGATCAAGGGCGATCCCGCCACCGCCAGCCGCTATACCTCGCGCGGGAACCTTGTGGGCGTGGTCACCAATGGCACCGCCGTGCTGGGACTGGGAAATATCGGGGCTTTGGCCTCGAAACCGGTGATGGAGGGCAAGGCGGTTCTGTTCAAGAAATTCGCCAATATCGACTGTTTCGACATCGAGTTGAACGAACCCGATCCCTACAAACTCGCCGATATCGTCTGCGCACTGGAGCCCACCTTCGGCGCGATCAACCTCGAAGACATCAAAGCGCCGGATTGTTTCATCGTTGAACAACTTTGCCGCGAACGGATGAAAATCCCGGTGTTTCACGACGACCAGCACGGCACCGCCATCGTGGTGGGCGCGGCTGCCACCAACGCACTGCATGTGGCTGGCAAGAATTTCGCCGATATCAAGGTGGTGTCCACCGGCGGCGGGGCTGCGGGAATCGCTTGCCTCAATATGCTGCTGAAACTGGGCGTCAAACGCGAAAACGTTTGGCTGTGCGATCTGGCGGGCCTCGTCTACAAAGACCGCAACGAGCAGATGACCGAACAAAAGGCGGCTTACGCCCAAGGTACAACGGCGGCCAGCCTGTCAGAGGTGATCAAGGACGCCGACCTGTTCCTCGGCCTCTCTGGCCCCGGGGTGTTGACGCCCGAAATGGTCGCCAAAATGGCCCCGCGCCCGATCATCTTCGCGCTGGCCAACCCCAACCCCGAGATCATGCCAGACGCCGTCCGCGCCGTCGCCCCCGATGCGATCATGGCCACCGGGCGCAGCGATTTCCCCAATCAAGTCAACAACGTGCTGTGCTTCCCCTTCATCTTCCGCAGCGCTTTGGACGTGGGGGCTACCGTGATCAATGACGAGATGCAGCTCGCCTGCATTGACGGGATTGCCGCCCTCGCCCGCGCCACCACCTCCGCAGAGGCAGCCGCCGCCTATAGCACCGAAAAGCTGACCTTTGGCACGGATTACCTGATCCCGAAACCCTTTGACCCCCGCCTGATTGGCGTCGTTGCCAGCGCCGTCGCCAAAGCCGCAATGGAAACCGGGTCGCCACAAGGCCGATCCACGATCTTGACGCCTACCGCGAGAAACTCAACGGCTCGGTGTTCAAATCCGCGCTGATCATGCACCCGGTGTTCGAGGCCGCCGCCACCGTCAGCCGCCGGATTATTTTTGCCGAGGGCGAGGATGAACGTGTGCTGCGCGCCGCCAATGCGATGCTGGAGGAAATGACCGACAAGCCGATTCTGATCGGTCGCCCCGAGGTGATCGCCACCCGCTGCGAACGTGCGGGCTTGCCGATCCGGCCCGACAAAGACTTTGAAATCATCAACCCCGAAAGCGACCACCGCTATCGCGACTACTGGGGGTCCTACCACGAGTTGATGGCTCGCCAAGGCGTTACCCCAGATATTGCGCGCGCCGTGATGCGCACCAACACCACCGCCATCGCGGGAATCGCCGTGCATCGTGGCGATGCCGACAGCATGATCTGCGGCACCTTCGGGCAATATCTGTGGCATCTGGGCTATGTCCGCCAGATCCTTGCCCGCGACGGGCTGCACCCCCGCGCCGCGCTTTCGCTGATGATTCTGGAAGACGGGCCTTTGTTCATCGCCGATACCCAGATCAACGCCGTCCCCAGCGCAGAGCAAATCGCCGAAACCGTGATTGGTGCTGTGCGCCACGCCAAACGCTTTGGCGTCGAGCCGAAGGTGGCTTTGTGCAGCCATTCCAGCTTTGGCAACCTTGACAGCGACTCGGGGCGGCGGATGCGCGCGGCACTGGAAATTCTCGATGCCCGCGAAGTCGACTTCATCTATGAAGGCGAGATGAACGCCGATGCGGCGCTGGATCCCGAGTTGCGCGCCCGGATTTTCCCAGGCTCGCGGATGCAAGGCCCGGCCAATGTGCTGGTCTTCGCCTATTCCGACGCAGCCTCCACCGCGCGTAACATGTTGAAACTGAAGGCCGGGGGCCTTGAAGTTGGCCCGATCCTGATGGGCATGGGCAACCGCGCCCATATCGCCACCCCGTCGATCACCGCGCGCGGATTGCTGAATATGTCGGCGATTGCGGGAACTCCGGTGGCGCATTACGGCTAAGATGCGCATAGGCTTGCACGTCCTGCTGATCCTCGCCCTGACACTGCTCACGCAGCTGGGCGGGGTCGCTTGGCTGGTGGCGCTTCGGTTTCGCCACCGTCTTCTGAGCTTCGCTTTGGCCTTTACGATGCTTTGGGCGCTGGCTTTTCTGGCAGCCCCCTTGATGGGCCGCGTGGCCCTGCCCTGCTTTGGTGAGCCGCTGCGGATGCAGTCGCCAGCCTATTGCCTGCTGATGCGCAATTATGTCTCGCCCAAATTGGCAGCGGTGGCAACGGATGCCGCGACTGATATGGCAGCAGCCTATCCCGGCACGGTCACGCTGGCGCTGGATGGCGGCTTTCCGTTTCTCGACGGGATGCCGCTGCTCCCGCATCTGTCGCATAATGACGGCAAGAAACTGGATTTCGCCTTTTACTATCAAGGTGATGGCAGCTACCTGCCGGAGCAGACCCGCTCCCCCATCGGCTATTGGGCGTTTGAGTTGGGCGATGAAACCATCTGCCGTCCGGTTTGGCTGACAGCCCGTTGGAACCTGCGCTGGCTGCAATCCTTTTGGCCAGATCGACCCATCGAGCCCAACCGCACAGCGGCGCTGACCCGTTTGTTTCTGGCCGATCTGCGCGTCTCAAAGGTCTTTCTGGAACCGCCCCTTGCTGCCAAGCTTGGTCTTGAAGATGGCAAACTGCGCTTTCAGGGCTGCCGTGCAGCGCGACATGATGATCATCTTCACATCCAACTGTGATATGGCTCAAAGCAGAGTCGCAAAACTTTGCAAACCCTGCGCGCTCCTCCCAAAACCCGCATTAAACCCCAGAGTTTGCAAAACTTTGCGCTCGCCCGCGCGCAATATATGCAAACTTATTGTCGCACCCCTGTCACGATCCTTGCGCGACTCAAGCGGGCTTGCCTAAGACAGCCGCAGCTTTGGAGGAGGCATACAATGGTATACCGTGAAATCTATGCAGGCTGGCAGGCCAACCCGGAAGCGTTCTGGATGCAAGCCGCGTCGCAGATTGATTGGGTGAAACCGCCGTCCAAGGCCTTGGATGCCACGCGCGCGCCGCTGTACGAATGGTTCACCGACGCCACCGTCAATACCTGCTGGAACGCCGTCGACCGTCACGTGTCGGCCGGGCGCGGCGATCAACTGGCGATCATCCATGACAGCCCGGTGACCCGGACCAAACATTCCATCACCTATGCCGAGTTGCAAACCCGCGTCGCCGCGCTCGCCGGGGCCCTGCGCGCCAAAGGCGTGGAAAAGGGTGATCGGGTGATCATCTACATGCCGATGGTGCCCGAAGCGTTGGAGGCGATGCTGGCCTGCGCCCGGCTGGGGGCGATTCATTCTGTGGTGTTTGGCGGTTTTGCGGCGGCGGAGCTGGCGGTCAGGATCGACGATTGCACGCCCAAAGCCATCATCGCCGCCAGTTGCGGTATCGAGCCGTCGCGGGTGATCCATTACAAGCCGCTGCTGGATGCCGCCATCGACATGGCCAGCCACAAACCAGATTTCTGCGTGATCCTGCAACGCGAACAAGAGGTTGCGGCGTTGATCCCCGGTCGCGATGTGGCGTGGCACAGCTTTCAATTCGGCACCGAACCCGCCGATTGCGTGCCTGTCGCGGGCAATCATCCGGCCTATATCCTGTATACTTCGGGCACCACCGGGGCGCCCAAGGGCGTGGTGCGCCCGACGGCGGGGCATCTGGTGGCACTGAACTGGACGATGCGGGCGATTTACGATTGCGGCGCGGGCGATGTGTTTTGGGCTGCCTCGGATGTCGGCTGGGTCGTCGGCCACAGCTATATCTGCTACGCGCCCTTGATCGCCGGATGCACCACCGTGGTGTTTGAGGGCAAGCCCGTCGGCACCCCGGATGCCGGCACGTTCTGGCGGGTGATCGCCGAGCATAAGGTGAAAACCTTTTTCACCGCGCCCACCGCCCTGCGCGCCATCAAGCGCGAAGACCCCGATGGCGCATTGCCCTCGGGCTATGATCTTAGCCATCTGAAGGCGCTCTATCTGGCCGGAGAACGCGCCGACCCCGACACGATCCATTGGGCGCAAACCCATCTTGGAATCCCGGTGATTGATCACTGGTGGCAAACCGAAACCGGCTATGCCATCGCGGCCAACCCGTTGGGGATCGAGGCACTGCCTGTGAAAATCGGCTCGCCGACCGTGGCGATGCCCGGTTATGACGTCCAAATCCTCGATGAAGGCGGCCATCCGGTAGCCCCCGGCACGTTGGGTGCGATCACGGTGAAACTGCCACTGCCCCCCGGCACCCTGCCGACGCTGTGGAACGCCGAAGATCGCTTTATCCAAAGCTACCTCACGCATTTCCCCGGCTATTACGAGACGGGGGATGCGGGCTATGTCGACGATGATGGCTATCTCTACATCATGGCCCGCACCGATGATGTGATCAATGTCGCAGGGCATCGGCTGTCCACGGGTGCTATGGAGGAGGTGCTGGCCAACCACAAAGACGTTGCAGAATGTGCCGTGGTCGGCGTGGCGGATGCGCTGAAAGGCCAAAGCCCGGTGGGATTCCTCTGCCTCAACAAGGGTTGCGAGCGTCCGCACGCCGAGATCGTCAAAGAATGTGTGCAACTGATGCGCGACAAGATCGGCCCGGTCGCCGATTTCAAACGCGCCGTGGTGGTGGATCGGTTGCCGAAAACCCGCTCCGGCAAGATCCTGCGCGGCACTATGGTGAAGATCGCCGACAGCACGCCATGGAAAATGCCCGCCACCATCGACGATCCCGCCGTCTTGGACGAAATCCGCGCCGCCCTGCAAACCATCGGCTACGCCAAGCCCTAACCCCAAGCCGCACTGGACAAAGCCGCCGCAGGGCTTACCTTGGGGGCATGCGCAACAGTCCTGCCCCCCCTGATGCCCAGACCGTTGCCCTGTTGGGCCACGATCTGCGCGCGGCTCTGTCCGAGGTGATCGGCGGGCTGCGCCTGATCGACCCCGATCTGCTGCCGCCGGAACCCCGCGGCCATATCGCCCGCACCTATGCCGCCAGCGAAGCCCTCGCCCTGCTGTTAGAGCAAGCCCTCGTCCTGCTGCAAGACACCCCGCTCCACCAGACAACCGCCCCGATCGGCCTGCACACCGAACAGCTGCTGCACAGCCTGCAACTGCGCTGGAGCGCGCGCGCGCAGGAACACGGACTTAGCTTTCAGCTTGAGGCCAAGGGCCTGCCCGCAGAGCTGGCGCTGGACCCGGCTTTGCTGGAACGCATTCTGTCAAACCTGCTGAACAACGCGCTGAAATATGCCGATACCGGCTGTATAACGTGCAAATTACACATCACCGCCGCGCAGCAGTTGAACATAACCGTGCAAGATCAAGGCAAAGGCTTTGCCGAAACCACCTTGGCGCGGCTTTACACCTGCAACAACCGCGACGAAAGTGCCAGCATCCCCGGCACAGGCATGGGGCTGCACATCATCTGGCAAATCGTCGGCCAAGCCGGGGGGCAGATCAGCGCCGCCAACCACGCAGGCGGCGGGGCCGAAGTGGTGGTGCTGTTGCCGCTGCAACAGCCCGCAGCACCACCGCCCGGCGTGACATTAGCCCCCTCTGCGCTGTTGCTCAACCGCCAGCTGCTGATCGCCGATGACAGCGAGACCGGTCGCCTGCTGCTGACCCAGCTGCTCAGCAGTCAAGGCGCGCAAGTCACGGCAGCGGCAGATGGCCTGCAAGCCATCGACCAGCTCAACCGCAGCCGTTTTGATGCGCTGCTGGTCGATATTGAAATGCCGCAGATGAGCGGGCTCGAAGTGATCCGCCACATCCGCAGCCAAGCCGGCCCGCTGGCCCGGCTGCCGATCCTTGCGATCACCGCCTATCAACTCCGTGCCAACAAGGCGGCGATTTTGGCCGCTGGGGCCGATGGCCTGCTGTGCAAACCGATACTCGACGCCCAGAACCTCGCCGAAGTGCTGGGGCAAGTGCTGCGCCGCAACCTCGCCCCCGCTTATGCCGACCCCCAAGTCGAACCCGGCCAGTTTCAGGAACTGTTGCAGATGGCGGGGCCGAAAATGGCCGCCGAACTGTTGGACCATCTGCAAAAGGATCTGCGTGCCGCCGAACGCGGCCTGCTCGCCGCCTCGCATGGCCCTGACTGGCTGGAAGTGCGGCGGCAAACCCATGTGATGATTGCGCTGGCGGGCACGGCGGGGGCGACATTCCTGCATCAACTGGCGCAGGCGATCAACACTTTGGCGCATCAGCCGCTGCCAGATCGCGGCACGTTTCACACTCTGCTGCCACAAGCCCTTGAACAATTAGACATGTTGATCCATTTCATCGACCAGAAAATCGCGAACCCCCTCAACTTGACACCCCCCGACACCCCGCAGGAGCCGCAGTGACCACATCCCTGCCCCCTATCCTGCTGATCGAGGACACGCCCTCGCTGCAACTGCTGTATCGCGCGGCGCTGACCAAAGCCGGCTATGCGGTGGTGACAGCAGGCTCAGCCGCCGAAGGGCTGGAGTTGTTGCTTGAGGCCACCCCGCAGGTGATCTTGCTGGATCTGGTGCTGCCCGACCGCGATGGTCTGGATTTGATGCGCGAAATGCTGCAACTGCACCCCGGCCTGCATGTCGTGGTGATGACGGCGCATGGCTCGATCAACAAGGCGGTCGAAGCGATGCGGGCAGGCGCGCATGAGTTTCTGGTCAAACCGTTTGACGAAGCCCGCCTGCTGAATGTGGTGGCCAATGCCCATAAAACAGCGCTTGCCAAACCGCGCGCCAAAGTCGTGCCGCCCGTAGCCGTGCTGCCCGCCCCGATCGGCAGCGGCTTTATTGGTTCCTCGCAAGCAATGGCCGCCATCCACGCCACCATCGTCTCGGTGGCGCGCTCAATGGCCACGATGTTCATCACCGGCGAAAGCGGCACCGGCAAAGAGTTGTGCGCCTTGGCAGTGCATAGCAATTCCCCGCGCGCCAACGGCCCGTTCATCGCGCTGAACTGTGGGGCGATCCCGCAGGATCTGCTGGAATCCGAAGTGTTCGGCCATATGAAGGGCAGTTTCACCGGGGCGATTTCCGACAAACCGGGGGCTGCGACGGCGGCGGATGGCGGCACGCTGTTTTTGGATGAAGTCTGCGAAATGGCCCCGGCGCTGCAAACCAAGCTCTTGCGGTTTTTGCAAACCTCGACCGTGGTGCCGGTCGGGGCCACGCGGCCGAAAAAGGTCAATGTCCGCATCGTCTGCGCCACCAACCGCGATCCGATGGATGCGGTGCGGCGCGGTCAGTTCCGCGAGGATCTGTTTTACCGCCTGTTCGTGGTGCCGATCCATATGCCGCCTTTGCGCGAGCGTGGTGATGATGTCATTGAGATCGCCGAAACGGCGCTTGCCCGCTTTGCGCAGGAAGAGGGCAAGCAGTTTGACGGCATCGCCCCCGATGTGCGCGCGCTGTTCCGCCGCTTGCCGTGGCCCGGCAATGTGCGGCAAGTGCTGAACGTGATCCGCAACGTCGCCGTGCTGCATGAGGGCGGGGTGCTGACCTCTGCCATGCTGCCCGCCAGCCTGCCGCAGCAGGCGCAAGACCTGCTGATCGCGCAGCGCCCGGCGCATCCAAGCGAGCTGCCTGCCCAGCCCGAACCGCTGGGGCTTGAGACGCTGCTCGGTCGCCCCTTGGCAGAGATTGAGCGTCTGGTGATCGAAGCCACACTGGCGCAACACAACGGCTCGGTGCCAAAAGCCGCAAGGGTGCTGGAACTGTCACCCTCGACGCTCTACCGCAAGATCGAGACGTGGACCCAGCGCTAAGGCGATTTTTTAAGCAAAAAATCGGGGACGATTTCTGTCTCAGAAATCGGTTGCGCGGCGGGCAAGTGTTAACACTTCCTAAACAGCCGCCCCGTAACCCTTTGATTTATCACAGCGCAAATTCTGTCCACGCGTGGACAGGCCGCAAATCATGCAAACTGCTCGACAATCAACCGCTCCTCCAGCCCATGCCCCGGATCAAACAAAATCCGGTGCCGGATCGCAGGTTCCGAGCGGATTTCCACTGAGACCACATCCGTGACAGGCCGACTGTCCGCATCCGCCCGCACCGGCCGTTTCGCAGGCTCCAGAATATCAAACCGCACCACCACGCTTTTCGGCAGCAAAGCCCCCCGCCACCGCCGCGGCCGAAACGCCGCCATCGGCGTCAAAGCCAGCACATCCGACCCGATCGGCAAGATCGGCCCATGCGCCGAATAATTGTACGCCGTCGATCCCGCAGGCGTCGCCACCAGCACGCCATCGCAGACCAACTCCTCCAACCGCACCACCCCATCCACCGAAATCCGCACCTTCGCCGCCTGCGGCCCCGCCCGCAGCAGGGACACCTCATTGATCGCCAAAGCCTGCGTCACCGATCCATCCACCGACACCGCCGTCATCGCGAGCGGATGGATCACCGCCTCCTCCGCCACCGCCAGCCGCTTTGGCAGCAGATCAGCCGAGAAGGTGTTCATCAAGAACCCCACCGTGCCGCAGTTCATCCCGTAAACCGGCAACCCCAACGGCTGCGTCTCATGCAGGGTTTGCAGCATGAAGCCGTCCCCCCCCAAAGCCACCACGACATCGGCAAGTTCTACCGACACCTGCCCATGCAAGCCCACCAGCTCCGCCAGCGCCTCTTGCGCCGGAGGGGTGGAACTTGCCACAAACGCGATTTTCTTGAACACTACCCCAGAATCCTTGTGCTTGGATGCGCAGCCTTGCCCGCCCTGCCGCCAAACTCAAGCCCCGGCGGCGGTTTCGATAGCGGTAACAAGTTTCCTGTAGTGAACAAGACGGCGTAACCGACCCGTTCCGCGTCGTTTCTTGCCTTCCCCAAAGCCCGCCCTTGGCCTAGAACCGCTGCAAATCGGCCCATCACCCGCAGGAGACGCCATGACCGCCCACCGCGATACCGGATTTTTCACCGAAAGCCTGTCCAGCCGCGACCCCGAACTTTTCGGCTCGATCACCAATGAACTCGGGCGTCAGCGCCATGAAATCGAGCTGATCGCTTCGGAAAACATCGTCAGCCGCGCCGTGATGGAAGCGCAGGGTTCGGTGATGACCAACAAATATGCCGAAGGCTATCCGGGCAAGCGCTATTACGGCGGCTGCGAATTTGTCGATGTGGCGGAAAATCTGGCGATTGACCGCGCCAAGCAGCTGTTTGGTTGCGGATTTGTCAACGTGCAGCCGAATTCGGGATCTCAGGCCAACCAAGGCGTGTTCAACGCTTTGCTGAAACCCGGCGACACCATTCTGGGGATGAACCTTGCCTCGGGCGGCCACCTCACGCATGGGGCAGCGCCGAACCAATCCGGCAAATGGTTCAACGCCATTCAATACGGCGTGCGCCAGCAAGACAGCCGCATCGACTATGACCAGTTGGAAGCCTTGGCGCTGGAGCATAAACCCAAGCTGATCATCGCAGGTGGTTCCGCCGTGCCGCGTCAGATCGACTTTGCCAAGTTCCGCGCAGTGGCGGATAAGGTTGGCGCTTATTTGATGGTGGATATGGCGCATTTTGCGGGTCTGGTCGCGGGTGGGCATCACCCCTCGCCCTTCCCCTATGCTGATGTCGCGACCACCACGACCCACAAAACCCTGCGCGGTCCGCGTGGCGGCATGATCCTGACCAACAACGAAGACATCGCCAAGAAAGTGAACTCGGCGATCTTCCCCGGCATCCAAGGCGGGCCCTTGATGCATGTGATCGCCGCGAAAGCCGTGGCCTTTGGCGAGGCTCTGCGCCCCGAATTCAAAGCCTATGCGGGCCAGGTGATCAAGAACGCTCAGGCCCTTGCCGATGAGCTGATGAAGGGCGGCATCGACATCGTCACCGGCGGCACCGACACCCATGTCATGCTGGTCGACCTGCGCCCCAAGAACGTCAAAGGCAATGCCACCGAGAAAGCCTTGGGCCGCGCCAACATCACCTGCAACAAGAACGGCATTCCGTTCGACCCGGAAAAGCCGACCGTGACTTCGGGCGTCCGTTTGGGCACCCCGGCTGGCACGACGCGCGGCTTTGGCGAGGCCGAGTTCCGTCAGATCGGCAAATGGATCGTCGAAGCGGTCGACGGTCTGGCCGCCAATGGCGAAGACGGCAACGGCGAGGTTGAGGCGGCGGTGAAAGCCCGTGTCGAGGCGCTTTGTGAGAAATTCCCGATGTATCCGGGGCTGTAAGCCTTCTGTCGGAAGCAGCCGCGTTCGGTTGCTTCCGACCTACTAAATCAGCGTTCCCACGATATAAATCGCCAACACCAGCACGGCAAAAATATCGCTGACCAATGCAAGTGTTTCGTTAAAGTTGCGATTGTGGCTGCCGACATGCTCCCATGCAGCAACCGCATAGAACAGCACCGCATAGATCGCGGCGGGCAGCACAAATCCGGGCGCTGCCACTGACAAAAACCCCACCACGCCGATGGACAGGTTAGCCCCGCCCAATTCCCGCACCAAGGGCAATGCCTCATCGCTTTTCAGGCGAAAAATCTCGCGCGCCGTGAATGTGGGCCTCAGATACTGTCGGGCTCCCGCCAACAGCAGCCGCACCCCCACGGCCCAGAACACAAACCATCGCCCGGCAAGCATCAACCCGTCATGGCTGGGATACAGGTGATGCTCGATCATCGCACTGCACGGCGGCAGCACGAACATCGTCAAGGAGATGATGGCAAGATACATGATCGCTCCGCATATCAGTGCTCCAGCATAGCATAGGCCGATGCCGCGTTGCAGGATTTTCCGGGTCGGGGATGACCCGGCTTCCCCGCTATGCTAGGATGGGCGCGTGACAACAGACCGAGCAGATGCTGACAAATCCCGCCCGTAAGGCAACCTCCCTCCCCACTCCCCGCCTAGAACGCCGCCTTGGCGACTGGGCGCGGGCACGGTTGCCATTCGGGCTGGCGGAACTGGTGATGTTCGTGCTGAAGCAAGGCTGGGCCTGCCTGTTCGGCGGGTTGTTGCTGCTGGCGATCATTGGCTCCAAAGCGATCTGGCAGCCTGACTGGCCGCTGCAACGCTATGACGCGCTGTTTATCTTTGCACTGGTGACCCAAGCCACCTTCCTGTGGTTTCGCTTGGAAACTTGGGAAGAGGCCCGCGTCATCTTGCTGTTCCACATTACCGGAACCGCGATGGAGCTGTTCAAAACCCACGCCGGATCATGGAGCTACCCCGAACCCGGCCTGTTCAAACTGGCAGGTGTGCCGCTGTTTTCCGGCTTTATGTATGCAAGCGTCGGCAGCTACATGGCGCGCGTCATCCGCATTTTTGAGATGCGCTTTGCCCCCCTCTGTGGCTGACCTTCGCGCTGGCGGGCGCGATCTATGTGAACTTCTTCGCGCATCACCTCCTGCCCGATATCCGGCTGGCCTTGTTCGCAGCCACCCTGCTGCTGTACGCACGCACAAGGATCAGCTTTCGCATCTCACACCGCGATTGGTGGATGCCTTTGCCACTGGCAGCCTTTCTCTCTAGCCTAGCTTTATGGGTGGCCGAGAATATCGGCACCGCGACGGGCACTTGGGCCTATTCCGGCCAACGCCCCGAACATTGGGTCAGCTTTGCCAAGATCGGCTCGTGGTATCTGCTGCTGTATGTCGCCTTCGCCACGGTGACTTTGGTCAGCCGCTCCGCGCTGCGCCCGGTCAAGTAAAGCTCAGATAAACCCGCGCCACCGCAGCACAGCAAACAGCAAAGCCGCCACAGCCAGCACCGAGAACGCGATTGAGGCCGCAATCCCGACCACCGCGCCCTTGCGCCGATCCCCGCCATCGACGCCGTTCAGATGCCGCACGCAAGTGTCATAGGCCTGTGCCACCGCCTGTTGATCGACCTGCGCCCAGAGCTTTGGGTTCTGCGCCATCACCGCGCCGGTCTGCAAAACCTCTGCCGCCGCCCGCACCCGGCGCGGCAACAGCCGCCCGCCCTTGCGCAGCTTTTCGCCAAGGCCCTACCCGCGCACCCGCAAACGCTGCTCCATCAGCGCCGCCACGCGGTCGGCCATCTGCTGAATTGGCACTCCGGTCATCTCGCATTTCCCTTTGACTTCGCCGGACCTTATCGCCGCCAAGGCAGGGCTTCAACTGCTCTGGCCGAAACTCTCTGGACGCGCTATCAAAGCCACATGCTTGCGATCACCACCTATCCCGCCATCGCGCCCGCCCCAAAGCTGCCCGATTTGCTGATCGTGCATGGGCTGTTCGGCTCTGCCCGCAACTGGGGCGTGATCGCCCGGCATCTGGCCGACACCCGCACGGTGCATGTGGTCGATATGCGCAACCACGGCCAAAGCCCGCGCGCGGCTTCGCAAAGCTATCCCGATATGGCGGGCGATCTGGCCGAGGTGATTGCGGCGCTGGGTGCGCCGATGGATGTGCTGGGTCATTCGATGGGCGGCAAGGCGGCGATGCAACTGGCGCTGACCGAGGCTGAACTGGTGCACAAACTGGTGGTGGCCGATATTGCGCCCGTCGCTTACAGCCATGACCAAACCCAGTATATTGAGGCGATGCGCGGGCTGGATTTGACTGGCCTCACCGCGCGCAGTGAGGCGGATCGCCGCCTGAGCGCGACGATCCCCGACCCTGCCTTGCGGGCGTTTTTCCTGCAATCTCTGGACCTTAAGGCACACCCTCCGGTCTGGCGGCTGAACCTTGATGTGCTGGAGGATCAGATGCCGCTGATCGTCGGCTGGCCCGAAACCGCAGGGCAGTTTATGGGCCACACGTTGTTTCTCGCCGGGGCGCTGTCGCATTACGTCAAGCCGGAGTACCGCGACACCATCCGCAGCTTGTTCCCGAAATCGCATTTCGCCAAACTCCCCGGCGCGGGCCATTGGCTGCACGCCGAGCGCCCGCGCGAATTTGAACAAGCGGTGCAGGTGTTTCTGAACGCGTAACGCTCAATCCAGCGGGCGTTTCATCCGCAGCAGCAACCCATCCTTCACGATAAAATGGTGATAGAGCGCTGCCACCACATGCCCGACGACGAGCACGATCATCACCGGTTTGAACCACCCATGCACCTCGGCCGCCGTCGCAATACCGCCATACCAAGCCGCAAGACCCGAGAGCGGTGCCAGAAGCATCACCGCATAAAGCGCCCAATGGCCCCATTTCGCCGCAGCCATCATTAACGCTGAATCGGCCGGAGCCTCTGGTGCGCCACGGCTGAACCGCAAAGCCAGCCGCCACAGCGCAAACACCAGTACCGCGATTCCCACCACGATATGCGCCCAAACCCAGAGGGTCATATCGGGGCTTCGCCCCTCCTCAAAGGCGTCCCAAGCGCCGCCCATATCTTCGCCAAAAATCAGTTGGAACAAGATCAACCCTGCCACCAGCCAATGCAGAAAGATTTGGCTGGCTGAATAGCCTTTGAGATCAGACATGCAACGCCCCTTCGTAAACATTTGACTTAGTACGCAGAGTAACCCGATTTCCGTCGTTACCTATGATTCAGATCAGGTTGCGCAATAAAAGCAAACCGAGGCGCTGGGGGCGCCCCGGTTTTCGACAGCCAAGACCGGATCAGACCTTCAGGCTGAGCCCAGCTTGACCTGCCGATTGCTCCGCCCGATCCAGCAGGCGTTGCAATGCGGCACCCCGCGCGAAGTCAGGATCCGCAGCGCCCTCGCCCCGGATCGCGGCAATGAAACGCTCGTAGATCGTCGCCAACACCGGAGCGTCAATGTCATGCCACGCCCCCGTTTGCAGATCGGCCTCAAGGCAAGCGCGCAGGGTGCTGACATTCTTCTCCCAGCACACTTCCAGCCCGCCCTTGTCGCCATAAATCCGCAAACGTAGGTCGTTCAGATGGCCAGAGGCAAACCGCGTCGCCGCCACCGTGCCCAAAGCGCCGTTTTCCAGCACGATCTGCATGGTGGCGGAATCATTGGCATCCAGCGGGTATTCGCCAATCTGATCGCCGGGGGCTTTGTGGAAGGTGGCGAGGCGGCACGAGACTTCCACAGCCGATTGCCCGGCGATAAAGGTTGCGAAATCAAGGATATGGATGCCTACATCGCCCAGAACCCCTTTCGATCCGTGCTTGGTCGACAACCGCCACAGCCATTGGCTTTCTTTATCCCAATGGCCCCAAGCGGGTTGGGTCAGCCAGCTTTGCAGATAGCTCGCCTCAAAATGCCGCACCGTCCCAATGGCCCCGTCGCGCACCATCGCGGCGGCTTTTTGCAAGGCTGCCACGTTGCGGTAGCTGAGGTTCACCATGTTCACCACGCCCGCCTTCGTCGCCGCTGCGGCCATCGCATCGGCTTGCGCCTCTGACGTGGCGAGGGGTTTTTCGCAGAGCACATGCTTGCCAGCCGCGAGGAACGGCAGGGTGGTGGCGTAGTGCGCGGCGTCGGGGGTGACGTTGGTGACAGCGTCAAACTGGCCCCAAGCAATCGCCTCCTCAATCGAGGCAAACCGCCCCGCGATGCCAAAGCGATCACAGAACTCCGCCAGTTGCACAGGGCGCGTGTCGATGCCGCCAACCAGCGTGACGCCCTCAATCGCCTTGAAACTGTCGGCATGGTTTGCCGCCATGCCGCCGGTGCCAAGGATCAGGATACGAACGGGTTTCGCCATTACCGATACCCCGCCTCGCCGTCATGGTGCAGCCGCGGCCCGCGCTCGGTGATCGGCTCTAGCGCCTTATCAACCGGCGTATTCGGCGCGTCGCCGGGGTTGGCGATGCGGACATTCGGGTTATAGGCCCAATTGACAGCGTTCGAGATCACCCGCTGCACATTGGCGTCGTGGTAGGTCGGATAGGTCTCATGCCCCGGACGGAAATAGAAGATATTGCCCGCGCCGCGCTTGTAGGTCAGGCCAGAGCGGAACACTTCGCCGCCCGCAAACCAGCTGATGAAAACGGTTTCCAAAGGTTCCGGCACCCCAAACGGCTCGCCATACATTTCCTCATATTCCAGCTCAAAATGATCCGGCAGGCCTGCGGCAATCGGGTGCTGACGGCTGGTCACCCACAGCCGTTCGCGCTCACCTGCCTCACGCCACGTCAGATTGCACGGCGCGCCCATCAGGCGCTTGAAGGGTTTGGCGAAATGCGCTGAATGCAGGAAGATGATGCCCATGCCACCCCAGACCGCATTGCAGACCCGCTCGACAATCGCATCATCGACATCGCCATGCGCGGCGTGGCCCCACCAGATCAGCACATCGGTCGCGGCGAGTTTCTCGACAGTCAGCCCATGTTCGGCATCTTGTAGCGTCACTGTGGTGGCGTCATGCCCCGCCGCGTTCAGCGCCTTGGCAATCGTGCCATGCATCGTCAGGGGATAAATCCCTGACACAACTTTGTTTTTCTGTTCGTGGCCGTTCTCGCCCCAAACGGTGACACGGATGCTCATGGCATGCTCCTTCTTTAGCTGCCGCGCCCCAATCAGGGCGCGGTGTGGAATTGGAATTTCAGCGGATCGGCTTGCCGTTCTGATCGAACTTGTGCAACTGGCCAGCCTTGGGCGACAGCGAGACGGTATCGCCGACCTTCATGGTCAATTTACCCTCGCGCCGCACGATCAAAGGCTCATCGCTGCCGACTTCAACGAACAGATAATTGTCGCTGCCCAAATCTTCGGCATGGACAATCGTCCCCGTCCACAAACCGCCCTCGACCACGTCGATATGTTCCGAGCGGATGCCCAGCGTGGTGCAGCCGTGGTCGGCGGCGAATTTCCCGGTCAGGAAGTTCATCTTCGGGCTGCCGATGAAGCCTGCGACGAAGATCGAATTCGGGCGTTCATAAAGCTCGGCGGGCGAGCCCACCTGCTCCAACCGGCCATCGCGCAGCACGGCGATGCGGTCGGCGAGGGTCATCGCTTCGACCTGATCATGGGTGACGTAGATCATCGTCACGTCCGACATCGAATGGTGCAGCTTGGCGATTTCCAGCCGGGTTTGCACCCGCAAGGCGGCATCCAAGTTCGACAGCGGCTCGACGAACAGGAACACCCTCGGGTCGCGCACAATCGCGCGGCCAATGACGACGCGCTGGCGCTGACCGCCGGAAAGTTGCTTCGGCAACCGCTCCAGCAGGTGATCAATTTGCAGCAATTTCGCCGCTTCCATCACCCGCTTTTTCATCGCCTCTGGGCTGGCTTTCGCCAGTTTCATCCCGAAAGCCATGTTGTCGTAGACCGTCATGTGGGGGTACAAAGCATAGCTTTGAAACACCATCGCAATGCCGCGCTGGCTGGGCAGCACGTTGTTGACGCGATCATTGTCAAACAACATATCGCCCGAGGAAATCTCCTCCAACCCCGAGATCAGCCGCAACAGCGTGGATTTGCCGCAACCCGAAGGGCCGACAAACACCATGAATTCGCCCTTCTCGATGGTCAGGTCGATGCCCTTGATCACATCCACCGCGCCATAGGACTTCTTCACGTTCTTCAGTTCAATTTTTGCCATTTTTTCAGCCCTTCACGCCGCCTGCGGTCAGACCCGCGACGATTTTGCGTTGGAAGATAAGAACGAGGATGATCAGCGGCACCGTCACAATGACGCTTGCTGCCATGATCGGGCCCCAAGGGATTTCCTGCTGCGATGCGCCGGAAAGCAGAGCAATCGCCACCGGAACCGTTCGCGTCACTTCGGACGAAGTGAAGGTCAAAGCGAACAGGAATTCATTCCACGCACCGATGAAGGCGGGCAGGCCAGTGGTGACCAAAGCGGGCCACAGAAGCGGCAGGAACACCTTGGTGATGATGATCCATGGCGTTGCGCCATCGACGATTGCGGCTTCCTCAATCTCAACCGGAAGGTCGCGCATGAAGGTGGTCAGCACCCAGACCGTGAACGGCAGCGTGAAGATCGTGTAAGACAGGATGAGCGCGAAGGGCGAGTTGAACAGGCCGAGATAGGTGATCAACTCGAACAACCCGGCGAGAACGGCGATCTGCGGAAACATCGACACCGCGAGGATCGTCATCAGCAACAACCCCCGGCCCCGGAAGCGCACGCGGGCGAGGGCGTAGGAGGCCGTCACCGCAAGAAACAGCGCCAGCACCACCGTTGTCGTCGCCACGAACACCGAGTTCAGGATATTGCGCGGGAAGGTCGCCCCACCCAGCACCGCCTTGTAGTTGGCCCAGTCGAAGGCTTTCGGGAAATAATTGGCCTCAAACAAAGCCGTGCCGGTCGCAAAGGATGTGACGATGGCGTAGTAGAACGGGAAGATCGAGAACAGCACGATCACCACGACCAGCGCGTAGAAGGCGATGGATTTCAACAGCTTGTTACTGGTCATTTGCCGCCCTCCCCGCTGAGATCGACCTTGCCGAGCCAGATATACAGCGCCACGAAGATCGCCAATATCGCGAACAACAGGGTCGATTGCGCCGAGCCATAGGCGAATTTATCGAATTCGATCAGGTTTTCGCGGCTGATCACCGACATGGTCTTGGTCGAGGCCGAATTGGGCGTCAGCACATAGATCAGATCGAAAATCCGCAACGCATCCAGCATCCGGAAGATCACCGCCACCATCAGCGCCGGACGGATCAGCGGCAAAGTGATCTTAAAGAACACCTTCACCGGGTTGATGCCGTCGATCTTCGCCGCCTCGTAGATATCGCGCGGCACCATTTGCAGGCCTGCCAGACACAGCAAAGCCATGAACGGCGTAGTTTTCCAGATATCCACCATCAGCACCGCATACATCGCGGTATCAGCATTGGCCGTCCATGCGATCTTGCTGGAAATCAGCCCCAAATTCAGCGCCATATCGTTCAGGATGCCGTATTGGTCGTTCAGCATCCACGCCCACATTTTCGCCGAAACGATGGTGGGGATTGCCCAAGGGATCAGGATCGCCGCGCGCACAAAGCCACGGCCCTTGAACTCGGCGTTCAGCACCAGCGCCACGATCAGCCCCAGAACGGTCTCACATACCACCGAGGCCACCGAGAACCGCACCGTGTTCCACACCGCGTTCCACCATGCCGGATCGACCAGCGTGCCTTTGTAGCGCACGGTTCCGTTCGACAGGGTTTGCACCCGCAGGTAATTGTCAAAACCAATCCACTTGCCGCCATACAGATTGTTCAGCGAGGTGTCGGTCAATGAGAACCAAACCGTTCTCAGCAAGGGCCATGCCGCGACGCAAAACAGCGCGATCAGCATGGGGGCCAAGAACCAGAACGCGGCTTTCTGGCGCTGCTTTTGCAGGCTCAGGCCACTTTCCCGCCCTATGGCAGTCTTTGAAGCTGTCATGAATTTCCCCCCTTAAGTCGGCTCCCCTCGGGGGCCGAGCGTAAAAGATGGGCGGCGGTTGGCATGATGCTCTGCCGCCGCCCATCCTCAAGGCACACCCGTAACGGGAGGATTACCAGGCGTCGCCCTTCAGGTCGGTCAAATCGGCTTCCAACCCAGCAAGGTTGTCGGCAGCCGAGCCATTGCCCGACAGAGTCTCATGCACCGCCGACCAGAACTTCGAGGACACCTCGTTGTATTTGCCAAGCGTCGGAGCCGAAGGCCGTGGCACCGCGTTCATGAACACGCTTTTCCACTGCGGGATGATCGGCTGGGCTGCGGCGATGTCAGCGTCATCATACAAAGCCACGATGGTCGGCAGGGCGGATTCTGAAATCGCCCGCGCCTTTTGCGCCTCGGGTCCCGCCAGATACAAAGCCAGACTGATCGCCACATCCTGATGCTTGGAGTATTTTGACACCGCCACGTTCCAGCCGCCCAAGGTCGCAGCCGACGTATCGCCCTCTGCGCCAACCGGCAGCGTGGTTACGTCGAACAGGCCCTTGACCGCCGAGTCATCGCCATTGCCCAAAGTGTAAGCATAAGGCCAATTGCGCATGAAAGCAGCATTCCCGGTCTGCCAGACGCCGCGCGATTCTTCTTCGCCGTAAGCCAGAACGCCCTCGGGAGAGATCGTGCCAACCCAGCCCTTCGCGGTTTCCAAAGCTTTCGCGGCTTTCTCGTTGTTGATCGAGATCGTGCCATCCGCCTCAACAATCTGCCCGCCGCCGAAGGATTTCGCCCATTCCAGCGCATCGCAGGTCAGACCTTCATAGGCATTGCCTTGCCAGACATAGCCCCAGAAATCGCCCTTGCCTGCTGCGCGCTCACCCTCTTGGATTTTCGTTGCAGCCGCTGTCAGCTCGTCCCAAGTTTTCGGCACCGCAACGCCGTATTTCTCCAACAAATCCTTGCGGTAATACAGCGCAGGCGCATCGGTGAAGATCGGCAAAGCCACCAGCTTGCCGCCCACGGTTTGCGATTCGATGATCGAGGGGAAATGCGTTGGGGCCAGATCTTTGGCCGCTTCGCTCAGATCAACAAAGTGATCCGCCAGTTGCGGTGCCCAGATCACATCGGTCTGATAGACGTCAATGTCGGTGGCCCCTGCGGCCAACCACAGCCGATACTGGCCGAACTGGTCCGAGGTTGACGCCGGCATCGGCACCATCGTCACGGTATTGCCGGTGGCATCTTCCCACGGCTTCACCAGCGTTTTGAAATTCTCAACCGCTTTGCCGACCGAGCCGGAGACGTAGAAGATTTCTTCCGCCATCATCGGCGTGCCCAGCGCGCTGATCAGCGCTGCAACACCAGCCGACCGCAATGCGCGGCTCTTGAATCCAAAGGACATGGATTTCCTCCCTATAATTTTGATCGCGCCCGATCGGCGCTGCCCTGTCTAAAACGCGTCCTTTTCCGGTTCTTGCGACCCGGCCTCCCGAAGCGTTTGCATGGCAATGGCCCGAAACGGGCCATTTCGTCAACGATTCGCGCTTCAAAGCGCTTTCAAATTTTCAAATCATGCCCGTTCGATGGTTTGAAAATCTATTGCAGCCGTCTCAGCCTGCGGTTGCTGCGATGCCGCATTCGATGTCCCAAAATACTATATCAACATATTGTTAATTATGTATATTTACTCTACGCGGCCCGCAACCACCGCTCTAGCAACCCTGAAGCCAAGCTGCGGCGACCGAAGCGCAAAACCCCACCCAGTCCACTAAAAGCGATGTGAATTTTCTCCAAATCCGGCCAAATTCCTGCCCGAGCTTCTGGCCAAAGCGCGGGACGCCCCAAGCAGCGCTTGCAGCCGAACTTGCAGCCGAATGGGCTTGGGTTTGCGACCGCGAAGGTGCATGATGCGCAAGGCCAAACGGATGGCCGCTGCTTGTAAGGAAAACCAAATGGCCAAGGGCATGAGCAAACCCGGCAAGAACGTGAAAAAGCCGAAGAAAGACAAGGCCAAGCCCGCCGTGGCGACGCCCAGCACGAAAAATTCCGTGGTGATCAATACCAACGGGCCGAAAGACTAAGCAGGCCTAAATCCTAGAGATCGTGCTCTGGCACCTTACCCGAAGGTGCCAGATAGGGCCGCGTGACATCGCGCAAAGTGGCGTCCAGCGCCTCGACCTCAAGGCCAATCGCGCCATCCCCCGCCAAGATCAGCGTCACCAACCCGGTGCCATCCGGCCCCGGCGTGAAGCTCATCTCCAGCAGCGACAGGATGGTGTCTTTGTCAGCCCGATCAATGCCTTGGCTGCGCACCGCCAGCACATCTTCAAACACCAGCAGGCTTTGCACCCGCTCAAACGGTTGCCCCGCCTTCTCGGCGGCCTCGCGGTATTCCCAGCGAAATCGGTTCAGCATCAACGCAAACCGCCGCTTTTGCCGCACCAGCGACATCTCGGTGATCGGAAACACCGCATCCTGCAGCAACGCCGCAATCACCGCCAAACCTTCGCCGTCATGGGCGACCAGCCGCAGCGGCACCTCATCGCCGTCTTCAAAGCGCGCATCGCTCATGCCTTGATCCGCTCAATCTGCGCACCGACACCGCGCAGCTTTTCCTCAACCCGCTCATAGCCGCGATCCAAGTGATAGACCCGGCTGACCACGGTTTCGCCCTCTGCCGCCAGCCCCGCCAAGATCAACGACACCGAGGCGCGCAAATCCGTCGCCATCACCCGCGCGCCGCGCAGTTTTTCCACGCCAGTGACCGTCGCATGACCGCCATGCACATCAATCTTCGCGCCCATCCGCACCAGTTCCGGCGCGTGCATGAAGCGGTTCTCGAAAATCTTCTCCTCCAGCACCGAGGTGCCGTCCGCCGTACACAGCAAAGCCATCATCTGCGCCTGCAAATCGGTCGGGAAGCCGGGGAACGGTTCCGTCACCACATCCACCGCCTTGACCCGGCCATTCTTGCGCGTCACCTTCAGCCCGCGCTCGGTTTCCACCACCGAAACCCCCGCTGCATCCAGCTTTTCGGCAAACGCACCGACAAGGCTCATCTTGCCGCCTAAACACTCCACCTCACCGCCACAGATCGCCGGCAGCAGCATATAGGTGCCGAGCTCAATGCGGTCCGTCACCACCGGATGCGTCGCGCCACCCAAACGGTCAACGCCCTGAATGGTGATCGTCGAAGTGCCCTCGCCCTCAATCTGCGCCCCCATCCGGCGCAGACACACCGCGAGATCAACAATCTCCGGCTCACGCGCGGCGTTCTTCAGCACGGTCGTGCCTTTGGCCAAAGTCGCTGCCAGCAACGCGTTTTCCGTGGCCCCCACCGAGACGAACGGAAACTCCACCACCGCGCCGCGCAACCGCCCGCCCGGCGCCTTGGCGTGGACATAGCCATCGCGCAGATCGAGTTCGGCGCCCATCGCTTCAAACGCCTTCAGGTGCAAATCCACCGGACGCGCGCCAATCGCACAGCCCCCCGGCAGCGAGACAATCGCATGGCCATCCCGCGCCAGAAGCGGCCCGAGCACGAGGATCGAGGCGCGGAACTTGCGCACAATCTCATAATCCGCCGTATGGTTGTCGACCTTATGACTCGACATCGCCAGCACAAGGCCGTTCTGCATTGAGGCGACTTCCGCGCCCAAAGACTGCAAAAGCTGTGTCATCGTCGCAATATCCGACAGCCGCGGCGCATTGGTCAGCGTCAGCGGTTCTTCCGACAGCAGCGTTGCAGGCATCAACGTCAGGCAGGCATTCTTCGCCCCCGCAATCGGGATCACCCCGTTCAGCGGCCCATTGCCCTTGACCAAAATCGAATCCATCTGCCCAGCCTCACTCGTTCTTGTTGTTATCGCCGGATGCAGCACCATCCGAATCCGCCGCCGACCTTGCCCGCGCTTGCGCCTTCCTGCGGCCCATATTCGCCTTCAACGCCAGCTTCAAGCGCGCCTCCCGCTCGGTCTCGCGCTGGGATTTGGGCTTCGCTTGGCCAATGTCATCAGGTTTTTCACGCATCAGGCCTTCTAATACAGTGCGCCGCAACCGTCCAGCAACCGCGCACAAAAAACCGCCAATTTGCTCTTGCACCCTGCGGCGATCGCGTCTATTCAGCCGCCACGCCAGCGGTTCAATAGGTTCCACCGGCCCCGGCGCTGCAGTAGCTCAGTGGTAGAGCACACCCTTGGTAAGGGTGAGGTCGAGAGTTCAATCCTCTCTTGCAGCACCATATTTCCTTGTTTCAGATCAAGAAGATACGCGCTATCAAGGGGTTAGATTGACTTCGGTTCTACACGGGGCATTGCAAATGGCCTGTCCCTACATCTGCCCCCGAACGATGCGCAGCAAGCTAGGATCCCGCCTGTGTCTGCCCTCCCGGCGACACACCGCTGATGTGACTCGTCCGCCCACAGGGTGCTTTGGTTCATCTGCCCGACCGTTCTTCGTCGCAATCAAAACGGGGTTTTGTTGGTTGATCCCCTCAACACGAACAGAGTAGGCTGCAAAAATTGGGTTTAAGGGAATGACGTCTGGCACCAACTTGGGGTGATTGGTCATGGCACTATATCTTCGGACAGATTTGGTATTTCCCGCTGCTGCCAACTGGCTTGATGATCTCAACTGGGCACCCACTGCGACCTCGACCACGCAATTTCGCCTGACGGCCGCCGATGGCAGCGTCACCCTTGTCGGCGGCACCGGTTTTACCTTCAACGCGGGTCAGCCGACGGGCGGCAGCATCACCGCGATTTCGCATGTGTTGGCCGATGGCACCACGGTGATTGAAAGCCTGACCGGGCTTGGCCTTGGACTGGTCGCGTTCAAAACCGCGATGGATCAGCACAGCTTGCCCACCAGCATTTTTGCCAGCAATGACACCCTGACGGGCGGGCTTCAGGCCGATGTACTGTCGGGGCTTGGCGGCCATGACAGCCTGATCGGGTTGCGCGGCAATGACACGCTGCTGGGTGGTCTGGGCAATGACAGCTTGGGCGGCGGCCAAGGCTCGGATTCGCTGAACGGTGGCGCGGGCACCGATGCGGCGGTCTATGATTTCGACGGGCTGTCCTATTCCAACCCTCCGGCCACCGGGGCCTTTGATTTCTCGCGCATCGGCATTGATGCGTCGGTGATCATCAATGACGGCATGGGCGGCAATGATACGCTGGTCGGGATCGAGCGGCTGATCTTCCTCGGCGATCACATCGCGGGCGACAGGGTGATCGGCAGCAATGGCGCCGATCTGATCTCAACCGCCGGCTGGATCGACGGCGGCGCGGGCAATGACACGCTGACGGGTTATGAGTTCAGCGATACCATCTACGGTGGCGCGGGCAATGATCTGATCAACGGCAACAGCACGGGCGACAGCGATCTGATCGGCCTGCGCTTTACCGCATCCGCCAATGTCAATTTCTCTGGCGTGGTGTTTCTGCCAAGTTTCACCCTGACTGTGGCGGGCTTTGGCACCGATACGCTGCTGGCGATGGATGGGTTTGAACTGACAGGTTCCGGCTTGGCCGATACGCTGATCGCCTCGGTTGGCAATGACATTCTGTTTGGCGGCGCGGGCAGCGATAACCTGCAGGGCGGCGCGGGTGATGATACGATCTGGATCGACGCCGGAAATGATACGGTGTCCGGCGCGGCAGGAAACGACATCATCCGCGCCGATTACTCGGCCTCGGGCGCAGGCGTGGCGCTCGATTTCCAGAACTTTGCCGCAGATGCCAGCTTTACCTTGGCCAGCGATGGTTTTGGCGGCACCGACAGTTTCAGCGGCATGAATCGGCTAGATCTGCGGCTGAGCACCGGTTCGGACACCGTCACGGGCAGCGCGGGCAATGATTCCATAGATGGCCGGGGCGGCAATGATCGGCTGAACGGCGGCGATGGCAATGACACGCTGTATGGCAACACGGGCCGCGACACGATTTACGGCGGCGCGGGGGTGGATCAGATCTACGGCTTTTCCGGCAATGACCAGCTTTATGCCGATCTCGGGGCGGCGACGATTGTGGGCGGCGCTGGCAATGATCTGATCACCGGCAGCGAGGCGGCGGATCGGCTGTCTGGCGATGACGACAACCCGTTCGGCCCGGATGGCACCGGCACCGGGCGTGACACCATCTATGGCGGTGCAGGCAATGATCTGATCTGGGCAGGGCGCGGGGCGGACAAGGTTTACGGCGGCGATGGCGATGACCGCATCGGTGGCGGCGAAGGCGGCGGCTATGACGGCACACCGTTCCCTGTCAACTTTGAGGTTGGGTATGACACCGGGGCCGATACGATTGACGGCGGTGCGGGCAATGACGGCTTTGTGCGGGGGTTTGACTTCAATCCCGTCGACAAGCCGGTCAGGTACATTTTCGCCGGGATCGAAAACGTCTCAACCTTCTTTGTCGGCGGCGTGGCGTCAGGCTCCACGATCCGGGTAGAGACCTTGGTCGCCTCGCTGACCAATGGCAATGATACCGTCACGGCGGGCGATGGTCAGAACAAGCTCTACGGTTTGGGCGGCAACGACCGCCTGCAAGGCGGCGCGTCCACTGACATTCTGCAAGGCGGCAGCGGCAATGACACGCTCTATGGCATGGGCGGCAGCGACTCGCTGCTGGGCAGCAGCGAGGCGACGATTGACAGTGACGTGCTGTATGGCGGCGAGGGCGACGATACCTTGAACGCGGGCGTCGGCGGCAATGACAGCGTCTACGGCGGCAATGGCACCGATCAGGCGGTGTTTGATTATTCCACCATCGGCGGACAGGCGATCATCTTCAGCCTTGCCGGGGTCGACCCGGCGCATGGGCAAACCGTCGCCGATGGCTTGGGCGGCACCCTGACGATCAATGGCGTCGAGAACTTCCGCATCATCGGCAATGCCAGCAATGACGTGCTGACCGGGGCCGATGTGCGGACAGTTCTGGAAGGCTTTCGTGGGGCTGACAGCCTGATCGGCGGTGCAGCGGGCGATCTGATCTACGGCGACAGTGATGCATCGTATCACAATCCCCTGCCCCCCTCGACACCAGCAATGACACCCTGATCGGCAACGGTGGCAGTGATTATCTGTTCGGCGGGGCTGGCAACGACGACCTGTTCGGCGGCACCGAGGCTGACAATCTCTATGGCGGTGCGGGCAATGATGTGCTGCAGGGCGGTGACGGTGACGATTACTTTTTCGATGCCGAAGGCAGCAACCTGCTCAGTGGCGACGCGGGCAACGACCGTATCTATGGCGGCGGCACCCTGACGGGTGGCGACGGCAATGATCAACTGTCGGGCGGGCTGGGCCATGACAGCATCTACGGCGGCGACGGCAACGACACGTTGACGCTGGATGCCGGCAACGATCAGTTGTTCGGCGGCGCGGGCCGCGATCTTTTCGTCATGCAACTGGCCAGCAGTGGCAGCGCGGGCGCGGTGTTTTCCGCAGCCAGCATCGGGGCGTTTTTCGGCACCAGCGAAACTGCGGTTTACGTCGTCAATCTGCCCGGCATGGGCACCGACACCATCAGCGGCATGAACGGCTTGCAGATTTATGGCACGGGCTTTGCCGATGACATCACCGGGTCCGGCGGCGGCGATCTGATCTATGGCTCGGGCGGCCAGAACACCCTGCGCGGTGGCAATGGCGATGACACCATCAGCGGCATCGGCCTGCTCTATGGTGGCGCAGGCAATGATCTGTTCACGGATCCGCTCGTCGCCGCCACAACCATTGACGGCGGGGCGGGCGCCGATGTGGTGTCCTACCTTGCCGACTTTGATTTCAGCGATTTCAGCGGCCGGGTGTTCGATGCCAGCGCCATTGGTCCGGGTGTTGTTCAGGGCGACGTGCATGATCTTGTCGCGGGGATCGCCAGCACCCACAGCTTCAAGAATATCGAGGCCGTGGTGGTCAACACATGGTTCGGCAATGACAGCATCATCGGCTCGGGCGGCGGCGATCTGATCCAGCAAACCTATGGTGGCGCGAATTTCGACGGCGGTGACACGCTGATCGGTGGCGGCGGCGACGACACCATCCAAGGCTCGACCGCCAACGACAGTATCTACGGCGGTGCGGGTATCGACACCTACGATCTGTCGTTTTTGGTTGAGGGATTTGCCGTCAACCTCGCGCTGGCGGGCACCCAAACCAGCGACATCGTCACCGGGGTCGACAGGCTAAACTCGATTGAAAATGTCTGGGGTGGTTCTGCCAATGACACGCTGACGGGCAATTCTGGCAAGAATGAGCTGCGCGGTAATGCGGGCAATGATGTGCTTGTGGGCGGCGCGGGGGCCGACAGGCTGGATGGCGGTGCCGGCTTTGACACCGCAGATTATTCCGCCTCCGGCGCGATCACGGTCAGTCTGGCCACCCCCGCCAACAACATCGGCGTGGCGGCAGGCGATGTGTTTGTCTCTATCGAGGCGCTGCTCGGTGGCGCTGGCGCAGACAACCTCACCGGCAACAATCTTCAGAACCGACTCGACGGTGGCAGCGGCAATGACACGCTGACCGGGTTGGGCGGTGCGGATGATTTCGTCTATCACGCGGGTGCCGACCGGATCACCGATTTCACCGATAACCTCGACACTGTGGTGCTTGACCGCGATCTCTGGGGCGGCGGCGTGCGCACCGAAGCGCAGATTGTCGCACTCGCGGTCGTGACGGCGGGCAATACCGTGTTCGACTTCGGCGGTGGAAACATCCTGACGGTGGTGGGGGTGACGAACCCTAACCTGTTTCTCAACGACATCAGCTTTATCCTCTGATCATCGCCTGCTGGCACACAGCAGAGCTCCGATGATCAGATCGGCCCCAGCCCGTCACTAGGCGGCGCGCTTGACAGGATCGCGTCCAGCAAACCCGGAAAGCGGTGATCCAGATCATCGCGCCGCAAGCTCAGCGTCCGGCCCCGGCCCTTCGGCGCGTTGCGGATCACGCCTGCCTCACGCAGCACCCGCATCAGATGCGATTTGGTGGATTTGGCGATGCTGGGATCTTGCGGATGACAGCGCGCCATATCGACGGGGCCCGCAACCAGTTGGGCAACAATCGCAAGGCGTGCCGGGTCGCTCAACGCGAACAACACCTGCGCCAGCACCAAATCCTCGCGGGCCGGATGCGGCAGTTCACCAATCGGAAAAGGGATATCTTCGCTCATGGTTCGAATATAGTTGAACAGTCGCCGCAAGGGTAGTAGGAAATCGTTCGAAAATAATCGAACAATCAATCCCCCCAAAACCGCGCGAGTGCAGAATGCAAATCGAGATCGCCTATACCGCAAGACACCGCGCAGGCTTTGCCATCGTGCTGATTGGCCTGATGCTGATGATGGCCAGTGCCTCGGCCCCTTCGCCATTCTATCCGGTGCTGCAACGCGACATCGGCTTTTCTGACCCCGCCCTGACCGGGATCTTCGCCGTCTACACGGTGTTTCTGCTGGCAACCCTACTCACCGCCGGGTCCTGTTCGGATCACTTAGGGCGGCGTCCGGTGCTGTCTGTCGGATTTGCCGGGCTGGCGCTGTCGCTTCTGGTGTTCGAGCAATCCACCACGGTCGAAGGCCTGCTGATCGCCCGCGCCATTCAAGGCGTCGCCTGCGCGCTGCTGCTCTCGACCCTCTCGGCGACCATCGTGGATTTAGAGCCCCCCGCGCATCCCGGCTCCGCAGCCATTGTCAATTCGGTGATCCCGCTGATCGGGTTGGCCCTTGGGGCACTGGCTGCAGGCTTTATCATGGGGGTGGCGGCAACCCCGAAGCAGGATGTGTTCGGCGGGCTGATCCTGCTCTGTCTGGTCCTATCCGCCACCATTTGGGCCCTGCCCGAAACCTCGCCCCGCCACGAAGGCCTGCTGTCGGCCCTGCGCCCCCGTATCGGCCTACCCCCCCGCGCCCGCGCCGCGTTCTGGCAGGCGGCCCCCGCCATCATCGCAGGCTGGGCGACGGGCGGGCTTTACCTGTCGCTCGGCGCGCCCATCGTCGCGCGGATCTTCGGGCTGCACAGCACGTTGATGCAGGCATTCGTCGTCACGCTGCTGTCGGGGATGGGGGCGCTCGCCTGCTATCTTGCCCGCCATCGCACCCCACGCCAAATCACCCTCGGCGGCACCGCAGCCTTGTCCATCGGCACCGCGCTGACCCTGATCGGCATGGCTTTGCCCTCGCTGCCGCTCTATCTTGTGGCGCTGTCCATTGCGGGCATGGGCTTTGGCACCTGCTTTTATGGCGCATTGCGCACCCTGATCCCGCTCAGCACGCCAAATGAGCGCGGCGAGTTCTTCGCAGCGATCCTGACCCTCAGCTACACCGCCTTCGACGCACCGACCCTGATCGCAGGACTGTTGCTGCCGCAACTGGGATTGACAGTGACCGCCGTTGGCTACGGCGTGATGATCGTCCTGCTCTCGGCCACCGCGGGTCTGCTGCGCAAGTTTACCACCACCAACTGACCTGCCGCGCCTAGGTTCAGAGCCCTCCGATTGCATCTTGCGCGTCTGGTCACCTCAAGGCACCTCAAGCCTGTCTGACCGCAAACAAGCGCGCAGATGATCGCTCCGCGCTGGACTATCTGGATCGAAGCTCAACCTCCCGCGACATTCTTGCCCGCCCTCAGCGATCAGATCCACGCCAACACGGCCTCACTCATGAATCCCCAGCATGAACCTAAGGTCAGACCAACGGCTAATCGCGGGGCATGTGGTGGGTTATATCACCTCCCAACCGCTATCGTTTCGGGATCGACATGGCCTCACTGTCAGCCTGACCCAAGCCGCCCCCCATCAAAAGGAAGCCCATCATGGAGATCAAACGCAACGGCACCACGCCTTCGGTGCGTGGCCCCGCAGCTTGGTTTACCGGCACTGTCCGCATTGACGCGGCGTTCACCGCCACCGCCCCGGCGCGGGCGGGCGGTGCCATTGTCACCTTCGAGCCCGGCGCGCGCACCGCATGGCACACGCATCCTTTGGGCCAACGCCTGATCGTGACGGCGGGTCTGGGGCTGGCGCAGCGTGCAGGCGGCGCCATCGAGGAAATCCGCCCCGGCGATACCATCTGGTTCGCGCCGGACGAAAAGCATTGGCACGGCGCGTCTCCAGCCGTTGCCATGACCCATATCGCTATCGCCGAAGCCTTGGACGGCCGCGCCGTCGATTGGCTGGAGCCTGTCAGCGACGCCGATTACCCCGCCCCACAGGGCTGAAAGCACCCACGTGACAGGCGCAAGCCTGACTGAACCGACCGGCCCCGCCGGATCGGCTGCCGTCATTGATGCCGCAGGCCAACAGCGCGCTGTGCTGATCGTGGTGCTGGCAAGCTATCTGATGATCCTGCAGGACACCTCCATCGTCATCACCGGGCTGCCCGATATCCGCGATAGCTTAGGCTTTTCCCCTACTGGCCTGAGCTGGGTGCAAAACGCCTGTACGCTCAGCTTTGGTGGCTTGCTGATGCTGGGCGCGCGGGCGGGTGATCTGTTTGGCCGCCGTCGGGTCTATCTCGCCGGGGTCGCCCTGTTCACACTGGCCTCACTGGGGGTCGGACTTGCCCCGAACCCTGCGACGCGGCTCAGCGCACGCGCGGTCCAAGGCATCGGTTGCTGCGGTGCTTGCCCCCACCACGCTGGCGCTGCTGTCCACCCATTTCGCCGAGGGTGAGGCGCGTAACTACGCTGTCGCACTATGCCGCGACCGCCGGAGTGGGTGCCTGTCTTCGGTTGGTGCTGGGCGGCATTTTTGCGGGCTGGATTTCGTGGCGCGTGGGATTTCTGATCAATGTTCCGGTCGGCCTCGCGCTCTATCTCTCCGCCGCGCGGCTGTTGGTGGAAACCGAACCGACGCCGGGGCGGGTTGATATCGCCGGAGCCATCACCTCGACCCTTGGCATGGGCGCGCTGGTCTATGGCATCGTGCGCTCGGTCCGTTCGGGTTGGCAGGATCATCTGACGCTGGCCTTGGTCGCGGCAGGCGTGGCGCTGGTCGTTTGCTTTCTGGAGATGCAGGCCCGCACCATGCAATCACTGCTGCCGCTACGCCTCTTTGCCGACAAAGGCCGCCCCGAGGCTTATGGCGCGCGGGCGCTATTTCTGGGCGCGATGGTCAGCTTTTTCTTCTTCAGCACCCAGCTGATGCAAGGCGTTCTGCACATGACCCCCGTGCAGGCCGGGTTCGGCTTTCTGCCAATGACAATCCTGACCTTCCTGATCTCACTGCTGCTGCCCCGCGTGCTGCGGCGCTTTGGCAGCGGCATGGTGCTGGCGGCGGCTTTCCTCTGTGCAGCGCTTGGTCTTGTCTGGTTGGCGCAAGCGCAAGCCGGGGCCCGCTCTTGCATCGCCGTCGGCCAGCCGATGCTGCTGATCGGGCTTGGCAATGGCGCAGCCCTAGCCCCGCTGACCGTCGCCGAGGTGCGCGGCGTGGCAGCACAGGATGCCGGGGCAGCCTCCGGGCTGGTCAACGCCGCACATCGGTTGGGCGGCACTTTGGGGCTGGCCGTGCTGGTGACGGTGTTTGCCGCAGCGATGCGGGGGGGCACCCGCCTCAGACACAGCACTGGCCCATGGCATTTCCGCCGGACTTTACGGTGCAGCACTGCTGCAACTGCTGGGTCTGCTCGTGACGCTCTTGTTCGTCATTCCCGCCGACACGGCGCACAAGGCGGCGTCTGCTGCCTGATCTGAAAGGACACTCCATGGCCGCACTCACCGTTCTGATCATCGGGCCCCGGGCAGCATTGACCGCCCCGTGGTCGATCACGCCCTCAGCCAAGGTCACCGCGTCCGCGCTTTGGTGCGCGATTTGGACCGCGCCCGGCGCACTCTGCCCAAAGCGGTGGACCTGCTGCAAGGTGACATCACCCGTCCCGAAAGCCTCCGCGCACAGAAATGCGCCCTGCGCGCTTGGCGGCACTGATCGCGGTTTAAGACGTTCTGTCATCCTGCGAGATAGGATTTGGCCCCAAACTGGCGCTGACCTATGCGCTCGACATGTGGGACTTTACCGCAATAACGGCGCTGCGGTTGCAGCAATGCCGCAGGTTAACCAAGGCACAAGCCCCTCGGGGTAGAATTCAGTCATCTTTTCATGGCATCATTGCCACAAAGTAAGTTGCATGGAGTTCATAAATGAAACGCGATGAACTCGGCGATCTTGTGGCTTTCTTGGCCGTCTACGAGGAACGCAGCTTCACCAAGGCGGCGGCGCGGCTGGGCACCTCGCAATCCGCGCTCAGCCATACCGTCAAGCGGCTGGAAGATCGCATGGCGCTGCGGCTTCTGACCCGCACCACCCGCAATGTCGCGCCAACCGATGCGGGCGAAAAACTGGCCGAAGCGTTGCGCCCCGCGCTGGATGAGATCGAGGCGCGGCTGGATAGCCTGAACGCCCTGCGCGACCGCCCGGCGGGCAACATCCGTATCACCTCAAGCCGCGATGCCGCGCGCGAAATCCTGTTTCCAAAGGCGCGCGATCTGATGCAGGACTACCCCGACATCAAGATCGAAATCTCTGTGGATCAGAAGTTCACCGACATTGTCGCAGACCGCTTTGACGCGGGGGTGCGTCTGGGTGAAAGCGTCGAGAAAGACATGATCGCGGTGCGCATCGGCCCCGATCTGAAGATGCTGGTGGTGGGGGCACCCAGCTATCTGGCGCAGCATGGCCAGCCGCAAACCCCCGCCGACCTGACCCGTTTCAACTGCATCAACCTGCGCCTGCCCACCCTCGGCGGGCTTTATGCGTGGGAGTTTGGGCAGGGCGACCGCCTCACCAATTTCAGGCCCGTTAATGTCAGGGTCGAAGGCCAGTTTATCAGCAATGACCCCGATCTGATCATCGCAGTGGCAGTGGCTGGCTTAGGCCTGTGCTGCCTGACCGACAAACACCTGCAACCGTGGATCGACCGCGGTGCGGTGGTGCCGGTGTTGCAAGAGTGGAGCCAGAGTTTCCCCGGCTACCACCCGTACTATCCATCCCGGCTGCGCGGCTCACCTGCATTTTCCTTGCTGGTCGACAGGCTGCGCTGGCGCGGCTAGCGCCTGACGCGGCACTCATGCCGTAAGACCTAAAGCCCGGTCATCGCCAGTACCGCCGCTGGCAACCGCTCCCCCACCAACGAAATCGCAGCGCTGTCGCGGTCGAGGAGCTGCAGGTCTTCGGGCGTCAAACTCAGCGCCGCACCCCCAAGGTTTTCCTGCAAACGGGTCAAGCGCTTGGTGCCGGGGATCGGCACGATCTGCGCGCCGCGTGCAAGAATCCATGCCAGCGCCACCTGTGCGGGTGTCGCCTCGTGCCGCGCCGCCACGGCGCTGACCAGATCCACCAGCGCCTGATTGGCGCCGCGCGCTTCGGGGGTAAAGCGCGACACCATCGTGCGGAAATCCCCCGGCGCGAAGGTGGTTTCGGCGGTGATCGTCCCGGTCAAAAACCCCGCGCCCAGCGGTGAGAACGGCACAAAGCCGATGCCAAGCTCGGCAAGCATCGGCAGCAATTCAACTTCGGGGTCGCGGTGGAACAACGAATATTCGCTTTGCACCGCCGCCACCGGCTGCACCGCATGGGCGCGGCGGATCGTGGCGGGTGCGGCCTCCGACAGACCAAAATGCCCGACCTTACCCTCGGCGATCAGGTCACGCACCGTGCCCGCCACATCTTCAATCGGCACGGCGGGATCGACACGGTGCTGATAGAACAGCTCGATGTGATCGGTCTTCAACCGCTTCAGCGCGGCCTCGGCCACCCGGCGGATCTGCGCGGGCTGGCTGTTGACCCCGCCGCTGCGGGCAGCCGTGACAGGGTCGATGTCAAAGCCAAATTTGGTGGCAATCACCACCTGATTGCGAATTGGCACCAGCGCCGCGCCGACAATATCCTCGTTCGTCCACGGGCCATAAGCCTCGGCGGTGTCAAAGAACGTGACGCCAAGATCATAGGCCGCGCGGATCAGGGTGATGGCATCACCGCATTCCGGGGCGGCACCATAAACACCGGTCAGGCTCATGCAGCCCAAGCCGATCTCTGAGACAACGGGGCCATCGCTGCCCAAGGTTCTGGTTTTCATCTGAAAATGTCCTGTGTCTGGCCAAGCTCGCCGCATCCGATGCGGCGCCTTGGCATTCGATCCCGCCAAATTACGCGTTTTCGCATCCGTGATTAGACGGCCAAATCAGCTAGGCTTGATACTTGCGGCATATGAATAGCCCACCCCGCTGGGCGACCCTCTGGCCACAATGCAGCCCAACCGCCGCAGCATAATCCGCCCGAAAAGCCTCAGCCTGCAGCCAAGCCACCCCAACCCATCTTTACGCCGCCTTTACGCGAAAGCCGCGCCTTCGACATAGCCCCCTCACGCGCGGATCTGGCAAAACCCACGGGTCAATCCCGGAGCACACCATGTCCGATCTTATCTATCTCTCCCTAACCTTTGCCGCTTTCGGCGGCTGTGCGGCGCTGATCCGCATCCTTGACCGTCTATGAGGAAATCATGTTCGACCTGATCCTTGGCCTTGCCGTAGCGGCAGGGCTGTTTGTCTATCTCGGGGTGGCGCTGATCGCCCCCCATCGTTTCTAGGGGGCAATGATGACCCTGATTTCATACATCCTCTACTTTGCCGTGCTGACCGCCCTTGGCTTTGGCTTGGCGATCTGGATGCAACGGGTGTTTGAGGCCCGCATCCCGGCTTTGGCTTGGGTAGATCGCCTCGTGTTGCGCGGCGCGGGCGTCGACCCTGACCGCCAGATGAACTGGACCGCTTACGCGATGGCCGTGTTGGCCTTCAACCTTGCGGGCTTTGTACTGCTTTACGCCTTGCTGCGCTTGCAGTTCTATCTGCCGCTGAACCCCGATGGCATTGGCGCGATGTCGCCCGATCTCGCCTTCAACACCGCGATCAGCTTTATCACCAACACCAACTGGCAAGCCTATTCCGGTGAGGCGCAACTGTCGTACCTGTCGCAAATGGCCGGGCTGACGGTGCAGAACTTCGTCTCTGCCGCCAGCGGTATGGCGGTGGGCGTCGCGGTGATCCGCGGCTTTACCAGCCCGAAAGATGGCGGCTTGGGCAACTTCTGGGCCGATATGACCCGCGCGACCCTGTGGATTCTGCTGCCGCTCTCCATCGCGCTGGCGCTATATCTCGCCGCCCAAGGCGTGCCGCAAACCCTGCTGGGCGCGGTTCACACCACCGGTCTTGAAGGCGCAGAACAAATCATCCCGCGCGGACCTGCTGCGGCGCAGATTGCCATCAAACAGCTTGGCACCAATGGCGGCGGCTTCTTCGGCGTCAACTCGGCGCATCCGTTTGAGAACCCCACCATTGCCTCGAACATGGCCCAATGCCTGTCGATCCTGCTGATCCCGGTGGCGTTCTGCTTCCTGTTTGGCAGCATGGCCCGCGACCGCCGCCAAGGCTGGGCGATCTTCGCCGCCATGGGCCTCATGCTGCTGGCGGGGCTTGCCGTCATCCATTTCTACGAGGTCGCAGGCAACCCCAGCCTTGGCATCGGTGCCAATATGGAGGGCAAAGAGGCCCGCTTCGGCGCGATGCTGTCCTCGCTGTGGGCGGCTTCCACCACCGCCGCCTCAAACGGCTCGGTCAACGCGATGCATGACAGCTTCATGCCGCTGTCGGGCATGGTGATGATGGTGTTCATGCAGATCGGCGAGGTGATCTTCGGCGGCGTAGGTTCCGGCCTCTACGGTATGCTGCTCTACTGCATCATCGCAGTGTTCCTCGCCGGGCTGATGGTGGGCCGCACCCCCGAATACCTTGGCCGCAAGATCGAAGCCCGCGAAGTGACGCTGGCCGTGGTCGGCTTCCTGTCGATGCCGCTGGGTATTCTGGTGGTCGGCGCGTTTGCCTCCACCCTGCCCAGCGCCTTGGCCGCCATTCAAGACCCCGGCCCGCATGGCTTCAGCGAAGTGCTTTACGCCTATTCCAGCGCCACCGGCAACAACGGCTCCGCCTTTGGTGGCTGGGGGGCCTCGCTGCCCTGGCACACAACGGCGATGGGTCTGGTGATGATCCTGGGCCGCTATGCGATGATCATTCCGGTGCTGGCGATTGCAGGCTCACTGTCGCGCAAAACCAAAGCCGAGGCCACCGCAGGCACCTTCCCGACCCATGGCCCGCTGTTCGTCACCCTCTTGATCCTGACCGTGCTGATCCTCGGCGCGCTCACCTTCTTTCCTGTGCTGGCCCTTGGACCGATTGCGGAAGAGACCGCGCGCGTCGCTGGTCAAAGCTTTTAAGGACTTGAAATCATGTCTAACTCTATCCCAACCGCAAGCCTGCGCGATCTGGCCCCAGCCGCCTTGCGTCAAACCTTCGTCAAGCTGGACCCGCGCGGCCTTGCCCGCAACCCGGTGATCTTCACCACGGCGGTGGTCGCTTTGATGACCACCATCCTCGCCCTGCGCGATATCGGCAGCGGCACGGTTGGCGGCTGGCCAGCCCTGCACATCTCGCTCTGGCTCTGGCTCTGTGTGCTGTTCGCCAACTTCGCCGAAGCCTTAGCCGAAGGCCGTGGCAAAGCCCGCGCCGACACCCTGCGCGCCACAAAAACCAAAGGCTATGTCAAACGCCTCGAAGGCCCACAAAGCGCCTTCGACGTGACCCTGCTGACCCCGATTGATGAGTTGCAAGCCGGCCAGTTCGTGCTGGTCGAGGCGGGCGATGTCATCCCCACCGATGGCGAAGCCGTGCGCGGCGTGGCCTCGGTCAACGAAAGTGCGATCACTGGCGAAAGTGCTCCGGTGATCCGCGAGGCGGGCGGGGATCGCTCCTCCGTCACTGGCGGCACCACGGTGGTCTCCGATTGGCTGGTGCTGCGCATCACCGCCGAGCCGGGCAAAAGCTTCATGGACCGCATGATTGCTTTGGTCGAAGGCGCTGAGCGGCAAAAGACCCCCAATGAGATCGCCCTGAACATCCTGCTGGCGGGCCTCACGCTGATCTTCCTGTTCGTCGTTGTAACCCTGCCCGCCTTCGCCAGCTTTGCCGGGCTGAATATTCCTGTTGTGGTGCTGGGCGCGTTGTTCGTGACGCTAATCCCCACCACCATCGGCGGCTTGCTGTCCGCCATCGGCATCGCCGGCATGGACCGCTTGGTGAAGTTCAACGTCATCGCCAAATCTGGCAGCGCTGTCGAAGCCGCAGGCGATGTCGACACGCTTTTGCTGGATAAAACCGGCACCATCACCTTCGGCAACCGCATGGCCGACGCGCTGATCCCCGCCCCCGGTGTCGATATGGCGACCTTGGCCGAGGCGGCTTATCTGGCATCCCTCGCCGACGAGACGCCCGAAGGTCGCTCGATTGTCGAGAAAGCCCGCGCCCTGCTGGGCCGTGATCTTGCCCTGCCAGAAGGCTCCACCCCGGTCGAGTTTACCGCCCAAACCCGCCTGTCCGGGCTTGATCTCGCCGACGGCACCTCCCTGCGCAAAGGGGCCATCGACGCCGTGGTGCGCCTGACCACGCAAATCCCCGCCCCAGCTTTGGCGCAAGAAATCGAAGCGATTGCCCGCTCCGGCGGCACCCCGTTGCTGGTGTCCAGCGGCTACACCATCCTTGGTGCTGTGCATCTGAAAGACGTGGTGAAACCCGGCGTGCGCGAACGCTTCGCCGAACTCCGCGCCATGGGCATCCGCACCGTGATGATCACCGGCGATAACCCGTTGACCGCCGCTGCGATTGCTGCCGAAGCCGGAGTCGACGATTTCCTCGCCGAAGCCACGCCAGAGATGAAGCTAGACCTGATCAAGCGCGAACAATCCGGGGGCCGCTTGGTCGCGATGTGCGGCGACGGCTCCAACGACGCCCCCGCTCTGGCACAGGCCGATGTCGGTGTGGCGATGAACGCAGGCACCCCGGCGGCGAAAGAGGCCGCCAACCTGATCGACCTCGACAGCGATCCCACCAAACTGATCGAAATCGTCATGGTCGGCAAAGAGCTGCTGATTTCCCGCGGCTCGCTGACCACCTTCTCCATCGCCAATGACGTGGCGAAATACTTCGCCATCCTGCCTGCGATGTTTGTCGGAGCTTACCCCGGCCTTGCTGTGCTGAACATCATGGGCCTCGCCTCGCCGAATTCGGCGATCCTGTCGGCGGTGATCTTCAACGTGCTGATCCTGATCGCCCTTGTCCCGCTCGCGCTGCGCGGCGTGAAATACCGCCCCTCCTCGGCAGCGGTGCTGCTGCGGCGCAATCTGCTGATCTATGGCTTGGGCGGCCTGATCGTGCCCTTCATCGGCATCAAGGCAATTGACCTCGCCCTCGTCGCGCTCCATCTGGCCTAAGGAACCCATCATGCTTTCGCATCTTCGCCCCGCAATCACCCTGACGCTAGGCTTCACCCTGCTGACTGGCCTCGCCTATCCCTTGGCGATCACCGGGGCCGCACAAACGCTGTTCCCAACCCAAGCCAACGGCAGCTTCATCGAGAAAGACGGCACCGTCATCGGCTCCGCCCTGATCGCGCAATCCTTCAGCAACCCCGGCTATCTGCACCCCCGCCCCTCGGCCTCCAGCTATGGCGCGACCCCATCCGGAGCCTCCAACCTCGGCCCCACCAATGCCGCGCTAATCGCCAGCGTCACCGAACGCCGTGCCGCCTACACGTCGGAAAACGGTGCAGAGGCCCCGATTGATGCGGTCACAGCCTCGGCCTCGGGCCTAGACCCCGACATCAGCCCCGAAAACGCCGCCGACCAAGCGGCGCGGATCGCAACCGCCCGCAGCGCCGATCCCGCCGCCGTGCAAGCGCTGATCGCCAAGCAGGTCAAAGCCCCGCTATTCGGCCTCTACGGCGAGCCTGTGATCAACGTGCTGCAAACCAACCTCGCGCTGGATGTGGCCTTCCCCCTGCCGAAATGACGCCCCTACCGCATCAGATCGGCCTCAACCCAGCCAAGGGCGGCCATATCCGCCGCCCGAGCCGCCGCGTCATCGCCAACAATGAACTCGTCCAACTGCGGTGGGGCCACATCTGTCGAGGACAACATCGCATGCACCTGCCCGCGATGGTGGGTCTGATGCTGAAACAAATGCGACAGCAGATCATCCGCCCGGTCAACCTGCTGCCGCGCGCCGCGATCCACGCTGATGATCCGCTCAAGACCCTCGGGCGCAATCCCATCCACCAGCGCCAACAGCCGCTCATCAGACTGGACCTGCGCCGCAATCAACGCCTCCAGCGTCGTCAGCGCCTTCGCATCGTCCAACGCAGCACGGTCCAGCCGATTGCCCTCCAGCGCATTGATATAAAACCGATCCACCAGCAGAATATGGTTCAACGTCGCCCGGATCGACGGGAAAAAACCCACGCGCGGCGCGGCATAATCCTCTGCGGACAGGGCCAAACAGGCGCAATGCAAGCGGTGGTTGGCAAGCCGGTTCATTTGCGCCAATTTACGCCACACGCGGCAAGGATCAGGGGCTGATGCAGACAAAACCGTTCCTCCGTTGTCACAGCCAAAACTACCGCAGCGCGCGCGATGCGGCTAGAGGCCAAAGCCATGGCTGACCCCGACACCCGCCCCTCGCCCGCTGCCCTGCTCGACCGTGCCAACCGCGAAGGCCGTGGGCGGCTGAAGATCTTCATCGGTGCCGCCCCCGGCGTTGGCAAAACCTGGTCGATGCTGGACGACGGCCACCGCGAATGGGCCAAGGGTGTCGATGTGCTCGCCGCCGTGATCGAAACCCACGGCCGCGCCGAAACCGAGGCGAAACTAGCGGGCCTGCCGCTGCTGCCGCGCAAACCCGTGCTCTATAAAAACCGCGCGCTAACCGAGATGGATCTGGATGCCCTGCTCGCCCGCCGCCCCACTTTGGCGCTGATTGATGAGCTGGCCCACACCAACGCCGAAGGCGGCCGCCACGAAAAACGCTGGCAGGACGTGGCCGAAGTCTTAGCCGCAGGCGTCAACGTCTACACCACCCTGAACATCCAACATATTGAAACCCTGAACGAAACCGTCGCCCGCATCACCGGCGTCCGCGTGCGCGAAACCGTGCCCGATCAGGTGCTGGAACTCGCCGATGAGATCGAACTGATCGACCTGCCCCCCGATGAACTGCTCGAACGCCTGAAGGCAGGCAAAATCTACCCGCAGGACCAAGCCGCCCGCGCCCTCACCTCATTCTTCATCAAAGGCAACCTCACCGCCCTGCGCGAACTCGCGATGCGCACCGCCGCCGACCGCGTCGATGCGCAACTGCGCGAGCATATGGCCGCCAATGCCATCGAAGGCCCGTGGCCGACGCAAGAGCGCATCCTCGTCTGCCTGAACGACAGCCCCGCCGCGCGCGAAGCCATCCGCGTCGCCAAACGCTCGGCAGACCGCGCCCGCGCCGATTGGATCGCGGTAAACGTCACCTCGCCCCGGCAGAATGACCTTGGCGAAGCCCAGCGCGACCGGATTTCCACCGCCCTACGGCTTGCAGAACGTCTGGGTGCCGAGGTAGCAACCCTAGAGGCCGAAAACGACACCGCCAGCGCCATCCTGTCCTACGCCCGCGCCCGCAACGTCCGCCGCATCATCGTCGGCTACCCCCGCCGCCGCCCGTGGTTCACCCGCTGGCTGCAAGAAGATGTGGTGCAAAACCTGATGCGCGGCGCGGGCTCATTCGAGATCACCGTCGCCTCACAACCCGATGAACGCCTCGCCGCCCAACGCCCCACCCTCACCCTGACCCCGCCCTCGCTGCGCGGCATCGCCGAGGCCTTGGGCATCACCCTGCTCGCCAATCTCGCCGCCACCTTGGCCGACAGGCTGTTTCCGGTTGCCTCACTGTCGGTGATCTTCATGACCGCCGTGGTGATCGTCGCGTCGCGTCAAGGCAATCTGCCCGCCGTCCTCGCCTCAATCCTCGGCTTTTTCTCCTACGATTTCTTCTTCGTCGAGCCGCGCTGGACCTTCACGATCACCGACCGGGGCGAAGTGCTGACGCTCTGCCTGTTCCTCGTCGCCTCCCTGATCACCGGAAATCTCGCCGCCCGCCTGCGCCATCGTGCCAAGGTTCAAACCGAAATCGCCGACCGCACCAACAAACTCTATGATTTCAGCCGCAAGGTCGCCGCCGCCGCCCAGCGCGATGATCTGATCTGGGCGGTGGTCAGCCATGTCGCTGTCACCCTGCGCTGCGAAAGCATCCTGCTGATGCCGGGCGATACCGACGCGCTGGAAGTGGTCGGCGGCTCCCCCCCCGAAGACCGCCTCGAAGTCCGCGACCAAACCGCCGCCCAATTCGCATGGGACAAAGGCAACCCCGCCGGGCGTGGATCAGACACCCTGCCCACCGCGCGCTGGTATTTCATGCCGCTCAAAACCAACGAGAACCGCTTGGGCGTCCTCGGCATCGCCTTTCCCGACGACGGGGCGCTCACCCGCCTCGATCAACGCCTGATGGATGCACTGTCCGATCAGATCGTGCTGGCGCTGGAACGCCTGCGCCTGACCGAAGACCTCGCCTCGACCCGGCTTGCCACCGAAACCGATCGGTTGCGCACCGCTTTGCTGTCCTCGGTCAGCCACGATCTGCGCACCCCGCTTGTCACCATCATCGGTGCCGCAGGCAGCCTGACCGACCCCGAAGATTTGCCCGAACCAAGCCGCCGTGAACTCGCCGAACTGATCCGCGAAGAAGGCGAACGGCTGGACCGTTACGTGCAAAACCTGCTCGACATGACCCGGCTTGGCCACGGTGCCCTGCGCCCGCATCTCACAGCCGTCGATCTGGCCGAAGTCATAGGCTCCGCCCGCCACCGGATGCGCGCCATTCTGCGCCAGCATCCCTTGACCACCGATCTGCCGCAACCCTTGCCGCAAGTGCAAGCCGACCCGGTGCTGCTGGAACAGGTGCTATTCAACATCATCGACAATGCCGCCAAATACGCCCCCGAAGGCAGCGAGATCGCCATCTCCGCCAAAACCAACGGCACTCTGCTCACCCTGACCATCGCCGACAGCGGCCCCGGCATCCCGCCAGAAGACCGCGACCGCATCTTCGAGATGTTCTTCCGCGTTGAAAGCGGCGACCGCCAACGCGCAGGCACCGGGCTCGGCCTCGCGATCTGCAAAGGCCTGATCGAAGCCATGGGCGGCTCCATCCGCGCCGAAGCCACATGGCCAAACGGCACTGGCACGCGTATCGTGATCACGCTGCAAATCCTCACCCAATCCCTGGCCTGAACCAACCCTCGTCTGAAAGCCCGCATGACCGCCGCCACCCGCATCCTGATCATCGACGACGAAGCCCCAATCCGCCGCTTCCTGCGCGTGGCGCTGGAATCCGATGGCCATGACGTGATTGAGGCCGCCACCGCCCGCGAAGGCCTGCGCACCGCCGCCCGCGAAACCCCGACCCTGCTGATCCTCGACCTCGGCCTGCCCGACGCGGATGGCCTCACCGTACTGCGCGATCTGCGCGGCTGGAGCACGATGCCGGTGCTGATTCTCTCCGTCCGCGCCGATGAAGCGGGCAAGGTTGCCGCCCTCGATGCAGGCGCGCAGGATTACGTCACAAAACCCTTCAGCGTCAAAGAACTGCTCGCTCGTGTCCGCAGCCTTTTGCGCGACCGCAGCCCGAACGACTCCGCCCCCGCCCTGATCACCGCCGCCGATCTTCGCATCGACGCAGCCCTCCATCAAGTCAGCCAAGGCGGCACCATCCTGCACCTGACCAAGCGCGAGTTTGACATGCTCTGGATGCTCGCCTCCAACGCCGGACGGCTGGTCAGCCAGTCAATGATCCTCAGCACGCTCTGGGGCCCCGCCCATGCCGAAGACAGCCAATACCTGCGGGTGTTCATCCGCCAGCTCCGCGCCAAACTCGGCGACGATGCCGCCAACCCGCGCTATATCATGACCGAACCCGGCGTCGGCTACCGCTTCATCGCCAGCCAAGAGCCCGCAGGCAACTGAACCGCCGCAAGCGCCGCCAAACAATCCCTGCTCCACATCGTCAGAACCCATCAACCCCGATTGGCAATCCTGACACCGTTGCTCTACCCTGCCCCCACCAACTGCGCCGCAAAACACATACGGGATCACACACATGGCTGATAAAATCCGCTGGGGAATTCTGGCAACCGGCTGGATCGCCGAACTGTTCGTCACAGACCTGCAACTGACCGGGCACAAAGTCACAGCAGTCGGCTCGCGCACCGCCGCCAGCGCGGAACGGTTCGCGAAAACATTCAACATCCCCAAAGCCCATGCCAGCTACGAAGCCCTCGCGGCTGATCCGAATGTCGATATCATCTACATCGCCACCCCGCACCCGCAGCATCATGCCGCAGCGATTCTGGCGCTGAACGCGGGCAAACACATTTTGGTCGAAAAGGCCTTCACCCTCAACGCAGCCGAAGCCACCCAGATCACCACCCTCGCCCGCGCCAAAGGCCTTCTGGTGCTGGAAGCGATGTGGACGCGCTTTCTGCCCCATATGCAGCGCATCCGCGACATCATCGCCGCAGGCACCATCGGCGAGGTCCGCTCCATCACCGCCGACCATCGCCAAAAACTCTCCGATGATCCGAAACACCGCCTGAACGACCTCGCCCTCGGCGGCGGCGCACTGCTCGATGTCGGCATCTATCCGATCTCGTTCACATGGGACATCTTGGGCAAACCCGACAGTATGCAGGCCAGCGCCACTTTCCGCGAAACCGGAGCCGACGCACAGGTGGCCACCATCTTCCACTATGCCTCCGGCGCCATCGCCACCACGCTCTCCTCCTCCGACAGCGCCGGCCCCAACCGCGCCTGCGTCGTCGGCACCAAAGGCCGCATCGAGATCGACCGCGTCTGGTACGAACCCACCAGCTTCCGGGTCTATAACAACGACAACGCTGTGATCGAGACCTTCAACCAGCCCCGCATCGGTCGCGGCATGCAATATCAAGCCGAAGAAGCCGAAGCCCTGATCGCCGCAGGCAAGATCGCAAGCGCCATCCTGCCCCCCGCCGAAACCGTAGAAATCATGCAAACACTGGACCAACTCCGCGCCCAGATCGGTCTGAAATACCCCAGCGAGGCCTAAGCTTCACAGCCCCGAGACAAGGCGGCCCAAAACAAGAAAGGCGGTGACACCCCAGATGCCACCGCCCATTCTTCGGGGAAAAAACGCTTTGGTCGCAAAAGTTCCAACAAACGGCTTTGAATATACCCTGTGATAGCCCGAGTCTCTGCGCCGCCGCATACCCAAATTGCGGTAGAGCCGCGAATAAAGTGCCCTTAGGGAAGCCCCGCTTGCAACACCACCGATCTGCGATGCGATCCAGCACATCCCCCCACAGTATTTGCTCTTTTTCAAAATACTCCCGTGCGGAGCACTCCGCCCTCACAGCCCGCGCAGCCCCATAACCATCTGCCGCCATCGGGGGCATCGAGCCCCCTCCTGCGGCTGCTGCCGCTGCAAGATGCAAACCGCCCGCACATCCTATCCCCGGCAGCGCCGTTCAAAGGGGCTCGATGCCCCTGCGGACGGCCCCATCTTCTCAGCACATCGCGCCGCACCGACGACCCACACGCAAACAAGAAAGGCGGTGGCACCCCAGATGCCACCGCCCTTTCTTCGGGGAAAAAGTTTTTCGTCTTAAAGGTTCCAGCTAAGCGCTTTTGAACATACGGTTTGATAACGCAAGCCGCACCCCGCCCGCATACCCAAATTGCGGTAAGGCCCCCCAGATTCTCACCGCCTCGGCAAGAATCTTTCCAACACATCGAACACCTGCGGCCATTCCTTGAAGAACAGCAACTGCCCGGTGTTCGGCATAAAGCGAATATCCAGATGCGTGTATTCCGCCATCAACTCACGGATGGTCTGCACCGGGGTCTGCGGGTCCTGATCGCCCTGCAACAGCACCACCGGCGCCTGCACCCGCTTGACCAGATGCGACCAGTCCTTTTCCGATCCGATACATTCGCGGGTGAACGCCTCCGAGGCCAAAACCCGCTCACCCAGACAGACTTCCGATCCCGCCAGCATCGCCTCACGGATTTCCGGGTCGGCAAAGGCTTCCATATCCGCCGGAGATCCCCCGTTCACCTGCGCGAAAAACTTTTCCTTGCCCAACCGCCGCGCCAAGGAAAACCCCGCCTTGACCAGAAACGGCAGGATTTTCGGCGCATAGCGGGCATTGGCCAGAATAAACCGCTGCCACTTATCCATCCGCTCATATTGCGCCGGGGTGCGCAGCGGCAACTGACAGGCGCAGCCCAAAATCCCCGTCACCAGTTCGGGCCGCTCCAAACTCAAACTCATCGCAAAGCGTAAATCCGCCCCCAAAGCGATCACCGCCGCGCGCTTCACCCCCAGATGCTCCAGCACCGCGATGTAATCCGCCGTCACCCCCTCCAGATGCCCGACGCCTTTCGGATGCAACTCGGTGCGCCCATAGCCCGCCCGCACCGGCACGATCACCCGCATCCCGCGCCGACGCGCCGCGCGCTCGGCACTGGCAGGCCAACGGATCAGCCCGAAATCCAGATGCATGAACACACAAGGCGCGCCCGAGGGCTGACCAAACTCGATCCATTCCAACCGCCGCCCATCCGGCCCCCGCATCTGCTGAAACGACAAAGCCTCCAGCGTCCCCGCCTTGGCGACCGCCACCGCCCCTTCCGAGGGCAACACCGCCACATCCATCAGCCCCAACACCACCCGCACCAGCTCGGATTGACTGTGCGTCTCGGTCTTCGCCAGAATGGAGCGCACCTGCGTCCGCACCGTCTCGGCAGAGCGCCCCCGCGCCTCGGCAATATCCTTCACCGGCAGGCCCAGCGTAATGCCCTGCACGATCTCCACCTCCGCCGCCGTCAGCCCAAACGCCTCTTGCACCGTCAACTCAAAGCCCTCGGGCCAGACCAGTTCCGTCGACATCACCAGCGCCAGCGGCTTTGAGCCGGGGCTTTCCACCGGTCCCACCCGCACGATCACCGGGCTGCCGGTGCGGTTGGACCGCATCCGCAAAGTGATCACCTTCTCGGCCTTGCCCGCCGCGACCTTGGCAATCGCCCCGCGCAGCAATTCGATATCCTCGACCTCAAACGGCAAATCAGACAGCCGCGCGCCCTCGCCCAGCCCAAACGCCACCGCCGCAGGTCGATTATGCCCCGCCAGCACCGGCCCACCATCACTCAAGAACGCCGCCGAGCGCGGAATATCCTCCAGCACCGAGCGATACGCCCCATCGTCCCGCGTCGCTTCAAACCGATCCAGAAACACCGAGGCCCGGTCCGCTGCGCAACGGGGCGATCCGGCCCTCCCAGACATCAAGCAGATCTTCCAGCCGGATCGGAAGCGCAACCTCATAGAGCCGATCCACAATCTCGGCTCTATCCTCGCGCGAGGGCGTCTGCGCGGCGTCAGCTGGGGACTTCGGCTCGGACATGCCCTGTGGTGGCGCAAGCCTGCCGCTACCGCAAGTAAAATCCTGTCGCTGCAGCGCAGCAAACGCCGGGAATCTTCCGAATCCCGCAAAGCCCGCCGCCGCCCCTTTCCGCCGCCGCGATCTTTGCCTAAGAATACTGCGAAATCGCCGCTACAGGAGCCCGCCATGATCACCCTTTACGGAGTTTACCGCTCCCGCGCCTCGCGCCCGTTGTGGCTGCTGACAGAACTCGCCCTGCCGTTCACCCACGTTCCGGTGATCCAAGGCTATCGGCTGGCGGGCCCCAAAGCCGAGGATGCGCCGCTGAACACCACCTCCGCCAGTTATCTGACGGTGAACCCGCAAGGCCAAATCCCCGCCTATACCGAAGACGGTCTTGTGCTGACTGAAAGCCTCGCGATCACCTTGCACATCGCCCGCTGCCATGGCGGCACACTTGGCCCGCAAAACAACGCCGAAGCCGCCCTGATGGAGCAATGGTCACTGTTCGCCGCCACCTCGGTGGAAACCCCGGCGCTGGAGATCCTATATATCATCGGCGACGGCGGCGACAAAACCGCCGAGGGCCAAGCCAGCATCGCGGTCAATGCCGAGAAACTCCGCCGCCCCCTCGCCCGGCTGCAAGCCCATCTCGCCGTGCATGACTGGCTGGTCGCCGACCGCTTCACCGCCGCCGACATCAACGTCTCCGAAGTTGTCCGCTACGCCCAAAGCCACCCCAGCCTGCTCGGTGAATTCCCAAGCGTGAAAACATGGCTAGAGCGCTGCCAATCCCGCCCCGCTTTTCAGGCCATGTGGCAAGCCCGCGCGGCAGAACCCGCGTAACCTATCACCCCTGTAGGGTGGGTTTCTAACCCACCACACCCCAACCCCAACACAGGGCAGCGCCCGCCCGAGGGGCGTGATGAGCGATCAGAAATCCTCCAGTGGAGGATTTCCGCGAAGAACGCCCGGCCCGGGAGGTGGGCGTTGCCCGGCGGGCTTCGCCCTTGATTCCGGGCGGTGGGCGGCTTTGTTGGGCTGTCGGAAAAGCAGGTTTGAAGAATAAGCATATTGCGGACGCGTGCATACATGGCCACATCAAACATGGGCAGTAATTCTTATTTGACTTGCAAATATCGTGATTTTGCTTGCGGTTGAATTCATTTCCAACACAACACAGGTCAAATCATCAAACCAACTGCCTTTCGGGAACATTGTTCTGATTAAATGTAACTTCGGATGGTCAGGCTGCAAACGCAACTCGCGCACGGTTTCGCGCGCTACAATGCCGAAATTCATATTGGCTTCTAGCCCGTAACACTCATAGAACTCGATGCACGACTTGCTTCGATCCGGCCAAATCACGCCTAACTGCACGGTATCGCGCATGCCTGCCGCAGACCGATCTATGACGATTTCCGTCAGCTCAGCGTCATGCCACGGAAGTGTCAATAGTTTATCCATTGAACTCATTTTCCTGCTCCAAATCGAAAACATAGACGCACACTGTAGGGCGGGGTTCACCCCGCCACCCCCACCCCCAACCCTTAACAACTCCTTACCGCCCCACCCTAACCCATTGACCTCAAACAAATCTCCCCCCTGTCCACGCGTGGGCACACCCCTTCACACCGTCGGATCATCCACATAATTCCGCCAATCATGCTGCTCCTTGAACCCCAAAACCTCCCGCACCTTCCGGTTCGACAGCAAACTCTCCCGCGCCCCAACCGGGCGGCTCAACGGCACCTTCGGAAAGAACCGCGCCAGCAATTCCTGATTGCTCTGACAGACCGAATTGGTGTCATTACAGGCATTGAACACCTGAAACCCCAGCCCATCCTTCCGCAACGCCAGATCGACAATCTGCCCCAAATCCCGCGCGTCCATATAACTGAACGTGATCCGCCGCCGCTGCCCCGGATCAACGAAAAACCCCGGAAACCGCGTCTTATATTCCTGCGGCTCGATCACATTGCCGATCCGCAGCGCGTAAATATCATTGCCAAACCGCCGCTGAAAGCTCCGCGCCGTGGCCTCATTGACCTTCTTGGACATGCCATAGCTGTCCATCGGATCAATGTCGTAATCCTCCTCCAGCGGCAGCACCTTGGGGTCCACGATCCCATTGGAAAAGCAAACCCCGTAAGTCGTCTCAGACGAGGCAATGATCACCTTCGGAATACCCAGCTTACACGCCGCCTCCAGCACATTATACGTGCCCATCACATTGACCCGGTAGGTCTCGTTCTCCGCCTGCAACATCAGCGCAGGCACCGCCGCAAAATGCACCACCGCGTCAAATCGCGGCGCCGCCCCCGCATCCAACTCCGCCCCGTCCATATGCGCCGCCATCGCATTGAACATCTGCCCAGAATCACAAATATCCGCGCTCAAATCCGCCACCCCCGGATGCCGTAACGCCACCCGATCCACGTTCAAAACCTTATGCCCAGCCGCCGCCAGATACGCGACGACATGCCGCCCCGCCTTGCCCGACCCGCCCGTAAACAGCACCCGCATCGCGTTCTCCTTGCATTTTGTACATTTCAATGTATATTTCATCGCACATCACAGGAGCCCGCCATGACCCGCCTCGCCACACCCCAGATCTGCACCATGACCGAACTGCGCGAGCCGCAAAAGGTCTTCGACCGCGCCGGCGGCCAACCTATAGCCATCCTGAAAAACTCCGCCCTCGTCGGCTATCTGGTGCCCGCCGAGGCTGTCGGCCGCGTTGATCACACCCCGATCACGCGCGAGGAGTTGTTGGCGCATCTCGCCGCCACCCGCGACGCCGTGCAACCCGTGCTTGATTACCTGAAAGACAAATGACGTTCCTGACCTTCCGCCTGCTCACCCCCGAACTGGTCGAAGCCATCCATGGCGCCGTGCACAATCCCGGCGAATTGCAGGGACGCGCGCTCAATAAATCGCTCGAAGGTGCCTTGGCGCGCGTCGACAATCGCCTCGCCTACGGAATGATCGACGATGCCTTCGATCTGGCCGCAGCCTACGCAATCGCCATCGCGCAAGGCCATGGCTTCAACGATGCCAACAAACGCGCCGCCTTCCGCACGATGAACGCGGCCCTCGCCTTCAACGGCATCCAGATCCCTTGGACCGCCCTCGAAATCGGCCCCGTCATCATCCGCGCCGCCCAAGATCTGCTGGATGAGGGCGAACTCGCCCACTGGCTGCGCACCCACAGCTAGCCCCACATCTTGCGCGCCCTGCCCCGCATCTGATCTAAGGACTGCAACAAGCCGCATAACAAGAATCGAGCACGCATGGCCAACGACCTCCTCTCTGGTTCGCCCGACACCTACGACGCCTCGTCCATCGAGGTGCTGGAGCCGCTAGAGGCCGTCCGCCTCCGCCCCGGCATGTATATCGGCGGGATTGATGAACGCGCCTACCACCACCTCGCCGCCGAGATCATCGACAACTCGATGGACGAAGCCGTCGCAGGCCACGCCAACCGGATTGAGGTCGAACTTCACGCCGACGGCTCCCTCACCGTGCGCGACAATGGCCGTGGCATCCCGATTGATCCGCACCCGAAATTCCCCGACAAATCCGCGCTGGAGGTCATCCTCTGCACCCTACATTCGGGGGGCAAATTCAACGGCAAGGCCTATGAGACCTCCGGCGGCCTGCACGGCGTCGGCTCCTCGGTGGTCAACGCGCTCTCCGACCACCTCTATGTCGAGGTCGCCCGCAACAAAGAACTCTACGCGCAGTCGTTCTCGCGCGGCACCCCCCTCGGCCCGATCCAGAAAATCGGTGCCGCCCCCAACCGTCGCGGCACCGCCTTCACCTTCCACCCCGATCCGCAAATCTTCGGCAGCCACCACTTCCGCCCCTCGCGCCTCCTCCGCATGGTCCGCTCGAAAGCCTACCTGTTTTCCGGGGTTGAGATCCGCTGGAAATCCGCCATCCCCGACGGCGACACACCCTTGGAGGCCACCTTCCACTTCCCCGGCGGCCTCGCCGATTACCTCTCCGATACGCTAGAGAAAACCACCACCTACGCCGACCGCCCCTTCGCGGGCAAAGTGTCGTTCCGGGAAAAATTCCAAGTCCCCGGCTCGGTCGAATGGGCGATCAACTGGAGCCCGGTGCGCGACGGCTTCCTGCATTCCTATTGCAACACCGTCCCCACCCCCGAAGGCGGCACCCATGAATTCGGCTTTTGGTCTGCCATCCTGAAAGGCATCCGCGCCTACGGCGATCTCACCAAAAACCGCAAAGCCGAATTGATCACCCGCGATGATATGCTGGCCGGAGGCTGCGCCCTCATATCCGTCTTCATCCGAGAGCCACAATTCGTCGGCCAAACCAAAGACCGCCTGGCCACCGAAGAAGCCACCCGCTACGTTGAAAACGCCGTGCGTGACCATTTTGATAACTGGCTGGTGTCGGATTCCAAATCCGCAGGCGCGATCATGGATTTCCTGATCCTGCGCGCCGAAGAACGCCTGAAACGCAAGCAAGAGAAAGAAACCCAGCGCAAGACCGCCACCAAAAAGCTGCGTCTGCCGGGGAAACTCACCGATTGCTCCAGCAAAACCCGCGACAATACCGAATTGTTCATTGTCGAAGGTGACAGCGCAGGCGGCTCTGCCAAAGGTGCGCGCGATCGTGAAACCCAAGCCATCATGCCGCTGAAGGGTAAAATCCTCAACGTCCTTGGCGCGGCTTCCGGAAAACTCAACGACAACTCCGAAATCCGCGATATATGCGAGGCTTTGGGCGTGCAAATGGGCAGCCGCTTCAAGGTCGATGACCTGCGCTACGATAAAATCGTCATCATGACCGACGCTGACGTTGACGGCGCCCATATCGCCAGCCTGCTGATGACCTTCTTCTTCACCCAAATGCGCCCGCTGATCGACAAAGGCCACCTCTACCTCGCCTGCCCGCCCCTCTACCGCCTGACCCAAGGCGCGCGGCGGCTTTATGTGGCCGACGATGCCGAGAAAGCGCTTTGGCTGGCCAAGGGTTTGGGCGGCAAAGGCAAAATCGACGTGCAACGCTTCAAGGGCTTGGGCGAGATGGACGCCAAAGACCTGAAAGACACCACCATGAACCCCGCCACCCGCAAACTGATCCGCGTCACGATTGACGAGGATGCACCGGGGGAAACCGGGGATTTGGTGGAGCGACTGATGGGCAAAAAACCGGAGTTGCGCTTCCAGTATATTCAGGAGAACGCTCGGTTTGTGGAGGAGTTGGATGTGTAAAGGTTATTCTTTGGAGCCCGAATTCCATTTCTCTGCTTGCAGCGCAAGCCTTGGAAAATCATCCCAATAAGTTTCCCCCATATTTTGACGATAACTAGTTATAAAATCTGATAGAATTTTATGCGTTCTGATAATGCTTAGACCCCACTCTTTGAAGACAATGTCTTCCGGTATCATTTTCGCTTGAACTAGAATTCCCATCACATCATACGATGAGCACACTTTGGATGCTGCTGTTTTATCTTCTGTTGTCCAATCTTGTAATTGCTTACTCTCCAGATTTGAAATCACCACACTCCTTGCTAAGCGAAACTGCTCTTGCTGAATATAATTTATAACTGCTAAAATATTCTGCCCCCTCGCTCCATCAGTTACTGCAGCCACTTGTTGCTGCATTGCTGTTGTCTGCTTCAAAGTATTTTGAAGAATCCTCCAATACACATAGAGGGTCAATGCAATGAGAATAAATGTTCCTAGCGATAAGGAGGTCGAAATTATTTCATACATCGTCATTCCCTTTTCGGCATGCATCACACCCTCTCAAGTTATTGGTACAAAGAGAAACATCGAGACGACAGTATCGGGGTTTTCTATCCCTCGCAATCCTGTGCTCTTGCGAATCGTCAGCGAGTGAAGTGGTGCGTGATTTGACGCGACAATTTGCGCGACCGCGCTTTAATCCAACCCCTTTCGCCCTTCCTTAACCATTGCTCGCCTATCCTCACCCTTGCATCTCCCCTTAATGTATGCATATAAATGTGGGACTGGGACGAACCAAAGCGCCAAGCCAACCTCGCCAAGCATGGCGTGGATTTTGCTGTGGCGGGCGGGATGGACCTCGCGTCAGCCATCAGGGAACCGGATACAAGACGCGACTACGGCGAACTGAGATTTGTCGTCACCGCAAAGATTGGCGTGCGACTGCACATCATGATCTACACGCCGCGCGGCGACAGGTATAGAATTATCAGCCTGCGCAAGGCGAACAGCAGGGAGGAGGCGCGATGGGAAAGACTGAAAAGCTAAAGCCGACGCATCCCGTCATCACGCCCGAAGAAGATGCCGCGATCAATCGTGGCATCGCAGAAGACCCGGATACATTCGAACTCGACGACGCATGGTTCGCCCGTGCCAAGCCCGTATGGGCCTTCCCCGAACTCGTCGCGGATTTACAAAAGCACGGCTACTTGGGTCGCCCACCCCTGCCGCCCGAAGACCGCAAGCAGCGCGTCACGCTCTACCTTGACCCCGACGTGCTGGAAAGCCTGAAGCAAGGCGGCAAAGGCTGGCAAACCCGCGCCAACGCGGCGCTGCGCAAGGCGTTGGGCCTGTAGGGCGGGGTTCACCCCGCCAAACCGGGCCAGACCTTAACAAACCCTTACCGCCTCCCCGCAACCCCTTGAAAACAAACACACCAAAAATGGTCCCAACTCGGGACCACCCAAAACCTACCCCCGCCGCAGCAGATAAATATCCATAATCCAGCCATGCGCCGCCCGCGCCTTTTCCCGCAGGCTCACAATCCGCGCCCCTACCTCCGCCAGCGGCCCCGCAATGATAATCTCCTCCGCCATCCCCACATACCCTCCCCACCAAATACTCACTCCCGTCGGGTCAATACTCTGAAACGAACACTCCCCATCCAGCATCACCACCGCCGTATCGACGCCCGCCGGAAACCCCTCCTCCCGCAACCTTCTCCCGGTCGTCACGATGAACGGCGCCCCGATCTCATTCAAAGCAATGCCATGCGCCGCCGTGAGGGCATGAATCGAGGTCACCCCCGGCACCACATGCACCCGCTCCGCCGCCACCAACCGCGCCGCGATTCTGAGGGTGGAATCATAAAGCGAAGGGTCGCCCCAGACCAGCAGCGCCACCTTCCTCGCCTCACCAATCGCGGCCTTCCAAACGCCCGCGATCCGGTCATGCCAATCCTCCACCCGTGCCTTATAATCCGCGATGGTTTCATCCCGCACCGGCAGGTCAAACTCGACGATCCGGGTCGCAGGATTGCTCAGCACATCGCGGCAGATCGCCAGACGCAGCTCGGCCAGATCGGCCTTGCCCTCGCCCTTGCGCGGGATCAGGATCAGATCGGCGGCGTTGATCGCCTTGATGGCTTGCAGGGTGAGATGATCGGGATTGCCCGTGCCGATGCCGATGAGGGTAAGATCAAACATGGGGCCTCCTAAAGCTGCGCTATTTGCAGCAAAACGCGCGCCAACCGCAAGGATTGGCGCGCGTCGATGTTCATCGCCTTATGCGGGGCGCGACCAGAGCCAGCCCGCCATGGCACCCAAGGCCGACCAGACGATCAGCCCAACCCCCAGCGAACGCGCCGCGAAGGTCGAGGCCAGTTCAGGCGGCGCGACACCGGAGTAGCTTTCCAACTCCGGTGCGCCGATCACATGCGGGATGGCCAGCAGGGCAACCGCGCCCACCACCGAAGCGATGCCGCGGCCATAGCCCAGCAGGCCCAATCCAGCAGCGGTGCAGATCGCGGTGCCAAGCCACCAGATTTGACGCGCGGTCAGATCAGCGGCCATGGTGCCGGGCAGTTCAGGCTCTAGCCCCATCGCCGGGGCGAGTTGGAAGGCGGCGTAGCCCGCGATGCCCCAGAGCAGGCCTTCGCGCAGGGTCACACGCTTGCCGAACGCTTCGGCCAAGCCATAACCTGCCACCAGAACAAGGGCATAGCCGACATAGGCCAAGCCGAAGAACAGGCTGGTCAGGGCATCGCGCGAGACTGCGCCGCCTTCTTCAGCGGCCGCATGCTTGTGCTCATGGCCGTCGGCCTCGACAGCGGCGGGCGCTTCGGGTGTTGCCGGAGCGGTTGTTGTGGCATCTGCCGCAGGCGCTTCGGGGGCAGCATGATCATGATCATCAACGTGACCGCCAGCGGCGACCCCGTTGAAATGCACCAATGCGCCGGTTTCATATTCTTCGCCCAGAAGGATCAGCTTCTGCACGAACGCGAAATGCAGCAGGGCCGCAAGCAGGCCTGCTGCAAAACCAGCGAACACCGCGCTGGTCAGCATACGTTGAATCATGACTTCAGTGGCAGGGGAAGCCAGAGGCGTGACGCACATCATGTGCTGCGTCATGCAGGGTCTGCGAATGCGCAAAACCTGTCAGGAACACGGTCGAGGCACCAATCATAGCAACAAACAGCACCGACATCAGAGCGGTGGCTTTGCTGGAAGCGAGGGTCTTCGTGGTCATCATACTCTCCATACCGTCACACCCGACGGTGTTTAGCGTTTCTTTGCACGGCCGGTCTCCTGGCTCGCGGGTCGTAGCGACCTTCCGCCTTCCCAGCTTGCGGCTATAAAGCCTTGGGCCAGTGGCGCATCGGAAGGCCGCTCACCGCATACAGTCGCGGGGGCGGCTGAGGCTTGGGGTGCCGATTGGTCCACCCATTCCCCATTCTCGTTTCAGTCCAGACGCTTTGCGTTTTTAGAACACCATGCCCGATCATCAGTCACCTATGCCCCGGTTTGGGTCAAGCAGAAATGCGGCTTTTGGCGGCACATGCCCGACACTTTGGGGCGAATAATCTTAAGCCGGGATGCGGGCGATGGCCTTGCTGCGCAGATTGCCCAGCACGCGGGCATCCGCGAAATTGCCATCGGGGGAGGTGGCATAGAGACGGGCGAAGGTTTGCAACTCGGGCAGGTCTTGGGGCGTGATGTCGCCGAACAGATAGGCGGTCTTGCCATCCGCCCGGAAGGCCACGGTTTGATCGCGGGTGCAGCCAGACATACATTCGATTTCAAGCACTTCAACATCGGTGGGCATGGCTTTGCGCAGGATGTCGGCAAAGCCTTCGCGGCCCAACTGGCAGAGGGTGCAGACGTAAAGCCTCATGCCGGAAACTCGGCCAGCGGGCCGTAGAAGATCAGGGCCGGATGTGGGCTGGTGGCTGTTTGCAGATGAATCGCAAGGCTGGCGATGGTGTGGCGGGTGATCTGCTGATCGGGGGTTGAAACGGCTTCGGCCAGCAGCGCGGGCGTGTCGGCGGGCAGGCCATGCGCGATCAGGCGGGCAGCGAGATCGGCGAAGGTGCGGCGGCCCATATAGACCACGGTGGTCGCCATTGGATCGGCGAGGGCGGCCATATTGGTGCTTTCCGGCAGGCTTCCGGTCACATCCGCCCCGGTGATGAACTGCACGCGCCGCGCAGTGAGGCGGCGGGTCAAGGGGATGCCTGCGGTTGCGGCGGCGGCAGAAGCAGAGGTGACACCGGGGATGATTTCATAAGCAATACCAGCGGCTTGCAGGGCGACGATTTCTTCCTCCAGTCGCCCGAACATGCCGCAATCGCCGGATTTCAACCGCACAACCCGTTGCCCTGCCAGCGCGTGATCGACCAGCAGACGGCTGACATGATCTTGTTTCGGCGAGGGTCGCCCGGCCCGTTTGCCCACCGCGATCAGGTCAGCATGGGCGGCATGGCCAAGGATCGGGCCGGAGGACAGATCGTCAAACAACACCACCTCGGCGGCTTGCAGGCGTTGCACGGCCTTGACGGTCAGCAGATCCGGGTCGCCGGGACCGGAGGATACGAAGGATACAAAGCCGGTCATGTCGCCTCTGCGATCAAATGGAAAAACGTACCCGAGGATTGCCCGCCACCTGTTTGGATGCGCAGCGAGCCGGTTTCAGGCACAAGGGTATCGGTCGCATCGCTGACATGCGCAAGCGCTGCGTCGGGCTGGGCGAGGATGGTGGCGTAGTGAAACTCATGGCCGCGCAGGCGGGTATCGGCGGGGTGGCCTGCAAGGGGGGCATGGGTTTTGGCGAGACGGTAGCCAAGATGCATCCGGCGTTTGGCAAAGCTGGTTTCCAGCCCCAGAAGCCCGGTCATTTCATGCCGCTCACCTTGCGCGTCGATCAGGCCCGCGCCCATCGCCATATAGCCGCCGCACTCGCCATGCACGGGTTTGGTCTGGGCAAAGGCCTGTAAAGACTGGCGGAAATGCGCGTTGGCGGCAAGCTTTCCGGCGTGAAGCTCGGGATAGCCGCCGGGCAGCCAGCAGGTTTCGGCGCTGGGATCAGGGGCCTCATCTTGCAGCGGCGAGAATGGCAGGATCGTCGCCCCCGCCGCGCGCCAGCCCGCCAGAAGATGCGGGTAGACGAAGGAAAACGCGGCGTCTCGCGCCAGGGCGATGCGGCCCGCTGGGGGAATGATCGGTAGCGGTTGGGCAGGAGATATATGGCCACGGGCGGCGGCGCGCAGGGTGTCGAGGTTGAGGTGCTCGGCGATGAACGCACCCGCCTCGGCCAGCAGGGCTTGCAGATGTGGCTGTTCTTCGGCTTGCACGAGGCCCAAATGGCGTTCAGGCAGTTCAATCGAAGCGCGGCGCGGCAGCGCGCCCAGCACGGGGATGCCTGCCTCTGCCATGCCTACCCGCACAAGGGCTTCGTGGCGCGGTGAGGCGACGCGGTTCAGCACGACGCCCGCGAAGGGCATCTCGGGGCGCAGCAGTTGGAAGCCCTTGGCGACCGCGGCGGCGGATTGGGCTTGGCCAGAGACATCCAGCACCAGCACCACCGGCCAGCCCATCATCACCGCGATATCGGCACTCGCTCCGCTGCCAAATTCCCCCGGTTTGGCCACGCCATCGAACAAGCCCATCGAGCCTTCCGCGAGGATCAGATCGGCATCTGCGGCAACCGAGGCGAGGCCCGCGATCCGCTGGGGCGTCATCGCCCAACTGTCGAGATTGACCGAGGCGCGGCCCGAGGCTGCGGCGTGAAACGCCGGGTCGATGTAGTCGGGGCCGGATTTGAACGGCTGCACCTTCAGCCCTTGGGCGCGGAATGCGGCCAATAGGCCCAGCATCAGCGTGGTCTTGCCAGTGCCCGAAGCGGGGGCGGATATGAGCAATCCGGGAGGGGTCATTTGGCGTCCGGGAAGCGGGGTTCGGTGCCGACCGGGCGGAAGCGGCGGTCGTAATCTCCGGCGTAAAGGCGGCTTTCCTCGAAGCCCTCGGCAGCGAGGGCGGGGCCGACGAGGATCAGCGCCGTGCGCTCCATTTCCGCGCCAAGCGCGGTCTGCAGAGTGGCGAGTGTGGCGCGGACGATACGCTCATCCGGCCAAGTCGCGCGCCAGACCACGGCGACGGGGCAGTCGGGGCCGTAGTGGGGGGTCAAGTCAGCGACAACCTTTTCAAGCACATGCACGGAAAGATGGATCGCAAGGGTGGCCCCGGTGGCGGCGAAGGCGGGCAGGTTCTCGGCTTCTGGCATCGCGGTGGCGCGGCCAGAGGTGCGGGTGAGGACCACAGATTGCGTCAGGCCCGGCAGGGTCAATTCTGTGGCCAGCGCCGCAGCGGCGGCGGCGAAAGACGGCACGCCGGGGGTGACATCATAGGGGATGCCCAAGGCACGCAGGCGGCGGAGTTGCTCGCCCATCGCCGACCACACCGACAGATCGCCGGAATGCAGGCGGGCGACGTCTTGGCCAGCCGCATGGGCGCTCGCGAGTTCGGCAATGATCTCGTCCAGTGACAGGGGCGCTGTGTTGATGATGCGCGCACCGGGCGGGCAATGCGCCAGCAGCGCCTGCGGCACCAAAGAACCCGCATACAGGCAGACTGGGCTGGAGGCGATCAGATCACGCCCGCGCAGGGTGATCAGATCGGGCGCACCGGGGCCTGCGCCGATGAAATGGATGGTCATGTGGGGCTCCTTTCGGCAAGCGCGGCGGTGGCCTTACCGTCTTGGGATATAACACGCGGGCCGATCAGCCGTGCGCCGGGGCCAGCGGCGGCAAGCGCGGCGGCTTCGGCAAGGCTGCCAGTGCCGTAAAGGCTCGCGACCCGCGCGGATTGGGTGAGGGTGGGCTGGTGACGCAGCGCTTCCAGCGGAACGGCGTGGAGAGGAAGCGCTGTTTCCGCAGCAAGCGCACGGATCACTGGGGCTTCGGCCTTATCGGCGGCAGTGGCAAGGGCCTCTGCCGCTTGACCTCCGGCGCGCGCCAAAGCATCGCGCAAACTGTCGATCCCGGCATCTTTGCGAAAACCCAAGCCTGCGACGATCATCTTGTCACGCTCCACTGCACGACCGGACGGGCGGCGTCCCAACCGCGCATCCGGCCTAGGGGGGCGGCTGTGGCGATGTCGATGCGCAGAAGCGAGCCGCCACGTTGAGCGTGCTGCTGTGCGAGGAGGCTTTCGGTTTCCAAGGTGACGCCATTGGCGACGATGCGGGTGCCTACGGGCAGGATGTGCCAAAGTTGATCGAAAAGCGCGGCAGTGCCACCACCGCCGATAAAGACGGCATCGGGGATCGGATGGGCGGAGAGGGTTTCGGCGGCGGCACCTTCAACGCAGGTCATGCGGTGATCTAGGCCGAAATTCGTGGCATTGGTGCGGATATTTGCGGCGCGGTCGGGGCGCAACTCGAACGCCAAGGCACGGCCCCCGGCGAGGCACCATTCCACCGAGATCGAGCCGGAACCAGCGCCAATGTCCCACAACACTTCGCCCGCACGGGGGGCGAGGGCGGACAGGGTCAGCGCACGGACCGGGCGTTTGGTGATTTGGCCGTCATTTGCGAACAGGGCGTCGTCGAGGCCCGAGGCGCGAGTCAGGCCTTGGCCTGCGGTGATCTCGATGGCGATGGCGACGGGAGGTTGGATCTCGGTGATGGCGAAGGCTGCGGCAGTGGTCTGTCGGGTGCGCTGGTTGGGGCCGCCGAGGCGCTCCAACACGGTCAGATCGGCAGCAAAGCCTTGATCGGTCAGCCATTTGGCAAGGGCTTGCGGGGCGTCGCCATCGCGCAGCAGGCAAATCGCCCGCGCGCCGTTGGTCAACACCGGGCGCAGGCGTGTGAACGGGGCGGCGTGCAAGCCGTGGCAGGTGATCTCCTCCATCCGCCAGCCAAGCTGGGCAGCAGCAAGCTGGAAGGTCGAGGGCGCGGGAAAGGCTTGCCATTCGTCGCGTTCCAGATGAGCTGTCAGGCTGCTGCCTGCACCGAACCAGAACGGGTCGCCCGAGGCGAGAATGGCGACGTTTTGGCCTTTGTGGGCCAGCACAGCGGCTACCGAAAATGGGATCGGCCAAGCGCGACCCCTGTCACCTGCGCCCACCAAGGCCAAATGACGCGGGCCACCGAAGATGATTTCGGCGCGGCCCAAAGCTTCCCGGCTTGCATCCGACAGGCCCGCCAAGCCATCCTCGCCCAAACCGATGATCACAACCCAAGGCTTACCCATGACTCGCATCCTTCTCTTGGGCGGCACCACCGAGGCCAGCCTGTTGGCGCGGGCCATGGCTGCGGCGGGGCAGGATGCGGTGTTCTCTTACGCTGGGCGCACCGATAGTCCGGTGGCGCAGCCTTTGCCGATGCGGATCGGTGGGTTTGGCGGTGTGAGCGGATTGGTGGACTATCTGCGCGCCGAGCGGATCGGCGCAGTGATCGACGCCACGCACCCCTTCGCAGCGCAGATGAGCCGGAATGCGGTTGAGGCTTGCGCGCAGGCCGGGGTGCGATTGCTGGGGTTGGAGCGCGCGCCTTGGGTGGCGGGGGCAGGCGATCATTGGACTCATGTGGGTAGCATGGAGGCGGCTGTCGCAGCCCTGCCAGACGCCCCGACGCGGGTTTTCTTGGCAATCGGCAAACAGAATTTGGCGGGCTTCGCCGCCAAACCGCACCACTATTTGCTGCGCTTGGTCGATGCACCGGATGCGCCGCCCTTGCCCGACTGCACCGTGGTTCTGGCGCGGGGGCCGTTTGAGGTTTCTGGCGATAAGGCGCTGCTGATGCAGCATAATATCAGCCATATCGTCGCCAAGAACGCGGGCGGCGCGGGGGCAGAGGCCAAACTGATCGCCGCTCGCGCCTTGGGCCTGCCGGTGATCCTGATCGACCGCCCCACCCTGCCCGCGCGGCGCGTGGTGGGTTCGGTGGCCGAGGTGATGGACTGGCTGTCTCATGCCGACCTTGGGGTGTAGACAAAGCGGCCAACCCGGCGGGTGGCGGAGTTGCCGACGATGACGACGGTGCGCATGTCGGCCATTTCGGGGGTGGCTTCGGCCAAGGTGACGGTCTGGATGCGTTCTTCGGGGGTGCTGACCGCACGGGCGAAGGTGATCAGGCGGTCCGGGCCACATTCTTCGCGCAGAATCTCCAAAGCGCGGGCGAATTGGTGCGGGCGGCTGGCAGAGCGTGGATTGTAGAAGCCCATCGCGAAATCGGCTTGCGCGGCAAGGCGCAGGCGGTGTTCGACGAGGGGCCATGGCTTGAGGTTATCGGATAGGTTGATGGCGCAGAAATCATGGCCCAAAGGCGCACCCGCATGGGCGGCGGCGGCGAGCATCGCGGTGATACCGGGGAGGATGCGAATATCCAAGTGGTGCAGGTCGGGGTGCTTCTCCAACGCCTCAAACAAAGCCGAGGCCATCGCGAACACGCCGGGATCACCGGACGAGACGATCACCACGCGCGCACCTTCGGACGCCAATCGCAGGGCATGGTCGGCGCGGTCGATCTCAACCCGGTTGTCCGAACCATGCAGGGTCAGACCGGGGCGCGGGGCCACGCGGGCGACATAGGGGAAGTAGCCGATCACATCACTGGCCTCAGCCAAGGCGCTGCGCACTTCGGGAGTCACCATGTTTTCAGCGCCGGGGCCAAGCCCTGCGACGGCCAACCAACCGCTCATTCGACACCGCCGATTTCCGGGCGCCGACCTTGGCCATGCACCAGCACGATGGCGAAATACGGGCAATCGGCGGCATCAACCTCCGACAGACGGGCGATGCGCTGGGTTGGCATGGTGCCACGCTCCACCAGCCAAGCATCATCAAGCCGCCCGGTGCGCTCCAACGCGGCGCGGACTTTCGGCAGGTTGCGTCCGGTTTTCATGATCACCATCGCATCAGAGCGCTGCATATGGCTGATCAGATCGGCCACGGGCAGCGTCGCCATCAGCACCGACAGCACATCATCGCCCCAAGTGAACGGCGTGCCAACCGCGTTCCAGCAGCCCGTCATGCCGGTGATGCCGGGGATCACTTCGACCTCCGCCCGCCCCTGCAAACGCGTGTGTAGATGCATGAACGAGCCGTAGAAGAACGGGTCGCCCTCACACAGCACGATCACATCTTGGGTTTCGGCCACGATAGCCAAACGGTCGGCCCAATCATCATAGAACCGCGCCAGAGCATCGTTATATTCCGGGCTGTCGAACGGCATTTCCGTAGTTACCGGATATTCCATCGCATATTCGGTCACACCCTGCGCCAGCATGCCCTGCACGATCTGCCGCGCTTGCCCCGCCCGTCCCGCCTTGCGAAAATAGGCGACATGTCGCGCGCTGCGGATCAAACGATCAGATTTCACCGAGATCAGATCGGGATCGCCGGGGCCAAGGCCCGTGCAGATGATCTTGCCCATGCTATTCCTTCCGGCTGGCCAGCGCATTGATCGCGGCCACGGTGATTGCCGAGCCGCCCAGCCGCCCGCGCACGATCAGCGATGGCACGGGAAGCACCTCCATCAAAGCCGCTTTCGATTCTGCCGCGCCGATGAAACCGACCGGGCAGCCGATGATCGCGGCAGGGCGTGGGCAGGCGGGGTCTTCCAGCATGTTCAACAGGTGGAACAGGGCGGTGGGCGCGTTGCCGATGGCGACGACTGCGCCTTGCAGATGCGGACGCCAAAGCTCCAAGGCGGCGACAGAGCGGGTATTGGCCATCTCTTTCGCCAAAGCGATCACCGCAGGGTCATGCAAAGTGCAGATCACCTGATTGCCCGCAGGCATCCGGCCGCGCGTCACGCCTTCGGACACCATCCGCGCATCGCACAGGATCGGCGCGCCTGCCTCCAGCGCCGCCCGCGCGGCGATGGCCATGTCTGGCGAGAACTCGATATAAGCCTCAAGCCCGACCATCCCGGCGGCATGGATCATCCGCACCGCGACGATTTCCTCCTCGGGCGTGAAGCGGCCAAGGTCAGCCTCGGCTCGGATCATCGCGAAGGATTGGCGGTAAATCTCGGCGCCATCGGTGATGTAGCTGTGCGGCATCAGGGGAACTCGTTCAGGAAGGTTTCGGTAAGGTCTGCGGCGGATAGCCCTTCGCGCAGCGGAGTGCCAGAGGCGGTGCCATCGCGGATCAGGGCGAAGCCGTTTGGGGTGGCGATCAGCGTCAGGGGCGCTGCGGTGGGATGGGCGCAGCCTTTGGCACAGCCCGAGACATGCAGGGTCTCGGTGAGTTTCGGGGCCAAAGCGCGGGCAAGCGGGCGGGTGGCAGCATGGGCCTGCAAGCAACCGGGGGCCCCGGTGCAGGCAATCACCCGCAGCATCGGATCATCTGGCTGCGTGATCAGGCCGGGGATTTGCGGGGCTTCGGTCAGCCCCTCGATCAGTAACATCCGCCACGGTGTCACGCGCAATGGGCCAAGATCAGCGAGGGCTGCCAGAGTTTCCGCCTGCATCTGGCCAAACTCAAAGCCGACGAGTTGGCCTTGTGGGGTTGGGCCGGGGGTTGGCGCGACGGCGGCTGGCAGGCGTTTCGCGGAGAACCGGCCGGGAAGATGGGTGCGCTTTAGAAGGGTAGCCATGCGGCCCCTGCCCTCGGACACTCCGCCATTGGCGAGGAACCAATGAGTTAGGGCAATGGCCTCGGGCACGGCAGTTTCGGGCGTGACGGGCAAGGCAAGGTCGGAATGGGTGGCGAGCAGCAGACCATCCGGGCCAGTTTCCAGCCAGATATCGGCGGGGGTATCCCGGAGGCATGAGATGGCGGCGGTATCGAGGGCAAAGCCGAATTTGCTGGGAAGCTGGGGGGCATCGGGGGCACTCAGGGCTTCAGCAAGCTGCCCAGCGAGGGTTTGGGTGCGATCAGCCTCGGTCCAGAACGGGGTGGTGATGATGTTCCGGCGGGCCTCATCTGTGGCATCGGCGTCGATCAGATCAAGCCCGCGCAGGCCGTCGATCAGGGCGGGGTGGCTGGCTTCGGTCACGCCGCGCAGTTGCACGTTGGCGCGGTTGGAGAGGTCAATCAAACCGTTGCCGTGCAGGGCTGCAAGCTGGGCTACGCCACGCGCCTGATCGGGGGTCAGTCGGCCTCCGCGCGGTCGGACACGCACCACCAAGCCATCACCGGATTGCATCGGGCGCAGGGCTCCGGGGCACCAGCCTTGGATGACAGGTGTGCTCACTCCCCTGCCCCCATCATGGCCGCAATGGAGTTGCGCCGGGTGATCCAGAGGCCAGCATCCTGCAACGCCTGAAACCGCGCGCGCAGCGCGGCAAGGGCAGCGGGGTTTTCCGTCGCCATAAAGGCCACAAGATCGGCACGGCCCAAAGTGGCTTCGTGATACAAATCAAACAGATGCGCGGGGATGTTGCGGGTCAGATGCGCATAGGCAGCCAAGTTATCCAAGGTCGCTGTCACCTCAGCAGCGCCCCTAAACCCGTGGCGCATCATACCCGTGGCCCAGTCCGGGTTGGCCGCACGGGCGCGCACGACGCGGCCCACTTCCTCGGCCACAAGCCGGGCTTTCGGCGCATCCGGGCGGGTGGCGTCGATGTGATAGAGGGCGGGTTCAGCGGCCCCAATAGCGGCCATCGCGGCGGCGAAACCGCCTTCGTGGGATGCATAATCGGGCGCGAGCAGGATGTCGGTTTCCACCAAATCTTGCACATGGGCGTAGCCATCGGCGGCGCGGAGGCGATCCTCCAACGCGGTGCGGTTGTGCAGGGATTGGCCCTTGGCATCGACGGTCCAGTCGGAGCCGGACAGCCACGCCTCGCCCGCCGCCGCGCGGCCTTCGGGGGAGTAATCTTCCAGTGCAGGTTCCATCCCCATGCCATAGAGGCCCGGTTTGGGGCCGAACACGCGGGGGCCAGCGCTGATATAGGGGTTCATGTCGGCGGCTTCATCGCGTTGTGACAAAGCTGTGGCCCCGGCGTCGAACAACTGGCTTAGCCCGCCGAACACATCGCGGAACAGACCGGAGACACGCAAAGTCACGTCGATGCGCGGGCGGTCCAGCAGCGCGAGGGGCAGGATTTCAAAGCCGGACACCCGCTCTGATCCCTCATCCCATTTCGGTGCAAGCCCTGCCAGATGCAGCGCCATCGCCAATTCCTCTCCGGCGGTGCGCATCGTGGCCGAGCCCCAAAGGTCGATCACCAGCCCCTTCGGCCAATCGCCTTTGTCCTGCAAATGGCGGCGCAAAAGTTCCTCGGCCAGCTTAACACCTTGGGCATGGGCGGCGCGCGAGGGCACAGCGCGGGGGTCGACGGAATAGAGGTTGCGACCTGTCGGCAGCACATCGGTCCGACCGCGCCACGGGCTGCCAGAGGGGCCAGCACTGACACGACGACCCGCTAGTGCTGCCAGCAGCCCCTCGGTTTCCCCCGGCGCTTGGCCGTAGATATGCAACCCGTCGCCGAACTGGCTTTCCTTGATATCGCAGACAAATCGGTCGATGCGGGTGATCGCCTCGGCGGGGCTGGCTGTGGCATCCAGCCCAAGATCAGCCTCAACCCCCGAAGCTTGCGCTTCATCGCGAATGGTGGCGATCAGGCGGTTGCGGCGCTGTGGATCAAGACCGTCAGCGGTGGAATATTCATCCAGCAGCCGCTCAAGCCGCAGCAGGTTTTCCGGCACAGCGCTTTGCGCCAAGGGTGGCGGCACATGACCCAAAGTCACAGCCCCGATGCGACGCTTGGCTTGGGCGGCCTCGCCGGGGTCGTTGACGATGAACGGGTAGATCACCGGCAGCGGTCCGGTCAGCGCTTCGGGCCAGCAATCGCCAGACAACGCCACCGATTTCCCCGGCAACCACTCCAGCGTGCCATGCGCGCCGATATGGATCAGCGCATGTAGACCTTGCGCGCGCAGCCACAGGTAGAAAGCGACATAGGCATGGCGCGGGGTGCGGGCGAGGTCGTGGTAGTCGGTCTCGCGCTGCGTGACAGTGCCGCGTTCGGGTTGCAGGGCGATCAGGGCTGCGCCTGCGCTTGTGGCAGCGAAGTGGAATTGACCGTTTTGGGTGGCAGGATCGGATTCTGGCGGACCCCATGCGGCTTGCAGCGCGGCTTGCAGCGGTTCTGGCAGGGTGGCGAGGGCGGCTATATAGGCGTCGAGGGGCCAAGTCAGGGTTTCGCTGGTCAGAGCTGCGGCAAGGGTTTGGTGGGGCTGAACGCTGTAACCTGCGGCTGCTAGGGTGGTTGTGAGGGCTTCCGTGCTGGCAAGCGCATCAAGGCCAACGGCATGGGCGATCTGATCGGGTCTACCGGGATAGGTCGACAGGATCACCGCCAGTTTGCGATCAGCCGTCGGGGTGGTGGCAAGCTGGTGCCAACCAAGGATACGCTCCACCACGGCATTGATCCGCGCGGGATCGGCGCGGTGCGCAAAGCGCGAGAATTGCAGATCGGGGTCGCGCTTGCCCGGTGATTTGAAGCTGACGACACCCGCGAAGATGCGGCCATCGACTTCGGGCAGCACCACATGCATGGCAAGGTCGGCGGGGGAGAGGCCACGCTCGGACGCGCTCCAGTCGCGCTTGCGGGCGGTGGAGAGCGCGACTTGGAAGACGGGGCAGCCGGAGGCGTCTAAGGGGGTGGTGCCGTCAGTGCCACGGGCCGAAAATGCGGTGGCGTTGACGATGGCGGCGGGGTTCAGATGGGCGAGGGATTGGCGCAGGAAGGCGTCGGCACCGGGAGCTTTCAGCGAGGGGGCGAACAGGCCGTAAGCTGCAAAGCCGCGCGCGCGGAAGGCTCGGATCAGGGCATCTACGGGGTCGGTATCAGCGGCGGTGACGTAGCTGCGGTAGAAGGTGACGGCGATGGCTTGGGTCGTGGCTTCGGGCTGCGGGATCACACCAAAATCGGGATCGTACCAGCCGCAATCGGGCACGGTCTTATCGCCGGGAACCGGGCCTGCGTAGAGGCCTGCGGCGAGGGCAAGCTGGGCCAAGGCGGCTTGGGCAGCGACGGCTCCGCCTGCGTCACATAGGGCAGACAGGCGGCGCAGGGTGCTGATCGGCAAGGTGGAATGCGCATCCAGTGCCGGATCGTCGCGGCCATCGGCGGGCAGAACTGCCAAGGCGATACCCTGACGGCGGGCGAGATCTTGCAACTGCATCAAGCCATAAGGCCAGTAATTCTCGCCGCCGATCAGGCGGACAAGGATGCCTTTGACGCCGGGCAATGTCTGCTGCACATAGGTATCGACCGACATCGGATGTTGCAGCGCGACCAGATTCGCGAGGCGCAGGCTGGGGAGCTTGGTCTCCGCTTGGTTGGCCCGATGCCAGCCTGCCGCGAAAGCGCTAAGGTCACTGTCGGAAAACGACAAAACCACCAGATCGGCCGGGGTCTGACCCAGATCGAACGGGGTTTGCGTATCCTCCAGCCCATGACTTTCGCGGAAGACGACATGCATGGCTCAGGCCCCCAGCACGCTGCGAATGGCGGCCAGATCAACGTGGTGATGTTCGGCGATCACCACAAGCTGACCTTGCCGCGGGGCGGCCCCCCACGGGCGATCAAACTGATGCCGCACCCGCGCGCCCACCGCTTGCACCAGCAGGCGCATCGGTTTGCCGGTGACGGCAATATAGCCTTTGACGCGCAGGATGTGCTGCTCATCAGCAAGGCGCTGGATGGCGGTGACGAGCGCGTCAATGTCGCTGATCTCGGGCAGATCAATCACCACGGTGTCGAAATCATCATGCTCGTGGTCATCGTGGCCATCGTGATGCGACGGGCGCGCGGCGAGATCATCCTCGGCACGGGCGTTCAGGCCAAGGATCAAAGCGGGGTCGATCACGCCTTCCGACATCGACAGGATCGGGCGCGGAGATTCCGCCACGATCACAGCGCGGGCGGCGGCAAGACCCGCTTCGCCAGCCAGATCGGCTTTGCTCATCAGGATAATATCGGCGCAGGCGATTTGATCCTCGAACACCTCGGACAGCGGGGTTTCGTGATCCAACGATGGATCAGCGGCGCGTTGCGCATCCACCGCCTCGACATTGGGCGCGAAACGGCCAGCGGCGACGGCCTCGGCATCGGCCAAAGCGATCACGCCATCGACGGTGATTTTGGAGCGGATCGCGGGCCAATCGAACGCCTTCAACAACGGCTTCGGCAAAGCCAGACCAGAGGTCTCAATGATGATATGATCCGGGCGGACGGGCAGCGCCATCAAAGCCTCGATCGTCGGAATGAAATCATCGGCGACGGTGCAGCAGATGCAGCCATTGGCCAACTCAACGATATTCTCCACCGGGCAATTCGCATCGGCGCAGGATTTCAGGATGTCGCCATCGACGCCAACGGTGCCAAATTCATTGACCAAGATCGCCAGACGCTTGCCCTGCGGGTTCTGCATCAGATGCCGGATCAGCGTGGTTTTACCAGCCCCCAGAAAGCCAGTGATTACAGTGACGGGGATTTTTGCAAGATCGGACATTTAGGCCTCCAAAGGCGGGATACGGGCAAGGCTTTGCTTGCGAAAAATCACCGGGCGCGCGCGCCACGGCACGATGCCATCGGGGGCATCCAGATAAGCGGCGGCCCCAAGAAGAATGTCAGCTGCATCAGCCTCGGTCAGACGGCCATAGACATAGGACCAGCGGCCGGGGGCGGAAAGCGCCACAGCCGCACCAGAATTGCAGGCGGACAGACAGGGGACGCCGACGATGCGCAGGCCCTCGGGAATTTCGCCCGCCAAAAGCGCCGCATGCAGGCGCGCGCCGGGCAGCGCTTCGCCGTCTTCTACGACCTCTCCGGCCTTACAGGTGATACAGACATGCAGCGTTACAGTCATCGGCCCATCCAAATTGGACGATGGGATGGCCAGAAAGGCAAGGGCCATGGCGCCTTGCCTGCTGGTTGCGAAACACCCCGTTCGCCCGTTCAGTCGCGCGCTGGCAGGTCTCCCGGCTTGCGGATACGGAGGTTTCCCCCCACGGCGGCCCGCCTTCCCGGATTGCTCCAGTGGCCTCGGGCAACCTCTCCGGTCACGGTCGCGGGGGCGGCAGCTTTTGGGGTCGCCCCCTTTCGCATTCCCTCTTCGCCTGTCATAAACAGGAACCAGCGCATGCCCACCTGTGGCACAACCGCGTCCCTTGTCAAGCAACGGAAAACCCCCGATGGCCGACCCAGAGCTGCCCGTGATTGAAGCGACCTCCGATAGCGACGCATTGGGCGATGAAAACGCCCGCCACGCGCGCAAAATGGCGAAGAAGAAAGCCGCGCGCGACAAGATCATGGCGGGGAAAGCCGGCGATAAAGGCCTGCTGATCGTCCATACCGGGGCGGGCAAGGGCAAGTCGTCGAGCGGCTTCGGCATGATTCTGCGCTGCATCGCGCATGAGATGCCCTGCGCTGTGGTGCAATTCATCAAAGGCGCGTGGGATACCGGCGAGCGGCGGATCATCGAGACGCATTTTTCCGACCTCTGCGAATTTCACGCCATGGGCGAGGGGTTTACTTGGGAAACCCAAGACCGCGCCCGCGACATTGCAATGGCGGCAAAGGGCTGGGAGAAAGCGAAAGAGCTGATCCGCGACCCCGGCAATCGGCTGGTGCTGCTGGATGAGATCAACATCGCTTTACGCTACGACTACCTTGATATCGCCGAGGTGCTGGCGTTTCTGACCGCCGAAAAGCCTCCCCTGACCCATGTGGTGATGACGGGGCGCAACGCAAAGCCCGAGTTGATCGAGGCCGCCGATCTGGTCACCGAGATGACCCTGATCAAGCATCCGTTCCGATCCGGCATCAAAGCGCAGCCGGGGGTGGAGTTTTGACACCCCGCGTTGCTTGAAGCGTCGATTGGGGGCCAGCCCCCAAACCCCCGGGATATTTTCACCAGTATGAAAGCAACGAAGTGTTAACCTCTTTGTGCCAAAACGAACGGGCGGTACAGGGGGGGACCCCGATGACCGCCCAGTGTGAAAGTGCAGCACCTCCCCCGCGTAAGCGGCCCGAGGTGCTGCGCCCACCTTTGGCTTTCATACTGGAAGAAAATATCCCCGCCGGAGGCTTCCGCAATCTCAGCCCATGTAACGGCGGACGCCTGCAATGACCGCGATCATGATCCAAGGCGCAGGCTCCAACGTCGGCAAATCACTGCTGGTCGCGGGGCTCTGCCGTGCGGCTAAACTGCGCGGGCTGTCGGTGGCTCCGTTCAAACCGCAGAACATGTCGAACAACGCAGCGGTGACGGCGGATGGCGGTGAGATTGGCCGGGCGCAGGCGTTGCAGGCTTTGGCTAGTGGGCTAGAGCCGAATACCGATATGAACCCGGTGTTGCTGAAGCCGGAGTCTGAGACCGGAAGCCAAGTTGTCGTACAAGGCAAACGCGTCGCCACGGTGAAAGCGCGGGAATATGCGGCGTTGAAGCCGTCGTTGATGATGCCAGTGCTGGACAGCTTTAACCGACTGAAATCGCACTATGATCTGGTGATCGTGGAAGGTGCAGGATCGCCTGCCGAGGTCAATCTGCGCTGCGGAGACATCGCCAATATGGGCTTTGCGCGGGCGGCAGATTGTCCGGTGATCCTGACCGGAGATATCGATCGCGGCGGGGTGATTGCGCAGATTGTCGGCACCCAAGCGGTGCTGGACCCCGCCGATAACGCGATGATCGCAGGCTTTCTGATCAACAAATTTCGCGGTGATCCCCGGCTGTTTGATGACGGCTACAGACTGATTGAGGCCCGCACCGGCTGGCGCGGTTTTGGCGTGGTGCCGTTCTTTACCGATGCGTCAAAGCTGCCCGCCGAAGATGCCCTCGACCTGCCGAAAGGTGGCGGGGCGGGCGGCTATAAGATCGCGGCGCTGGTATTGTCGCGGATCGCGAATTTCGATGATCTCGATCCCTTGGCGCAGGAACCCGGCGTCCGTTTGCAGATGGTGCGGGCGGGCGAGGCGATTGCGGGCGATACCGATCTGGTGATCATTCCGGGGTCGAAATCGACGCAGGGCGATCTGGCTTATCTGCGGGCGCAGGGTTGGGATGTGGATTTGGCCGCCCATTTGCGACGGGGCGGTCGGGTGTTGGGGATTTGTGGCGGCTATCAGATGCTGGGCCAGATCCTGCGCGATCCTGAGGGCATTGAGGGTGTAGCGGGCGAGACCATCGGCCTCGGGGCTTTGGCGGTGGAAACCGTGATGACCCCCGACAAGCGGTTGACGCGGACCGAGGCGGTGCATGCCGCCACAGGGCTTGCGATGCAGGGCTATGAGATTCACATCGGTCGCACCGAGGGGCCCGATCGCACCCGCCCTTTTGCCTATGTGGATGGACAGCCCGAGGGAGCGGTTTCAGCGGATGGCCGGGTGATGGGCAGCTATTTGCACGGCATGTTTGCCAATGATGCGTTCCGCGCGGGTTTTTTACGCCAGATCGGCGCGCAGGCCTCACGGCTAAACTATGCGACCGGGGTAGATGCGGTGCTGGACGCGCTGGCCGCGCATCTTGAAATCCATGTTGATGTCGATGCCTTACTGACTTTGGCGCGCTAACGGCGCGGCCATTCGGTCTGAGTGTTTTCCTGCCAGCCGGTGCGGTGCAGCAGCGGGGTATCGTCCATGAATTCGGGATGGCCGAGGCAAAGATAGGCGGCAAACTCCCAATCCTCGGGCACGCCCAGCAGCGCCTCGATATCATGCGGCTCAAGGATAGACACCATACCAAGGCCCAAATTCTCGGCCCGCGCCGCCAACCACAACGTATGGATCGCCATGGCGGTGGATTGGCGCAGGGTTTCGGGCAGGGTTTGCCGACCGAGACCGTGCCCCGCCTCGGGGTGCATCACGGTGAACACCGCCAGTTGCACCGGGGCCATCTCTAGCCCAGCCAGCTTCAGCGCCAGATATTCCGCGTGCTTTTCGCCGCAGTAAAGCTTGGCGGCCTCAGCGTTGCAGCGGCTGAAATTGGCACGCACGGCGGCGCGCAGGCTGGGATCATCGACGCGGATCACCCGCCACGGTCGCGCATTGCCGACCGAGGGCGCGCAATCCATCGTGGCGCGCAGCCGCTCCAGCACCGCCTCATCCACCGGATCAGGGCGGAAATGCCGCACGTCGCGGCGCCATTGCAGGATGCGCAGCAGGGTGGCGGATTCGTCTGCGGTGAACTGCATCAGACCTCCAACGCGCGGGTCAGCCGCGCCCATTCTGCGGGCGAGCCGGGAAGCCCGATCCGCAGCCAACGGTTCGAATAGGGAAAGATCCGGCTCCATATCTGCTGCTTTGCCAGTCGAATTTGTGCGGTTTCTGCATCCGGCGTCTCATAGCTGCGGAACAATTCGCAACCGCCCACCAGTTGCCAGCCTGCCGCCAGTGCCAAAGCGTCGGCCTGCGCGACCTCCGACCGCAGGCGCTGCACCGTCGCCTCGGCCCAAACTTTGTCCGCCAAAGCCACCGCGCCAATCCGCAAGGCCGCGCCATTGACGGGCCACGGCCCAGACATTTCACCCAACGCCGCGATATCTTCCGCGCAACCGATCACAAAGCCCAAACGCACCCCCGCCAGCCCGTAGAACTTGCCGAACGAGCGCAGCACCAGCAGACCCGCCTGCCCAGCTTGCGGGATCACCGACACGTCCGGCTGCGCATCGGCGAAGCTTTCATCCACCACTAAACGCCCGACTTGGCCCGCCAAAGCCAGCAGATCGACGGGGGGATAGGATCGGCCATCGGGGTTGTTAGGATTGACCACCACGGCCAGATCAGCCCCGCCCAGCTGGCCGAACTGGCTGACCAGCTCGACCTTCCACCCCGCCGCACGCAGGCTGGCGGCATGTTCGTTATAGGTCGGCCCCAGCACGCGGGCTTTTCCCGCTTTGCCAAGGCGCGGGATCATCTGGATCGCCGCCTGCGCGCCGGCCACCGCCAGCATGGGGGCTGTGCAACGGTAGGTTTTGGCGGCGACATCCAGCAGGGCTTGTTTGGCGGTTTGCGTGGGCAGCATCGTCCAATCTTCAGGCTGCAACGCCGGAACAGGATAGGGCACGCGGTTGATGCCGGTCGACAGGTCAATCCAATCGGCGCCGCCAAAGCGGGCGATCGCCCCGTCGATATTCCCGCCATGATCACGGATTTGATCGCGCATCTGCCCCCTCAGACCAGCGCTAAACCGAGCAGCGCTGCGCCCAGCACAAACATCGCCCGGACATAAAGCGCAAGGCCTCGTTGCAGATCAGCAGGCGTCGGATCGGGCGCGCCCGCGTTCACCCAAGGCTCCTCTGCCACCCGCCCCTCATAGACGCGCGGCCCGGACAGCCGCACCCCAAGCCCTGCGGCCATCGCCGCCTCTGGCCAGCCGGCATTGGGCGAGCGGTGCAGCCCGGCATCACGCCACATCACATGCATGGCCCGGCGTGGTGCGGTGAAAACCAGCGCAAACACCCCCCCGGTCAACCGCGCCGGGATCAGATTGACCAGATCGTCAATCCGGGCCGAGGCCCAACCAAAGGCCTCAAACCGCGGCGTGCGGTGGCCGATCATCGAATCCAGCGTGTTGATCGCCTTATAGGCCGCAATCCCCGGCAGGCCCAGAACCGCGCCCCAGAACAAGGGCGCCACGATGCCGTCCGAGGTGTTTTCCGCCAAGCTTTCCATCGCCGCCCGCGCCACCCCGGCCTCGTCCAGCACCGCAGCATTGCGCCCGACGATCATCGAGACAGCAAAGCGCGCCTGTGCCAGATCGTTGTTTTGCAACGGCGAAGCCACCGCCGCGACATGGGCATACATCGCACGCAGCGCCAGCAACGGCCAAGCCAACACCCCGCCGATCACAATGCCCAGCCAACCCTCTGGCAGCAGGATTTGCAGCGCCCAAGCCAAGCCACCCGCAACACCAATCACCCCCAGCGCCGTGATGACCCCGGCAATCCGACGCGACAGATCGGGGCTTGCATCGTGGTTCAGCGCAAGGTCCAGCCGACGGATCAGCGCGCCGATCCACGTCACCGGATGGCCAATCGCGGCATAAAGCGGCGTGGGCCAGCCGATCAGACTGTCCAACACCATCGCCACCAGCATCATCGCGGCAAAACTCATGCGCCCCCTCCGGCCAGAAACTGCACCACACCGCGCAAGCCCGCCGCTTGCAATGCGTCGCGCGCGCATGGCGGCGCCGCACCGGGCGCAAAGATCAGCCCGCGTGCAGCACCTGTATGAGCAATGACATGACCCAAGGCGCCAAGGTCTGCCGCCAGCGACAGGGTGGGATCGGATTGCGTCCCAAGCCGAGACAGATGGCGCTGCGCCGAGCGGCTGGCCAATTCCGCCACCCCCGCCAGATCGCCCGCCGCACAGGCCGCGCGCCACAGCGGGACCAGATCGGCGATGTCAGGGAAATCCATATCCGCAGGGTCGGTCCGGCGCGGCGGGCCATAAAACCCGCCGATGATCTCCATTGCGGGCGGTGGCGGCAGGCTGTCCAGCACCTCGCCGCGACGCGAGGCCCACAGAACCTCCAGCGGTGCAGGCAGCATCAAAGGGTCGGACGCGCCCTCGACCGCAACGCAAGCCCGCGCCAACGCCAGCGCATCGCCCTGCCATCCCGCCAGCCGCGCCAGCGCCACCAGAGCCGCCGTCGACACCCCGGCACCGCCACCGGGCGGCATCTCGGCGGCAAAATGCAGTTGCCCGGTCAGCGAAAGCCCCAAAATCTCCAGCAATTTGATCGCCCGCGCCTTCGGCATGATGCCAGAACTGGCCTTGCTTTGCACAAAGCCCCGCCCCGGCCCCAGAACCGCCGTCACCCCCAGCACCGGGCAAGGCAAAGTGACCAGCGCCACCGGCCCCTCCAGCCCGATCCGCCCCTGCAACAACTCGCCAAAATGCCCCGCCACCCGGATGCTTTGCACGCTCATCGCCGCATCCGATTGACGCCTGCAATCGAGAACGCCCCGCCCGGCAGGGCGATGATCGTGGTCAGCGACAGGGGCGCTATCTGAAACGCCAGCCCCAATTCCGCCGCCCCCAAAGCCAGCCCCAAAGCCGCCCGGATCACCCCGGCGTGCGCGACAATCACCACCCGCCCGCCCAATGCGGCGGCCTCCTGCAAAGCCGGCACCACGCGCGCTGACATATCCAGAAAACTCTCGCCCTGCGGCGGGCAATGTGCGGCCAGCGCCGCAGCAGGCAGCTCACCAAGATCGGGCAATTCGGCAAAGGGAACACCCTCCCAAGCGCCAAAATCCTGCTCCCACAACCGCGCGTCTTGTTCTGGCGCAAGGTCAGGCCACAGCGCCGCCGTGGTCTGCACACAACGCCGCGCCGGGCTGATGCGCCAGTGATCCACTGCCGCCACCGCCCCACGCAAAGCCGCAAAGGCCAAGGCATCGCTGCAATCAGCGTCCACATCGCGCCGCCCGGCCATCCGCCCCTCGGTCAAAGCCGGGGCGTGGCGGATCAACATGATCTCGGTCGCACTCTGTGTCGGGGCATCAGCGGGCACGGTCGCATTTCTCCTTTCGCGCTGGCCCCGTTTCTGCTTTGACATCGGCCAAGGGGCAAGGGGCGTTATGCACAAAACCATCCTGATCACTGGCGGCGCGCGCTCTGGCAAAAGCCGGATCGCAGAGCAACGCGCTTTGCAGATGGGCCAACCCGCACATTACATCGCCACGGCGCAGGCCTGGGACGACGAAATGCGCGCCCGCATCGCCGAACACCAAGCGCGGCGGGGGCCGGAATGGATCACCCATGCCGAGCCTTTGGATTTGCTCGCAGCCCTCACCGCGACCAATGGCAAAGGCCCCCGCTTGGTCGATTGCCTGACTTTGTGGCTGACCAACCTGATGCTGGGGGATTACGACTGGCGCGCGGCGGGGCAAGCCTTGCAGGCCGCCCTGCCCGCGCAAACCAGCCCGGTGGTGTTTGTGACCAATGAAGTCGGCATGGGGATAGTGCCGGAAAACGCCCTTGCCCGCGCGTTTCGCGATGCGGCGGGCACCCTGAACCAATGGATCGCAGCCGAGGCGGATGAGGTGATCTTCGCCGTTTCGGGCCTGCCAATGAAGGTGAAATGATGCAACTGACCTCCCTTTCCGCCATCTCCGATCTGGCCGCAAGCCTGCCGCAAGCAGATGTAAAAGCCGCCGAGGCCGCCACCGCGCGGCAAAACAGCTTGACCAAACCGCCGGGATCTTTGGGGCGGCTGGAAGAATTGGCGGTGTTCATGGCAAGCTGGCGTGGCACCGCCCGCCCGCAGATCGCCCGCGCCCAAGCCCTTGTTTTCGCCGGAAACCACGGCATTTGCGCGCAAGGTGTCAACCCCTATCCGCAGGCGGTGACCGCACAGATGGTCGGCAACTTTCAAGCCGGAGGCGCTGCGATCAACCAGCTCTGCCGCGCCAATGGGGCAGACCTGTCGGTGATAGCACTGGAACTCGACCGCCCCACCGCCGATTTCACCACCGGCCCCGCGATGACCGAGGCCGAGACTTTGGCCGCCATGCAAACTGGCGCTGATGCGGTCGATGTGACGGCGGATGTGCTGATCCTGGGCGAAATGGGCATCGGCAATTCCACCGTGGCGGCGGCGATGACCTCCGCGCTCTTTGGCGGTGTGGTGGCGGGCTGGGTCGGCGCTGGCACCGGATCGGACAGCGACGGCATCAAGCGCAAGATCGCCGCGATTGAAAAGGGGCTTGCCCGCCACAACGGCCTGTCCGCAATGGGAGTGCTGGCGGCCTTGGGCGGGCGCGAGCAGGCGGCGATTTGCGGTGCGGTGCTGGCGGCACGCGCGGCCCGGATTCCGGTGATCCTCGATGGCTTCATCTGCACCGCAGCCGCTTCCGCACTCTTTGGCGCCGATCCGGCCCTGCTGGACCACTGCCTCGTCGGCCACCAAAGCGCCGAGCCTGGGCATCGCAAGCTACTGGCCGCGCTGAACAAACGCGCCGTGCTGGAGTTCGACATGCGCTTGGGCGAAGGCTCGGGTGCAGCGCTGGCCTTGGGCATCCTGCGCGCGGCATTGGAGTGCCACAATGGCATGGCCACCTTCGGCGAGGCCGGGGTGTCCGAATCTGAGAATACGGAGGCATGACCCCCCTCCGCACCCGTCTGGCAGAGGGGCAACTGGCGGTGATGCTGCTGACCCGCCTGCCTGCGGGGAAGATGGCCGAAGCACCTGCAATCGGCGCGGCGGTCTGGGCGTTTCCACTGGTGGGCGCTTTGGTGGGCGGGATTGCGGCGGCGGTTCTGGCTGCAGCTTTGGCGTTTGGAATTGCCCCCCCACTGGCCGCAGGGTTGGCCTTGGCCGCAAGCATTCTGGCAACGGGCGGCCTACATGAAGACGGCCTGGCCGATTGCGCCGACGGTTTTGGCGGTGGCCGAGATCGTGCCCGCAAGCTGGAGATCATGCGCGACAGCCGGATTGGCAGTTATGGCGGGCTGGCGTTGATCCTGTCGCTCGGCCTGCGCTGGCAGGCCTTGGCGATTCTGGCGGCACAGCAACCGAATTTCGCGCCGCTTGCGCTGATCGCTCTTGCGATGTCCAGCCGGGCCGGGCTGGGGTTCGCCCTGCTCTGGCTGCCGCCTGCGCGCAGCGATGGCATGGGCAAATCGGCGGCAGGCACCAGTTTTGCGCGCGCGATGATTGGGATGGCGTTGGCAGTTGCGACCTTGGTGATGTTACTGCCATGGCCGTGGGGCGCATTCTGGGTCTTTGCCGCACAGTTTGGCGTGCAATTTCTGCTCGCCCGCATCGCCCTGCGCCAGATCGGCGGGCAAAGCGGTGATGTTTTGGGGGCGATGCAGCAGTTGGCGGAAATCGCAGGCTGGTTGGTCTTAGCGCGCTGAGCAGGCGGAGAAGCGGGGGCTAGCCCCCGCACCCCCAGAATATTTAGACCAGTAGGAAGCCTTAAAGGCTTGGCCGCTTTTGCAGCAAGGGCATCACATCAGCCATCTCTGGCCCCGCATCCAAGCCCGTGACAGCCCGGCGCAGCGGGCGGAACAGGGTTTTGCCCTTGCGCCCCGTCGCCTCTTTCACCGCATTGGTCCACTCGCCCCAAGTTGCGGTAGTCCACGGCCCTTCGGGCAGCATATCAAAGGCTTGCGCCACGAATTCGCGGTCTTCGTCATCGACGAGCGGAGTTGCTCCATCGCGGAACAGCACCCACCAGCCCTCCAGATCAGCCAGCACAGTGATGTTGGCCTTGGCGACGTTCCAGAACAATTCCGCCTTATCCGCAGGCACGCCCAACGCCGCGATCTTCTCGGCGACATTCGCCAGCGGCAAGCTTTGCACATGCGCACGGGTCAGCGGGAACAGGTCTTCCGCGTCAAATTTTGTCGGTGCCGCGCCAAAGCTGCCGATATCAAAGCCGTCGATCAAATCCTGCATTGACGACGCCATCTCCACCGGCTTTGACGACCCCAATCGCGCCATCAGTGACAGCAGCGCCATCGGCTCTACCCCCCGCGCGCGCAGATCGCGCAGCGAAAGCGTGCCCAGACGCTTGGACAATTCCTCACCCTTCGGCCCGGTCAGCAGCGAGTGGTGCGAGAAATCCGGCGGCGTGCCACCCATCGCCTGCATGATCTGAATCTGCGTCGCGGTATTCGTCACATGATCCGCCCCCCGCACGATTGAGGTGACACCCATGTCGATATCATCCACCGAGGACGCAAAGGTATACAGAATCTGCCCATCCGCCCGGATCAGCACCGGATCAGACACCGACGCCGCATCAATCGAGATCGGGCCAAGGATGCCATCGTTCCACTCAATCCGCTGTTGATCCAGCAGGAAACGCCAATAACCCGCCCGCCCCTCGGCGCGGGCTTTCGCCTTTTCCGCATCCGTCATCCGCAGCGACGCCCGGTCATAGACCGGCGGCTTGTGCATATTCAGTTGCTTCTTGCGCTTCAAATCCAACTCGACCGGCGATTCAAAGCATTCATAGAACCGCCCCGCTGCGCGCAACTGATCCGCCGCCTCGCGGTAGCGGTCAAACCGCAGAGATTGCTGTTCCACCCGATCCCAATGCAGGCCCAGCCAGTCCAGATCGAACAGCAGCCCGTCAATGTATTCCTGCTTCGAGCGTTCCTGATCGGTGTCGTCCAGCCGCAGAATGAACGTGCCCCCGGCCTTGCGGGTGATCAGATAGTTCATCAGCGCCGTGCGCAGATTGCCGACATGGATATAGCCGGTGGGCGACGGGGCAAAGCGGGTAATCGTGGGGCGATCGGTCATATCGGGCTCTCCTGCAACCGCCCTTCCCTGTCATATGGGCCAGAGTTTGTCCAGTTATCGCCTTGCAGCTTTCGGCGCTGGGGCTAGGCTGCGGCGCATGACCACGCCCCATGCCGCCTTAACCGCCCCCGATGCCGACCAAATCGAGGCCCTCGCCCGCGCCGCCATTGCCGCTTTGCCGCCACCCTACCGCATGGCCGCCGATCAAATCGCACTGCGGATCGAGGATTTTGCCAGCGATCAGATGTTGGCCGAACTCGGCTGCGAGAGCCCATTCGAGTTGACGGGCCTTTACGACGGCATCCCGCTGACCGAGAAATCCGTGTCCGATCAGCCACTTCAACCCGACATGATCTGGCTGTTCCGCCGCCCGATCTTGGATGAATGGGTCGAGCGTGGCACTGTCACCCTGCAAGAACTGGTCACACATGTCCTGATCCACGAACTCGCGCATCATTTCGGCTGGAGCGACGCCGAAATCGCCGCGATTGATCGGTGGTGGGAGTAAAACAATCCCCGCCAAACGCGCTTGCCGCTTGGACAGAGCGTAAAAATCTTTCTATCATGCCAGTTCTATCATGGCCGTGCAGTGTGCTGATTATTATCTGAAATTGGGGAGTTGATCCATGTTTGCAAAAACCGTCGCCGCCGTTGTTCTCGGCGCAGCGCTGGCACTACCTGCAGCTGCCGGGCCGGTGGTTGATAAAGCCGCTGAGATTGAGGCCCTGATGGCCGCCGATAACGCCAGCGGCGCGATAGATGCGGCGAACGCCCTACTGGCGACGGTTTGGGACAGTAGCAAGGACATCGGCATTCACCAAACCCTTCTGGTCACCGAACCCGCTGCAGGATATGGCATCTACAACCCACGCCCGGATGAGAAATTCAAAGGCGGTGAGCCTATTCTGATCTATGCCGAGCCGTTTGGGTTTGGCTATGGCTCGGGTGGGGACGGGCTTTATACCATTGGTTTTATTGTCGATCTGAAAGTGATGACAGAGGCGGGTGAGGTGTTGGGCGAATTGCCCTCGGTGGCCAATCTCGATCTGACCTCGCGCTATCAGAACCGCGAGTTTCAGGCCAATCTGACCTATACATTGTCGGGCATCACCCCCGGTCGCTATGTGCTGGAAACTACCTTGCGCGATAAGAATTCTGAAAAATCTGGCACGTTTCAGAATACCATTGAGATCGTCGAATAAGGCCACGGTCCCATGGTTTCCGAGCAAACGCCGATCCTAACCCTCACCCTGAACCCCGCGCTGGATATGGCGACGGGGGTGGCGGAACTGGTGCCGGATCAAAAACTGCGCTGTTCGGAACCTTTGCTTGATCCGGGTGGCGGTGGCCTGAATGTCAGCCGCGCGATTGCGGCTTTGGGCGGCGAAAGTCTGGCTTTGGTGGCTTTGGGTGGGTTGACCGGGGATCGGCTGGCGGGGTTGATCCGCGCCGAATCCGTGCCGTTTCTGGCCCTGACCGCCCCCGGCGAAACCCGGCAAAGCCTGACCGTCACCGAGGCCAAAACCGGGCGGCAGTACCGCTTCATGCTGCCGGGGCCGATCTGGTCCGAGGCCGATCAGGACCGCGTGTTCATGTTGCTGCGGGCCTCGGCTAGGCCTGGGGCGATTGGGGTGATTTCCGGCAGCCAGCCGCCCGGCGTTCCGGTGGATTTCCCTGCGCGTTTGGCGCGCTCGATGCCGGGGCTGAATGTGGTGCTGGATACCTCGGGAGCGCCGCTGCGCGAGGCGGTCAGCCATCCGATCCCCGGACTGTTCGTGCTGCGGATGGATGGCGAAGAAGCCGAAAGCATCGCAGGACACACGCTGGAAACCCGCAGCCAAAGTGCTGATTTCGCCTCCGATTTAGTCAAGCGTGGCGTAGCACAGCGGGTGATCGTGGCGCGCGGCGCGGATGGCTCAGTGATGGCTGAAGCCGGGCGGCGGGTGTTTGTGAAAGCGGCAAAAGTGCAGGTCGTCAGCACGGTCGGCGCGGGCGACAGCTTTGTCGCGGGCTTCGTTCTCGGCCTTGCGCGCGGGGTGGATTCGGCGCAGGCGCTGGCTTACGGCGCGGCCTCGGCCAGTGCGGCGGTTATGACCGACGCCACGCAACTCTGCCGTTTGCCCGATGTCGAACGCCTGCTGCCGGAATGTGAAATCAGCGCGGTCTAACCGCGCGGCGCCCACAGGATCAGCGCCGCCCCGGCCAGTGCCAAAGCCGCACCGCCAAGATCGGCCCAATCGGGTTTGCTGCCCTCAACCAGCCAAAGCCAAAGCAAAGACGCGGCGATATAAACCCCGCCATAAGCCGCATAACTGCGCCCGGCATGGCTCGGCGGCGTCAGCGCCAGCAGATAGGCAAACCCCGCCAAAGCCACCGCACCGGGGATCAACCACAGCACCGAGGCCCCCCGCCACCAACTCCAGACCGCAAAGCAGCCCGCGATTTCAAGAAAGGCGGCGAGGATGTAGAGCGGCATCAGGCGTTATCGCGCCAGCGGTTTGCGATCGGATAACGGCGGTCCCCCGCGAAAGCGCGGCGGGTCAGTCTGGTGCCGGGGGCGGATTGGTAGCGCTTGTATTCGCTGATATAGAGCAGATGCTCGACCTTCTTCACCGTGGCGCGATCAAAGCCCTTTGCGACCAGATCAGCCACCGACAATTCCTGCTCCACCAACCCATCCAAGATCGCGTCCAGCATCGGATAGGGCGGCAGGCTGTCCTCATCCTTCTGATCGGGGCGCAGTTCCGCACTCGGCGGCTTGTCAATGACACGCGGCGGGATCACCTGCCCTGCGGGGGCCAGCATCCACGGCCGGTGGTTGTCATTGCGCCAGCGGCAAGTTTCAAACACCCGGGTTTTATACAGGTCTTTCAGCGGGTTATAGCCGCCGTTCATATCGCCGTAGATCGTGCAATAGCCCACCGCCATCTCGGATTTATTGCCCGTGGTCAGCAGCATCTCGCCAAACTTATTCGACATCGCCATCAGCAACAGCCCGCGCAACCGCGACTGCACGTTCTCCTCGGTCACCCCCGGCTCGGTGCCCACAAACAGATGCGCCAAAGCCTCGCCCACCGCATCCTGCGCGCCCGAGATTGACACTGTATCCAACCGACACCCCAAAGCCCCCGCCACCTGCGCCGCATCCTCCAGCGAATGCGCCGAGGTATAGCGCGACGGCAGCATCACGCAGCGCACGTTTTCCGGGCCAATCGCATCCGCCGCCACAGCGGCCACAATCGCGCTATCAATCCCCCCCGAAAGCCCCAGAAGCACCTTCTTGAACCCGGTTTTGCCCAGATAATCCCTCAAAGACATCACCATAGCGCGGTAATCGGCTTCATAGGAAATCGGCATCTTCTCCATGATCGCAGGCTGTGCCCGCCATCCGTCATCGGTTTCGACAAAATCCACATGCGTCACGCAAGCGTCAAACTGCGGCAGTTGCGCGACCAGTGCCCCGCCGGGATTCAGCACAAACGACGCGCCATCAAACACCTGATCATCCTGCCCGCCGATCATATTGAGGTAAACCAGCGGCAGCCCGGTCTCGATCACCCGCGCCACCATCAGATTGGTCCGCACGCTGGGCTTACCCCGGTGATAAGGCGAGCCATTCGGCACCAGCAAAATCTGCGCCCCGGTCTCGGCCAAAGTCTCACACACGTCCGAATGCCACGCATCTTCACAAATCGGCGAGCCGATGCGCAGCGGCCCCACCCGATACGGCCCCTGCGGCGGGGCCGAGGCGAACACCCGCTTTTCATCGAACACATCGCTGTTCGGCAGTTCGTGCTTCAACACCGTGGCCGCAATCTTGCCGCCCTCCAGCACATAATAAGCGTTGTACAGCTGCCCGTCCCGCACACAAGGCCCGCCAATCCCCAGCGCTGGCCCGTCGACGATCCGCAACGCCAAAGCCTCTACCGCCTGTATCGCATCCGCATGAAACGCGGCTTTCATCACCAAATCTTGTGTCTGATAGCCGGTGATGAACATCTCGGTCAGCGCCACCATCTGCGCGCCCGCATCCCGCCCCTGCACCCAAGCCTCATAGGCCAGCGCCGCATTGGCCTCGATCGCGCCCAAGGTGGGGTTCAACTGTGCCAAAGTCAGGCGAAAAGTTGCGGCCATGATATGCTCCGAAATAGGGTTTTCCCGGTTCTATCAGGTTCAGAGCCGAGGGGAAGGCCAAGCGGACCGCTTGTCAGCAGGGCGCTCGCAAGGCTAGGGTGCGCCGCGACAAGAGGGATATGGTGATGCGCAACACAAGCTTGGCGGCGGCGATGGTGATGGCTCTGGCAGGTGCCGCGTGCGCACAGGAAGCGGGCGAGATCATCAGCAAGCAATACGATGACGGCTCGGTCTATGAAGGCACTTTCGTCAACGGCTTGCAAGACGGCAAAGGCACCTACAAACTGCCAAGCGGCTACGAATATTCCGGCGAGTGGGTCGCAGGCGAAATCCGCGGCATGGGGATTGCGCATTATCCCAACGGCTCGGTCTACGAGGGCCGCTTCGCCGCAGGCAAGCCTGAGGGCAAGGGCAAGATCACCTATCCCGATGGCGGCACCTACGAGGGCGACTGGCGCGGCGGCAAGATGACCGGCCAAGGCCGCGCCAGCTATGCCAATGGCTCGGTCTATGTCGGCGCGTTCACCGACGGCAAACATGACGGTCAAGGCAAGCTGACCGATGCCAATGGCTACAGCTATGCGGGCAACTGGCAGATCGGTGAAAAGCAAGGCGAAGGGGTGATCCGCTATCCCGATGGCACCACCTACACCGGCACGCTGGTCAAAGGCGCGCGCGAAGGCACCGGCACACTGACCATGCCCAACAAACTCAGCTATGTCGGCGCTTGGAAAGACGGACAGATCAATGGCTTGGGCAAGCTGACCCAACCGAATGGCGATGTCTACAAGGGCAGCTTCAAAGCCGACAAGCGCGACGGCAAGGGCACATTCACCGCCAAGGATGGCAGCAGCTATCAGGGCGATTGGGTCGCGGGCCAGATGCAGGGTCAGGGCCGCATGGTCTATGCGGATCGGTCGACCTATGAGGGCGGCTTCAAAGCCGATCAGCCGGATGGCGCGGGCAAGATCAGCTATGCCGATGGCTCCAGCTACACGGGCCAATGGGCAAAGGGCGCGATCACCGGGCAAGGCACCGCCACTTATGCCAATGGCGCGACCTATACCGGAGCCTTGGTCGGCGAAAAGCCCGAAGGCATCGGCGCGATGACCTATCCTGACGGTTTCCGCTATGAAGGCGCATGGAAGGCAGGCGTGCGCGCAGGTGTCGGCACCGCAACCTGGGCCGATGGCACCGTCTACAAGGGCAATTTCAACGCCGGTCTGCGCGACGGCAAGGGGGCTTTGACGCAACCGGATGGTTTCAGCTACTCCGGCGACTGGCTGGCAGGCGCGATGCAGGGCAATGGCATCGCCACCTATCCGACCGGTGATGTCTACGAAGGCGGCTTTGTGGCAGGCAAGCGCGAGGGCGCAGGCAAACTGACCTATAAGGGTGGTGAAATCTCCGAAGGCATCTGGAAAGCCGGGGTGCTGGTCGGCCCGCTGCCCGCCGCTCCAGCCGCGCCGCAGCCGCCAGAGGCCCCCGCAGCCCCGGCATCCCCCGAACCACCCGCCGCCCCCGCAGAGGCAAACGCGCCCACCGATGGCATCGCAACACCCGCACCAAATCCCTGACCCAAGCCAAAGCCTCCCCCGGCACAGCCAGACCAACAACCACAACCACGCTGCAACCGACCAAAGCGCATCCTCCCGGTCATCCTCTGCGCTCAAATATCCCCGCCGGAGGCTGCAACCCCAACCAAGCAGCACGGGCTTTCAAGGCTGCGGTAGGGCGGGGTTCACCCCGCCACGCCTCACCCCGCCACGCACGCAAGCCCCTCGCGCCGCAGCTTACCAAGCCACCACCTTGCCCGCATAATCATAAAACCCACCCGACTGCGCGGCGGAAAGATCGGCGGCATCCTTCTGGCCCGGATATCCCGTCGTAAATGGTGTCGCCACCGTGCCCGGATGCAAGCACGCCAGCACCGCCAAAGGATGACTGCGCGCAAGCTCAATCGCCGCCGTATGCACGATCTGGTTCAGCGCCGCCTTCGCCACCCGGTAGGCATACCAGCCCCCCAAAGCGTTATCGCCAATCGAGCCCACCCGAGCCGACAACACCCCCACCCGCGCCACCCGGTCTTTCGGCAACAGCCGCACCACATGCTTGATCACCAACGCAGGCCCCACCGCATTCACCGCGAACTGCTCCAGCATGGCAGCCGCAGTCAGCGCGCGCAGCGATTTCTCCGGCATCCCCAAAGCGCCAGAGGCGATGAACACCCAATCAAACACCCCCGTCAGCGCCGCCAACACCCGCGCCACCGAAGCCTCATTGGTCACATCCAAGCCATCGGCCCGGCGTGACAACGCCACTACCTCGCCCTGCGCCGCCAAAGCCTGCGTCAAAGCAGCGCCAATCCCCCCCCCGACGCCCCAATCACCAAAGCCCGCATCGCGATCCTCCCAAGCAGCGCCGCGCCCTTGTGCAGCACAGCAACGGTCCAGAGATAGCGCGCAGCCAATACATCGCCATCGTGGACCGCAAATATGCCCCCTCAAGCTGACGCGCACCGCTGAACCGGATGCATCGACAACCTCCAGCCCCCCCCCCGTCCCTGCCCAGTACAACAGCCAAGCCGCCGATTTTGGCAATGGACCGAGCGGGCACAAAAGTTAATACTTCATGAACGACACCAGTCTAACTAATTGAAATTGTTAAAATAATATTCTTGTCCACGCGTGGACACAACAGCTCCCCTTCACCCCCCCTCCCAGAATTGCTCTTTCCAAAATACTCCCGCCGGAGGCTCCCCCTCTCAGCCGCGCACCGCCCCAAACCCCTCCCCCGGCAGCGCCGCCGAGCGGGGGCTCGATGCCCCCCGAGGCGGCACCACTTTTTCCTCACACCCCCCCTTCCCTTCCAACAAATCCGCCGTATAGTCGCGGCCATGATACGGGAAACCCTCATCACCTCGACCCCCACCGCGCCCAGCGCGCCGCTTTCCCGTGGGCTGCTGCTTCTTACCCGCTTCTGAGCGTGCCCTTGGGTGCGACCGCTCGGAAGTGATCAGCGCCCAGAAGAAGTAAAAACTCTCCAAGGAATAAACCCATGACCGACACACCCGCGCAAACCCGCGCCGATGCCGCTAAATCGCAACCCTCCCGCGCCGAACAGGCGCAATCGCAACCCCAAGTCATCATCTTCGACACCACCCTGCGCGACGGCGAGCAATCCCCCGGCGCCACCATGACCCATGACGCAAAGCTGGAGATCGCCAACCTGTTGGATGAAATGGGCGTCGATGTGATCGTGGCCGGCTTCCCCATCGCGTCCGAAGGCGATTTCGCCGCCGTTACCGAAATCTCGAAACGCTCGAAAAACTCCACCATCTGCGGCCTTGCCCGCGCCAATTACAAAGATATTGACCGCTGCTGGGAGGCGGTGAAATACGCCCCCTCCCCCCGCATCCACACCTTCATCGGCACCTCGCCGCTGCACCGCGCCATCCCGAACCTCGACATGGATCAGATGGCGACGCGGATCCATGACACCGTGACCCATGCCCGCAACCTGTGCGACAACGTGCAATGGTCGGCGATGGATGCGACGCGGACCGAGCATGACTACCTCTGCCGTGTGGTCGAAATCGCCATCAAGGCCGGGGCCAGCACGATCAACATCCCAGATACCGTCGGCTACACCGCGCCGCGTGAATCCGCTGACCTGATCCGCATGTTGCTGGAGCGCGTGCCGGGGGCCGACACCGTGATCTTTGCGACGCATTGCCACAACGATCTGGGCATGGCGACCGCGAACTCCCTCGCCGCAGTTGAGGCGGGTGCGCGCCAGATCGAATGCACCATCAACGGTTTGGGCGAGCGCGCGGGCAACACCGCGCTTGAAGAAGTCGTGATGGCGATGAAGGTCAGGAATGACATCATGCCCTACCGCACCCAGATCGACACCACCAAGATCATGAACCTGTCGCGCCGCGTCTCCAGCGTCTCCGGCTTTGCGGTGCAGTTCAACAAGGCCATCGTCGGCAAAAATGCCTTCCTGCACGAATCCGGTATCCATCAGGATGGCGTGCTGAAAAACATCGAAACCTTCGAGATCATGCGCCCCGCTGACATCGGCCTGACCGCGCATAACGTCTCGATGGGCAAACATTCAGGGCGGGCGGCATTGCGCTCGAAACTGAGGGAACTCGGCTATGAATTGGCCGACAACCAGCTTAACGACGTGTTCGTGCGCTTCAAGGCTTTGGCCGACAGCAAGAAGGAGGTCTACGATGAGGATCTGCTCGCCTTAGTCGCCGATGAGGCCACCAACGACGCGCATGACAGCATCCAAGTCAAACGCCTGCGCGTCGTCTGCGGCCCCGAAGGCCCGCGTGAGGCCGAATTGACGCTGACCATCGACGGCGTCGATCACTCGATTGATGCCACAGGCGATGGCCCGGTCGATGCGGCCTTCAATGCGGTGAAAATGCTGTTCTCGCATTCCGCGCGTTTGCAGCTCTATCAGGTGCAGGCCTTCACCGAAGGCACCGACGCGCAAGCCACGGTTTCGGTGCGGATGGAGGAAGAAGGCCGCATCGTCACCGGGGCCTCGGCGGACACCGATACCGTGGTCGCATCTGTTAAAGCTTATGTGAACGCGCTGAATAAACTGGTGGTGCGGCGGCAGAAATCCGCCCCCGATAGCGACAAAAAGTCGGTAAACTACAAGGATCAGGGCTAAATCAGCCCAAGCTTGCGGTCCTTATGATGGGAAACTGCAAGCCAACTGTACAAGGCGGAAAGGCGCGCCCAAAAAAGCGCGGGCCTTTCCCTGCCTCTGACATGGTCTTATATGAAAGCGCCCGCCTCGGCCTTAGCTGAGTCGCGGGCGCTTCTTTTTTCGCGGGCCCCAAGGATCACCTCAGCATGTCTATCCTCTCCAGCATCTTCTCGTCTGACATGGCGATCGACCTCGGCACTGCCAATACGCTGGTCTATGTGCGCGGCAAGGGCATCGTGTTGAACGAGCCTTCGGTGGTCGCCTATCACACCAAGGACGGCAAAAAGCAGGTGCTGGCGGTGGGTGAGGATGCCAAGCTGATGCTGGGCCGCACGCCGGGTTCCATTGAGGCGATCCGCCCGATGCGCGACGGGGTGATTGCTGACTTTGAAGCGGCGGAGGAGATGATCAAGCATTTCATCCGCAAGGTGCACAAGCGCACGACGTTTTCCAAGCCGAAGATCATCGTCTGCGTGCCGCATGGCGCAACCCCGGTGGAAAAACGCGCAATCCGCCAATCGGTTCTGTCGGCAGGCGCGCGCCGGGCGGGTCTGATTGCCGAACCGATTGCAGCGGCAATTGGCGCGGGGATGCCGATCACCGATCCGACCGGCAACATGGTGGTCGATATCGGCGGCGGCACCACGGAGGTGGCTGTGCTGTCCTTGGGCGATATTGTTTATGCGCGCTCGGTTCGGGTGGGTGGCGACCGGATGGATGAAGCTATTATCTCTTATCTGCGGCGTCATCAGAACCTGTTGATTGGTGAATCCACCGCTGAACGTATCAAGACCAGCATCGGCACGGCCCGGATGCCGGATGATGGCCGTGGGGCCAGCATGACCATTCGGGGCCGGGATTTGTTGAACGGTGTGCCGAAGGAAACCGAGATCAATCAGGCGCAGGTGGCCGAGGCTTTGTCTGAACCGGTGCAGCAGATTTGCGATGCGGTGATGCAGGCGCTGGAGACAACTCCGCCGGATTTGGCGGCGGATATTGTCGACCGTGGCGTGATGCTGACCGGCGGCGGCGCGCTGTTGGGCGATCTCGACCTGTCGTTGCGCGAACAAACCGGGCTTTCGATCTCGATCGCCAATGAGCCGCTGAACTGCGTGGCTTTGGGCACCGGGAAAGCGCTGGAATATGAAAAACAACTGCGCCACGTTATCGACTACGATAGCTGAACCGGTGGCCTTCCGGTCTTTCAAGTGAAACGGGCCAGTCATGGCAAGAAACCGCATTGATCCAGAAGAATTCCACCGCCCGCTGCGCCGGGTTTTGGTGGGGTTGTTGATTCTGTTGATGCTGGGGCTGTTCTTGCTGTGGCGGATCGACAGCCCACGGGTGGAACGCTTCCGCTCGGCTTTGGTGGATCGCTTCGTGCCCAGCTTTCAATGGGCGGCGGCTCCGGTCACATGGACGGCGGGGGTGCTGGACAATTTCCAATCCTATTCGCGGCTGTATGAGCAGAACCAGCAGTTGCGCGAGGAATTGCGCCAGATGAAAGCGTGGAAAGAAGCAGCGCTTCAACTGGAGCAGAAGAACGCCCGCCTGCTCGATCTGAACCAAGTGCGGCTGGACCCGATGTTGACCCATGTGACGGGGGTGGTTTTGGCCGACAGTGGCAGCCCGTTCCGCCAATCGGTGTTGCTGAACGTCGGCGCCCGCGATGGCATCAAGGACGGTTGGGCGACGATGGACGGCATCGGTCTGGTCGGGCGCATCTCGGGCGTGGGCCAGCAGATCAGCCGGGTGATCTTGCTGACCGACAGCAACAGCCGGGTGCCGGTGGCGGTGCAGCCCTCGGGGCAAAAGGCGCTGCTGTCGGGCGATAACTCTGACCTGCCACCGCTCGATTTTCTGGAAGACCCCGATGAAGTGCGCCCCGGCGACCGGGTTGTAACCTCGGGCGATGGCGGGATGTTTCCGGCGGGCTTATTGGTTGGATCGGTGGTGCTTGGCACCGACAAGCGGCTGCGGGTGGCTTTGTCGGCGGATTATCAACGCCTCGAATTCCTGCGCGTGCTGCGCAGCCATGAGTTGACGCCGATCACCGATCCGGGCGCTTTGGTGACTTCGCCCCCCGTGCAAGGGCCGCCGAAGCCACCAACCACGCCAGAGCCCGCAGCCGAAGCCACGGGGGCCAGCAATGGTTGATCCCGCCGCGCGAGAGGTTTGGCTGCACCGCGCTTTGTTCGTGGCCATCGCCCTGCTGCTGTTGTTCTGGCGGCTGCTGCCGTTGCCGATGGCGATGATGTCAGACTGCGCCGAAACCGCTGGCTGGTGCCGTTTCACCGTCTGGCTGAACCGCACACCCGGCCCCGATCTGCTGCTGTGCATCATCTTCGCCTGGACGATGCGCCGCCCGGATTACCTGCCTGCGCTGCTGATCGCCGCCGTGGTGCTGCTGGAGGATATGCTGCAGGACCGCCCGCCGGGGTTGTGGACGGCGCTGGTGCTGCTCGCGTCAGAGTTCGTGCGGGGCCGGGTTGCAATGACTCGTGAATTGAACTTCGGGGTGGAATGGCTTCTGGTTTCCGGGCTGATGGTGGCGATGCTGCTGGTGTACCGGATGACCTTTGCGATGGTCATGGTGCCGCAAACCGGCTTTGGCTTTGCGATGATCCAAGTGGTCTGGTCGGTGCTGTGCTATCCTGTGGTGGTGTTCCTGTCGCGCTATGTGCTCGATCTGCACAAGCCCGCGATGGGCGAAGTTGATGCTTATGGGAGACGGATGTGAGACGCGCGCCCCGCGATACCGAAGCCACTTCTCGCTCTGTCACGCGCAGGGCGTTGTTCATGGGCGGCTGTATGGCCGCCATAGTGGCCGCATTGGGCGCGCGGATGCGGTTTCTGGGGGTCGAGCAGGCGGATGAGTTTCGTCTGCTGGCCGAAGAAAACCGCATCAACATCCGGCTGATTCCACCTGCACGGGGCCTGATCCAAGACCGCAATGGCAAGCTGATCGCGGGCAATGAGCAGAATTACCGCGTGGTGATCACCCGCGAAAACGCCGGCAAAACCGATGCCGAGGTCGAAGATGTCCTGAACCGCCTCAGCCATATCATCCCGATGACCGCCGAAGACCTGGCCGATACGATGAAAGAGCTGAACCCACGGGTGAATTCCGCCTTCGTGCCGATCACCGTGGCCGAGCGGCTCAGCTGGGACGATTTCAGCAAGATCGCCATCAACGCCCCCGCCCTGCCCGGTGTCTCACCCGAGGTCGGGTTAAGCCGGGTCTATCCGCGCGATTTCGATTTCGCCCATATCGTCGGCTATGTCGGCCCGGTGTCGGAAAAAGACTTGGCCGAGTTGAAGGAAAAAGACGGCGCGGACAATGTCGATCCGCTGCTGCTGATCCCGCGCTTTCAGATCGGCAAGATCGGTGTTGAAAAGTGGATGGAAGATACTCTGCGGGGCTCGGCAGGCACCAAGCGGATTGAGGTCAATGCCGTGGGCCGGGTGATGCGCGAGTTGGACCGCGAGGAAGGTCTGAAGGGCAAAGATCTGCGCCTGACCATTGACGCCGATGTGCAGAACTTTGTGCAGGCGCGGCTGGGCGAGGAAAGTGCCGCCTGCGTGGTGATGGACGTGAACAACGGCGATATCATCGCGGCGGTGTCCTCGCCCTCGTTTGATCCGAACCTGTTCGTGCGCGGCATTTCCAGTGCCGATTACAGCGCGTTGACCGAGCATGACCACCGCCCGCTGGCGAATAAAGTCGTGCAGGGGGCCTATCCGCCGGGCTCAACCTTCAAGATGGTGACGGCACTGTCCGCTCTGGAAGCGGGTGTGATTGATGAGAATACCGTGGTGCATTGCCCCGGCTATATCGAAATGGGCGGCATCCGCTTTAACTGCTGGAAGCGCGGCGGCCATGGCGCGGTGGATCTGAAGCGCGGTTTATCGGAAAGCTGCGATGTGTTCTTTTATGATGTCGGCCAACGGGTTGGCATCGACAAGATGGCCGAGACGGGTCACAAGCTGGGTCTGGGGATGCGCCACGATCTGCCGATGTCGGCGATCTCGGAAGGCAAGATGCCGAACAAGGCGTGGAAGCAGGAACGCTATGGTCAGGCTTGGGTGATCGGCGATACGATCAATGCCTCAATCGGTCAGGGCTATGTGCTGGCCACGCCCTTGCAACTGGCGGTGATGGCGTCGCGGATCGCGAGCGGCAAACAAGTCGCCCCCCGCATCATCCATTCGGTGAACGACATTGAGGTGCCCATCACCGAGGGTGAGGGGCTGGGGGTCGATGGCTCGAAACTGCGCGCGGTGCAGATGGGCATGTTTGAGGTGGTGAACGGGCCGCATGGCACCGGGCGCGGCTCGCGGATTGCCGATGACACCATGCAGATGTGCGGTAAATCTGGCACCGCACAGGTGCGGAACTTTTCCGATGCCGAAAAGCGCAGCGGGGCTACGAAGAACGAAGCCTTGCCGTGGCGCTTGCGCGACCATGCGCTGTTTGTCGGCTTTGCCCCGGCCAATGCGCCGCGCTATGCGGTGTCGGTGGTGGTGGAACATGGCGGCGGCTCTGCCGTGGCCGGGCCGATTGCGCGCGATGCGTTGTTGCGGGCGCTGACCGGGGGCATCCCGCCGCTGACCGCCTACCCCGCCGATCAGCGCGGCACCATCGAGTCCCGGATGAACGATCTGCGCCTGCGCCTGCCCGATGGCAGTCAGCCCGCAGCGTCAAAGGTATAACGCGATGAGTTTTCTGGAATATCGCCTGAAGCTCGCCCCCAGTGGCATCGCCAAGGTGTTCTACATCAACTGGGCGCTGATCCTGGTGCTGACTGCCATCGCCGCGATTGGCTGGCTGATGCTGTATTCCATCGCGGGCGGCGAGATGGACACTTGGGCGTTACCGCAGATCAAACGCTTTGGCATGGGGCTGGGGCTGTTGTTCTTCGTCGCCTTCATCCCGATCTGGTTCTGGCGCAGCATGTCCGGCGTGTCTTACCTCGTGGCGATGCTGCTGCTAGTGGTGGTGCATTTCTTTGGCACCGTTGGCATGGGCGCGCAGCGCTGGATTGATCTGGGTTTCATGCGCTTGCAGCCCTCCGAGTTGATGAAGGTGACGCTGGTGATGATCCTCGCGGCCTATTACGATTGGCTGGATGACAAGAAAGTCTCACGGCCGCTCTGGGTGGTGATCCCGGTGGCGCTTATTCTGCTGCCAACCTATTTCGTGCTGAAACAACCCAACCTTGGCACCTCGATGATGCTGATCCTCGCCGGGGCCGGGGTGATGTTCGCGGCGGGAGTGTCTTTGTGGTATTTCGGCGCGGTGGCGGCTTTGGGCGGCGGCGGCATCGCGGCGATCATCATGTCGGAAGGCACGCCGTGGCAGGTGCTGCATGATTACCAATACAAGCGGATCCATACGTTTCTGGACCCTTCGGCAGACCCTTTGGGCACCGGATATAACATCATCCAAGCTAAGATCGCTTTGGGATCAGGCGGTTGGGCGGGCAAGGGATTCATGCAGGGCACCCAGAGCCGCTTGAACTTTCTGCCCGAAAAGCACACCGACTTTATCTTCACGACCTTGGGTGAGGAATTTGGCTTTATCGGCGCGATTTCTTTGCTGGCTTTGTACACGCTGGTTCTGGTGTTCTGCATCATCGCAGCGATCCAGAACAAGGATCGCTTTAGCCAGTTGTTGATCATCGGTGTGGCAATGAACTTCTTTCTGTACCTCGCGGTCAACCTTGCGATGGTGATGGGCATGGCTCCGGTGGTCGGCGTGCCGCTGCCGCTGCTGTCTTATGGCGGCTCGGCCACCTTGGTGATTTTGCTGGCCTTTGGGCTGGTGCAAAGCGCCATCGTGCATAGACCGAGGTAAATCCCGATGAAACGTCACGCCCGCTTTGTGCTCGCCTTTGTCATAGGCGCCGTCGTCGCCCTGCTGGTGCAGCTGACGCCACTACCGTTCGAGTTGCGCGTGCTGGCTGCGGCTAATGCGTTTTTTGTCAGCTATCTGGGCCTGATGCTGCAATTCGCGGCGACCACATCTTCGGACGAATTGCGCACCCATGCCGAACAGAATGACGCGGGCGTGATCGCCATCCTGTTGCTGGCGCTGGCCGCAGGCGCGATCAGCCTGACATCGATCATTCTGGTGCTCAGCGCGCCAAGTAGACAGCACGCCCGCGCGGCTGATCGCCTTGGGTTCGGTGCCGCTGGGCTGGGCTGCGGTGCATGTACTGGCAGGGTTTCACTATGCCTCTCTGTTTTACCAACCCCGCAAGGCCAAGATGCCAGCCGGATTGGATTTCCCCGGCACCGATAAGCCAGATCCTTGGGATTTCCTGTACTTCGCCTTCGTCATCGGCATGACGGCGCAGGTCAGCGATGTCACCACCGCCTCAGCAAAGATGCGCAAAGTGGTGCTGGTACATTCGATCGGCGCGTTCTTTTACAACACCATCATTCTGGCGCTGGCGGTGAATGCCGCCGTGACCAGTGCCGGTTGAATTTACAGGAGCCTGCGATGAGCCTCAGCGTGTTTTTCTCTGCCCCCGCCGTATGGGAGGAGTATCGGGATTTGCTGCCGCTTCTGCTGGCAAATGCCGGGATCGACGCCCGCGTGGTGACCGAAGCGCCGGACCCTACCGCAGTAGATTACATCATCTACGCGCCCTCTGCGCCGTTGCAGGATTTCACCCCGTTTATCCGCTGCAAAGCCGTGCTGAGCCTCTGGGCCGGCGTCGAACGGATTGTTGGCAACACCACGCTGACGCAACCTTTGTGCCGGATGGTCGACAACGGGTTGACCGAGGGCATGGTGGAGTGGGTGGTCGGTCATGCTTTGCGCCATCATCTCGGCATGGACCGCCATATCGTCAATCCGGGCCATGTCTGGGATGCCACCTGCCCGCCCTTGGCGCGCGAGCGCAAGGTGGCGATGCTGGGGATGGGCGCTTTGGGCACCGCCTGCGCGCTGGCTTTGTCAGCACTGAATTTCAACGTGGTGGGCTGGAGCCGGACTGAAAAGCACACCGCAGGCATTGAAGGCTTTCATGGTGAGGCGGGGCTAGAGGCCGCCCTGCGTGGCGCGGATATCGTGGTGACATTGTTGCCGAAAACCCCAGAAACCGAGAATATCCTGAACGCCGAGCGGCTGTCGTGGCTGAAACCCGGCGCGTTTGTCCTGAACCCAGGACGTGGGCCGCTGATCGACGATGCCGCGCTGCTGACGGCGCTGGACGCAGGTCAAGTCGGCCACGCGACGCTGGATGTGTTCCGCATCGAGCCTTTGCCGCAGGATCATCCGTTCTGGAGCCACCCCCGCGTCACCGTCACCCCGCATATCGCCGCCGATACCCGCGCGACCGGAGCGGCGAAAGTGCTGGTCGAGAACATCCGGCGCTCGGAGGCAGGCGAGCCACTGCTGCATCTAGTAGATCGCAGGCGCGGCTACTAAGGGCGGAATTCGCGCGAATTCCGTACACGATTTCCGCGCGGAAATCGGCTCCGCCTGTGGTTTCGGCAGGATCAGTGCAGCAAAGGTCGCGATTGAGCCAGACCTGCACGCCTGCCTCGCAGAGCCTGCCGCAAACGGGGGGATCATGTCCTATCTGAGCGGCGCAATTCTGATCATCCTCGCTGGGGTGCTGTGGTCAACCCAAGGCCTGATCATCCGGTTGATCCCTGATACCGGATCTTGGGCGATTCTGTTCTGGCGCTCGGCGGGAATGTTGCCGGTGCTGGCGCTCTGGATCGGGCTTGCCGCACGCGGCAGCCTCATTGCTGAAATCCGCGCTGTCGGCTGGGCTGGGGTGCTGGGCGGCCTTGGGCTGGTGATGGCGTTCTCGGGCGCGATCTATGCCTTCCAAGCCACTTCGGTGGCCAATGCTGTGCTGCTATTCGCGGCCTCACCGTTCTGTGCCACGATCTTGGGGCGGGTTTTGCTGGGTGAAGCGGTCAGCCCGCTGACATGGTTTGCCATTGTGCTGGCGGCTTTGGGCATCCTCGTGATGGTCGGTGGCGGCCTTGCCGGGGGCGCGATGGATGGCAATATCGCGGCTCTGGCCTCGGCCTTGGGCTTTGCGATTTTCACCGTCACCTTGCACTGGGGCAAACTCGCGAACATGCTGCCTGCAGTGGCTTTGGGTGGATTTTTCTCAATGATCGCCGGGGCGGTAGCTTTGGCAATCTTGGGCAAAGCCGTGCTGATCCCGCTGCCCGAGATTGCGATTTCCGCGCTGATGGGGGCGGTGACGCTGACCGGAGGGATGTTGCTTTACACCATTGGCAGTCGGGTGGTGCCCGCCGCGCAGGCGACCTTGCTGTCGCTGGTTGAGGTACTGCTGGCGCCGCTTTGGGTTTGGCTGTTGTTGAATGAGACAGTGTCGCGCGGCACGCTGATCGGCGGGGCGGTGTTGCTGGCGGCGGTGCTTCTGAACGCTTACGGCGGGCGGTTTCAGCGCGTGCAGGGGGCTCGCCCCCTCAGCCTCCGGCCTCGCCCCGAGGATATTTGAGCAGAGAGGATGACCTAAGCAGTTCTAACGGTGACGGCGGAAGAACCTTGTGCGGGCGTAAAGCTCCTCCAGCCGTTTCATCCGGCCTTCGGTGACATCCCAAGTCAGATCCTGCACGGCGGCCAGCAGGGTTTCCACCAGCACCATCAGCGAGACATTGCTGTCCCAAGCCGAAGGCGCTTCGATATGGCAGGCCAAGGTATGCCGCGCATGCGCCGAGGCCGGGGAAATCCAGCGATCAGTGATCAGCACGATCTCGGCCCCACGTTCCTTTGCCATTTCCGTCACTTGCAGCACGGCGTTCTCGTAGCGGCGGATGTCGAACACCAGCAGCACATCGCCCGCTTGCATATCCAACAGCGCGGGTTGCCAGGTCGAGGAACTGTCCGACAGTAAGGTCACTTCAGGCCGCACAATCGTCATCAGTGAAGTAAAGTAATCCGCCATCGAATGTGTGATCCGCCCGCCCATCGCGAACACATGCCGCACGGGGTCCGCCAGCAAACGGGCTGCGGCATCAAATTCGGCGTGGTCGATCTGGTTCAAGGTGGCTTGCAGGTTCGCCATCACCGCATCGGCAAAGCGGTTCAGGATATGGGTATCCGGCACGCCGCCCGCCCAGCGGTCATGCTTGGCGAGGGGAGAGACCAGCATCGCCTCGACCTCACCCCGCAGCGCCGCCTGAAAATCGGGATAGCCCTTGTAGCCCAGCTTTTGCGCCAGTCGCACCACGGTTGGGGTGGACACCGAAGCCGCTTTCGCCAGAATCGTGATCGAGCCCAAAGCCGCTACCGGATAATGCGACAGCACATGGGTGGCGAGTTGCCGCTCCGCCCGTGTCAGGTCGGGCAAAGCCGCGCGCAGTTGCTCGTCAAGTGGCAGTCTGGCGTCCATCACATTCCCCTCCGCATTACGATAAGCCTAGCGCAGTTTCTAGTATTTGGAAAAGATTGTATCAGCGCCGCCCCGCAAGAAACATTCTTGACAGAACTGCGGCAAAAGGTGAGCCTTGGGGCAAATCTGGGAGATGACTCGCCGCCATGCGAGATGCCGCGAAACTCAAAACGACCCCGAAAGCGCCTGCGCCGCTGGCTGAGGTGTTTTTGCCGGTGATCGAGAATGTCGGGGCCGCAGGCCGAATCATTCTGGTCTGCGAACATGCCTCCAACCATATCCCGCCTGCGTGGGGTGATCTTGGCTTAAGCGCTGATCAGCGCATGGCGCATATCGCTTGGGACCCCGGCGCTTTGGCGGTCTCGCGCGGCCTCGCACAGCGGCTGGATGCGGTCCTGATCCACGCCCCGATCAGCCGTTTGGTTTACGACTGCAACCGCGCGCCGGATATGCCGGGGGCGATGCCCGCGCGCTCGGAAATCCACGACATTCCCGGCAATGCCACGATCTCAGACGCAGAGCGGTTGGCGCGCACCGAAGCCGTTTATCTGCCTTGGGCCACCGGCCTGCACGCGCTGATCGCCAAGGGCATCGCTTTGGGTCTGCGACCCGTGGTGATCACCATCCACTCCTTCACGCCCGTCTATCACGGCAAGCCCCGCCGGGTGGAGTTTGGCGTGATCCATGATGCCGACCCGCATCTATCGGTGGCAATCCTGAACGCCGCCCACAAGCTGACCGGGTTGCAGACCGAGTTGAACGCGCCCTATTCGGCGGCGGATGATGTCACCCACACCCTGCGCGTGCAGGCGACCCCCTACGGCCTGCCCAACGCCATGCTGGAAATTCGCAACGACCTGATCGCCACGGCGGAGGCGGCAGACGCGATGGCGGATCAACTCGCCGCCGTCTTGAACATGGGGCTGGTCGAAATCCAACGGCAGGCGAAGGCCAGTTGACGCGCGGCCAAAGGCTTCTCGGTGGGGCAATCGCCCCAAATGCACATGGCCCCGCACCAGACGGGGAACCCAACAGCGGAGATCCCGGATATGCCCGGCAATTTGACACTCGCAGACCTGAAGGCCGCCGTGAAGGCTGGCGAAATTGACACCGTTCTGGTGGCTGGCATCGACATGCAAGGCCGCCTGATGGGCAAGCGCTTTCACGCGCAATTCTTCGTCGATGGCGGATGGGAGGAGACGCATTGCTGCAACTACCTCCTCGCCGTCGATATGGAGATGAACACGGTTCAGGGCTATAAATCCTCGAACTGGCAGACCGGATATGGCGATTACATCCTGAAAACCGACATGAGCACCCTGCGCCGGGTGCCGTGGCTGGAAGGCACCGCGATGGTGCTGGGCGATACGTTGGATCACCACCACAACCCGGTGCCGCACGCCCCGCGCAACATCCTGAAACGCCAAGTCGAGCGCGCCCGCGCCATGGGCTTTGATGCGATGATGGCCACGGAACTGGAATTCTATCTGTTTGAAAACAGCTACGAATCCCTGCGAGACAGCAATTTCTCCGGGTTGAAGCCCGTGTCGGCCTACAACGAAGATTACCACATCTTCCAGACCACCAAGGAAGAAGACGTGATGCGCGCCGTGCGCAACGGGCTTTATGGCGCGGGCATCACCATTGAAAACTCCAAGGGCGAAGCCGACGCCGGGCAAGAGGAGGTGAACTACAAATACTCCGACGCCTTGGACACCGCCGACAACCACAGCATCGTCAAGCACGGCATCAAGGAAATCGCTTGGTCGAAGGGCAAATCCGTGACCTTCATGGCGAAATACGATCACCGAAAGGCCGGATCGTCGTCGCATTGCCACCAGTCTTTGTGGACGTTGGACGGCAAGCCCGCGTTCTTTGACGCAGCCGACAAGCACGGCATGAGCCAGCTGATGAAGCACTACATCGCCGGGCAGTTGGCCTATGCGCGGGAAATGACGGTGTTCCTCGCCCCCTATGTCAACAGCTACAAACGCTTCACGGTGGGGATGTTCGCCCCCACCAAGGCCGTCTGGTCCGCCGACAACCGCACCGCTGGCTTCCGGGTCTGTGGCGAGCATACCAAGGCGATTCGCGTGGAATGCCGCATCCCCGGCAGCGATGTGAACCCCTATCTGACCTGCGCCGCCCTGCTGGCCGCTGGCCTTGACGGCATCGAACAGAAGCTGGAACTCGAGCCGGAAATGCAGGGCGATATGTATGCCGCAGGCGATGTCCGCGAAATCCCGCACAACCTGCGCGAAGCCGCCGATCTGCTCAACGCCTCCGCGATGTACCGCAAAGCTTTCGGCGATGATGTGGTGGACCACTACCACCACGCAGCACAATGGGAGATTTCGGAAACCGACCGCGTGGTGACCGATTTTGAAATCCAGCGCCTGCTGGAACGCGCTTAATGTAGGGCGGGGGTTCACCCCGCCTTCCCCGATTGGCGGGGTGAACCCCGCCCTACCAAGGACCAACACGATGAAACCCATTCAACTGATCTCTCCGGTGGACGGCTCGGTCTATGCCGAGCGCACGCCGCTGACACTGGAGGCTGCCAAAGCCACCGTTGCCCTCGCCCGCGCTGCGCAAAAAGGCTGGGCCGCGCGCCCCTTAGCCGAACGTATTACGCTGGTGAAAGCCGCTGTCGCCAATCTGAACGCTAATGCCGAGAAAATCGTCGAAGAACTGGCATGGCAAATGGGCCGCCCCACCCGCTTTGGCGGTGAATTCGGCGGCGTCAATGCACGCACCGACTACATGTCCGAAATTGCAGCCGCCACCCTCGCCCCGCAAACCGTTGAGGACAGCGATAAATTCCGCCGCTACCTTGCGCGCGAGGCCTTGGGCGTGGTGTTTATCGTCGCCCCCTGGAACTATCCGTATCTGACCACGATCAACACCCTTGTCCCCGCTTTGATTGCCGGGAACACCGTCGTTCTGAAGCACGCCAGCCAAACCATGCTGGTGGGCGAGCGTCTGGCCGAAGCCTTCCACGCCGCTGGCGTGCCCGCCGATGTGTTCCAGAATGTCGTGCTCGACCATGCCACCACCGAACATCTGATCGCGGGCCGCGCGTTCAATTTCGTCAACTTCACTGGCTCGGTCGGTGGCGGTCAGGCGATTGAACGCGCCGCGGCAGGCACCCTCACCCCCTTGGGCCTTGAACTTGGCGGCAAAGACCCCGGCTATGTCCGCGCCGATGCCAATCTGGACGCCGCCGTCGATACGCTGATGGATGGCGCGATGTTCAACGCGGGCCAATGCTGCTGTGGCATCGAGCGGATTTACGTCCATGAATCGCTCTACGATGCCTTCGTTGAAAAGGCCGTGGCTTGGGTGAAAACGCTGACGCTCGGCAACCCGTTTGACGCCTCCTCAACCCTCGGCCCGATGGCCAACAAACGCTTCGCCGCCGTGGTGCGCGGCCAGATCGCCGAGGCCGTGGCCCAAGGTGCCAAAGCGCTGATCGATCCCGCTTTGTTCCCCGCCGATGATGGAGGCGCATACCTCGCCCCGCAAGTGCTTGTGAATGTGGATCATTCCATGCGGGTGATGATGGAGGAATCTTTCGGCCCGGTCGTGGGCATTATGAAGGTGAAAGACGATGCCGAGGCGTTGAAGCTGATGAACGACAGCCCCTATGGCCTGACCGCAAGCGTCTGGACCGAGGATTACGACACCGCCGAAGCCCTCGGCGCGCAGATCGAGACTGGCACCATCTTCATGAACCGCGCCGATTACCTTGACCCCGCGCTCTGCTGGACCGGCTGCAAAGACACTGGACGCGGCGGCTCGCTGTCATACTTGGGTTTCCTGTCCGTCACCCGCCCGAAATCCTACCATCTGAAGAAAGTCTGAACCATGAGCCACAACGTTCCCAACCAGAACTGGTCCTACCCCACCGCGATCAAATTCGGCGTGGGCCGCATCAGCGAACTGGCCGAGCATTGCGCCGCCGCTGGTGTGAAAAAACCGCTGTTCGTCACCGACAAGGCTTTGGCCAGCCTGCCGATCACCGCCGAAGCCGTCGGCATTCTGAAGGCCCACGGTCTTGGCACGGCGGTGTTTTCCGAAGTCGATCCGAACCCGAACGAAAAGAACATGGCCGATGGCATCGCGGTCTACCTCGCGGGCGGCCATGATGGCGTGATCTGTTTCGGTGGCGGCTCGGCGCTTGACCTTGGCAAGATGATCGCCCTGATGGCGCATCAGCGCAAAGACCTAAGCGTATGGGATCTGGAGGATATCGACGACTGGTTCACCCGCGCCGATGCCAGCAAAATCGCGCCGATCATCGCGGTGCCGACCACCGCTGGCACGGGGTCGGAAGTCGGTCGCGCAGGGGTTCTGACCAACTCGGTCACCCATAAGAAAAAGATCATCTTCCACCCAAAACTGCTGCCGGTGGTGACGATCTGCGATCCCGCTTTGACCGTGGGGATGCCAAAATTCATCACCGCAGGCACCGGCATGGACGCTTTGGCGCATTGCCTTGAAGCCTATTGCTCGCCGTTCTACCACCCGATGAGCCAAGGCATCGCCTTGGAAGGCATGCGCTTGGTGTTTGAGAACCTGCCGAAAGTCTACGCCAACCCGAACGACCTCGACGCCCGCGCGCATATGATGTCGGCAGCGGCGATGGGGGCGACGGCGTTTCAGAAAGGTCTGGGGGCGATCCATTCGCTGAGCCACCCGATTGGCGCAGTGTATGGCACCCATCACGGCACCACCAACGCCGTGGTGATGCCGATGGTGCTGGATATGAACCGCCCAGCGATTGAGGATCGCATCAACGCCGCTGCGGCCTATCTGGGCATCAAAGGCGGCTTTGACGGCTTCCGCGCCGCTGTGATGGATCTGCGCAAAACCCTGAACATCCCGGAAAACCTGACAGCGTTGGGCGTCACCAACCCCGATCTCGACATGCTGACCGAGATGGCGCTGGAGGATCCTTCCTGCGGCGGCAATCCGGTGGCAATGACACGGGAAAACACCCGCGCGCTGTTTGAGGCCTGTATGTGACCAAACCGCTCATCGCGCCTGACGGCTCTCTTCGCTTAGCACGGCGCGCCAGCGAAGCGAGCTGTCAGGCGCGATGAGCGATCCTTTCAGACGAGTTCCCAGCATGACCCAGCACGTCACCACCGATATCGCGATCCTTGGCGCCGGGGTCGTCGGCCTTGCCATTGCCGAGGCTTTGACGGCGGAGGGGCGCGAGGTGGTGCTGGTCGATCCGGGTCAGCCGGGGATGGGGGCGAGCTACGGCAACGCCGGCACCATTGCCGACTATGCGGTGATGCCGGTCGGCAGCCCGGATGTGCTGCGCAACCTACCCTCCCTTCTGTTGAACAAAAACTCCCCCCTCGCCATCCGCCGCGCCGCCCTACCCGCGCTGCTGCCTTGGCTCGCTCGCTTCGCGCTGCAATCCCTGCCCGGCCCGACAAGGCGCAATGCGGCGGCGATTGCGGCATTGGTGGCCGATGCCTGCCCGAGTTGGCTGGCCTTGGCCGACCGGATCGGGGGCTCGGCAATCTTGCAGCACAAGGGGTGCCTGTATCTCTACGAGACGCAAGCCGCCTTCAAAGCCGCCGAGGCGGATATGGCGTTCAGGCGGACGCAAGGGATCACCGTGGAGTTGATCTCGCCCGACAGCCTTGCGGGGATGGAGCCGGGGTTGCCTGCCGTCGACGGCGGTGCTGCGTTCTTTCCGAAGGCGGTGTTTCTAAGCGATCCGGGATTGATGGTGCAGACCCTTACTGCCCATGTTTTCAAGCAGGCTGGTTTCGTGCAGGCAGAGGCGCGGACGATCTCGCGGCAGTTTGACGGCATCGTGGTCGAGGGCCCCGACCTGCGGCTGCGGGCGCGCCGGGTGATCATCGCGGCGGGGGCACATTCAAAGGCGCTGGCATTGCAGGCTGGCGATAAGGTGCCGCTGGATACCGAGCGGGGGTATCATGTGGAATGGGATATGGCCTCACCCCGCCTGACCCGACCTGCTTGCCCGACGACGCGCGGGTTTTATCCGTGTCCGATGACGGGACGGCTGCGGGTGGCGGGGACGGTGGAGTTGGGCGGGCTGACGGCCCCGGCCTCGCCGCACCGGATCAGGAAGCTGGTTGAGGGGGCGCGGGCGATCTTTCCAGACCTCGGCGCGCCTGATCGGGAGTGGATGGGGTTCCGGCCTTCGATGCCGGATTCGGTGCCGGTGATTGGGCCTTCGCGGGCGGGGGCGGAGGTGATCCATGCTTATGGGCACGGGCATATTGGGCTGACATTGGCCCCGATCACGGCAAGATTGGTGGCCGATTTGGTGGCGGGGCGGGAGTCGGAATTGGATTTGACACCGTATTTGCCGGGACGGTTTTGAGGCTGGTCCCAACTCGGGACACTTTTTTATGACTATATATCAGATAGTTAGCATAGAGTCGTTAAGAGATTTTTAACACTTCGCCCACCACAGCAAAAAGCCGCCCCAAACGAAGGGCGGCTTTCGCGGCAGATGCCAGTGGTCTTATCCCAGATGGGCCAGAACGAAAGGCTGCACCTCGTGCCAGCCTTCCCACATCATCTTCAGGGCGACATAGACGATGATTGCAAGGCCGAGATAGGCGATCCAGCGGTGCTTGTTCAGCAGGCGGGCGATGAAAGTGGCGGCAAGGCCCATCAGCGCGATCGACATCACCAGACCGATCACCAGCACGGTCGGATGTTCGCGCGCAGCCCCGGCGACGGCCAGCACGTTATCAAGGCTCATCGAGATATCGGCGATGACGATCTGCCACGCGGCTTGCGCAAAGGTCTTGCGCGGAGCACCGCCCGCGACACTGCCATCGGCGTTCAGATCGCTATCAGTCAGCGATTCCTCGGCCATGTTGTCATTGCCGTGGCCCTGTTGCAGCTCGCGCCACATTTTCCAGCAGACCCAGAGCAACAGGATGCCCCCGGCCAAGAGCAGCCCGACAATCGCCAGCAGATGCGTGGTGATCAGCGCAAACCCGATCCGCATCACGGTGGCGGCCAGAATCCCCACCAGAATGGCTTTGTTGCGCTGCTCTTTCGGCAAGCCAGCGGCGGCAAGGCCAATCACGATGGCATTGTCGCCCGCGAGGACAAGGTCAATCCCCATGACCTGAAGCAGGGCGATAAAGCCCGGATAAGTGAAGATTTCCATAGATGTCCCGGTTCACGTTGTTGTTATCGCGCGGTAGGTAAGGTTTCGGGGAAAATAATTCAACCCGGCAAGGCAAAAGACGTTGGGGGAGAAAAGCAAAACCCCGCGACGGGCGCGGGGTTCTACAGCACAGGTCAGAGCTTGCAATCGCCAGTTGGCCCGTGGCCCCTAAGGGTCTTAATGGGGATGCCTTGGCAGCGCCCCGAACGAATACAGATTAGGGTTTGTTGGCCGAAGTTTCAAGCGACGCACTGATCGCTTACGCATGCTTCCGAGCGTGGAGCGGTGGTAAGGTGGGAGCCTCCGGCGGGGATATTTGGACCAATGTGAAATTGCGAAGGGAGTCGATTTCATCTTGGCCGAAATACTCCCAGCGGAGCGTTCTACGATGGCGGTCCTTGCAAAGGGGGGCAAGCGGGCGGCTTACAGCATCCCAGCGCTGAAATCAGCCTTTGAGATTCCACACGGGTTGAAACCTCCCGATCAACCCAGCTTCAAGCCCTGCGGATATCTCGACTGGCAGACCATTCCAATCGCTTTCGCCGGGAGATGCGAACAACACGCGCAGCGAATGGCCCTTGGTCAAACTTTCCAACAGCAACATGCGTACCTGCGCACTGGTCCGTTGCCCAGCATAGCCGCGCCGATAGTCTGCCATGCGGTCTGACAACCGACGCCGCGTCGTCCCGATGTAGACAACTTGATCGGCTTCGACAAAGACGTAGACGCCCGGAGCAGAGGGGGCAGGCCGATCCAGTTCTATCCCACCAGAAGCTGAGACAATCCAATCGGAACTATAGGTAAATCCATTCTTCAAAAGGCTGGCCCAGTGTCGATCTGGCTGCTCGGATTGTTGTGGCGGCACGACGGTGGCAACGGACGGCTGAACGGGTTTCTGGCGGGTTCCGTTGAATTCAGGGTGGGTGTGCCGCTTTCAAGCGCCGAACTGGGTTGACGCGGTCTTATCATGGATGCCCAAAGCAATCGCCTTTGCAACCACCTCGGCGCGATGCGCGGATGCGCCCTGCTGCGAAAGCGCTTCCGCGATCTCCCAAACCTGCGCCGAAATTGTCCCCTTAGAGGGACGCATCTACAGCATCCCCGGCACCACCTGATCCGGTGGGCGGTGGCCGTCGGCGAAGGTTTTGATGTTGATGATGACCTTTTCGCCCATCTCGATGCGGCCCTCGACGGTGGCCGAGCCCATATGCGGCAGCAGCACGACATTGGGCAGCTCGCGCAGGGTTGGGTTGATTTCGGTGCCGTGTTCGTAGACATCAAGGCCCGCGCCGCCGATCTCGCCGGCTTTCAAACCGCGGGCGAGGGCGTTCTCGTCGATGACTTCGCCGCGTGAGGTGTTGATGATCACGGCGGTGGGTTTCAGCAGTTTCAGCCGCCGCGCGTTCAGCAGATGGAAGGTCGAGGGCGTGTGCGGGCAGTTGACCGAGATGATGTCCATGCGGGCGATCATCTGATCAAGGCTTTCCCAATAGGTCGCCTCCAGTTCGGATTCCACCTCAGGCCGCACGCGTTTGCGGTTGTGGTAATGCACCTGCATCCCGAAAGCGCGGGCGCGGCGGGCCACCGCCTGACCGATGCGGCCCATGCCGAGGATGCCCAGACGCCGCCCGCCCATCCGACCGCCCAGATGCGCCATCGGTGACCAGCCCTGCCATTTGCCCGCCTGCATTTCCGCCAGACCTTCGGGGATGCGGCGGGTGACAGACAGCATCAGCGCGAGGGTCATGTCGGCGGTATCATCGGTGACGGTGCCGGGGGTGTTGGAGACCAAAACCCCACGCTGACGGGCGGTAGCGACATCAATGTGATCGACGCCCGAGCCATAATTGGCGATCAGTTTCAGCTTGTCGCCCGCCTGCGCGATCAGGCCCGCATCAATCTGATCGGTGATCGTCGGCACCAGCACATCGCAGCGGCGCATCGCGGCGGCCAACTCGTCGCGGCTCATCGCGGTGTCAGGGTCGCGCAGCTCGACATCGAACAATTCCTTCATCCGGGTCTCGACGGATTGCGGCAAACGTCGCGTCACGACAACGTTTAGGCGTGTTGCGGGCATGGAGGCCTCCCTGCACTTCCAAATCAGCGTATTGAGTGGCAAAGTGGCGGGAAGCGGGGCAAGGTACAAGCCCCCGTCTGACATTGGGGCGCGGCGGGATGAACAGGAAGCAGTTTTTGGCGGGGATGACGGCGGCTTTGCTGGCCGGTGGCGCGCAGGCACAGGAAGAACTGCCGATGGCGCCTGCGCCGGATGACAAGACCCCGCGCGACCCGAACAAAGGCCCGGTGACCAACCTGCCGCTGCCGCGCTATGTCAGCCTGAAGGGGCGTGAGGGCAATGTGCGGCGCGGGCCGGGGATGACGCACCGGATTGACTGGGTGTTCACCACCGCCGGAATGCCGCTCAGGATCACCGCCGAATATGACCGTTGGCGGCGGGTCGAGGATTATCAGGGCATGGGCGGCTGGATGCAGTTCAACCTGTTGTCGGGGTCAAGGTCTGTGCTGGTGACGCAGGATATGGCGGAATTTCGCGATGCCCCGGACGGGCAGGCGCGGGTGTCGTTTCAGGCGGAATTGGGTGTGATCGCTAAGCTGTTGGAATGCAACGCTGATTGGTGCCGGATCAATGCCGGGGGCGAAAAGGGTTGGATTTTGAAATCATCGCTTTGGGGGGTCGATCCGGGTGAGGTGATCGACTAGCGCCCTGTGGTTCGGCCTGCGACCGCAGAACGCTTGCACAGCGGCGACGGCTTGGGTATGGCGCGGGTCCGGGTTTGAGGAGCGTAAGATGAGCACATCCGCCAGCATGAAGTTGAATCTGTCGGCGGGCCTTGCTTCGGTGGCGATTGCGGGGGTGATGGTGGGGCTGAAGCTTTGGGCCTATGGCACCACCGGGTCTTTGTCAGTGGCGGCCTCGCTGGCGGACAGTGCGATGGATCTGATGGTGTCGCTGGGTGCGATGGCCGCGCTGATTTATGCCGCCAAGCCCGCCGATGAGGATCATGCCTTTGGCCACAGTTCAGCTGAGGATCTGGCGGCTTTGGGGCAGGCGTTTTTCGTGCTGATCTCGGCGGGGGTGATCACTTGGGCGGCGGTGGCGCGGCTGCTCGGGCCAGCCCAGCCGCATCTGATCGGCGAAGGCGAAGGCATGCTGGTGATGGGCGTCTCGGTGGCGCTGACGGTGGCCTTGGTGTGGTGGCAGGGCCGGGTCGCCAAGCGCACGGGCAGCCGCGTCGTGGCGGCGGATCGCTTGCATTACATGGGCGATCTTTTGCCCAATATGGGGGCGATCATCTCGCTTTGGGCCTCGAAAAGCTTTGGTCTGGGCAGCATCGATTCGGTGGTGGCGCTGACGGCTGCGGCGATTATGGCGGTGGGGGCACTGCGGATCGGCAAGGGTGCGTTTGATGCGCTGATGGACCGCACGGCTGATCCTGCGATTGTCACGGGAATTGCCGCGATGGCGGACACTTGGCCGGGGGTGCATGGCCATCACGATCTGAAAACCCGGATGGCGGGCAGCAAGGTCTTCGTCAACCTGCATATTGAGTTGGATGGCGCGCAGTCTTTGCGTGAGGCTCATGCGATTGGAGCAAGCCTGCGGCGGGCGATTTTGCAAGCCTATCCGCAGACCGATGTGATCATCCACAAGGATGTCGCGGGTTCGGCAGAAGCAGCACTGCACCACAAACCTGCAACCCCAAACTAACTGGGCCGCACCAACCGCGCCGCAATTTCCCCGCTTTGTGGACTGGCCAATTTGCGCTAGACTGCGCTCGTGCGCAGCATTGGCGTTTTGCACACAAACCCGCAAAATTCTCCACAACACTTGCAACACCTGCAACTCCGTCTCATATTAAGGTTGAATTATACAATCGTATAACAAGAATGACTCCGCATGGCAGACCGCCGCCCCTACCGCCGGGAAAGTGAAGAACGTCGCCGCGAGGATTTGATCGCGGCAGCGCTTGATCTGGTTGCGGAAGGTGGTCTGCACGCGGCGACGGTGCGGGCGATTGCCGACCGTGCCGGGGTCACACCGGGGCTGATCCGGCATTACTTCACCTCGAAAGAAGACCTCACCCGCGTCGCCTATCATCGGTTGATGGAGCGGATGATCACGGATTCGGCGGCGGTGCTGCAAGGTAGGCCGGATGACGCGATGGCACGGCTGGCGAATTTCGTGGTGGCCTCGGTCAGCCCGCCAGTCGCGGACCCAATCGCAGTCGGGCTTTGGGCGGCGTTTGTGCATGATGTGCGCCGCAATGCCGCAATGCGCGACATTCACACCGCAAATTATCTGGCGTTTCGCGACATGCTGCAGGGGCTGATTGCCGCCCTGCCCCGCTCTGTCAGCGACGCCCAGCTGCGCAGCGACGCCATCGCCTGCAATGGGGTGATTGACGGCTTGTGGCTGGAAGGCTCGATCCTGCCCGAAGCTTTCGCCCTTGGCGAAATCCCCGCCATCGCGCTGACCTCGGTTGGTGCCATTCTCAACGTTGACCTTGTTGCTGCTTATCAGCCAGATCGGACCGAACCATGAAATATGCCGCCATCACCGACCGCCTTGCCCATCTGGGTGGAGCGAAATGGGAGGCTCACGCCCGCGCCAAAGCCCTGCAAGCTGCGGGTAAACCCGTGATACAGTTGACGATTGGCGAGCCTGATGTGGCGACCCCGCCCGCTTTGATCGCGGAAGCGCAACGGTCGATGGATGCCGGGCGTTTGGGCTATTCCAATGGCCGGGGCGAGCCTGCACTGCTTGCGGCCTTGGCCGCCCGCTATTCCAAGCGCACCGGGCGGGCGATTTCAACCGAGCAGATCGCCTGCCTGCCCGGCACGCAGACCTCGCTTTATGCCGTGCTGCTGACGCTAACCGGGCCGGGCGATGAGGTGCTGGTCGGCGATCCTTTGTATGCAACTTACGAGGGTTTGATTGCTTCCACGGGCGCGGTTGCGGTGCCAGTGCCGCTGCGGGCCGAGCATGGCTTTCGGATGCAGGCGGCGGATGTGGCCGCCCGGATCACCCCACGCAGCCGGATGATTTTTCTGAACACGCCGCACAATCCGACCGGGGCTATTCTGACCGCCGACGATCTGGCCGCTCTGGGCGCTTTGGCGAAGCGGCATGATCTGTGGATGCTGAGCGATGAGGTTTATGAGGAATTGGTGTTTGCCGGAGGTGTGTTTGCCTCGCCTTTGGACAATGCCGATTTGGCCGACAGGGTGGTGGTGACCGCCTCGATTTCCAAATCACACGCGGCACCGGGGTTCCGCTCGGGCTGGTGCGTCGGGCCTGAGGAGTTTTCGGCGCGGCTGTTGCCGGTGGCTGAAACCATGCTGTTCGGCAACCAACCGTTCATCGCCGATATGACGGCTTTGGCGGTCTCGGCGCCTTCAGAGGTGGCGCAGGGGATGGCGACCCGCTTTGCCCGCCGCGCGGCATTAATACATGAAAAGTTGAACGGGGTGAATGGGTTATCCGTGCATAAGCCCGATGCTGGTATGTTCACCGTGGTGAATGTCAATGCCACCGGGCTGAGTGGTGAGTGTTTTGCGTTGGGGCTTTTGGCCGATGAAGGGGTTGCGGTGATGCCGGGTGAAAGCTTTGGCACGGCACTGGCGGGCTGGATCAGGATCAGTCTGACGCAGGAGGATGCACTGGTCGCCGAAGCCTGTGACCGGATCGCACGCTATGCGGCGCTGAAGCAAGGAATGGCGGCATGAAGACGGTTGGCGAGCGTTTGGTGGAAGGCTTGGCGGCGCGCGGGGTCGAGGTGATTTTCGGTATTCCCGGCGTGCATACGGTTGAGATGTATCGCGGGTTGTCGGGCAGTTCGGTGCGCCATGTCACGGCGCGGCACGAGCAGGGCTGCGCCTTCATGGCCGATGGCTATGCGCGGGTGTCGGGCAAGCCGGGGGTGGCCTTGGTGATCACCGGGCCGGGGATTCTGAACGCGCTGACCGCGATGGGGCAAGCGGCGGCGGATTCGGTGCCGATGCTGGTGATTTCGGGGGTGAATAGGCGGGATTCGTTGGGCTTGGGGCTTGGGCTATTGCATGAATTGCCGGATCAGGCGGCGATGGTGCGGCCTTTGTGCCCGACGCGGCAGATTTTGGCGGCGTCTGAGGTGGGTGAGGTTTTGGACTGGGCCTTTGCGACGATGGCCACCGGGCGACCGGGGCCGGTGCATATCGAGGTGCCGACCGATGTGATGCCGCTGGACTGTGCAGCTTTGGCGGCTCCGGCGGCGCTGCCCGTGGCGGCTCTGCCGGATTTGGCGACGGCTGTTGAGAAGTTGAACGCGGCTGGTCGCGTGGTGATTTTGGCGGGCGGTGGCGCGCGGGGCCAAGAGGCGGCGTTGCAGGCTTTGGCCGAGAAGTTGGACGCTCCGGTGATCCAGACCGTGAATGCGCGCGGCATGATGTATGGGCATCCGTTGGTGGTGCCGGCCTCGCCCAGCTTGGACGCGCCGCGCGCTTTGATTGCGCAGGCGGATCAGGTGCTGGCGATTGGCACCGAATTTGGCCCGACCGATTACGATATGTATGTGCGCGGCGGTTTCCCGGATCTGTCGGGGATGATCCGGGTGGATATTTGTGCCAAGCAGTTGGCGCGGCACAAGGCGGGTGTAATGCTGCACGGCGATGCGGGGGCGGTGATGGCGGCGCTGTTACCGCTTGTTGCGCAGAAGACGGTCGATGGGGCGGCGCGGGCTTTGGTCGCGCGCAAGGCCGCAAGGGCGGAATTGGCAGAACTGGACGTGCTGATGCCGGGGCGGTTGGAGATGGTGGAAACCATCCGCAATGCCATGCCGGGGGCTTTGATCGTCGGGGATAGCACGCAAGCGATCTATGCCGCGAACCTCTATTACGACCACGACCGCGCGGGAGGGTTCTTCAACGCCGCCACCGGGTTTGGCGCTTTGGGCTATGGCCCGGGGGCGGCGGTGGGGGCGGCCTTGGCGGCTCCGGACGCGGAAGTGATCTGCCTGATCGGCGATGGCGGCCTGTAGTTCAGCCCCGGCGAGTTGCGCACGGCGGTGGATGAGCACCTGCCGATCACTTATGTTGTGTGGAACAACGCGGCCTTCGGCGAGATCGCCGATGCGATGCGCGGCGCAAACACCGAGGTGGTTGGCTGCTCGCCCTCGCCCCTGAACATGGAACCTTTCGCGGCCGCCTGCGATCTGCCGTTCGCAAGCGTGGCTCTGGACCCAGAGGCGCTGCACGCGGCCCTGATCCAGCCGCACATCGGTCCCCGCATGATCGAGGTGCGGGTGGCAAGGTAGCCGATTTTCGCGCGAAAATCGTAGACGGAATTCGCGCGAATTCCGATTTCGGGGCGCGCCTGTCGCGCCCCTTTCTTTTGATCAAATTATTTGGCATAAGGGCGCAAGTCCTGAAAGGTGCCCCTGATGTCCGAGTCTCTGATCGCCGGAATTCACCCAGACCGTCTGGAAAAACTGCGTGCGCGCGAAGCCAAACGTTTTGCGCAAGGTCGCCCGAAGGCCCGCGCGGCACTCGACAAAGGTGCAGAGGTATTCCTTGACGGCGTGCCGCTGCATTGGATGAAAGACTGGCCGATGCCGCATCTGCCGTTGATCACCAAGGCCAAGGGCGCGCGGATCACTGATATTGACGGCTATGAGATCGACGATTTCTGTCTGGGCGATACTGGCAGCATGTTCGGTCACTCGCCCGCCCCGTTGGCCAAGGCAATCCAGCATCAGGCGACACGCGGGCTGACCTATATGCTGCCTTCGGAAGATGCCCTAGACGCGGGCCGCCTGCTCAGCGAGCGCTTCGGCGATTTTCGCTGGCAGATTGCCACCACCGCCACCGATGCCAACCGTTTCGCCATCCGGGTGGCCCGCGCGATCACCGGACGGGCGAAGATACTGGTGTTCAACGGCTGCTATCACGGCACCGTCGATGACGCGATGGTGGAGCTGTGCAACGGGGTCACCCAAAACCGCGAGGGGCTGATGGGGCAAGTGGCCGACCTGACCCTCGGCGCTGTCGCTTGCGAATTCAATGACCTCAGCGCGGTAGAAGCCGCACTTGCCAAGGGCGATGTCGCGGCCATTCTGACCGAGCCTGTGATGACCAATTCCTGTATGGTCCTCCCCGCCCCCGGTTTTCACGCGGGCCTGCGCGCTTTGTCGCAAAAATACGGCACGTTGTTGATGATCGACGAGACCCATACGATCTCCACGGGCCTTGGCGGCTTCACAGGCGTGCATGGTCTTTCGCCCGATATCTTCGTGGTCGGCAAATGCGTGGCGGGCGGAATGCCCACCGCTGTCTGGGGCCTCACCCCGGAAACCGCCGCCCGCTATGAGGCCGCCAATGCCGCCCGCGCGCCGGGACATTCCGGCATGGGCACCACGCTTTCCGCCAATCCGATGCAATTCGCCTGCCTGAAAGCCACCCTCGCCGAGGTGATGACGGCGAAAAACTATGACCATATGGAAAGCCTCGCGCACCGCTTGGCGCAGGGTCTGGGCAAATCCATCGCCCGCCACAAAGCGCCGTGGCATGTGGTCCGCGTCGGCGCGCGGGTGGAGTTCATCTGCGCCCCCGGCCCGCTGCACAACGGCAGCGAGGCCGCACTGGCGCATCAGCCATCGGTGGAATCCGCCCTGCATGTCGCCCTCTTGAACCGGGGCTGCCTGATTGCCCCCTTCCACAACATGATGCTGATCAGCCCCGCCACCAAGAAACGTCAGGTCGATCGCCTGATCGCCGCCTTCGACGAAACCCTTTCTGAGCTATTTTGAGATAACCATGACCGATATGCACAGCCCCTCCGGTTCCACCCTCGCTGAAGCCGAGGCCTTTCTGGACGCCCACCCCGAGATTGAGGCGTTCGACATCGTGCTGCACGATGCCAATGGCATTGGCCGCGGCAAGATCATCCGGCGGCATGAATTGTTGGGCATGTTCAAATCCGGGCGGCATTTGCCGATCTCGATCCTGGGCCTCGATATCTGCGGCGAGGATGTGCATGAAACCGGGCTGATCTGGGACCAAGGCGATGGCGACAGGCGGGCTTGGCCGCTGCCCGGCACCCTGCGCCCGATCCATGCCAGCAAACCGCCGCGCGGCGAGGTGCTGATGTGCGTCTATAACCTTGACGGCACACCGATGAGTTCTGATCCCCGCCACGCTTTGCAACGTCAGGTCGATGCTTTGGCGGCTGAAGGCCTGCATCCGGCGGGGGCGTTTGAGTTGGAGTTCTTCTTGCTCGCCAAGGAACGCTCACCGGAAGGCAAGATGGTGCCCGCCCGCGATGTGCTGGACGGGCGGCGCAACAGCAAAACCGATGTCTATTCGGTGGATCAGTTGCACGGCATGTTGCCACTGTTCAACGATATCTACGCCGATGCGGCCAAAGCTGGCATCAAGGCCGAAACCCTGATCTCGGAATTTGCCCCCGGCCAGTATGAGTTGACGCTGCATTACCGCGAAGATGTGATGCAGGCGGCGGACGATCTGTTGCGGCTGAAGCGGATGGTGCGCTACCATGCCCGCCAGCATGGCGTCACCGCCTGTTTCATGGCGAAACCGAATGAGGATTACGCCGGATCGGGGATGCATTTCCACGTCTCGATGCTGAATGATGCGGGCAAGAATATCTTCATCGAAGCGGTGGAGGGCCAGTATAACGACACCATCCTGCACGCCTTAGGCGGGTTGCGCGCCACGATGGGGGAGTCGATGCTGATGTTTGCCCCTCACGCGAATTCGTGGCGGCGGTTTGCCTCGAACTCCTACGCGCCCGTCAGCCCCACTTGGGGCGTCAACAACCGCTCGGTCGCCCTGCGCATCCCCGCAGGCGATATCCGCGCCCGCCGTATCGAACACCGTCCGGCGGGGGTGGATGCCAACGCCTATCTGGTGGCCGCGACCGTGCTGGCGGGCATCCGGCATGGTATGGCCAACCGGATAGATCCGGGGCCGGAAACCACCGGCAACGGTTACACCGACACCTCAGACGCGCCGCCGATCCCGGTGGATTGGCGCTCGGCCATCGAGGCCGCGAAGGCCTCGGCCTTCCTGAAGGACGCCTTGGGCGAGGATATGCACCGCACCTTTACCGCGATCAAAGCCGCAGAATATGCGCGGGTGATGCGGACGGTGTCGGAAGTGGATTTCGATCTCTATCTGCATACGGTCTGAGGGTTGAAAACGCGGCAGCCTCCGGCGGGGATATTTGAGCCAATGTGAAATGATTGGCGGCAGGGTCATCCTCTCTGCTCAAATATCCCCGCCGGAGGCTGCTTTCAGCTGCAACGCGCGTGGCCTTAGCCGCGCTTATACCGACAGTCCTGCGTGCAAACCGGGCTTGCCGCACGAATTGCTGCGGCGATCAGGGCAGGGATTTCGGGGCGCAGACCGAGGGCGGGGAGTTGGGTTCCGGCGAAACCTGCGCTCGCCAAGGCGGCGGGAATGTCGGTGGTGACATGGCCGCCGGAGGCTGCGAAGAACGGCAGGCAGATGGCTTCGGGGCCAAGGGGGGGCAGGTCTTTCATTTGTGGGGTTTGGTCGATGAAGGCGACATGAACCGCGCAGCCGAGTTCGCGGTGGATTTTATCGGCGACATGATGGGCGATATCGGAGGGGACCGAGGTTTTGGACGAGCCGTGCGCGGCGAGAATGATCGGGCCTGCACGGGTTTGTAGGGCTTCGGCGGCGGTTTTGACGGCGAGGTCGTGCAGGGCTTCGAGGCAGCCGAACGGTTCCAAAACTTGCCAGCCCATCGCGCCTGCGGCGGTCAGGCGGGCGGGGAGATGGGTGCGGGTGAACCAGCCTCCGGCCATGAACAGCGGGAACAGCAGGCCTCCGGGGCCGAGGTTGGCGATGGCGGCGCTGAGGGCTTCGGGTTCGGCGAGGGTGGCGGAGGCGAGGGTTTGATCGGACAGATGCGCCGCCACTTTGGCTGTCAAATCGGCCAGTTCCGCCGCAGCGGGTCCGGGGTTGGAGGGTTGGCCGTGGGCGACAATTAGGACGGGGGGCATGGCGGCTCCTTGGTTCAGGGCTAGGGTAGAGCAAGCCGGGCGCGGGGCAAGAGGGTTGCGGGGAAAAGCGCCGTGTCCACGCGTGGACAGGGGCGAGGACTATATAATTTCAATGGGTTATGCCGGGTCGATTCATGCTTTGTTAAGGATTGTGCCCCTGCCCCGCCGGATCAAATCTATGGCGCATGTGCTTGACACTCCGTCCGGCAAAAGGCCTGATGCGCCCGAACCAAGATCGGACCGAACATGACCGACGCACGCTTGGGCGAGGTGTTGTCCTCTGCCCCGCCTCTCTTGACCGATGCTGAAGCTTTGGGCCTTGTGCGCCAGCATTTCGGCGTGACGGGCGCGCTGAAACGGCTGACCTCGGAGCGCGATCTGAACATCCGCGTCACCCCGACGGTTCAGGGGCCGGGTCAGGCTTACGTTTTGAAACTCGCCAACCCCGCCGAGCCGTTTGAGGTCACGGATTTCCAGACCAAGGCACTGTTGCATCTGGAAGCCTCAAACCTGCCGCTGCCAAAGGTGATCCGCACCATGACCGGGGCGACCGAAGTGATCACGCCGCAGGGCACCTTGCGGTTGCTGACCTATCTGCAGGGCACGCCGCAACATGTGACGCCGCGCAGCCCGGCGCAGGCGCGGGCGATGGCTGGGATGGCGGCGCGGTTGACGCTTGGGCTGGCTGGGTTTGCGCATCCGGCGGCGGGCTATGTCTTGCAATGGGATATCAAGCAGGCCAGTGCTTTGCGCCCGATGCTGCCCGCCGTGCCGCAGGATATGCAGGCGCTGGCCGGGGCGGCATTGGACCGCTTTGACGCGCTGGCACCCGAACTGGCGGGATTGCGTTGGCAGGTGGTGCATAACGATCTGAACCCGCATAACGTGCTGGTATCGCCGGATAATCCTGACGAGATCGCCGGGGTCTTGGATTTTGGCGATATGGTGCATACGCCCTTGATCTGCGATGCGGCGATTGCAGCGTCTTATTGTGTTGATCCTGCGCGCCCGCTGGAAAGCCTGTTGAATTTCGCCCGCGCCTATCATGCGGTGTTGCCGCTGTTGCCCGCAGAGCTGCGGCTGTTCCCCGATCTGATGGCAACGCGGATGCTGACGACGATCACCGTCGCCTCGGCCCGCGCGCAGGCTTACCCGGATAACGCGCCCTATATTCTGCGCAATGTCGCGACCGCGCGGGAGGGGTTAACCGCGCTTGCAGCCCTTGACCGCCCTGCCCTGTTGAACGCCTTGGAGGCCCTATGAAAAACGACGGAACCATGGTGAACGCTTATGTGCCGGGCAAGGGTGATTTGTCCGCTGCCGATCAGGCCTTGGTGGCGCGGCGGGTGCGGGCTTTGGGGCCTGCGTATCGGCTGTTTTATGAAACCCCGGTGCATCTGGTGCGCGGCGAGGGGGTTTGGCTCTATGATGGCGACGGCAACGCCTATCTGGACACCTATAATAATGTGGCCTCGGTGGGCCATTGTCACCCGGCTGTGGTGGCGGCAACGGCCAAGCAGGCGGCGATTCTGTCCAGCCACACGCGGTATTTGCACGACACCGTGCTGGATTATGCCGAGCGGTTGCTGGCGACGTTTCCGGCAGAACTTGCCCATGTGATGTTCACCTGCACCGGGTCGGAAGCCAATGATCTGGCGTTTCGGATTGCCCGCGCCCATACCGGCGGCACCGGATTTATCGTGACGGAAAACGCTTATCATGGCGTGACTTACACGATTGCGGGGATGTCGCCGTCTTTGGGCGAAGGTGTCGCTTTGGGCGAGCATGTGCGGACGGTGAAGGCGCCTGATCCGTTGCGGATGGCGGGGGATTTGGGCGCTGCTTTCGCCGCCGAGGTGCAGGCGGCGATTGACGACATGCTGCGGCATGGCATCAAACCTGCGGGGCTGATCGTCGATACGATTTTCTCGTCGGATGGGGTGTTTGAGGGGCCAGCGGGGTTTTTGGCGCCTGCCGTGGCCGCCATTCGCGCGGCGGGCGGGGTGTTTATCGCCGACGAAGTGCAGCCGAGGTTTGGCCGTTGTGGTGAGACGATGTGGGGCTTTCAGCGGCACGGCTTGGTGCCGGATATGGTGAGCCTCGGCAAGCCGATGGGCAATGGCTATCCGGTGGCGGGGCTGGTGATGCGGCCAGAGGTGATCGCGGCGTTTGGCGCAAAAGCGCGGTATTTCAACACCTTCGGCGGCAATGCGGTGGCGGCGGCGACCGCAATGGCGGTGCTGGAGGTGATCGAGTCTGAGGGTTTACAGGAGAATGCGCGGCTGGTGGGTGGCTATTTCGCCAATGGGCTGCGCGGGTTGGCGGGGCGGTTTGACTGTTTGGGGCCGTTGCGGGCGGCGGGGCTGTTCTTGGGGCAAGAGATTATCTCGGGCGGGCCGCTGGACGCCGATGCGGCGAAATGTGCGCGGATTGTGAATGGGTTGCGCGAGGCGCGGGTGTTGATCTCGGCCACCGGGCCAAGGTCGAACGTGCTGAAGATCCGGCCACCGCTGGTGTTTTCCAAGGCCAATGTCGATACGTTCTTGGCGGCGTTTGAGGGCGTTTTACGCAGGGTGTAACGCGCGGCGGGGTGAACCCTGCCCTACCGGTTATCCGACGCCGTTTTGAACAAGGCGTAGGGCGGGGTTCACCCCGCCACGCCAAGTTCCACCCAAAGCGGGTGATGGTCTGAGGCGATTTCGGCGTTATCGGTCCAGGCGCGGCGCAGATGCGGCACGAGGTCGCCCGTCACAAAGCAATGGTCCAACTGGCGCAGGCGGCGCTCTCCGGAGATGATTTTCTCATGCGTGTGCAGGGTTTGACCCAAATGGGCTGTGGCGTTGGTCAGGCCGCCCGCATAGCGCGCGCCGGGGTGATAGGGGGCGGCTCCGCTGATGCGGGCGTGTTCGCGGCTTTCGGGTTCGCAGTTGAAATCGCCCAGCCAGATCGCGGTTTGCGGGCAGGGCGGCTCGGGCTGGGATTCGGTCCAGTTGCGGGAAGGCTCGTCATCTGTGCCACTCCACGGCGGGCCGGTGCGGGCGGCTTCGGCGTGCAAGGCAAGCAGGTGGTCGATCTGGGCCAGGCGTTCTTCGCTGCCGACATGGGCGAGGTGCAATGAGATCACGCGGATCGGGCCGAGCGGGGTTAGGATCAGCGCCTCAAGCGCCGGTTTTTGCGTGTTGAGCGGGGTGATCATCCGGCGCATCGGCAGCAGGTGCAGGCGGGTCCAGATAATCGGCCAGCGCGACAGGATCATGGTGCCGAACTGGCGGCGGCGGTTGATCACGCGGGCACCGTCATGGCTGGAGGCATCCATGTCAAAGCCGGGGCCGTAGGCGGTGTAGTAGTGCGGCAGCAGGGATTCTAAAATCGCGGGCTGGTCGTCGTGGCGCGTGCACGACCAGTGGCGCTCGACCTCTTGCAGCGCCACGATATCGGCGCCGTCGATGACCTTTGCGGCGCGGGTCAGGTCATACTGGCCGTCCGCGCCAAAGCCGTATTGGATGTTATAGCTGAGCAATTTCATAAGGTGCAGGCTAGCGGTGCGACGCAGGCTTGGCTAGGCTGGGGGCGACATCGGAGGGGGGAAACGCGATGATTATTCGGGCGGTGGCGGCGGCAGATCGGGCGGCTTGGGCGCAGCTTTATGCCGGCTATGCGGCGTTTTATGGCGTGGCGCAGACCGAGGAGATGCGGGCGCGGGTCTGGGGCTGGCTGATGGACCCTGCGCATGGCACCGAAGGCTTGGTGGCGGAGGTTGACGGCGTGGTGGTGGGTCTGGCGCATTTCCGGGCCTTCGCGCGGCCCCTGTCAGCGAGCATTGGCGGGTTTCTCGACGATCTGTTTGTCGGGCCTGCGGCGCGGGGGACGGGGGCGGCGGAGGCTTTGGTGCAGGGGGTGGCGGATGTCGGTCGGGCGCGGGGTTGGACGCTGATCCGCTGGATCACGGCGGAAGACAACTACCGCGCGCGGGGGCTTTATGACCGGGTGGCGGAGAAGGCGAAATGGGTGACCTATGATATCAAGTTGTAGGCGGCTTCAGCGGATATTCAGGACCGTGACGGTGACTCAGCCCTGATTTGAGCGGATTGTGACAAGTCATTAAGCATGCTGCACCACCCATGGCTGCGGGTAGCGGTATTCCTCCAAGTTGGCCGAGGCACCGATGCGATCCACCACGGCGAACAGTCCGGGAGGGTGCAGCGGGGTCAGCACGCCATGCCATGTGCCGCGATGCAGGTTGGTCGCTTGCGCACCGTTGGTGAGGAAGGCGCGGGGTTTGTCATTGGGGCTGATGGCCACGATGACCAGAAACGGGTTTTGCGTCATCGGGATGAAGGCTTGGCAGCCTTCGGGGTGACGCTCGATCAGATCGAACGTGTAGGGAAGCTGGCGCGGTGTGGCGTTGAAGATCGAGAGGCCGGGGCGGTTATCGGGGCTGATTTCCGGCGCGAAATCGAGGCGGGCGCGGTCGTGGTGGCGCTGGCAGAGGCCGTCGTTGATCAGGCGGAAATCACCCATTGCATCGAGCACATCGCCGAAGGCGGCGAAGGCTGCTGCGGTGAGGGGTTCGGGCTTGATATGGCGCATGGCGTGCCTTGGGCTTGTGGAGGAGCGAGGGGTTTCACACCCCTCGCGCTCCCCGTGGGATATTTGAGCACAGAGGATGACAATTTTAGCTAAGTTTTAGGTGGTTAGCGGCTAGGGCGGTAGCCACCCGGCCCGCGCAGGTTGGCGTGGCGGTTTACGTCTTTATACAGCAGATAGCGGAACGGGCCGGGGCCTGCGGCGTAGCAGGCTTGCGGGCAATAGGCGCGCAGCCACATGAAATCACCCGCCTCGACCTCAACCCAATCTTGGTTCAGTTTGTAGACCGCTTTGCCTTCCAGCACATAAAGCCCGTGTTCCATCACATGCGTTTCTTCAAACGGGATCACGCCGCCGGGTTGGAAGGTGACGATATTGACATGGGCGTCGTAGCGCACATCGGTTGGATCGACGAAGCGGGTGGTGCCCCAGACGCCATTGGTGTCGGGCATCAGGCTGAGCTTCACGTCTTTTTCATGGATCACGAAGGCGGGGGGGACCTCAACACCGGGGGCGGGTTCGTAGAGTTTGCGGATCCAGTGGAAGCGGGCGGGCTGGGTGCCTTCGGCCAAGAGTTTCCATGTGGCCCCCGGCGGGATGAAGGCGTAGCCGCCCGCGTCTAACTCATAGCCCATGCCGTCGATGGTCAGGGTGATCAGGCCGTCGGTGACGAACAGGAAGTGTTCGGCGCCGGTCTCCGCATCGGGGGCGTCGGAGCCGCCGCCCGGTTGCACCTCCATCACATATTGGCTGAAGGTTTCGGAAAAGCCCGACATGGGCCGGGCGATCAGCCAGAGTTTGGTGCCGCGCCAGCCGGGAAGGCAGCTGGTCAGGATGTCGGAAAAGCAACCTTTCGGGATGAAGGCATAGGCGTTGGTGAAGACCGCGCGGCCTGTCATCAGCGTGGTTTGCGCGGGCAGGCCGCCGGGGGGGGTGTAATATTGGCTCATGGCAGTTGGTCCTTCAGGCGCAGTTCGGCGATGCGTTCGACTTGGGCGCAGGCGGTTTTGAATTCGGTGTCGGTGGTGTTGGCGATGCGGACTTCAAAGGCTTGCAGGATTTGCGCTTTGGTGTTGTCGCGCACGGCGATGATGAAGGGGAAGCCGTGTTTTTGGGTGTATTGGGTGTTCAAGGTTTGGAATTGGGCGCGTTCTTGGTCGGTGAGCGCGTCTAGGGCTGCGGAGGCCTGTTCGGCGGTGGAGTCGGCGGTGAGCTGTTTCGCGGCGGCGAGTTTGCCGGCGAGGTCGGGGTGGGCTTGCAGGACTTTCAGGCGTTCGGTTTGGCTGGCAGAGCGGAAGATGCGCGCGAGGGCGTTGTGCAGGCCTGTGGCGCTGTCATGCGCGGGGCCGAGTTCCAGATCGAAGGCGCGATCGGCGATCCAGGGCGAATGTTCAAAAATGCTGCCATAGGCTTGGATGAAACGGTCGCGCGTCATCTGAGAAGGGCGCTCGAAGCGCTTGTGCGGGTGGGTTTTTGCCCAGTGTTCGGCGATCTCGATGCGGCGCGGAAACCAGACGTGATTGTGGGATTTTGCATAGTCGAGGAAGCGCTTTAACCCTGCGATCTTGCCGGGGCGACCGATCAGGCGGCAGTGCAATCCGATCGAGAACATCTTCGCCCTGCCCTGTTCGCCTTCGGCATAGAGGGTATCAAAGCTGTCTTTCAGGTATTGGAAAAACTGCTGGCCTTCGATGTAGCCCGGCGCTGTGGCGAAGCGCATGTCGTTGGCTTCCAGCGTGTAGGGGATGATTAACTGGTCACGGTCGCCCACCTCGCGCCAATAGGGCAGATCGTCGTCGTAGGTGTCGGAGATCCAGTCGAATTGGCCGGTTTCGGCGGTCAGATCCACGGTGTTGACCGAACACCGGCCTGTGTACCAGCCGCGCGGGGGTTCGCCGACGACTTCGGTGTGCAGGCGGATGGCTTCTGCGATTTGGCGGCGTTCCTCCTCTAGGGCCATGTCGCGGTGATCGACCCATTTCAGGCCGTGGGAGGCGATTTCCCAGCCTGCGGATTTCATCGCGGCGACCTGTTCTGGGTTGCGGACCAAAGCGGTGGCGACGCCGTAGATCGTCACCGGAATATCCATCCCGGTGAACAAGCGGTGCAGCCGCCAGAAGCCTGCGCGGGCGCCGTAATCGTAGATCGATTCCATGTTCCAGTGGCGCTGACCCGGCCACGGGGCAGCGCCTGCGATGTCAGAGAGGAAGGCTTCGGAGCCGCCATCGCCGTGCAGGATGTTGTTCTCGCCGCCTTCTTCGTAGTTCAGGACCACAGAGACCGCGATTTTAGCACCGCCGGGCCATTCGGCATCGGGGGCGTCGGGGCCGTGGCCTCGGAAATCGCGGGGGTAGCGGGGCATGGGCAACTCCTTTTCGACAAGACTATATCGAATATCCGTGGGGGTTTATCAAATAATGCCGAAAGGAGTTTTGCGGCTTGGCAGGGGCTGCGGGCCGGGGCAAGCTTGGGTAGACTGGCGCAAAATGGGGGCTGATATGGGCAAACTGACCACGCATGTGCTGGATACCGCCAAGGGCAAGCCTGCGGCGGGGGTGAAGATCATGCTCTACCGGATCAGCGGCAATAGCCATAAGAAGATCGCCGAGACGGTGACCAATGCCGATGGCCGCACCGATGCGCCGATGCTGGAGGGCAAGGCGTTGAAACCCGGCAGCTATGAGCTGGTGTTTTGCGCGGGGGCGTATCTGCGGGCCTCGGGGCAAGCCGTGGGCGAGGTGCTGTTTCTGGATGAAATCCCGATCCGCTTTGGCGTGGCGGACCCAGAGGGGCATTACCATGTGCCGTTGTTGATCTCGCCCTTCGCCTATTCGACCTATCGCGGCAGTTGAGGGGCTTGCCAAAAGCGGCGCAGACCACATCTGACAACGACGGAAGGGGCTTTGGTGCGCGTATAACCCCCCAAGCGGCGAAGGGTGCAGATGCAAAGCGGCGATGATATTGCCAGATTGTTGGCGGGGGGCGGGGCCAGACGGCGGCGCTGGCCTTGGGTTGTGCTGGTTTTGGCGGTTTTGGCCGGGGCTGCGGGCTGGTATTATATGGGCAGCAAGGCCGGGGCCGCAGAGGTGCGCTATACCACCGAAGCCGTCGCCAAGGGCGATCTGGTGGTAGTTGTCACCGCAACCGGGACGGTGCAGCCGACCACCGAAGTGGAGGTATCCTCGGAACTGTCGGGGACTTTGGCTTCTGTTTCGGTGGATTACAACGATGTGGTGACAGTCGGGCAAGTGCTGGCGCAGCTGGATACCACCAAGCTGGTGGCACAGGTCGACAATGCGCGGGCGCAACTGGCCTCGGCGAAGGCGCGGGTGACGCAAGCGGAAGCCAGCGCGCGGGAAGCGGCGGCGGTTTTGAAAACCCAGCAGGAACTGGCCGCGCGCGGGGTGGCGACGCGCAAGGATATGGTGGGGTACGAGGCCTCCGATCAGCGCGCGCAGGCGGCGGTGGAAATCGCACGGGCGGATTTGACTTTGGCCGAGGCCAATCTCGATCTGGTCAGCGCAGATCTGGGCAAGGCGCAGATTCGCAGCCCGATCAATGGCGTGGTGCTGGATCGCACGGCTGAGGCCGGGCAGATCGTGGCGGCGAGCTTTGAGGCGCCGGTGCTGTTCAAGCTGGCCGAGGATCTGGAGCGGATGCAACTGCTGGTCGATATTGACGAGGCCGATATTGGCAAGGTCCGCGTCGGCGATGTGGCGGATTTCACGGTAGAGGCCTATCCCGGCCAAAGCTTTCCAGCGGTGATCACGCAAGTGCGGTTTGCGCCCGAAACCACCAATGAGGTGGTGACCTACAAGGCGGTGTTGTCGGTCGCCAACCCCGATGGGTTGCTGCGCCCCGGCATGACGGCGACGGCGGCGATCACGGTGGATAAGGTCGTGGCTGCCTTGATGGTGCCGAATGCGGCTTTGCGCTATGCGCCGCCGGTGCAGGCGGTGCGGACCTCGGCGGGTGGTTTGGCGGGGCTGGTGTTGCCTGCGCGCGGGCCACGGGGGGCGGTGGCTTTGGGCAGCGGCAAGTCGGTCTGGCTGTTGCGGGCGGGAGCTCCGGTTGAGGTGGCGGTCACGCTGGGGGCGTCGGATGGGCGTTCCACTGTGGTGACGGGGGATCTGGCGGAGGGCGATGCGGTGATCACCGATCAGACCGCTGGGGGGCGGTGATGGTGCCGCTGATCCAGTTTTCCGGCGTCTCGCGCAGTTATGGGCGCGGTGAGGCAGAGGTGCGGGCGCTGGATCGGGTGGATTTGAGCATTGGGCGCGGCGAGTTTGTCGCGATCATGGGGCCGTCGGGGTCGGGGAAGTCGACGGCGATGAATATCATCGGCTGTCTGGATCGGCCCTCGGCGGGGACATATCAGTTTCAGGGGGTGGAGGTGCAGGGGCTCGACCAAGACCGCCGGGCGCTGCTGCGCAGGCATTGTCTTGGGTTTGTGTTTCAAGGCTTTAATCTGCTGGCGCGGCAATCGGCACTGGAGAATGTCGAATTGCCGTTGATCTATAAGGGCTTGCCGAAAGCGCAAAGGGTGGCGCGGGCGAAGCTTGCCTTGCACAAAGTGGGTTTGGAGGGTCGCGAAAGCAATGATCCCTCGCAACTGTCAGGCGGCCAACAGCAGCGGGTGGCGATTGCGCGGGCTTTGGCCAGCGATCCGATGGTGATCTTGGCGGATGAACCAACGGGAAACCTCGACAGCCAGCGCAGCCATGAGATCATGCAGTTGTTGCAGGCCTTGAACCGCGACGGCATCACCATTGTTATGGTGACGCATGAGCAAGACATCGCGGCCTATGCCCAGCGCTTGCTGGTGTTCACCGATGGTAAGCTGAGCCATGACGCGGCCACTCCCGCCAGTCGGAGCGCCTGAGGATGCTGTGGGAGACGATAACCCTCGCCTTCACCACCATCATCCGCAACAAGCTGCGGACGTTTCTGACCGTGCTGGGTGTGGTGATCGGGGTGGCGGCGGTGATCGCAATGGTGACGATTGGGCAAGGCAGTTCGGCACAGGTCAGTGCCAGTGTCGCGGCTTTGGGCACCAATGTGCTGACGGTGCGCCCCGGCACGCGCGGTTTTGGCCCGCCGACCGGCGGCGCCGCAGCCCCCCGGTTTTCTCTGAAAGATGCCGAGGCTTTGGCCGATTTACCCGTGGTGGCCTATGCCGCTCCGGTGGTCAGCTCCGGGCAAACCGTGGTGTTCGGCAATGCCAATGCGGCGACGCAGGTGTACGGCACCACGGGCGATTATACCCGCGTGCAGAATTGGGGCTTGCGGACGGGGCGCAGTTTTGAACCGCATGAGGAAAGTGCCGGATCGGCGGTTTGTGTGTTGGGCCAAACGGTTGCGACGAAGCTGTTCGGCACGTCTGGCCCGGTGGGGCAAAGCATCCGGGTGAAAAACGTCGCCTGTCTGGTGTTGGGGGTGATGTCGGCGCGCGGCTCTGGCAGTTTTGGACAGGATCAGGATGATCTGGTGCTGATGCCCACCAAAGCGGTGCAGCGGCGGCTGGAGGGGAACGCCAATGTCGACAGCATCGCGGTGGCCTTGCGCAAATCGGTCAGTGCCGAGGCTGGTATCGCAGCAGTGCAAGCGGTGCTGCGCGAGCGGCGGCGGATCGGGTTGACCGAACCGGATAATTTCAGCGTCTCGGACAGCAAAGAGCTGTCGAATATGCTGGGTGGCATCAATACGGTGCTGACCGGGCTGCTGTCGTCGGTGGCGGCGGTCAGCCTGTTGGTCGGCGGCATCGGTATTATGAATATCATGCTGGTGTCGGTCACCGAACGCACCCGCGAAATCGGCATCCGGCTGGCGGTGGGCGCGAGTGCCGGGCAAGTTCTGCTGCAGTTTCTAGTCGAAGCCGTGGTGCTGTCGCTTTTGGGCGGCGCGATTGGCATCGGCTTGGGGTTGGCGATTGCCTATGGTGGCTCGGTGTTCATGGCGATCCCGTTTGCGCCCTCTGGGGCTGTGGTGGCGCTGGCCTTCGGGTTTTCGGCGCTGGTCGGGGTGGTGTTCGGCTATTTCCCGGCGCGGAGGGCAGCGCGATTGGACCCGATCGAGGCTTTGCGCTATCAATGAGCAGCAAATCTAAGGCTCTTTGATGATCCCCATTCCCCTGAAACCGCCCTACCGCTTCATTGCGTTTGATGTCGAAACCGCCAACCGCAATGCCCATAGCATCTGTCAGGTGGGGCTGGCCTGCGTCGATGATTGGGGCCAGATCGACACCTTCAGCCTGCTGGTGGACCCGGATGAGGCGTTTTCCGGCTTCAACACCGAATTGCATGGCATTGATGCCGCCGCCGTGCGCGGAAAGCCGCAATTTCCCGCCGTGATCGCGGCGATTGCGCCACTGATGGCGCAGCAACCGATTGTGCAGCACTCCAGCTTTGATCAACGCGCGGTGGCGGCGGCTTGTGGCTGGCATGGGCTGGAGGTGCCGGATTTGCACTGGGTCGACAGCGTCACCATCGCGCGCCGCGCTTGGCCCGAGTTCAAGGGCAATGGCGGGCATGGTCTGGGCCATCTGAAACGGGCACTGTCGTTGCAGTTTCAGCACCACGATGCGGGCGAGGATGCGCGGGCGGCGGCACAGGTCGTGCTGTGTGCCGAGGCCAAGACCGGACGCAGCTTTGTCGAAATCCTCGCCAAACAGGGCGCTCAATCTGCGCAACAGCGGCGCTCTGCAACCGTCTATTACGAACCGTTTGAATAAAATTTGCTTTCACATTGGCTCAAATATCCTCGGGGTCCGGGGGTGAGCCCCCGGCGATAGGTGCAGTAAAGCTACTTCTCAAACGGCTGCCCCAGCGAGGCAATCGTGTTCAACCGCATCCGCCGTCGGTTCGACGAGATCACCGCCAGCATCAGGATCGTCACCACATAGGGCACGCAGGCCAAAAGCTGCGACGGGATGTTGACGCCCGCCGCTTGGGTGGTGAGTTCCCCCAAAGACAAAGCCCCAAACAGAAACGCGCCGAACACCACGCGGCCCGTCTGCCATGTGCCAAACACCACCAAGGCGAGGGCGATCCAGCCGCGCCCGGCGATCATGCCATCGGCCCATAAGGGCGTGTAGACGGTCGCGGCATAGGCCCCGGCGATCCCCGCCAATGCGCCGCCAAAAGCAATCGCCGCACAGCGGACCCGCAGCACGCGAAAGCCAATCGCGCGGGCGGCGTGGGGGTTCTCGCCTACCGCGCGGATGATCAGGCCGAGTTTGGAGTGGTTCATCGTGGCCCAGATCGCCAGCGCCAGCGCCAGCGTTGCCCAAACCACCAGATCCTGCACGAACAGCGTCCCCAGAACCGGCAGATCAGACAGCAGTGGCAGCGCCAGTTTCGGCAATCCGCTGATCGTCAGGCTTTCAAAGCTTTTGCCGAACAGCGACGACAACCCAGTGCCTAAGATGCCAATCGCCAGCCCCGCCGCCACCTGATTGGCAACAAACCCCAGCACGATCAGCGCAAACAGCAGCGACAACCCGGCCCCACCCAAAGCCGCCACCAGAAACCCCAAGGCATGACTATGATAGGTATAGGTGGTGATAAACCCCAATGCCGCGCCCAGCGCCATGATGCCTTCCAGCCCAAGGTTCAGCACACCGGACCGCTCCACCACCATCTCGCCCAATGCCGCCAGCAGCATCGGCGTGGCGGCGGCCAGCATCCCGGCCAGAATGAACTCAACCGCGTTCATGGCGTGACCTTGCGGGTGATGCTGACCCTGTGGCGAATGAAGGTCAGGCCTGCGAGGTAGAAGCATAAAAGCAGGCCTTGGAACACCCAGACCGCAGCAATCGGCAAATCCGCCGACACCATCGCATTGTCGCCACCGATATAGATCACCGACATCACAAAGGCCGAGATCACGATGCCCCAAGGGTTCAACCCACCGAGATACGCCACGATGATCGCCGAATAACCGTATCCGGTGGAGACAGAGCGTTGCAACTGGCCCAAAGGCCCAGCGACTTCGGCAGCCCCAGCAAGCCCCGCCGCAAGGCCCCCCAGAAGCAGGCTGACCCAGATCGCACGGGCTTCACTGAACCCGGCATAGCGGGCGGCGGGCGGCGCCAGGCCTCCGACCAGCAGTTGAAAGCCGGCAAAGCGGTGGCGCATCAGGATATAGGCCAGAATGCTGGCCAGCAGCGCGAACAGCAATGAGATATTCACACGCGTCCCCGGCAGCAGGATCGGCAAAAGCGCCGCATCGGGGAACATCACGCTTTGCGGAAAATTGAAACCATGCGGGTCTTTCCAAGGCCCCAGCAGCAGATAGTTCAACACCTGTGCGGCAATCAGCGACAGCATCAGCGTCACCAGAATCTCATTGGCATTGAACCTAGTGCGAAACAGCGCCGCGATCCCGGCCCAAAGCATCCCGGCCCCTGCCCCCATCAGCAGCATCGCAGGCAGCATCCATACGCTGTCGCCCTGCGGATACCACACCGGCAAAGCCGAGGCCGCAATCGCGCCGATGATCAACTGCCCCTCCGCGCCGATATTGAACACATTGGCGCGGAAACCAATGGCAAGGCCTTGCGCGATCAACAGCAGCGGGGCCATTTTCAGCAGCACTTCAGAGAAGTTATACCATGTCAGAAACGGCTCCAGCAGCAGCGAATACAGCGCCTGTCCGGGGGCTTTGCCCAAAGCGGTGAACAGGATCACCGAGGCGACAATGGCGCAGGCGAAGGCCGCAATCGGGGCCAGCAGCATGGCGGTGCGAGAGGCCCGTTCGCGGCGGATGAAGCTGATCCTCATCCGGTTACTCCCGCGCCGATCGTATAGGTGCCGACCTCCTCCACCGTGGTCTGCGCGGTCGGAAGCGAGGGCGACAAATGCCCCTTGTGCAGCACATGCAGGCGGTCGCAGATTTGGAACAACTCCTCCAACTCCTCGGAAATCACCAGAATGGCGGCCCCGGCGTTGCGCATCGCCACCAAGCGCTGCCGGATGTCGGTGGCAGCGCCAATATCCACCCCCCCAAGTCGGCTGCGCGACCAGCAGCAGTTTGGGATCGAGCATCATCTCGCGCCCCATGATGAATTTTTGCAGATTGCCGCCGGAAAGTGCGCCCGCTTCGGCTTCGGGGCCGGGGGTGCGCACGTCGTAGCGGGCGATAATGGTTCCGGTATAGGCGCGTTCGGGTGTGCGACGGATAAAGCCGCGCTGCACAAGGCCCGCGCCGTGGGCGGTCAGCAAGGCATTGTCGGCGAGCGACATTTCCGGCACTGCACCACGCCCCAAGCGTTCCTCTGGCACAAAGGCAAAGCCCATGCGCCGCCGCTCGGCCACGCCCACCGCGCCCACGGGAAGGTTCATCATGCGGATCATATCGCCCGCCTGCAACACCTCACCCGAGATCAGCGCTGCCAGTTCCTGCTGGCCGTTGCCGGAAATCCCGGCGATGCCGACGATCGCGCCGCTGTGGACGCGCAGGGACATACCCGCCAGCGAGACGCCAAACGGATCGTCATTGCGGTAGGTCAGGCCGGACAGTTCCAACCGCACCTCGCCCACCGCCTGCACCGTGGCGGGCAAGGGCGGCGGCATCGCGCGACCGATCATCAGGGTGGCGAGATCCTTGGCGGAATGGCTACGCGGATCAAGCCGCCCGGTCACTTGGCCGCCGCGCAGGATGGTGGCGGTGTCGCACAACTCTTTGATTTCTTCCAGTTTATGACCGATGAACAAGATCGCCATACCACGCGCTTGCAGGGCGCGCAGCGTCTCAAACAACCGCGCAACACTTTGCGGCGGCAGCACCGAGGTCGGCTCATCGAGGATCAAGAGTTCGGGGCTCAGCAGCAGGCAGCGGATGATTTCCACCCGTTGCCGCTCGCCCACCGACAGGGAATGCACCATCGCTTCGGGGTCAACCTCAAGGCCAAACTCGGCCCCCAAGGCCCGGATGCGCCGCGCTAGATCGGCCTTCCGCCCCGGCACGATCAGCGCGATGTTTTGCACCACCGACAGGGTTTCAAACAGCGAGAAATGCTGAAACACCATGCCAATCCCCAAAGCCCGCGCCTCGGCGGGGCTGGCAAGGTTCACCGGCTGACCCTTCCACAAGATCACGCCTGCATCGGGGGATTCCACGCCATAGATCAGCTTCATCAGCGTGGATTTGCCCGCGCCATTCTCGCCTAGAATGGCATGGATAGAGCCGGGATCGACCACCAGATCAATCCCGGCATTGGCCTGAACCGCGCCGTAACGCTTTGAGATCGCTTGCAAAGACAACAGCGCGGTCATGGCTTATTTCGGCAGCGGCGTGGTGACGCCCTTGACGTGCCAATCCATCGACAAGATCGCATCATCGCCCAAGGTTACGCCTGCGGCCACAGCCTCGGCCCCGTCCTGATTGGTCAGCGGCCCGGTGAACGGGCTGAATGTGCCGTCCAACAAGGTCGCCTGCACCGCCGCGATTTTCGCTACCATATCCGGCGCGATATCGGGGTTCCAATCGGCCACGAACACACATTTATCGGCCATTCCCAGCCAAGCCGAAGCGCCCGCGAAAGTGCCCGCCAGATGTGCCGCCACCGATGCCTTGAAATACGGCGCCCAATCGGTGCCCACCACGCCGAGGTATTTCTTCGGCGCATAGGTTTTCATCGACGAGTTCAGGTTGAACACATAGGCCCCGGCTTCCTCACACGCAGCCACCACCGAAGGCGTGTCTTGGGCGTTGGAAAACACCACATCGCAGCCTTGCGCCAGCAGCGCCTTCGCGGCTTCCTGCTCGGACGCCGGGTCGAACCACGAGTTCACCCAGACCACCGACACCTCAATCGCCGGGTCCACCGCCTGCGCGCCCAAGGTGAAGGCGTTGATCGAGGTGATCAGTTCGGGGATCGCAAATGCGCCGACGCAGCCGAGTTTCTTCGATTTGGTCAGCGAGGCCGCCGCCATTCCCATCAGGTAAGTGCCCTGATAATACCGCGCGCCAAACGGCGAGAAATTCGGCGCGGTTTGATAGCCAGAAGCATGCAGGATCGACACCTCCGGGTGCGCCTTGGCCAGCTTCAACCCGCCATTCATATAGCCAAACGAGCCGAGGATCAGGAAGGTATTCCCGTCCGCCACGGTCTTGTTCATGATGCGGTCGCCGTCGGGGCCTTCGGCGATATTCTCCAGCAGGGTGACTTTGATCTTGTCACCATATTCGGCCTCCAACGCCTTGGTGCCAAGCTCCAGCGTGTGCGACCAACCGACATCAGCGGCGGGCGAGGGCACGATCAGGGCGACGTTCAGCACTTCGCCTTCGGCAAAGGCTGGCAGCGGCAAAGCCATGGCCGTGCTGGCGGCGAGGCTGGATTTCAGGAAAGAGCGGCGGGTTTGGGTCATCGGGTTTCCTTTGGGATTTTGGGATCAGGACAGGATGCGGTGGAAGGATGCTTCGGCTTTGGTGAACAGATCACGCTCATCCAGGCCGGGGAATTGGCCGTCGCGCCAGACTATGCGACCGTTGATCATGGTCATATCGACGGGGCGAGAGATGCCGACCTTGGGGATCAGGCTGGCCGGGTCATGGCGGGTGCCGACATATTCCAGACGGCGGGTGTCTATGGCGAACAGGTCCGCCGCCATGCCAGGAGCGAGGCGGCCAAGGTCTTTCCGCGCCAGCAAGTCGGCCCCGCCGGTGGTGGCGTAGTGCAGGAATGCGCTTGGCTCCGGCACCGGATGTTTGCGGGTAGAGGCGACCAGACATTGCAGCATATAGGCGGAATGGACGGTGTGCATCAGGTTGGAATTGTCGTTTGATGCCGCGCCATCGCAGCCCAAGCCCACGCGCAGACCCAAAGCCTGCATCGCCGGAATATCGGTGACTTCGGCCCCCACCAGATAGACCGGTTCCGGGCAATGCGAGACTCCGGTTTGGCTCGCGGCCATCTGCGACAGTTCGCCGTGGGTCAGCTCCCAACAATGCGCGTACCAAGTGTCTGGGCCGGAAAACCCCATCTCCTCAAGGTATTGCACCGTCCTGCGCCCCGTGCGCGCCTCAATCACCGGGCTTTCGCCTTCGCCGACATGGGTGTGCAACAACACGCCCTTGTCGCGGGCGAGGCGGACGGATTCCTCGAACGTGTCTTTATAGCAGTTGACGGGTTGGCAGGGGGCGACCGCCACTTGCCGCATACTAAAGGGGCTGGCGTCGTGGTAAGTGTCGATCAGCCGCTCGCAATCGCCGATGAACTGATCGGTGGTTTCCAGCATCTCATCGGGGATCGTGCTGCCTTCGGATTTCGGCAGGGTATTGCCGCCGCGCCCGGCGTGAAAGCGGATGCCGAGCAGGTCGGCGGCTTCAAATTGGCGGTCGACGATGCGCGAACCGGCATGGCGCGGAAAGTTGTATTGGTGGTCAAACGCGGTGGTGCAGCCGTGCTTGACCAGTTCCGCCAAGGCCACGACCGAGGCGTGGTAAAACTGATCCTCGGTCAGCCGCGAGAAGATCGGATAGATCAGGTCCAGCCATTCGATCACCGACAGTTTCGTCCAATCCAGATCGGCGCGATTGCGCACAAAGCATTGAAAGAAATGGTGATGGGTGTTGATCAGGCCGGGATAGATGAACCAACCCGAGGCGTCGATCACCTCTGCGCCGGGGGCGTGCAGGTTCGGCCCGATGGCGGCGATCTGCTTGCCCTCGATCAGCATATCCTGCCCCGCCAGCACCAGATCAGAGGCCGAAGGCACAATCGCCGCGCAGTTTTTCAACAGGATGCTCATGGCAAAGCCTCCAACGGCGGCACGGCTTCGGGGGCGGGTTTTAATTCGTGCAGGCGGTGGATGCCGGGCATCTCGATGAAGCCCGGCAGTGCGCGGATGGCGCGGGACCAGAGGCGAATGGAGGGGTAGTCGTCAAGCGTCACGCCGCCATCGGGGGCGAGGGCGACGTTCGGAAAACAGGCGATGTCGGCGATGGTGGCGGTATCGCCGACTAGGAAAATATGGCCGTGGAACCGCGCTTCGGTCAGATGCGCTTCCAACTCACGCAGGGCGTCTATGCCCGCGCTGCGCAAAGCGTCGATATCGCCGGGATAAAGCAGCATGTCATGCAGCCGCGCCATTCCCAGACTGCTGCCCAGCCGCGCCGAGAACGCCAGCCATTGCTGGACTTTGGCGGCAGAAGTTGGCGTCGGATTGCCCAGCCAAGTGCCGCGCGCAAGATACACCAGCATGGCGGTGGTTTCGGTCAGGGTCAGGTTGCCATCGACCAGCACGGGCAGCGTTCCGGCGGGGTTCAGCGCGCGAAACGCTGCGGATTTATGCGCGCGACCGGGATGGAAATCCACCGCCTCGGTTTGCAGTTTCACCCCCATCAGCGCCGCCATCAGCCGGATTTTGTAGCAGCTGGCGCTTAGCACATAATCATAAAGCTTCATGCCGCCACCATCTGCGCGCCGTAGGTCAGCCCCTTGCGCTTTAGCCAGCGGCGATAGGCGATAGAGGTCAGATCAGCCTGCGTCGGGATCTCTTTGCCGGGGTCCAACGGCAACAGGCGCGGGATTTGGTTCTCCAGAATTGAGCGGTCTTGCAGGAAGATCATCTGCTGAAACTGGATCAGATCGGCCTGCGGCGTGGTGTCATCAAACAAAGCCATCCACGGCCAGACTTCGCAAAGTTCCTCGGTCAAAGGCTGCACGAAAATCCCGATCACGTCCCATTCATCGGGGTTATTCGGACAGGTCTTGTACAGCACCGCCGAGGTCGAGGCCGCAACGCGGTACATATATTCCGTCACAATCCCGCCCGCCGCCGATTTTGCGGCTTGCGGTTGGTAGAAATGCACCTTGGTCGCCCAAACCTCGTCGCTGTCCTCACGGATTTGCACCTCATAGCGGCCCACTTCGGTGTGGGGTTCGGCCCCCAAAACATCGGTATGCACGAAGGGAAAGTGTGCGATGTCGAGGAAGTTTTCCACCGCGCGCAAAGGCGAGCATTTCACCCGTACCACGCCGCAATCCACCAAACGCCGCCCCGGCTGAGCCGCCTCTGGCACCGCAAACAGATCATGCGCGGGCACCCCAGGGCAGGCCCAGACATGGCCATAGGCAAGGCACACCGCCAGATCGCCCGCAGCACCGCGCGCCACAATCGCGCCACCGTCCGAGAACACGTTGATATCGCTGCCCAAAAGCATGGTCTGCCGCCCCGGCCATGGCCCCACCAATGCGATCATCGCCACCGGATACCATTCGTTCAACACCGCCTGCGGGATCATGCCAAAGCCCCTTCTTCCACCAAGCGCCGCAGCCCATCCAGCCAGCGCGACACCGCAACCCGCGCAGCACCCCGGTCACACAGCGCGTGCAACCCCAAGCCTTCGGCGCGGTCTTGCAGCACCAGAACCACCGCGCCACCGGCAGCACCACGCCAGACATCGCCCTGCGCCACAAACCCCGGCAAAGCCCGCGCCAGTGCCGCCCGGTCCGTCCGCAGCGTCACCGAGCGCACCGCCTGCACATCGCCCAGCTTTGGCACAGCCTCTGACGTCCCCGCCGGGGCGACCCAGATCACGCCATCCGCCTCAACACATTGATAAACCTCGGCCTTGATCGCGGCGGGCGGCAGCATCGCCGGATGCGCCGGGATTTTGCTGCAGGCACCGCCTGTGCCATAGGTCCAGCCGTGGTAGATGCACGAAAGCGTTTCCCCGCGCACAAAGCCATGCGACAGCCGCATGCCGCGATGCGGGCAGCGGTCATTCCACGCCGACAGCCGCCCCGAGCCTGCGCGCCAGATCGCCAGCTCCGCGCCCTGCCACCGGCCCGCCATCACGACGCCCAGCGGCAAATCCTGCGACAAGCCATTGGCCACCCAGATCCCCGACATCATAAACCCCGCAATCCCCACCCAAACCTTGCCGCGCCGCCCGAGAATCGAAAGGCTGAAAGCCCCGCGCGCGCAAAGCCGCCGCCGCAGATGCCGCAAATTTCAGCATCTTTCCTGCATATGATCATAAGTTAATCGACTATCGAAGCAAATTCGTTCAGATTTTGCAGCGCCACTTCCGTGCGATCAATCCCCTCCACCCAAACCTCTTGCGGGCCAAGGCTACAGCCCAAAGCCATCGCATCCAACAGGTCGGGCAGGCCGGTGATCACCATCTCAATCCGCCCCGCATCGTGGTGCAAAATCGCCCCGCGCAAACCAAGGCGGCGGGCGTGACGAGCAATCCACCGCGCGAAAATCGGAGCCCCTACATCGCCCAGAACGGCAAAGCTTTGGCTCTGCTCCAGCGCGGGATCAGCGGCGGGATCGGTGCTGAGATCATGATCCATCGCGGCCTCGGGCTGGGGGTTCACCCCCAAACTGGCAGGCCAAGGCCAAGCTGTCCAGAGCGCCCCCCACCACCGGGGCCGATTGCCCTGCCCCGCCGCCCGGGTTAGGGAGGCGCATCCCTGCCTCCGACCAATCGCTGAAAGCCGCTCCGTTGTCGCAGACCCCACCATCGTCAAACCGCCAACAGATCCTGCAATGGACCGCCCTCGCCCTGCTGTCAGCGCTGATCACTGCGGGGTTTGAGGCGCTGCACCTGCCCGCCGCCTTGCTGCTCGGCCCGATGATCGCGGCGATTATTCTTGCCTTGCGAGGCTTTAGCATCACCCTGCCCAGCCCCGCGATGACAGCGGCACAGGGCGTGGTCGGGCTGATGGTGGCGACGATCCTGCCGATTTCGATGATGGCCGAGGTGGCCGTACAATGGCCGATCGTGCTTGCGGGCACGTTCTTCACCATCGCGGCCTCGTCGCTGCTGGGCTGGCTGGTGGCACGCTCGGGCGCACTTCCCGGCACCACCGCGATCTGGGGATCATCGCCGGGGGCCGCCTCGGCGATGGTGCTGTTATCAGGCACTTATGGGGCCGACATCCGGCTGGTCGCCTTCATGCAATACCTGCGCGTCGCCTGCGTGGCGGTGGTCGCCACCGTGGTCGCCCGGCTGTTTGGCGTGGCAGGCGGCCCCGCACCCAGCATCATCTGGTTTCCGGGGATGCCCTTGTTGGGCACCGCACAGACCCTCGCCCTCGCCGTGACTCTCGCCTTCGTCGGTCAACGTCTGCGCCTGCCCGGAGCCACCTTCCTGCTACCCATCGGCACGGGCATGTGGCTTACCCAGACCGGATGGATGCAGATTTACCTGCCGCCGTGGTTGCTGGCGCTGACCTATGCTGCGATCGGCTGGTCGATCGGGTTGCGCTTTACCCCCGCCACCTTGGGCCATGCGCTGCGGGCGTTCCCACGGGTGTTCGCCTCGATCATGGCGCTGATCGCGGTCTGCGGTGGGGCGGCTGCCGCCTTGGTGCAGTTCGCCGGGATTGATCCCTTGACCGCTTACCTTGCCACCAGCCCCGGCGGGATGGATTCCGTGGCGATCATCGCGGCCTCCACCCCCGTCGATGTGGCCTTCGTGATGACGATGCACATGGCGCGGTTTTTGCTGGTGCTGCTCTTGGGTCCAATGCTGGCGCGCTGGTTGTCGCGCCCGAAGGCTTAAGCCAGCACGATCACATCTTGGCCCCGGAACCGCAGCGCCACCTCTGCCCCCAAAGGCGGCGGCGGCGCATCAGGGCGGTTGAACAGATCGAGCGAGATCGCCCCCGCCGCCGTCTCGGCCTTGACCCGGATCACCGCACCAAGGAATTGCACCGCCGCAATCCGCGCGGGCAAAGCGAAATCGCCCCGGCTGATTTGCGCGGCATCGGCCTCCAGATGCACCACCTCGGGGCGCAGTGCCAAGCCCACCGTCGCGCCCGCTTGCGCCGCAATCGCCTGTGGCAGCCGCAACGGCTGGCCCTGCACCGTCACCTCGCCCTGCGCGGCATCGGTCACCACCGCGTCCAAAGTGTTCAAGGTGCCGACAAACTGCGCCACAAACCGCGTCTTCGGATGGTTATAAATCTCAAACGGCGCACCGACTTGTTCCGCCCGCCCGCCATTCATCACCACAACCCGGTCCGACATCGACAAAGCTTCTTCCTGATCATGCGTCACGAAAATCGTCGTAATCCCCAATTTCCGCTGAATATCCCGGATTTCCGCCCGCAAACTGACCCGGATTTTCGCATCCAGCGCCGACAACGGCTCGTCCAGCAACAACACCCTCGGACGTGGAGCCAAAGCCCGCGCCAACGCCACCCGCTGCTGCCCCCCCGATAGCTGGAACGGATAGCGCGCGCCCATCTCGGGCAGGCCAATCAGCGCCAGCATCTCGGCCACCCGCGCGGTGATCTCCGCCGCTGAAACCCCGGCAATCTTCAACCCAAACCCAACATTCTGCGCCACAGTCAGGTTCGGGAACAACGCATAAGCCTGAAACACCATACCGATATTGCGCTGGTTGGGACGCGGATGCGTCACATCCTGCCCGTCAATCCTGATCGCCCCAACAGTGGGTGTCTCAAACCCAGCAACCATCCGCAGCACCGTGGTTTTCCCGCAGCCCGAGGGGCCAAGAAGCGAGACAAACTCCCCCTTCGCCACGCCCAGATCGAAGGATTTCACCACTTGGTTCGCGCCATAGGATTTTTGCAGCGCGGAAAGGTCCAGATAAGCCATCAGCGCGGCATCCTTGTATGTTTGGAAAATTTGGTCGCGAACTGGATCAGCACCATGCAGGCCCATGTCAGTGCGAAGGTGATCACGGCGAGGGCCGCAGGCTCATAGGCCTTATTGCCGCCCGCCCAGACCAGATACGGCCCGAACGCAGGCCGATCCAGCAGCGCCGCAAAGACATATTCACCGATCACGGTGGCAAAGGTCAAAAACGCGCCGGACAGCACCGCCACCAGCACATTCGGCAGGATCACCTTTGCCAATACGGTGATCCACCCCGCGCCAAGGCTCTGCGCCGCCTCGGTAAGCGTGCGCAGATCAATCGCCGCCAACCCGGTATCGACGGCCCGATACATATAGGGCAGCGCCAGCACGGCATAGCCGCACATCAGCAGGAAATCGGTGCCCAAACTCGTACCCGTCAGCGGCAACCAACTGGAGGTGTTGAACAAACGGATATAGCCGAACACAATCACAATCGGCGGGATCACCAAGGGCAGCAGCGTGATGAACTCCATAAACGGGCGCAGGCGCGGCAGTTTCAGCCGCACCCAGAACACCGTCGGCACCACCACCAGCACGCCGAACACGATGGTCAGACAAGCCATCAGCACCGAATAACCAAAGGTCGCCTGAAACTGCGGATCGCCCATCACGGAACGGTAAGCGTCCAGCGAATACTCGCCGCGCCGCATTTTCAGCGAAAACTCCAGCATCCCTACCAGCGGCAGGAAGAAATAGATAATGCCCAGCGCAATTGCGGCCCAAGACAGCATACGCTTCATTTGATCCACCTCTCGGCGCGGCTGCGCATCACCACATAGACGCCGTTGGAAATCCCCGTAATCACGATCATCGCAAAGGCCAAAGCATAGCCCAGATGCGGGTCTTGCAGCACGTCGCCGCGGATTTGGTTGAACAGCAGGATCGGGGCAATCGACAACAGCGACCCCGTCAAAGCGATCGCCGTCGCCACCGCACCAAACGCATTGGCGAACAACAACGCGAGCGTGCCCAGCAGCGACGGCCCCAAAACAGGCAGCGCCACCATGCGCCAATATTGGCCGCCAGTTGCGCCTAGAACCTCCGCCGCCTCGCGCCATTCGCGCTTCAAGCCGTCAATCGCAGGCGTGATGATCAGCACCATCAAGGGGATCTGGAAGAACACATAGGCAGCGACCAACCCCCAAAAGCTGATCATATTGAAGCCCAAAGCGTAGATATTCACCCCGAACCAATCGCGCAGCAGCAGCGTCACAAACCCCACCCGGCCCAACGTCGCCACATAGGCAAAGGCCAACGGCACCCCGGCGAAGTTCGAAGTCACCCCGGAAAACGTCATCACAATGCCGCGTATCCAACTGGGCAAGCCGCCCAAAACCACCGCTAAGGCAATCGCAAAACCCAAGATGCAGCCGATCAGGGCCGAGGTAAAACTCAACCGGATCGACAGCCAGAACGCGTTGATAATCTCTGGTGTCGCCAGATTGAAAATGTTGTTCAGCGTAAAGCTGCCGTCACTGTCCACAAACGCCCCCGCCACGATGTTCGCGGTGGGCAACAGCAGAAACAGCAACGCGAACAGCAGAAATGGCAATACCCCCAAGCCGTTCCACGGCAGGGCGCGCCAAAGGCTGGATGATCTCATGTCTATGATCCTGAAAGAAAACCCTCCCCCAGCGCTGCACCGGGAGAGGGTTAAAGGGTTACTCGACCTTGACGCCGACGGTTGCATCCCACCCAGCGGTCACGGCCTCTTTATGCGCAGCCTGTTCTTCCAGAGTCGGGAAAACAGCTTTCTCGTAAGCAGCAGCAGGCGGCAGTTTCGCCAGCATATCCGCCGGGATCACGTCGCGCTTGGCCAGATCATTGAAGCGGATCGGGTGGCAATAGCCGTTCAGCCAGCCGAGTTGGCCCTCGTCTGAATAGAGGTATTCCATCCACAATTTCGCAGCATTCGGATGCGGTGCATAAGCGCTGATCGCTTGCACATAGACGCCCGCCACGGTGCCGGAAGCAGGCACAATAACCTCTGCCTTCGGGTTGCCAGCAAGGGTGTCGCGCCAAGCCAAAGCGTTGTAATCCCAAGCCGCCACGATCGGCGTCGCGCCCTGTGCGATGGTCCCGGTTTTGCCAGCGACCGGCACGAAGTTACCCGCCTTGTTCAGACCTGCAAAGAACTCCAGACCCTTGGCAGCCGACTCGGCACCGGGTTTGCCGCCCATCGCCATGCCCGCGCCCATCACCGACATCAGCGGCTGGTTGCCCGAACGCGGATCGCCCGAAAGCGCGAAAGCGCCGGCGTATTCCGGCTTCATCAGATCGGCCCAATCGGCGGGCACGTTCTTGACCATATCGGTGTTCACGATGAACGACATCACACCATAGTAGTCACCATACCAGAAGCCATCGGCATCCTTGGCCTCTGCCGGGATGCTGTCCCAAGTGCTGACTTTATACGGCTGGATCAGGCCTTCTTCCTTGGCGGCAGGGCCAAACGACAGGCCGATGTCCAACACGTCGGGCGCTTGCGGGCCGGTGTTGCCCTTGTTGGCGCGCACGCCTTCCAGCTCATCCGCAGACGAGCCATCCGGGTTCAATTCGTTAACGGCGATCTCGGGGTATTTCTTCTTGAAGCCCTCGATCACAGCACCATAACCGCACCAGTCATGCGGCAGCGCGATAGTGGTGAGGTTGCCTTCGGCCTTCGCGGCAGCGGTGATTTCGTCAAGGCTTTGTGCCTGCGCAGCACCCGCCACCAGCATCGCCAGCAGGCTGACGCCCGAGGTCAGGGATTTGAAAACGGTCATGGAAGTCTCCTGTTAAGCCAATCCGCCCAGATGTTGCCGGGCAATCGCTGAGCGGTGGCTTAGGCGGGCTCCGTGACGCTTCCGTAACGCGACCATGAAGTTTCTGTGTCAGATCAGTTAGTTGTATCCAATCCGCTTTGTTACCCAAGCGTCATGCGCCCGATAACCCAGCGTCACGAATCCGGCGTATCAGCCGCCTCAACCAAAAGGGGGCCGCGATGCTGAAGGTCAGTTCTGTCACACGCCTGTTCGGTCACAAAGCCGCCGTGGATAACGTCAGCTTTGAAATTGACCGCTCGGCTTTCGTCGGAGTGATCGGGCGGTCGGGTGCTGGCAAGTCGACCTTGCTGCGGATGATGAACCGTCTGACCGATGCTTCGTCCGGCGTGATCGCCTTTGAAGGCCGCGATGTGTTAACGCTGAACGGCGCCGAGAAGCGCGCATGGCAGGGCCAATGCGCGATGATTTTCCAGCAGTTCAACCTTGTGCCACGGATGGATGTGGCCTCAAACGTGCTGCACGGGTTGCTTAATCAACGCTCCACCTTCGCCACCATGTTCAACCTGTGGTCCGATGCCGACATCACCCGCGCGATGCAGATTCTCGAACGTCTGGGCATTGCCGAACAAGCCCCCAAACGCGCCGAAGCCCTATCGGGCGGCCAGCAACAACGCGTCGCCATCGCCCGCGCGCTGATGCAAGACCCCAAGGTGATCCTCGCAGATGAACCGATCGCCAGCCTTGATCCGATGAACGCGCAAGTGGTGATGGACGCCTGCGCCGCATCCACGAAGAAGACGGCCGCATGGTGATCGCCAACCTGCACACCCTCGACACCGCGCGGCGCTACTGCGACCGGGTGATCGGGATGCGCGATGGCCGCGTGGTGTTCGACGGCACCCCCGAACAACTGACCACCGGCGTTGCCCGCGACATCTACGGCGCCGACGCCACTTTCAACGAATCCGCCACATCGACCGCCATCACCGGCCCGAAAGACGACGCTTACGCCGATGCGATGCTGGCCTGACCCCAAACCCATCCCAAACCGGAGACTGAAATGAAAAAGCTGCTTGCCGTTCTGGCCGCCACCACCTGCATCACCACTGCCCATGCGCAAGAGTTGAAAGAATTCAACATCGGTATCTTGGGCGGTGAAAACGCGCAAGACCGCATGACCTCGAACGAATGCTACCGCGCTGCGATTGAAAAAGAACTCGGCGTGCCGGTCAAAGTCTTCACCCCGGCTGACTACGATGGCGTGATCCAAGGCCTGCTCGGCGGCACGCTGGACATGGCATGGCTCGGCGCATCCGCCTATGCCAAGATCTACCTGACCGACCCGAACGCCGTGACCGTCGAGCTGACCAAGGAAAACCTGAACGGCACCACCGGCTATTATTCCATCGCCTTCGCCCGCACCGACTCCGGCATCAAATCCATCGAAGACGCCAAGGGCAAGAAATTCGCCTTTGGCGAGCCGAACTCGACCTCGGGCTACCTCGTGCCCGCCGCCGAGCTGATCGCCAAATACGGCCCGCTGGACAAATTCTTTTCGGAAGTGAAATTCTCCGGCGGCCATGAGCAAACCATCGTCGGCGTCAACAATGGCGATTTTGACGCGGGCGTGTCTTGGGCCGACGGCGACGGCAACTGGGAAGACGGTTATTCCTCCGGTGCCTTCCGCAAAGCCGCCGATGCAGGCTTGGTCGACATGAACAACCTCGTCGAAATCTGGCGCTCCAAACTGATCCCCGAAGGCCCGATGGTGGTCCGCGCCGCCCTTCCCGATGATGTGAAAGCCAAAGTCACCAAGCTGACCGCCGATCTGTGGGAAACCGACGCCAAATGCGCCTACGGCGTGGCTTCGGGCGATGCCAAAGACTTCGTTCCCGCCACCCACGACATGTATCTCGGCATTGTCGAGGCCCGCAAACTTTCCGGCGAGTAATTTCAGCACCTTCTACCGGGCCCGCGCAAGCGGGCCCGGTTTTTCATTTGGAGGCCACATGGTTGACATCACCTTCGGGCCAGAGCCTAGCAAGCGCCCAAACCTGTCGAACCCCACCGAGGCCTATATCCACCAGTCCCGCCGCAAGCGGCTCTATGGCTTCATCCTGCTGATCTTGTTTGTGGCGCTGATGGCCTCCGGCTTTGATGTCGCCCAAGACCGCAACGCCGGTGATTTCCTGTCCGGCCTGCATCAACTCGGCGCTTTCCCGTCCGAAGTTCTGTCGGAAGCCTGGAAAAACCGCGCCAACCTGCCCGGGCTGTTGTGGGAACACCTGCCCTCCCTGATCGAAACCCTCAACATCGCCGCCGCCACCCTCTTGGGCGGCGCGTTCGGGGCGTTCCTCGCGCTCGGCTCCACCCGCCACCTCGCGCGTTTCCCGCTGCTCACCCCGCTATTCCGCCGCACCGCCGACATCATGCGCGCCATCCCCGAGATCGTCATCGCGCTGGTGCTGATCTTCATACTCGGCGGCGGCCCCGTCCCCGCCGTGCTCGCCATCGCCTTTCACACCGCAGGCGCTCTGGGCAAACTGTTCTCGGAATCCGCCGAAAACGCCGACCTGAAACCCGTCGAGGGTCTGGCCTCCACCGGAGCCTCATGGAGCCAGAAAATCTGGCTCGGCATCCTGCCGCAAGTCGCCCCCAACTGGCTGTCCTATGCGCTCTTGCGCTTCGAAATCAACATCCGCGCCTCTGCCATCCTTGGCTTCGTAGGCTCTGGCGGCATCGGCTATGATCTGAAACTGGCGATGCAATGGGGCGGTGGCAAATATGACCAAGTCGTCGCCATCTTCGCTTTGCTGTTCTGCGCCATCGTGGTCTTCGATCAACTGTCGGGATACGCCCGCAACCGCTTGGTAAATGGGCAGTAAATGACCGAGGCAACCCAATTCGGCAGCCCTTACGCCACCGTGCAGCGCCAATTCAAAACCCGCCGCCTGACCGCCTTCGCGCTGCCCGTGCTGATCTTGCTGTATCTCAGCTATCTGTTCGTCAGCTTCGACATCCCCGGCCTCGCCGCCCGCGCCAAGATGGACAACGCCAAAATCCTGCTGTCCGATTTCGTCGCCTATAAGACCCATGTCACCCGCGACAACCGCAGCGACAAAACCACGGTTTCGATCGAGGGCGAGGCGAAAGCCACCTATGCGCCCAGCCAATACCCGGCTTGGGTCAAGACCAGTGGCGACACCACCACGATTGACCTCGGCCAAGGCCATATCGTCACCTACGACACCAAAGGCGCGCGCTACAACGTCCCCGGCTATGGCCTGATCGACATCCAGCCCGAGGGCGAAAAGCTGAAACTCACCGCCCCGCGGCCGATCCCCGACTGGATCAACGTCACCGACACCCGCATCTCCGTCACCACCCCACAAGGCCGCTTCGCCTATTCGCGATCGAAGGTGGAAACCTTCAAATACCAACCCGGCTGGGCGCTGTTCTTCTTCACCCTCGACAGCCCATTCTACGGCAAAAGCTACGGCCAACTCACCGCCATGCTGGGGGCTGAACGCCTCGACCCCGCCCGCAGCAACCTTGCTTACATGGCCTCAGAATTCTGGCACAACAAGCAATGGCACCACGGCGATGTCGCATGGGCGCTGTTTGAAACCGTGCTGATGGCCTTCCTTGGCACCATGGGGGCCGCGCTGATCGCCCTGCCCCTCGCCTTCCTCGCCGCCTCCAACTTCACCCCCATCCGCACCGTCCGCTTCGCCTTCCGCCGCCTGTTCGACTTCGTGCGCGGCGTCGATGGCCTGATCTGGACGATCATCCTAAGCCGCGCCTTCGGCCCCGGCCCAATGACCGGCGCCTTGGCGATCTTGCTCACCGACAGCGGCACTTTCGGCAAAACCTTCTCGGAAGCCTTGGAGAACATCGACGAAAAGCAAGTCGAAGGCATCCGCTCCACCGGCGCAGGCCCCTTGCAACGCGCCCGCTTCGGCGTCCTTCCCCAAATCGCCCCGATCCTGCTCAGCCAAGTGCTGTATTACCTCGAATCCAACACCCGCAGCGCCACGGTGATCGGGGCCATCGTCGGTGGCGGCATCGGCCTGCTGCTCACCCAAGCCATCATCACCCAGAAAGACTGGGAGGATGTCGCCTATTACATGATCCTGATCGTGCTGATGGTGATGGACAGCCTGTCCGGCTGGCTGCGCCGCAAACTGATCGGGCGGTAAAACACGCCACCTAAGCCGTTTCATCTTGGCAAAAATATCCCCGCCGGAGGCTCCGCCCTCCCCGCAAACCTGACCCAAACGAGTTGCTCTTTGCCAAATACTCCCGCGCGGCGCGCTCCTGACCTGAACCCAAGTGCCGCCCTCGGGGGTATGAGGCGGAAAAGCAAAGGCGCTGGGGGCGCGTTTGCCCGCCGAATGGAGCCCCCTCCTGCGGCTGCTGCCGCACCAAGCACACTCCGGTCGCAAAGCCTATCCCCGGCAGCGCCGTCCAAAGCGGCTCGATGCCGCTGCGGACGGCACCTGTGTTACGGTCATACTATTAACAGCCGGTAAATGCGGCCAACTAAGATGTTGAAATCATAAAATTACACCCCCTGTCCACGCGTGGACAAGAAAGCCGAAAATGACCAAACTCTCCCCAGACATCCCGCTGATCCACCCCGACTGCCAGATCAAAAATGCCAGTTTCGGCGCCTTCTGCGAGGTCGGCCGCTTCAGCCGCATCCTGAACTCAACCTTCGAGGATTACAGCTACTGCGACCAATTCTCCGACATCACCAACACCACGGTAGGCAAATTCGCCAACATCGCCGCGATGACAAGGATCGGCCCCACCGACCACCCGATGCAAAACGCCAGCCTGCACCATTTCCTCTACCGCAGCAGCGCCTATTGGGATGACGCGAGCGATGATGACGCCTTTTTCACCGCCCGCCACGCCCGCCGCACCGTGATCGGCCCCGACACTTGGATCGGCCACGGTGCCATCATCAAACCCGATGTCACCATTGGCACAGGCGCGGTGATCGCCAGCGGCGCTGTCGTCACCAAAGATGTTGCCCCCTATATGATCATGGCCGGCCTCCCCGCCACCCCGCTGCGCGCGCGCTTTCCCAGCCAGATCGCCGAGCGCCTGCAAAGCCTCGCTTGGTGGGATTGGAGCCACGAAACCCTGCGCACCGCCCTGCCCGATTTCCGCAGTTTGGCGGTGGAGGCTTTCCTCGAGAAATACCACGGCTGACCGCCAACCAAGTGCCGCCCTCGGGGCCATCGAGGCCCCTCCTGCGGCGTTACCACGGTAGGTTTACACCGCCCGCCCAACCTCTCCCCGGCAGCGCCGTTCAAAGGGCCTCGATGGCCCTGCGGACGGCACCTGTTTATAGGTCTGATTGGGTTTGACGCGCGAAAGCGTTAAAAATTCGTTAAATCGACACGGCTAAGCATCTGAAATAAAACGAACAAAAAAGGTCCCGCGTTGGGACCTTACTCCGCTGCCAGCCGCAATGCCTCGGGCTGGCTGACGAACCTCCGCGCGGCCTCGCCTGCGAGGTAGCTGAGCCGCCCCGCCGAAATCGTCGCCTCAATGCCGCGGGTCTCGGCGTTCACCACCACCATATCGGCGCGCAGACCCGGTTCCAAGCGACCGCGATCCACCAGCCGCATGATCTCCGCCGGGCGCGACGACACCAAAGCCCAGGCCTGCGCCAGCCCCATCACGCCACGGTCCACCAGACCCCAGACCGCCAAGGGCAGCGCCGGGATGTGATAATCCGACACCAACGCATCGCACAGCCCATCCGACACCAAAGCCAGCGCCGAAACATTGCCCGCCTGCGAGCGGCCCCGCACCACATTCGGCGCCCCCATGATCACCGGGCTCATCATCGCATGGGCCGCCAAGGCCGCGCGGCGGGTCAGCGGGAATTCGGCGATTTTCGCGCCGATCATCGAGTAAAATTCCCGCGTCTCGCCATCCGGGTCGTCATGGCTGCCGTAGAGCACGCCCAAAGCATCAAAGGATTCGGCCAAGGTACACAGGCTGCGCGGCACCTCTTTGGCGCGGGCGGCGGCGGCCTCAATAGCTTCGGCCAGCTCCTCGGCGGTTTTGCCAACCTTGCGCGCCCAAGCGGCGAAATCGGTGGGGGCGATGCGGGCCATGTGCAGGCCTTCCGAGAGGTGATCGTTGAACACCACATAGCCGATCCGGTGCCGTTTGACGGCGGCGATCAGGCGATTGGTTTCAGACACCAGATGCGTCTCGGCGCGGATTTGCAGCCGCAGATCGGTCAGCGATTGCGCGCGGTAACTGTCGAGCGCCACCATCAAAGCCTCGGCATGATCCGGGCCACGGTGGCCGCCTTCCCAGCTCCACCCTTGGGCGAGATAAGCGGTGGTCACGCCATGGGCGGCAGCTTCGCGATCAAACGAGGCAAGGCCAGCGGCAAGCGGAAACGGGGCGGAGGGGCGCGGGGCCATGTGGCGCTCAAACCCGTCGCCATGCAGGTCGATGATGCCGGGCAGGATCAGGAAACCCGTGAGGTCCACCTCGGGCAAAGGCCCACGGGTGATCTTGCCATCCGCCAGCCCGATGGAGCGTTGCTGCATCGCGCCGTCGCGCAAAATATGCGCGCCGGTCAGTCGCAGAGGGGGCAAGGGCAGCGGCATTTCTGGCTCCGGGAACGGGGGCAACTGGGGGTTGTCGGCTGGAATAACAGTGCCACGCAACGGGCTTATGACAGTTTATCCACAGTTTCCCCTGCGTCGGTGCCTTCTGGCGAGACGGTGAGTGTCACGCGGTCGCCTGCAAACCATGTGGTGCCGAACTCGATGGGTTGGCCTGCGGCATCGACATTGACCGCAACGGACCGCAGCAGGGGGGCAGCTTGGGGCAGGCGCAGATGCAGCGCCAGCAGAGCATCCGCGACGATCGCGGTGATGCGGGTTTCGGCGCGGGTATAATCTGCAACGCCCGCCTCGGCCAAAGCGGCAGTGACCGATCCGTGACGGGTCATCGCCTCCAGCAGATTGGGGAAGCGGGCGGCGGGGAAGATCGAGCGGAACATTGCCAAAGGGGTGCCATCGGCGAGCGAAAGGCCCTCGACCACCTGCACCAAAGCGCCTGTGGGGAGGTGGAGTGCTGCGGCCTCATCGGGGTCAGCGGGGCGGGTTTCTTGGCGAAGGATGTGCCGCGAGGGGGTGCGGCCAGAAGCCAGCACATTCTGATGGAACCGCACGCGACGGCTGAGGGCGTAATCGGTGGGGGTGGCGGTGACAAACACCCCCGCGCCCCGACGGGCATGGACCGCGCCTGCCTCGGCCAAGGTCGCCAAAGCATGACGGACGGTATGGCGGTTGACGCCGAAGCGGGCTGACAGAGCGGCCTCGGTTGGGAGTTTGTCGCCGGGGCGGTAATGGCCTGCGGTGATCTCTCCGGTCAGGGTTTCGGCGATGGAGCGCCAGATTGCGGGCTTTGTCACCAAAACTTCACATGCATTTTGCAGCTTCCTCGGTTATGATTTGTCTAGTTGTATAGCATGATAGACAACTTCGCAAGATGTCGGGATCGAGATGACGCAAACACCGCTTGAAGCTGCAACCCCAAGCCTTGAGACTTTGGCGGCCCGCAAGGCTTGGATGGGCCTGCTGGCCCGCGCCAAGCCCGCGCGGCTGGCCGGATTGCTCCCTGAACTCCCCGTCCATGACCTGCTGCGCGCGCCGGAGATTGGCGCGGTGATGGTGCGGGGCCGGATTGGCGGCACCGGGCAGCCGTTCAACCTGGGCGAAATGACGGTGACGCGCTGTGCGTTGCGGCTGGGCTCGGGCGCTGTCGGCCATGCCCATGTGCAGGGCCGCGACAAGGGCCATGCTTTGCGCGCGGCTGTGGTGGATGCGTTGATGCAGGGCGATCAGGCTGCGGCGGTGCACGCGGCGGTGCTGGGGCCGTTGCAAGCCGAGGAAGTGGCGCGGCGGGCCAGTCGCGCGGCGAAGGCGGCGGCGACGAAGGTGGAGTTTTTCACTTTGGTGCGGGGGGAAGACCAATGAAGGATGCGTTGTTGGGCGGGTTTGTGCAGGCTTCGGTGCAGTCCTCGCATGCGTTTCGCGCGGCGTTGACGGTGTTGTCGCAGCCGGGGAAAATCAGGGAATTGAGCGGGGCGGTGCCGCCTGCGCCACTGTCGGTGGCGGCGGGGGTGCTGCTGCTGACGCTGTGTGATGGCACGACGCCGCTGCATCTGGCGGGCGTGTATGATTGCGCGTCGGTGCGTGACTGGATCACCTTTCATTGTGGTGCGCCTTTTGTCGGGCCAGAGGCCGCCGTGTTCGCCTTGGGCGATTGGGCAGCGTTGCAACCTTTGGGGCGGTTCGCGATTGGGGTGCCGGATTACCCGGACCGGTCTGCGACTCTGATCGTCGAGATGGCTGCGCTGGAGGCCAAGGGGGCGGCTTTGCGCGGGCCGGGGATTGCCGAGGTGGCCTTTCTGTCTTTGCCAGAGGTTGCCGCATTTCAGGCCAACCGGGCGCTGTTCCCGCTGGGCTTTGATTGTTTTTTCACCTGCGGCACGCGGGTCGCCGCCCTGCCCCGATCAACCCATGTGGAGGCGCACTGATGTATGTCGCAGTAAAGGGTGGCGCGCGCGCGATAGACAATGCGCATGCGTGGTTGGCCGAAGAACGCCGGGGCGATCCGGGCGTGGCGGAATTGTCTGTGGCGCAGATCCGCGAGCAGCTGGCGCTGGCGGTGAACCGGGTGATGGCCGAGGGGTCGTTGTATGACCCGGACCTTGCGGCTTTGGCGATCAAACAGGCGCGCGGCGATCTGATCGAAGCGATTTTCCTGATCCGGGCGTACCGGACCACCCTGCCCCGGCTGGGCGCGTCTGGCCCGGTCGATACCGCGCGGATGGCGGTGATCCGGCGGATTTCGGCAACGTTCAAGGATTTGCCGGGCGGGCAGGTGTTGGGGCCAACGTTCGATTACACCCATCGCCTGCTCGATTTCAAACTGGCGGCGGAGGGTGAAGTGGTTGTGGCCGCGACGGCTCCGGCGACGATGGAAGCGGTACCGCATGTGATGGCGATGCTCGACCGCGATGGCATGATCGAGGCGGAACCTGTGGGTGATGACCTTCCTGCGGATTTGACGCGCGAGCCGATGGAATTGCCCGCCAGCCGCGCGATGCGCTTGCAAGCGATCACGCGGGGGGATGAGGGCTTTATCCTGTCGATGGCCTATTCAACCCAGCGCGGCTACGGGCGCACCCATGCTTTTGTCGGTGAGTTGCGGATTGGGGCGGTCGCGGTGGAACTGGAGATCCCAGAGTTGGGGTTTGCCGTGGAAATTGGCGAGATTGAGCTGACCGAATGCGAGACGGTGAACCAGTTCAAAGGGTCGAAAACCGAACCGCCGCAGTTCACCCGGGGCTATGGTTTGGTGTTCGGGCAAACTGAGCGCAAGGCGATTGCGATGTCTTTGGTGGATCGCGCGCTGCGCTGGGCGGAACTGGGCGAGGATTATACCGGAGCGCCAGCGCAGGATGAAGAATTTGTGCTGATGCACGCGGATAATGTGCAGGCGACCGGGTTTTTGGAGCATATCAAGCTGCCGCATTACGTCGATTTCCAGTCTGAGTTGGAACTGGTGCGCCGCCTGCGGGCCGAGGCGTTTGCCCGACGCGAGGCCGCAGAATGAACGCTGTTGCGCGATTTGCCCCTCACCCTAACCCTCTCCTAAGGGAGAGGGAATTCTGTGGCGACAAAGATACTGTCGGGAGCATCCTGACGTTAACCAGATCCTTACCTTGTTTTCATCATGCTCTGCGACATCCGAAGTCCCCTCTCTTTTGGGAGAGGGTTAGGGTGAGGGGAAACATGTGCAGAGATCAAATACAGACTGCTGAGGCCCGGCTGCTGCGCCAAAACCTTGTTCCGGCAGAGCAAGCTTTATGGGGCGCGTTGCGCAATCGGCAATTTCTGGGTCTGAAGTTTCGCCGCCAAGCGCCGATTGGCCCGCATATCGTTGATTTTCTCTGCGTCGCCGAGCGACTGATCCTTGAGATCGACGCACTGTCCCCGCCGTCGCGCGCCGCTTGGTTGGCCGCGCAAGGCTACCGCATCGCGCGCTTGCCCCCACAGCACATTCTGTCTGACCTGCACGGCTGTTTGCAGCAGCTGGCAAAGGAGTTCGGCCAATGACCGCTTCTGTCGATACCGCACCCGCAGATGCCTATAACTTCGCTTATTTGGATGAGCAGACCAAGCGGATGATCCGGCGCGCGATCCTGAAAGGCGTGGCGGTGCCGGGCTATCAGGTGCCCTTTGCCAGCCGGGAGATGCCGATGCCCTACGGCTGGGGCACCGGCGGCGTGCAGGTGACGGCGGCTTGCCTGACACCGGATGACACGCTGAAAGTGATCGACCAAGGGGCCGATGACACCACCAACGCGGTGTCGATCCGCAAGTTCTTCCAGCGCACGGCGGGGGTGGCGGTGACCGAAGCCACGACTGACGCCACGCTGATTCAGACCCGCCACCGTATCCCGGAAGCGGCCCTGACCACGGGGCAAATCCTTGTCTATCAGGTGCCGATCCCCGAGCCCTTGCGGTTTCTGGAGCCGCGCGAAACCGAGACCCGTAAGATGCACGAATTGGAAGAATACGGCCTGATCCACGTCAAGCTGTACGAGGATATCGCGCGGCACGGCACCATCGCCACCGCCTACGCTTATCCGGTGAAGGTGGAGGGACGCTATGTGATGGACCCCTCGCCGATCCCGAAATTTGACAATCCGAAACTGTCGGACTCTGCGGCGTTGCAACTGTTTGGCGCGGGGCGCGAGCAGCGGATTTATGCGCTGCCGCCGTTCACCCATGTCGTCAGCCTCGATTTCGACGACCACCCGTTTGAAGCCTCAAAGGCCCCGCATGACTGCGATCTGTGCGGCGCCGGCGAAAGCTATCTCGATGAGGTGATCACCGATGATCAGGGCGGGCGGATGTTTGTCTGCTCGGACACCGACTTTTGCCGCACCCGGCGCGAAGCGGGGCATCTCGGGGCCTTGGCTGTGCCGGTTTTGCAAGGAAGCGCATGATGGGAGCGGTGGATTTGAGTATTTGGGCCAAGGTGAATGCGGATCAGCCGCTGCTTTCGGTGCAAGGGCTGAGCAAATACTACGGCAGCCGGATTGGTTGTGCGGATGTGTCGTTTGATCTGTTTCCGGGTGAAGTGCTTGGGATTGTGGGGGAAAGTGGCTCTGGCAAATCCACGTTGCTGTCTTGCCTCGCGGGGCATCTCGCCCCGGATATGGGCCGGGTGATTTTCGAGACCGCCCAAGGGCCGCGCGATACGGTGACAATGGCCGAGGCGGAACGCCGGAAAATGGCGCGCACCGATTGGGCGTTTGTGCATCAGAATCCGCGCGATGGGCTGCGGATGGGGGTTTCTGCGGGCGGCAATGTCGGCGAGCGGCTGATGGCCGTCGGCGCGCGCCACTATGGCGATATTCGTGCGACGGCGGTGGATTGGCTCGGTCGGGTGGAAATTGCTGCCGACCGCATCGACGACCGCCCACGGGCGTTTTCCGGCGGGATGCAGCAGCGTTTGCAGATCGCCCGCAATCTGGTGACGGGGCCTCGGTTGGTGTTCATGGACGAGCCGACGGGGGGGCTGGATGTTTCGGTGCAGGCGCGGCTTTTGGATCTGTTGCGCAGCCTCGTGCGCGAGATGGGGCTGTCGGCGATCATTGTGACGCATGATCTGGCGGTGGTGCGGCTGCTCGCGGATCGGCTGATGGTGATGAAGGGCGGGCACGTGGTGGAGCAGGGTCTGACCGATCAGGTGCTGGATGATCCACAGCACAGCTACACCCAACTGCTCGTCTCCTCTGTGTTGCAGGTCTGAGATGCTGTTCGCCTATCGCCCCGAAGCTGGCGGGTTGATCCAGATGCCGTTGCCGGTTGATCTGTCAGCGGCTTTGTGGATCGACCTGTATCGACCGCTCTCGAACCAAGCCGCCGATGTGGCGCGGCTGGGTCTGCCGGTGCCGACCTTGGCGGATATGGAAGAAATCGAAATCTCCAACCGGCTGTACCGCGAAGGCGGGGCGGATCATATGACGGTGGTGCTGCCCGGTCTGTCGGAAAGCAAAGCGCCGATTTCCGGCCCGGTCTGCTTTATCCTGTCGCCGGATCGCCTGATCACCGTGCGCCATCACGCGCCGCGCCCGTTTGAAACCTACCCTGCCCGCGCCGACAAGGTTGGCCCCGGCTGTGATCGGCCAGAGCGGCTGTTTCTGGGGCTGATCGAGGAAATCATTGGCCGGATGGCCGATATTCTGGAAGGCATCGGGCGGGGGTTGGATGATGTCGCCTCGGGGATCTATTCGGGCGGGCCGAACGGCTTGCAGGCGGATGCTTTGCAGAGCGCTTTGGAAAAGGTCGGGCGTGAGGGCGATCTGTTGGGCCGGGTGCGGCTGGGGTTGTTGACGGTGGAGCGGGCGGTCAGTTTCTTTGGCCAGACCCTGTCTGACCGGGTCGAGGGCGATGTGTTGCGCCCCCTCGTCAAGGGATTGATGCGGGACTTGCAGGCGTTGGAGGTGCATGCGGATTTCCTCGGCTCGCGTCTGGCGCTGACTTCGGATGCCACGCTGGGTATGATCAACCTGTCACAAAACGTCACGGTGCGGATCGTGTCGGTGGTGGCGGCCTTGTTCATGCCGCCGACTTTGATCGCCAGTCTGTATGGGATGAACTTTGCCTATATGCCGGAACTGGCGTGGCACTACGGCTATCCCTTGGCGCTGATCCTGATGCTGGCTTCGGCGAGCGGAACTTATCTTTTCTTCAAATGGAAGCGCTGGCTATGATTGAAATTCGGGATTTGGCGAAAAGTTTTACCCTGCACAATCAAGGCGCTGCGGTGATCCCGGTGATGGCGGGGGCCAATCTGCATATACGGCCCGGCGAATGTGTCGGGCTGATCGGGGCCTCGGGTGCTGGCAAATCGACGCTGATGCGGATGGTTTGGGGCAATTATCTGGCGGCTTCGGGTGTGATCATGGTGGGCGGTCTGGATGTGGCGCAAGCCGCACCCCGGCAGATCATCGCGCTGCGGCGGCAGGTGCTGGGCTATGTCAGCCAGTTTCTGCGGGTTGTGCCGCGGGTGCCGACTTTGGATGTGGTGGCGGAGCCTTTGCTGAACCTTGGCGTACCCGGCGATGCAGCACGCGCGCGGGCGGCGGAGCTGCTGGCGCGGCTGAACATCCCCGAACGGCTGTGGGGGCTGTCACCGACGACGTTTTCGGGCGGCGAGCAGCAGCGGGTCAACATCGCGCGCGGCTTCGCGCATCCCTATCCGGCGCTGTTGCTGGATGAGCCAACCGCCAGTCTGGATGCGGTGAACCGTGAGGTGGTGCTGGGGCTGATCGAGGAGGCCAAGGCGCGGGGTGCTGCGATCTTGGGGATTTTCCATGATGAGGCGGCGCGGGATCGGGTGTGTGATCGGGTGGTGGATGTGCGGGCGTTCACGCCCAAGGTTGCGGCATGACGGGTCGGGTGTTTCTGGTCGTTGGGCCTTCGGGGGCGGGCAAAGACACACTTTTGGCGGGGGCTGCGGCGGCGGACCCTCGGTTGCACTGGGCGCGGCGGGTGATCACGCGGGACAATGTGGCAGGGGGTGAGCCGTTTGAGGGGGTGACTGAAAACATTTTTCAAGAACGGTTGCAGGCTGGGGAATTTGCGCTGCATTGGCAGGCGCATGGGCTTTGCTACAGCGTGCCTTATGCCGAGTTGAGGCCACTGGAGGAAGGGCGGGATGTGCTGATCAATGGCTCTCGGGCGGCGTTACCTGCGGCTTTGCTGGCGTTTCCGGGGCTGCGGGTGATTCAGATTTCGGCACCGATGGAGGTGTTGGCGGATCGCTTGGCAGCGCGGGGGCGAGAGAGCCACGCGGACATAATCGCCCGGTTGCAGCGCGCCAGTTATGCACTGCCCGAAGGGGTTCCGGTGATTGAGATCAGCAACGATGCGACGCCTGAGAAGGGCGTGGCAAAGCTGCTTTATGCGCTGAGGGCGTAGCGGTGCAGCAGGTGAAAGCGCCCCATGGCATCCTCGCCGCACAAGCAAATGTCGCGAATGTGGAACGGTTGCGGGATCAGGCCCGCGAAATGGCTGGCGGCGGCTTTGGTGACGGCGGTTTCGTCATCGGCCAGCGGGCCGGACAGGGTCAGATGAAACTGAAACTGTTCCATGACATAGGGATAGCCGTAAGTGGCGAGCAGATCGCGCTGGCGCGGGCTCAGGCGTTCGGGGCGGCGGCGGGCGATTTCGGCTTGGGTCAAGGCCGCGCGGCAGGGATCAAGGCTGCGCACCACTTCGGCGGCAAGGTTTTGCAGCGCGGTGGGATCGCCCAAGGGGATCAGCGCGAGAAAGCCTTCAAGGTTGATCATCTGCAAACCCGGCAGTTCCAGCGGGACAAGGCTGGCGGCAAGCCGGGCTGTGGCCTGCGCCAGATCAGCGGGGCTGGTGCCATCTGCCAGACGAAACGGCGGTTTCAGGGTGGCGTGAAAACCGTATTTGCGCGGCTCGGCGGTGACTTCGGCCAAGGGGCGCGGCAGGTCGGGCGCGGGTTGCGGCACGGCTTTGCCAGCGGCCAAATCCCAGCCCAGCCAAGCGGCTGCGGCATCGGCGAAGGGCCCCGGTTCGGGCGCGTAGTAGATCGCGAAGCGTTTCATCTGGTCCATAACCGCCGCCCTTACCTGCCCATCGTCACACCGTTGTGACAGTTTTCTGCCATCTGTTTTACATAAGCACAATGAAGGCCTGATGATGACCGAGACGATCCTTGCCAATGCCACGCTGGTTCTGCCGAACGAAGTGATACACGGCGCTGTCCGCATCGAAAACGGTGTGATTACGGCGATAGATCAAGGCGCTGCGGTGCCGGTTGGGGCGGTGGATTGCAGGGGTGATCTGCTGATGCCGGGGCTGATCGAGCTGCACACCGACAACCTTGAACGCCATATCGAGCCGCGCCCCAAGGTCAACTGGCCCCATGCCAGTGCCATTATCGCGCATGACGCGGAACTGGCGAGTGTGGGGATCACCACGGTGTTCGATGCGCTGCGGGTGGGGTCGATCACCTCGTCGAAGAAGATGAACTACGGCGAATATGCGCGGCATCTAGCCGATGAAATTCTGGGGCTGCGGGAAAAAGGCGCGCTGAAGATCAGCCATTTTCTGCATCTGCGGGCGGAAGTGTGCAGTGAAACCCTGATCGCGGAACTGGCGAAATTCGGCCCTGAAGATCGCATCGGCATTGTGTCTTTGATGGATCACACGCCGGGTCAGCGGCAATTCCGCGATCTGACCCAGTTGCGCGCCTATGTCTGTGGCAAGCATGGGCTTTCGGAGTCCGAGTTCGAGTCGCATGTGGCCGAACAGGTGGCGATTTCCACTCGGCTGGGTCAAGCGCATGAGGCGGCGGCTGTGGCCGAAGCCCGACGCTTTGGCGCGGTGCTGGCCAGCCATGACGACACCACCGCCGCGCAGGTCGCAACCTCGGCCCAGCACGGCGCGCATTTTGCCGAGTTTCCGACAACGGTTGAGGCCGCCGAAGCCTGCCACGCGCAGGACATCAAGGTGATGATGGGGGCGCCGAACCTGATCCGGGGGGGCTCGCATTCCGGCAATGTCGCGGCAAGCACGTTGGCTGAGGCGGATTTGCTGGACATCGTCTCGTCGGATTATGTGCCCTCGGCTTTGTTGTCGGCGGCGTTGTTGCTGGGCGATCTGTGGGGCGATGTGGCGCGCGGGGTGGCTTGCGTGACGCAAGCGCCAGCGCAGGCGGCGGGGCTGGTGGACCGGGGCACGATCCGCCTTGGCGCGCGCGGCGACGTGATCCGGGTGGCGCGGGTTGCGGGCACTGCGGCGTTGCGCGGCACTTGGGTGCAGGGGCAGCGGGTCGGTTAATCAACCATCCAGCGGTAACCGATGCCGGGCTCGGTGCGGATCAGGTCGGGGGCGCTGGGGTTGGTCTCGATCTTCTGGCGCAGCTGGCCGATGAAGACGCGCAGATAGGGCACATCCTGCCCATGTGCCGGGCCCCAGATTTGCAGTAAGATCTGGCGGTGGCTGAGCACCCGGCCCGGATTGCGCGCCAGCATCACCAGCAGATCGAACTCGGTCGGTGTCAGATGCACGGGCGCACCGTCGCGGGTGACGGAATGGCCGGGCAGGTCGATCACCAGCGGGCCTTGGCGCAAAATATCCTCTGGTTGCGGGGCTTTGCGCAGGCAGGCGCGCAGCCGGGCAAGGAGTTCGCCGATGCCAAAGGGCTTGGCGACGAAATCATTGGCGCCAAGGTCCAGTGCCATAATTTTCTCCATCTCTTGATCATGCGCGGAAAGCACGATGATCGGCAGGTTGGATTTGGCACGCAGGGTTTCGATCACCGCTTTGCCGTTCAGATCGGGCAGGCCGAGATCAAGGATCATCGCATCGGGTTTCTGCGCTACCACGGCCTCTAACGCGCCTTGCCCGGTGGCGGCAAAGCAGGTGTCATAGCCCGAGGCTGTCAGGGCGTGACCGAGAAAGCGTTGAATCTGCGGCTCGTCATCGACGATCAGGATGAGGGGTTTGGTCATGCTGAGGCTTTCGGCAGGGGCAGAGCGATGTGCATGGCTGTGCCGCGACCATCTGCGACCGGGCTTTCAGCGGTCAAGCTGCCGCCCAGCGCTGCGGTGATGCCGTGGCAGATTGTCAGGCCTAGGCCGGTGCCGGGCAGGTTGGGATTGGCGCGGAAGAATGGCGTAAAAATTTGCGCAAGTGCGTCCGCTGCGATGCCGGGGCCTTGGTCGGTGACGCTCAGGGTCAGTGTTTGCGCTTTTACGCGGGCGGTGATCTTGACGCGGGCGGGCGCGGGTGAAAATTTCACCGCATTGTCGATCAAATTGAACAGACTTTGCTCTAGCAATGCGGATTCGGCGCGGATCATCGGCAGGTCGGGCAGATCAGCGGTAATCTCGGCCAGAGGAAAGGCGCGATGCGCGCGCGCCACCGCAGCGGCAATCACATCCGCCGGATCGACCCAGATCAAATGCAGCGCCAGACCAGCTTGCAGCCGGGTCATGTGCAACAGGTTGTCGACATAGCTTGCCAGCCGCTGCGCTTCTTCCTCAATCGCAAGCGCAAGATCGTCACGGGCCTCGGGCGGCAGGGTCGCGCCCAATTCGCGCAAGCTGGTGATCGCGCCCAGAATGGTCGCCAAAGGCGTGCGCAGATCGTGCGACAGCGAGGTGAGCAGGGCCACACGCAACTGCTCGCGCGTCGCAGCGGTGCGCGCATCTTCGGCGGCTTGGGCAAAGAGCGGCCGTTCCAGTGCAAGGTTGGCTTGGTGGCAGATTACTTCGATGGCGGCGGCGCGGGCAAAGCGATCAGGCCGCTGCGCATCAAGGCGGTGATAGCCAAGCACCAAAACCACCTGTCCCTGCTGCATTAAGGGCAGGAACGTATAGCGACCGCCCTGCTGCCCCGGCTCGGCGGCGTCTTGCGGAATGTGGCGGCGAAATGCGCGCTCAGCCGCTTGCAGGTCTGGCGGTTGTAGATCAGTGCTGTCAGGATTGCCGTCATGCAGCACCAGCGCAGGCCCATTCGCCAGCGCTGTGGCATGGATCACCAGAGCCTGCTCGACGGCCAAAGGCTCATCCGCTTCGGCCAGATCGCTGGCAAAGGCCGAAAGCACCTCTAGTACCGCCGCACGGGATTTGGCGGCATTAGCTTCTTCGCGCAAGCGTCCTGCCAAAAAGCCGGTCAGGCCAGCGACACAGAGGAATTCCGCCAGCACCAGCAGGTCGCCCGGCTTGGCGATGGCCAAAGTGTAAAGTGGCGCCACGAACAGGAAATTGAACAGCGCGAAAGCCGCGAAAGCACTGGCAATGCCGATCCAGAAGCCAAAGCGCACAGCGGCCAACAGCACGGCGACAAAGAACAAAAACAGCCCTGAAGGTTCGGGGAAGCTGTCTTGTGTCAGATGCGTGCCCAAGGCCGCAACCGCCAGAAACAGCACCGCGCCCAGCACTTGCGGCAGTCTGGGCAGCGCGGCCCAGCCTTCATGTCGTGGCAACGATGGCAGAGGTGTCAGCATCGTCGAAGTTTTAGCCGCTTGGCCCCCGCTGTCCATGATCTTTACGCAATCCTTATGCGGGCGGCCAAACCCCCTGTCGCATCCTTATGCCGCAATCCCCAGATTGCCTGCAATCCGCCAGACTTGGCTTTTTCAGGATCAATGCCGTGACCACCACAGAGCTTAGCCTTCCCCTTCGCAAACATCCCGGCGTTCTGGCGCTGTCTTTGGGCTCCATCGGCGTGGTGTATGGCGATATCGGCACCTCGCCGCTTTACGCTTTCCGCGAGGCTTTGCGGGCGGCGGGCGATTCCGGGCGCGAGACCGTGCTGGGGGTGGTGTCGCTGATCCTCTGGGCACTGATCATCGTGGTGACGCTGAAATATGTGCTGATCTTGCTGCGGGCGGATAACCAAGGCGAGGGCGGCACGCTGTCGCTGCTGGCGCTGGCGCAGCGCGCGATGGGGCGACAAACCTCGGTGGTGCTGATGGCCGGGCTGATCGGGGCGGCGTTGTTTTACGGTGATGCGGCGATTACGCCCGCGATTTCGGTGCTGTCCGCGGTCGAGGGGCTTAGCCTTGTGACCAGCCGGCTTGACGCCTATGTGCTGCCGATCACGCTGGTGATCATCGTGGCTTTGTTTGCGGTGCAAGCACGCGGTACGGCGGCGGTGGCCAGTCTGTTTGGCCCGATCACTTTGGTGTGGTTTATCGTGCTGGCTTGGGGCGGCCTTGCGCAGATCGCCTCGGACCCCGCGATTTTGGCGGCGCTGAACCCGATCCACGCCGCGCGGTTTCTGGCCACGCATGGCACGATTGGCTTGGTCGTACTGGGCGCGGTGTTTCTGGCGGTCACCGGCGCGGAAGCGCTTTACGCCGATTTGGGTCATTTTGGCCGCCGCCCGATCACGCTGGCATGGGTCGCCGTGGCTTTGCCCGCTTTGACGCTGAACTACCTTGGACAAGGTGTGTTGGTGTTGCAAAATCCCGAGACTTTGGAGAATCCGTTCTACCTGATGTATCCCGATTGGGCGCTGCTGCCGGTGGTTTTGCTGGCGACAATGGCGACGATCATCGCAAGCCAAGCCGTGATCACCGGGGCGTTCTCGCTGACCCGCCAAGCCATCCAACTGCGCCTGCTGCCTCGGTTGAAAATCCGCCACACCTCGGAAACGCAGGAGGGCCAGATCTATCTGCCCAGCGTCAACGCTTTGCTGTTGGTGGCGGTGCTGGCCTTGGTGGTGGGTTTTGGCAACTCTGCCGCATTGGCCCATGCGTATGGTATCAGCGTGACCGGAACGATGGTGGTGACAGCCGTGCTGGCGCTGATCGTGGTCAACAAACATTGGGGCTGGCCGCTCTGGGCGGCAAGCCTGCTGATCGCGCCGTTCCTGCTGATTGATCTGATCTTTCTGGGCGCCAACCTGCTGAAAGTGTTTGATGGCGGCTATGTGCCGCTGGCTTTGGCGGCTTTGGTGATCTGCGTGATGCTGACATGGCGGCAAGGCACCGCCGTGTTGGTGCGCAAGGAGCATGAGGCCGAGGTGGCGTTGACCACCATTCTGCGCCAAGTCGAAACCAAGCCGATCCCGGTGATCCCCGGCACCGCGATTTATCTCACCTCTAGCCCCGACACCGCTCCGGTGGCTTTGCTGCACAGCCTGAAGCATTTCAAAAGCCTGCACGCACAGAATGTGATCCTGACGATTGTGACCGCCCCGGTGCCGCGCGTGGCGATTGAGGACCGGGTGAAGATGGAGGAAATCACCCCCCGCTTCCGCCGCATCAGCCTGACCTATGGCTATATGGAGGACCCCAACGTGCCGGATGGCCTGCTGCTGTGCCGCAAACTGGGTTGGAAGTTTGACATCATGTCGACCTCGTTCCTGCTGTCACGCCGCTCGCTGAAACTATCGAGCAAAAGCACCTTGCCGGGCTGGCAGCGTCGGATATTCATCTTCATGGCGCGTAATGCGGCGGGGGCTTCGGACTATTTCCACATCCCCGCAGGCCGGGTGGTTGAGATCGGCACGCAGGTCAATCTTTAGCCCAAACGCAGCCCGGTCTTGGCATCAAACAGATGCACAAGGCCGGGTTTCGGCATCAGGCCAATGCGGTCGCCGCGCTTGATGTTGGGACGGTCTGTGAACAGCGCGTTCAGGGTCAATCCGCCCGCTTTCATCGCCACAAACATCGCCGTCCCGGTGCTTTCGACAATGCTAACCTGCCCCGCAATCGCGCCTGCCGCATCGGGTTGGGTCAGCTCCAGATGCTCGGGCCGGATGCCATAAAGCACAGCCCCCACAGCCTGCGCGGCAACGGCCAGCACTTGCCCTGACGCCAGCCGCACCTGACCACCCTCGCCCACCGCCTCCAGCAAATTCATCGCAGGCGAGCCGATAAACCCCGCCACAAACGCATTCGCCGGGCGGTCATACAGCTCCAACGGCGGCCCCGCCTGCTCCAACCGCCCCGCCCGCATCACCACAATGCGGTCGGCCATCGTCATCGCCTCGACCTGATCATGCGTCACGAAGATCGAGGTTGACCCCAAGCGTTCATGCAACGCCCGGATTTCCGCCCGCATCTGCACCCGCAAAGCGGCGTCGAGGTTCGACAAAGGCTCGTCGAACAGAAACACCGCAGGCTGGCGCACAATCGCCCGCCCCATCGCCACCCGTTGCCGCTGCCCGCCGGAAAGCTGCTTCGGCGTGCGATCTAAGTAGGGCGTCAGGCCAAGGATCTCGGCGGCCTTGCTGACCGCCTCGGCGATCTCGACCTTGCTGGCACCGCGCAAATGCAGCGAAAAGCCCATGTTGTCGCGCACCGACATATGCGGATACAGCGCATAATTCTGGAACACCATGGCGATGTCGCGCTGTTTGGGTTCCACTTCATTCACCACCCGGCCCGCGATGGAAACGGTGCCAGAGGAAATCTCCTCCAGCCCCGCGATCATCCGCAACAGGGTGGATTTGCCACAGCCCGAGGGGCCGACAAGGGCGACGAACTCGCCATCGGCCACGTCAAAGCTGACGCCATGCATCACCTGTGTCGTCCCGTAAGATTTCGTCACGTCGCGGATGGAAACTTCGGCCATGATATTCTCTAGCTTTCGGTATTATTGCAGCACAACGACCTTGCTCAGATGCCGGGGGGCTTCCGAGTTGATGCCCTTGGCCAAAGCCACTTTCTCGCCCAGCATCTGCAGCGCGGGCAGACAGGCAAGCGCATTGGCCGCATCAGAAAGCCCCAGATCAATCCGCAGATCGCCCGGCCCGTTAAAGCCGATCACCACCGCGCCCTTGGCCTGCAATTCAGCAACCACGGCGGCTTCTTCAGTCGCAGTCGCCGCCGAATACAGCATCACCACCAAGGACTTAGCGTCGATCAAAGACACCGGGCCGTGGCGGTATTCCATCGGGTGAAAGGCTTGGCTGTAAGAAATGCTCATCTCTTGCAGCTTGAGGCAGCCTTCGGTTGCCATGCCGTAATTGGGCCCAGCGCCGAGATAGACGAAATGGCTGCGACCGTTGAGCAGGTCCACGATCCCCGCTTCAAGGCTGGCCATAGCCGCTTCGGCGACAAGGGGGATCGACTGTTTCAGTGCCACGCCGGCCATCCGCAGCCCCGCCAGCAACATCAGGCTGGCCGAAACCGACATCACGATGCCTTCTTGCGGATCGGTCGGCAGATACAGCGCCTGCTCTGCCGCCTGCAAAATCGTCGAACCCAGCTCGCACGACACTGCCAGAGTCTGCCAGCCCCGCGCACGGCTGGCCTCAATCGCCTGCACGGTTTCGGATGTGGTGCCAGAGCGCGACAGCCCGATCACCAGCACGCCCTCGGTGTTCGCCAGATAACATTCCGGCCTGCGCGCCCATTCCGCCCCCGGCACCGCCAGCGCCGCCTGTCCCTTGGCGTTGAACGCGCAGGCGATGACTTGCGCCAGATAGAACGAGGTGCCGCACCCGACGATCACCACCGTGCTGGCTTTCACAGCAGGCAGGTCTTGCAGCAAAGCGGCGTCCGAATAGGGGAACTGACGGCGGATGACGGTTTCGGTGATGGTGGGCTTCTGAACGGCGGACATGATTTTCGCTTTCCTTACAGTCAGTTATTTCCCGGCTCCGGCCATCAGGCCAGACACCAGATATCGGTTGAGAAACAGCACAAGCACCAGCGGCGGTAGGATGGCGACAATCCCCGCCGCATTCATCAGCCCGTAATCGACATAGTTGCGGGTGACGAATTCGGGGATCAGCACAGTCAGCGGCTTGGTGGCGAGGGTGGGCGAGAACACCAGCGGCACCATGAATTGCCCCCAAGCCGACAGGAAGGTTAGGATGCCGCAAGCCACCAGCCCCGGCCCCGCCAAGGGCAGCACCACCTGCACAAAGGCACGCAGTTTCGACGCGCCATCCAGCCAAGCCGCTTCCTCCAGCGACAGTGGCATCGCCTGATAGACCGAGCGCATCAGCCACAAAGCCAGCGGCAAAAACGCCGAGACATAGATCAACGTCACCCCGGTGTAGGTATCAATCAGCCCCATCGAAATCATCAGCCGATAGAGCGGGATCATCACCGTATAGGCCGGGATGGCGAGGGTGGCGACCACCAGCACGAACAGCACATCACGGCCCGGAAACTCCAGCCGCACAAAGGCCCAAGCGCCGAAAGCGGCGATAATCACCACCAGCGCCGTGGCGGCCAGCGAGGTGATCAGGCTATTGGCAAAAGCGCGCGAGAACTGCGGCCAGACCGAAGCTACCTCATTGCCTTGTGAGGTCGAAGTGGCACCGAACAGCTTGGCATAATGCTCCCACGTCGGGGTTTGCGGCCAGAAATGCAGGTTATCGGATACCAAAGCATTGGGCGGGGTGATCGAGGTGACGAAAGACCAATAGACTGGCCCTACCGACCATAGCACCAGCAGCGCCACGCCCAAGCACAGACCGATCTGCCCCGGCAAGTGTTTCAAAGCGCGGTTCATTCAAACCTCGTTTCGCGGTAAACCCGCAGCACATAGATCAGCGATACCGCCAGCGAGACGACCATGGTCAGCACCGAAAGCGCCATGCCGCCCGAGAATTTCATGTTCTGGAAGGCCAGCACATAGACCTGAATGATCACCGAACGGGTGTCGAGGGAGGCTCCGTTCAAAATCCACGCCTCATCGAACAGGTTCACCGCGAACACCGTGGATTGTGACAAAGCTATCGCCAGACCGGGGGCGATCAGCGGCAGAGTGATCTTGCGCAAGCGTTGCAGAGGGGTGGCGCCATCCAGCCGCGCCGCCTCATACAACTCCGCCGGGATGGATTGCAGCGCGGCAAGCAGGATGATACCGTCAGCGGCATCATCCGCCACGCATGGACGACCGAGATCAACAACAACCCGGTTTCGCGGTTGTTAAACCAGACCTGCGGCGTGTCGATGATGCCAGCGCTCAGCAGCAGGCCATTCAGCAGGCCATAGCTGGGGTTATAAATCCACATCCAGATGATCGCGTTGACCACCGGCGGCAGGCACCACGGCAGCACCACAATCGCCAGCAACCAGCGCCGCCCGATCTTGATGCGGTTCAACAGCAAAGCCGCCGCCAGCCCGCCAACGGTTTCAATAAATACCGCCAAAGCCACATAGATCGCCGTGGTGATCCAAGCCGCGTTGACAGTGCTATCCTTCAGCAGATTGGTGTAGTTGCGCGCGCCGACAAATGGAGTGCCGGGCTTCATCGGCTCGATCCGAAACAAGCTGTCGAACAGCGTCGAAAGCAGCGGCAAAAATACCAATCCGCCCATGATCAGCGCCACGGGCAAGGCCAAAGCCAACCCGAGGCGCGCGTCTTTCCCAATGCGGGGGCGGCTCAAACGCGGGAGTCTAATCTGCAAAGCCATCCCCCCGACCGCTCTTATTCCTGCGCCGTTGCAGCGGCTTCGGCGATCTGCGCCACCGCCTGATCGACCGTCATCTGCCCCTTCGCCGCTGCGTTCAAAGCGGTGGCGACGGCGCTGGAGAATTCGGGATACCATCCCGGCGTGCCTTGGGCGAACAACGGCTCCACCACCTCGGCCTGTGCGATCAACACATCGCCCTGCTTGAGATTTGCGGCCTCGTTCAAGGTTTTCAGCACCGACAAACGTGTCGGCAAGTTGCCCAGCAAACGGTAATTCGCCTCCATCGTCGCGGGTTCCAGCATCCACTGGATGAACCCCGCTGCCTGCTCTTTATTCTCGGCATTGGCAGGAATCCCCAAGGCCCCCGGCAGACCGAACGTCCGTGATTTACCATTCACATTCGGCATCAAAGCCGCCGCCACATCCGCCGCCACCTGCGATTTCGCAGGGTCGGTGTAGACTGCCAAATTGCCCGCCCAGCCCGCGACATCGAAGGTTGCCTTGCCAGCCTTGAACAATTCCTGCACCTCGACATCCTTCAGGCTGGTCGAAGCCGGATCAATCAGCCCTTCGTTCAAAGCCGCAATCTCAAACGCCATCGCGAGGTAGCCAGCCGAGGCCGGATCGGTGAACAACGGCTTGAAATCTGCATCAAAGAGATCGCCGCCAAAGGCTTTGGTCAGCAGATACCACGCGGTCGCAGCACCTTCGCTGGCCGACAACGGCAGCGCAATCGGGTAATCCGCGATCTTCGCGGCCTTCACCGCACGCGCAGCCTCCAGCAATTCCGCCGGGGTTTTCGGCACCGCCACCGCAGCCTGCGTCAGATGCGCCGCGTTGTAAATCAGCACGCGGAAGTCGTTGTTATAGGGCACGCCGATCAGCTTGCCGTCATAGGTGAAGATCGAGGTGGTCGGCAGATCAGCCTTCAATTCATCGCTCAACAGCGCGTCCAGCGGATCATACCAGCCTGCCGAACCGAACTGGCCGACCCAGCTCCAATCCATTTCCGTCACACTGGCGGGGGCGGTATTGGCCAACATCGAGGTGACGATCTTGGTGCGGATTTCATCCCAGCCGAGGGTTTGAATATCCAGACCGCCACCCGTGTAGGTGTCGGTCATCTCTTTCGGCAAGGTCACCCATGGCGGCAACAGCACCGCCAAAGCGCCCTCTGCAAAGGCAATCGCGGGCGCAAAGGCACTCAGGCCAAGCGCCGAGGCAGAAAGAAGAAAATGCCGTCTTTTCATAGTATCACCCTGTTGTCGGCCCCTTATTGGGGCGTTGCGCTTTTGTTTAATTCCGTCTGAAGTGTCGCGATAAACTCCGGCCCTATCGCCCATCCGGCAGCCTTCGCCGCAGCCAGTGCCGCCCCGCCCACCGGGGGCAAAACCGGCGGCATGGGCGGCCCCAGCGCAACCGTCAGCCCTGCCATCAGCGTGGTATCCTGCATCACGCCGCCCGCAAAACTCCAGCGCAGCGGCGCATCCAAGCCAGCCAAACGCCCCGCCGTCCGCCCTGTCAGCGCCAGATGCGCGGCAGCTTCGGTCATCACCCCCACCGCCTCGATCACGCCCGCATCCGCCAACCGCGACACCATCGCCGCGACCGAGGCCACCCCCGCCCGCGTGTCCTGCCCATAGGTCCAACTCAGCAAATCCTGTGCCGCAACGCCCATCTCGCGCAGCAAGCCATGCGCAAAACCCGAGGGCGGCTTGCGGCCATCAAGATGCTGACTGGCCAGCGCCAAAGCGCACGCCCGATCCAATGCGCCGAGCCCTCGTCGCCAAACAGATGCCCCCAGCCGCCAACCCGGTGCGTCCCCAACGGGCCATGCGCCCAAGCCATTGACCCGGTGCCCGCCAGCACCAAAACCCCGTCCGCGCCCGCCAAAGCGCCATGAAACGCCACCGCCACATCGTTCATCACCACCGCCTGCGGCCCAAACAGGTCCGCCACAACAGCCACCTGCCGCGCCGAAATCGCTGCAATCTCGCCATGGCAAGGCAGGCCCAGCACCGCGCCCGACACCGGCCCGATTTCTGCAGCCAACAGGCCTAGACGCGCCTCCCATCCGGGGGCCGCTGTCGGGTCCAGCCCCGTGTCGCGCCGCCGCAGCAGAACCCGCCCGGCACGGTTGATCACCACCGCTTCGGTCTTGCTGCCGCCGCTGTCCAGCCCGAGAACAAGATCAATAGCTTGCGCCATTATCCGACCTGCGCCACGGTGACAGCACAGCCCAAACCGTCCAGCACGCCCAGCCAATCCGCGCCCAACCGGGCATCGGTCAGCAGCCGCATCCCCGCGCCCAGATGCGCCACGCCGTAGGTCAGTTGCGGCCCGAACTTATCGGCATCGGCCACAATCACCGGGGCCTTGCTGCGCGTCAGCATCAGCGCATTGATCCGCGCCTCTTGCTCATCGCGGCTGGAAATCTCACCCTTATCCGAGATACCGCCCGCCCCCAGAAACAACTGATCAAACCACAGCTTCTCCAGCGCCGCTTCAGCCAACGGCCCCACCATGGAGGCGTTTTGCCGTCGCAAACTGCCGCCCAACAGGGTGACACCGATCTCGGTCACCGGCATCAACACCTGCGCCACCGGCAGGCAATTCGTGAACACCCTGAGGGGCATCGGGTTCAACCGCAACCGCCGCGCCAGTTGCAGCACCGTGGTGCCGGCATCCAGAAACACCGAGGTTTCTGGCCGCAGCATCTGATACGCCGCCTCACCAATCGCGCGCTTGGCGGGCAGGTTGATCTGCTCGCGGCTCTCAAACGCCACTTCAACGCCCGAGGATTCGGCAATCTGCGCGCCGCCATGGGTGCGCAAAATCTGCCCCTCGGCCTCCAGCGTCAACAAATCGCGCCGCACCGTCGGCTCTGACGCGCCCACCGCCGCCGCGATCTCGGCAATCGAGGAATAGCCCTTGGCGAAAAGGTGCTGCCGGATGGCGGTGGCGCGATCAATCTTCATGGCGGTCCTGTTTTCGGGTATAGCGCTATAGAGGGAGCAAAAATAATCACTGTCAATCACGATGATGATCATTTATGATTTTTTATAGCCACACACCTGCTAATTTTGATCAAAAAGGATCGACCCGCAATGTCCACCGCCGCCCTGCTTGCCCTCGCCCCCGCCCCCGCCCGGAAATCTGGCCAAGTGCTTGGCATTCCGTCGATTTGCTCGGCGCATCCGGTGGTGATCGCCGCCAGTTTCGCACTGGCGCGCGCGTGGCACCCCGGTGTTGATCGAAGCGACCTGCAATCAGGTCAACCACGAGGGCGGCTATACCGGCATGACCCCCGCCGATTTTCGTCGCTTCGTGCTGGGAATCGCGGCAGCTGAGGGCTTTGATCCGGCGGGCCTGATCCTTGGCGGCGATCATCTGGGCCCGAATCCGTGGACGGCGCTGCCCGCCACTGACGCGATGGCGAAGGCCTGCAATATGGTCGCGGCCTATGCAAAAGCCGGGTTCGGCAAAATCCATCTCGATGCCAGCATGGCCTGCTTGGGCGATCCCACTCCGCTGCCCGACGCCATCATCGCCACCCGTAACGCCCAACTCGCCGCTGTCGCCGAAGCCCACAGCCCTACGCCCCCGGCCTATATCATCGGCACCGAAGTGCCCGTCCCCGGTGGCGCTTGGGAGGAGGTCGAAGGCCTCACCCCCACTCCGCCCGAAGCCGCCCTCGCCACCGCCGAACTGCACCGGGCGGCATTCGCTGCGGCGGGCATAGCGTCTGCTTTCGCCCGCGTGGTCGGCCTTGTCGTGCAACCCGGCGTGGAATTTGGCAATGAAAACGTGGTGGCCTATGACCGCCCCGCCGCCCGCGCTCTGATCGCCTGCCTGCCGCAGTTGCCGATGCTGTTTGAAGCGCATTCGACCGATTACCAAACCCCGCAGGCGCTGGCTGATCTGGTGCAAGACGGCTTCGGCATTCTGAAAGTCGGCCCCGGCCTGACCTTTGCGCTGCGGGAGGCGCTCTATGGCCTCGACCACATCGCCGATGTGCTGTTCCCCGACCACGCACCTTTGCGCGCCACGATGGAAGCGTTGATGCAGCAAAAGCCGCAGCATTGGGCGAAATACTATCCCGGCACGCCGCTGCACCAGCATCTGCAACGCCACTACAGCTATTCCGACCGCATCCGCTATTACTGGACCGATCCGGTTGCCAGCGCCGCCGTCGCCGATCTGATGGCGCTGTTTGGCACTGCGGAACTCCCCGAACCACTGATCTCGCAACACCTTGGCGCAGCCTATGCCGAGGTGATGGCGGGCCGCACCGCCAAAACCGCCCCGGCCCTGCTACGCGCTGCCGTGACACGGGCGCTTACGCCGTATTTTGACGCCTGCTACGGGGCATAAACCCCGCAACTTTGGGATTTCACATTGGCATAAATATCCCCGCCGGAGGCTTCCGACGCAAACCAAAGGTGCCTCCGGCGGGGATATTTATGCCAATGTGAAAGACTTGGGCTTCACCATGCTAATGCCGCCGCGCCGTCAGAGACGGTACATGATTTGTAAAACGCGTTGTAAAACGGCGGCCATGCCACCAGCAAAAACATACAATAAGAATCTGATTTTGCTGGTGGCGAGAGAGAGACTTGAACTCTCGACCCCACGATTATGAGTCGTGTGCTCTAACCAACTGAGCTACCTCGCCACTGGCGCGGTGAGTAGTTTGGGGGGCGGGGGGCGTCAAGGGGTATTCTGGGGCGGCGCGCGGAATAATCGCGGTGGCTTGGCGCAGGGCAAACCGCCCAATCAGCGGACCAGCCCTCCCCACCCCACGCAAATTTCCCTTAGATTGCAGCTTCTTCCGCCACCGCATGCGCCACCCGAGGCCGCCCCGACGCCGTCACCGAAATCGTCGCCTCGACAAACATCGGCTGGCCTTCCACCGAAGCAGAGCGCAGATCGCGCGCGGTGGTGATGCGCAAATCCTCGGCACCTGCGTGTTTGGCACGGCGCACCGCCTCTAGTGTCAACGCGGCTTCAGTCGCGACCATCGCGGCTTCGGGGTCGGCAAAGGTCTGCAAGCCGTCCGGCAAATGCGCGGTGAAACGACCCACGCCGGGGCTGGTGACAATCGCCGTGGCGCGCTGGCTGACTTGGCCGACCACCGCCCCGATGGCATTGGCGACGCCCGCATGTTCCGGCAGGATCATCTCACAGCCCAACCGCTTGCCCACCGCGCCGTAGTAATAGGGGGCGGAGGCACCCAACCCGATCACCGGAACCCCCAGCCGTGCGGTGAACTCAATCACCCCACGATGCCGTCCCAAAGCCGCCCGCGTCAAAGCATGCCGCGCCAGCACCTCCGGGCTTTCACCGACAAAACCGGGGTCTTCATCGAAGGCCGCTTCCAACAGACATTCCACCGTCTGCGTCGTCAACTGGTCGACAATGCCCTGTGCCAGCGCCGCCGCATCGGTCGAGAACCGCTCGCCCGAACCATTGCGGCGGCGCCCCAGCAGCTCCACCGCCTTCGCCGCAGCCTCAGCATCCCAAGCCTCTAAACCCCCGAGAACATGGCTTGCATCCGACGGAGTCACCCCCGCCATCATCACCAATCCCCGTGCCACCAACCGCTCCAGCGCGGCGATTTCCAAACGGGTCGTCAGCACCTGCGCCATCGGCATCGGGGCAGTGATCCGCGCGAGCACCGTCAATTCGCGCGCCGAAAGCCCGCCGGTCTGCCCCGCCATCGGCACCACGAACCGCCCGTCCATCTCGCCCGCTTTGTCCGAGGACAAAGCCTTGTCCAAAGCCGCATGCACCATCGCGCCATACTCGGAGGCCAGCAGCGACACCGGGATCAGGCGACGCGGCCCCAGCCGCATGCCGCCCGTCAGGCCCTCGGTGACCAGATGCACCTCGGAATCGCCACCCAAACCAGAGGTCCGCATCGCCACCGCTTCGACCATGGTGCGAAAGCCGCCGACCCGCGCGCCTTGCGGGTCAATCTCGGGCAAACCGTCGCGGAGCAGCGCCACATCGGTGGTGGTGCCGCCAATATCCGACACCAAGGCATCTTTCGCCCCGGTCAGCCAACGCGCGCCGACAATCGACGCCGCAGGGCCAGAAAGGATCGTCTCAATCGGGCGTTCGCGCACCATCGCCGCTGAGATCAGCGCGCCATCGCCGCGCACCACCATCAAGGGGGCGGTGATGCCGATTTCCGCCAGATGCCGCTCACAGGCAGCAACGAGCCGATCAATCATCCCGATCAGCCGCGCATTCAGCACTGCGGTCAACGCCCGCTTCGGCCCGTTCAACTGCGCCGACAACTCATGCGAGCAGGTCACGGGCCGCCCCGTCACCGCCCGGATCAGATCGCGGATGGCAATTTCATGCGCGGGGTTGCGGGTGGCAAAGCGGGCCGCGACAGCGAAGCCCATTACTTGCGGGCCTAGGTCGCGCAGCAGCACTTCCAAAGCGGCCAAATCCAACGGAGCCACTTCGGTGCCCGCATGGCTGTGCCCGCCCGCGATCTTCACCACGGGATCGCCCTTCAAAGCCTCAATCAGCCCGCCACGTTCCAGATCGCCTTCGTCAAAGCCGACGAAGATCAGCGCGACGCGGCCACCCTGTCCCTCGACCAAAGCATTGGTGGCCAAGGTCGTCGACAGCGACACCAGCGCCACATCCGCCGCAGCCACCCCCGATTGCGCCAAAGCCGCATCGACCGCCCGGCCAATGCCCAAGGCCAGATCGGCCCGCGTGGTCAGCGATTTTGCCTTGCCAATCACCAAATCGGCGGCCTCATCAACGATCACCGCATCGGTGTAGGTGCCACCGGTATCCACGCCCAGAAAATGCGCCATCTGTCTTCCCGTTTAAGTTCCGCCCAGCGATAGCGGGCGCGGAAGGCGAAGTCAGCCCTCTGCGCGACCTTTTCGGCCTATTCGCGGCAGAACGGGCTTGCGCTTGCGCCGTGATGCCACCGGAATCCCCTCGGCCTCGCGGTATTTCGCCACCGTGCGCCGCGCGATGGTGACGCCAGTGTCAATCGCCAAAGCCATCGCCAAAGCCGCATCCGACAGCGGTCGCGCCGGGTTCTCCGCCGCCACCAGCCGTGCCAACCGCCCCCGCATCGCCGCCCCCGAGATCAGCGGCTGGCCGTTGCCGCCCAAGGCCGCGCTGAACATCTGCCGCAGCCACCAAGTGCCGCGCGGGCTGTCCAAACTGGCCCCCGACACCACCCGGCTGATCGTGCTTTCGTGAAACCCCAAAGCTTCGGCCAGATCGGCCATGCTCATCGGTGCCAGCCCAATCGGCCCGAGCCGGATCGCCTCTTGCTGTCGCGCCAAAATCTCGCGCCCGACCAGCAGCAGCGTGGCATTGCGCGCCTCGACCATCCGCTCCAGGGCTTTGGCCTGCGACAGCCCCTCGGCGGAACCGGCCTCCGACTTTTCCACCCGCAGCGTCGGCAAGGCAGAGCGGTTCAGCGCGATGCTCCAGCCCGTCGCCGTCGCCTTCACCACCAGATCAGGCTCGCGCGATTGCGCCGCCGAGATGCTGGCAAACTCCGCCCCCGGTTTGGGGTTCATCGCCCGGATCACCCGAAACCGCTGCAACACCGCCGCTTCCGAAATGTGACAGGCCTTGGCCAACCGCGCCAGATCGCCCGAGGCCAGCAGATCGAGATGCGCGAGCACCGCCGCCATCTCTTTGTCCAGCGCCCCCGCTTCGATCGCTTGCAGCCGCAGGCACTCCGCCAGATTGCGCGCGAAAATCCCGGTCGGTTCAAGCTGTTGCAAACGCTGCAGCACAGCTTCCACCTCGACCAGCGTCGTGCGCGTTTCGGCCACCACAAGGCTCAGCTCCGCCCCCAGCCAGCCCGAAGGCTCTAGCACCTCGGCCAGCGCCACAGCGATGCGCTGTTCCCTTGGCCCGAACTGCAGCGCCTCGATCGCGCCCATCACATGCGCCATCAGACTGGGGCTGGTGTCTGCGGTTTCCGCCGCAAGCCCCAGACCGCCGCCGCCCGACCCCAACACCCCGGCCCAGCGCGGCAACCAATCGTGCAAACCGGGCTGCGGCGGCGGTTCCAGCCGCAGATGCGGGTTTTCTGCCGCCTGCTCCTCCAGATAGCGCGTCAGCCCCGCCGCATCGGTGCGCAGAATCGCAATCGAGGCTTGCAGGCTGGTGTTCAGCTCAAGCCGCTGGGTCTGGGTCAGGCCAAGGCGCTGCTGGGGTGATCTCATGGCGCAACGCTAGCCGTAGCCGTTCCGCCGCGCAACCGCCAGCAGAAGCGCTGCGCGCCCTGACAACATTGCCAGCCTTTGCTGCACCGCGACCTCACCCCTTACCCCTCTCCCCTCTTGCCAATTTCATCTTGGCTCAAATACTCCCGCGCGGCGCGCTCCCCCAAGCCAAAGCCTCAAACCGCTGCCAAGATAAAGCAGCGGACAGCACCCTCCACCAAGCATGGCTTTCCCACCGCCAAACCGCTACCAAGGCCCCAAACACCCGAGAGCCCGATGCAACCCGATTTTCCCATCCTGAAAGACTTGGTGCTGGTCGGCGGCGGACACGCCCATGCCCTTGTCGCCCGGATGTGGGCAATGAACCCGCTGCCCGGTGTGCGGCTGACGCTGATCAACCCTGAGCCTGCCGCACCCTATACCGGGATGCTGCCCGGTCTGATCGCGGGCCATTACGCCCGGGATGAGATCATGATCGACCTTGTCCGCCTCGCCCGGTTTGCGGGTGCCCGGCTGATCCTCGATCACGTCACGGCGATTGACCGCCAAACCCGCCGCCTGCACCTCGCCCATCGCCCGCCAATCTCCTACGACCTGTGCAGCCTCGACATCGGCATCACCTCCGATCTGCCAGACCTGCCCGGTTTCACCGAATTCGCCCATGCGGCCAAACCCTTGGGCGATTTTGCCTCCCAGTGGGCAGAGTTTGTCGCCCGCGCCCTCCCTAACCCGCAGATCACCGTGATCGGTGCAGGTGTTGGCGGTGTGGAGCTCGCCCTTGCCTGCAAACACCGTCTGCCAGCCGCGCGCGTCACCCTGCTCACCGATGCCAAACCCGCCGCAGTCCAAGCAACCGCCGTCACCCTCAGCAATGGCACGCAGCTACACTCCGACTTCACCCTTTCGGTCGCAGGCAGCCGCCCCCACGCATGGCTGTGCGAAACCGGCCTTGCCCTGCACAACGGCTTCCTCACCGTTTCCGACACCTTGCAAACCTCTGACCCCGCGATCTTTGCCGCTGGAGACTGCGCTCACCTCGGCTTCGCCCCGCGCCCAAAAGCCGGAGTCTACGCCGTCCGCGCCGCCCCAATCCTGCGGCACAACCTGCGCGCCGCCTTGCTGGGCCAGCCGCTCAAAGCCTTCAAACCGCAACGCGATTACCTGAAACTGATCTCCGCTGGCCACAAAGCCGCAGTCGCCGACAAATGGGGCCTGCCCTTGGACGGCGCGTGGCTGTGGCGCTGGAAAGACCGCATCGACCGCAAATTCATGGCGAAATTCGCAAGCTATCCCGCGATGCCGCGCCCACTGCCAAACCCCGCGATCCCCGGCCTGATCGACGCTATGGGCGACAAGCCGCTATGCGGCGGCTGCGGCGCGAAACTCGGCGCAGCAGACCTTGCGACCGCCCTCGCCACCCTGCCAAGACCGCAGCGCCCCGAGGTTGTCTCCGGCCCCGGCGACGATGCCGCCATCCTGACCGTCCCCGGCGGCGTGCAAGTCATCACCACCGACCACCTGCGCGCCTTCACCCATGATGCCCGCCTGATGGCCCGCATCGCCGCCATCCACGCACTCGGTGATATCTGGGCAATGGGGGCCGCTCCGCAAATAGCCCTTGCCCAAATCACCCTGCCCCGGCTCTCCCCCGAAAAATCCGCCGAAATGCTGGCCGAAATCATGACCGAGGCGGCGGAGGTCTTCCGCGAAGCAGGGGCCGATATCGTCGGCGGCCACACCTCGATCGGCGCCGAACTCACCATCGGCTTCACCGTCACCGGCCTTGCCACCCGCGCCATCACCAAGGGCGGCGCAAAGCCCGGTGACAAATTGATCCTCACCAAACCCATCGGCTCTGGCACCATCATGGCGGCAGAGATGGCGATGGCCGAACTTCCAGGCCTGATCCTTGGCGAAGCCGTCGCCCGCGCCCTGCACCATATGAGCCAACCCAACGGCCCTGCTGCCGCGCAGCTCGCGCCCCACGCCCATGCGATGACCGGCTTCGGCCTCGCAGGCCACCTTTTGGAAATCCTCGACGCCTCCAACGCCGCCGCCATCCTGCACAGCGATGCCATCCCAACCCTGCCCGGAGCACTCGCCTTGGCCGCAGCAGGCCAAGCCTCCAGCCTCGCCCCCACCAACCGCGCCGCCACCATAGGCCGCATCACAGGCCCCGAGGCCCCGCTGAAAACCCTGCTCTACGATCCACAAACCGCCGGAGGCCTGCTCGCCGCCGTCCCCGCCGAAATCGCCGACACCCTGCTGAGCGCCATCCCCGGTGCCGCCGTCATCGGCGAAATCACCGCAGGCGCGCCCAAAATAACTCTGACCTGATCATTTCACATTGGCTTAAATATCCCCGCCGGAGGCATCCCCCGGAGCAACATGGCGCAAGTGAAACAAAACAGCGCGACTAAGTCACACCGCTAGGTCACCGCCCTTACCGCCTCTGCCACCCGATCCGCCAACCGCGCCAGATCATCCGGCCCCAGCCCCGCTGCCTCCACCTCGACAAACCGAGCCTGCATTCGCGCCCGGTGCTTGGCATAGCGTGGGTCATAGTGGTGCTGCATCAGCCCCGCCGCCAGATCGACGAACGCCCCCGCCCCGGCCATCGCCTGCCATGCTTCAATCCGCTCGGCCGCATGCAAGGGGCGCAACCGCCCGACCAGTCGCGCCAGCCGCGCGCCATCCGCCACCATGTCGCCGTAAGCCTGCACCAGATAGGCGGCCCGTGCCGCGACATCCGCCGCAATCGCCACCCGAGGCGCCGCGATCATCGCCTTCCAGATACCGGACGGCAGCCGACACTCCCCCACCTTGGCGCTTTCCGCCTCAATCACCACTGGCTTTGTGGGGTCCAACCGCGAGATCGCCATCACCAAAGCACAATCAAACGCCTTCTGCGACGGCTGTCCCCCGCGATGCCCGAACACCGAGCCGCGATGGTTGGCCAAGCCCTCAAGGTCCAACACCTGCACGCCCCGCGCGGGCAGCAGGTTCAGCACTTCGGTCTTGGCCGATCCGGTATTGCCATCGAGCACCACCACCGGGCAGGGAAACGGCACGTCATAAAGCGCTTTCACCACCAAAGCCCGCCACGCCTTATAGCCGCCCGCAATCGTCTCCACCCGCCAGCCAACTTGGCTTAGGATCAAAGCAAAAGACCCCGAGCGTTGCCCGCCGCGCCAGCAATACACCAAAGGTCGCCAGCCGCCCGGCTTATCCGCCAAGGGCCCCTGCAAATGCAGCGCCACATTCTGCGCGACCAGTGCCGCGCCGACCTTGCGGGCGGTAAACGGGCTGACCTGCTTGTAAATCGTGCCGACCTGCGCGCGTTCGGCATCATCCAGCACGGGCAAAGACATCGCCCCCGGCAAATGATCCTCGGCATATTCGGCGGGGGCGCGGGCGTCGATGATGTCATCAAAGCCATGCGCTGCAAGGTCGGTGAGTGAGGTCAGGGTGATCGCCATGCTCCTGCATAGCCGATCCCAAGCGTGGCGGAAAGCTGCCGGAGCGCAAACGCCCTCTAGCGGGTTGCACGGGGCTTTGGCTAAATCCTGCCATGCGTAGCCTCGTCTTATCCCTCCTCCTCGCCCTGCCCGCCGCCGCCCAAGACACCCAGGCTTTGGACGCCGATGGGCTGGTAAGTGCCGCCCGCGCGCAAGTCGGCGTCACCACGATCTACGATCCCAGCTATCAAAGCCTTGATTTTCCCGGCGGTGATGTCGACCCCAGCCATGGTGTGTGCACCGATGTGATCATCCGCGCCCTGCGCACAGCTTGGGGCATAGATCTGCAACTGGCCGTCAACCGCGACATGAAGGCGCATTTCCGGGCCTATCCGCCGCAATGGGGCCTGAAATCCACCGACCGCAACATCGACCACCGCCGCGTGCCCAACCTGCAAACCCTGTTCACCCGCATCGATGCAGCCCTGCCCACCTCCACCGACCCCGCCGACTATCACCCCGGCGATGTGGTGACATGGCTGCTGCCAGGCAACCTGCCGCATATCGGCATAGTCTCGGACAGCCGCAACACCGATGGCACCCGCCCACAAGTGCTGCACAACATCGGCGCAGGCGCGCAGGAAGAAGACCGCCTGTTCGACTTCCCCATCACCGGCCACTATCGGTTAAACCCTGAAGCAGTGTCGGAACTGATCACACTGGGACGTTAGCGGAAGAAGTCCTTCAACTTCGCCAGAGGGCTGATCTCCACCGGAGTTTCGGCTTTCACCGCCGCAACCGGAGCCGATTTGACAGGCTTCTCCACATTCCCAGATGATCGCGGCGGGGACACCCGCAGCGCCACTGCGTTCATAAACCGCTGACCGTCGCCCTCGGCCAAGGCTTGCGCGCCGTCGGAGATGCCGCGCAAGAGGTCGTCGAGCCAGTCTTGATCGGCCTTGGCGAAATCATGCAGCACATAGGCGGCCACCGCATCCTTGTGGCCGGGATGGCCGATGCCCAGCCGAACCCGCCCGTAAGCCTCACCCAAATGCGCGTGGATCGAGCGCAGCCCGTTGTGGCCCGCATGACCGCCGCCTTGTTTGACACGGACCTTGCCGGGGGCGAGGTCCAGCTCGTCGTGGAACACGGTGATATCGGCCAAATCAATCTTGAAGAAATCCACCGCCGCGCGCACCGATTGGCCGGACAGGTTCATGAAGGTTTCGGGCTTCAGCAGCAGCAGCTTTTCCGACCCGAGCCGCCCCTCCGACACCTGCCCCTGATAGCCGCGCCGCCATGGGGAAAAGCTGTGATCTTCGGCAATGCGGTCCACGGCCATGAAGCCGATATTGTGGCGATTGCCGGCGTATTTCGCGCCGGGATTGCCGAGGCCTACAAAGAGTTTCATCGCGCCCCACCGATCTGCCACTTGCGCCCTATAAATGCCCTGCGGGGGGCGGGGATGCAAGCCGGGGAGGATGGTACCAACGCAGGACCTTTTTAAAGTGTTTTATATCAATAGCATAGCATAGTGACTTTAAGGAAATCTTAACCTTTCACCGCCTCTCCCCCCGCGCCACGCGCTTGACTTGCCCCCCGCAGCCCTTCAGCTTAGCAAACAAGGTCGCCGAAACGGCCCAATCAAGAAAGACACAGCAGGCGTGCGGATCACAGCTTTAGCCTCGATGCGAAACGAAGGGCCGTTCATCGTCGAATGGCTCTGCTGGTATCGCATGCTCGGCTTTACCGATGTGGTCGTCGTCACCAACAACTGCACCGACCACTCGCCGCAGCTGCTGGATGCATTGCAAGCGGCAGGCCTTGTGCATCACATCCGCCATGATATTGAACCCGGCCAGCGCATCACCCGCGCCAAGCTGAACGCGGCGGCCAAGCATAAAGCGGTGCGGCGCTGCAACTGGTTGATGATCTGCGATGTCGATGAGTTTCTGGTGATCCATAAGGGCGAGGGGCTGATCGGCGATCTGATTGATCTGACCGCAGCCGAACCCGCCTATCTGGGCATGTCGATCAACTGGCGGGTGTTTGGCACCTCGGGGCGGAAAAGTTTTGAGGACCGCCCGGTGCATCGCCAGTTCACCTATGCGCAAGAGGCCACGCATCGCTCGTCGCGGTTCGTGAAGTCGATCTTCCGGCTGGTGAAGTTCTTCAGCCATCTCGGCGAACACAGCCCGCGTGGCTTTGACTATGAACGGGCTGCGCAAAAGCGCGGCAAACCCGGCGGCATTTGGGTCAATCCCAATGGTGAGAAACTGCCGCATTGGGCGCCGCTGGACAGCCATCTGACGCTGATGCCCGAGGCGCTGGTCAGCCATGAGGTCGCCCAGATCAACCATTACATGCTGCGCTCTGCAGAAACCTATCGGCTGAAACGCGGCACAAAATCGCCGGTGGCTTTGGGCAATCGCTACCGCGCGCAGTATTTTCGCACCGCAGATGCGGGGCGCGCGATGGACATTTCCGCCTTTCGCTATTCAGCGCGGTTTGATGCTTTGCATGAGCAGGTGATGGCGCTGCCCGATGTGGCGCGGCTGCACGCGTTGTGCTGCGCTGATCATGTGAAAGCGATTGCCGAAAAGGCGGGCAAGAGGGCCGAGGATGATCCGAGGTATGCGGCGTTTCTGGCGCAGGCAGCGGCACTGGCGGATCAGGCCTAGACCCCGATTTATTCAGAAATAAATCGTCACGATTTATGCCTTCATAAATCGGCTGCCTCAAACCGCGCGCGGCCAATAGAAAAGGCGCAGAGGTTTCCCGCTGCGCCCGTCATCTCAAACCCGATAAGGCTTATTCAGCGTCAGCGGTCTCAACGTAACCCGCCGGAGCCGCCACGTTGGCGATCACGAAGTTACGGTCGATGCTGGGCTTGGTGCCTTCCGGCAGAACCACGTCATTGATGTGGATCACGTCGCCGATTTTGCGGCCCGTCAGATCGACGGTGATGTGATCCGGGATGTCGCCCGCCAGAACGTTCAGCTCGACATCATTGCGCACAACGGTCAAAGTGCCGCCCTTTTTCAGACCCGGGCTAGCTTCATGGTTGATGAAGGTCACGTGAATGAACAGGTTGATGCGGTTTTCGTCGTGCAGGCGCATCAGGTCGATATGCGTCGGCAGATCTTTCACAACGTCACGCTGCACAGCGCGGCAGATCACATGCACGTCGGGCTGGCCTTCAACCTTCAGGTTGAACAGCGACGACAGGAAGCGACCGGCTTTCAGGCGCTTCAGCAAAGCGTTGTAAGGGATCTTGATTGCAAGAGGGGCCACGTTATCGCCGTAAACGATACCGGGAACGAAGCCATCACGACGTGATTGACGAGCGGCCCCCTTGCGTGCTTCGGCGTGAAGATCAAGGATCTCGCGTGCCATAATGTTTCTCCATATATATATCCGCCAACGTTCAAGGGTGCATGGCGCGATCGCGGGCCTATAGCGGGGAATCACCGCAAAGGAAAGCCGGAAAGTGGTCAATGACTGCCGCAGGCGGCTGGCGGCTCTGCGCGTTGCGATGTCGGGGGTGGAATAGTCTTTCCACGCGCCCCGCGCTATCCCGCTTGCATGAGCAGGAGAATTTTATGACCGCCCTGAATACCCTTCGCACCGCCCGCCCCGCCGTGGCGGCCTTTGCCGCGATGGGCGTGCTCTGGGGGTCTTTCGCCGCCGATCTGCCCGATATCAAGACCATGCTCGACATTGACGAGTCGCGCTTGGGCGCTTTGATGTTCATGACGCCGATTGCGGCGGTTTGCGCGATGCTGGTGGCACCGCGCTTGGGCGTGGCGTTTGGGCGGCGGGCGATGCTGATTTCCTGCCTGTTGATGTGTGTGGCGTTCGTGCTGCCGGGGCAGTTCAGCCATCTGATGCTGTTTCCGCTGGCGATGATGGCTTGCGGGGCGGGCACCGGCCTCACCGATGTGCTGATGAACGCACGGGTGGCGACGATTGAGACGCAGAGCGGGCGGCCTTTGATGAACCTGTGCCATGCCGCTTACAGCTTTGGCTATGCGGGCGGGGCGATTGCAACGGGGGCCTTGCGCAGTGCAGGATGGTCTCCGGCTTGGGTGTTGTGCAGCATGGCGCTGTTGGCTGCGGTGATTGCGCTGGCAAGTTACGAGGAAGATGGCCGGATATTGGGTTTGGCGCGGCCCAAGGGCAAAGCGGCGGCGCATTTAGGCTGGGTGCCGCTGATCGGCGGCGCGATGGTGCTGATCGCGTTCCTGACCGAAAATGCGGCGGAGAATTGGTCGGCGTTGCATATCGAGAAGAACTTGGGCGGCTCACCGTCTGATGGCGCGATGGGGCCTGCCGTGATGGCGATCACCATGGGGGTGGCGCGCCTGTTCGGGCAGGGACTGGCCAGCCGTATTCCGGCGATCTGGCTGCTGACCGGGGGTGCGGTGATCTCGGCGGCGGGGGCATTGGGGGCGGCGTTGGCGGTGACACCCGCGATGGCCTATACCGGCTTCATCGTGATGGGGATCGGATCATCGGTGATCGCGCCCACAGTATTTTCCTTGGTGGGACAGTTGTCCGACCCCGCCGCCCGCGCCCGCGCGGTGGCGCGGGCGACGCTGATCGGCTATTTCGGCTATTTCTTCGGTCCGCCCGCGATTGGCTTTATCGCCGGGCATTTCGGCCTGCGCTTCGCCTTCGTTTGTGCGGCGGTGATGCTGGCGGGCATCCCCGTGCTGGCACGGGTGTTGTTGCGGCGTTAGCCGAAAAGATCGCCAAACTCCATCGTCACCGCTATGCTCGCGGCACTTATCAAAGTGACCGCGCCTGCGTCCCATGTGATCACCACATCGGTCACGCCGCGCACCACCGTCAAATCCTGCACACCGGTCAGCCCCCTGAAATACAGCTTGTCGCCACTTTCGAAATCCAAAATGACATCTGCACCCGTTGCAGTGCTGGCATCAAACACAAAGATATCACCACCCGTACCGCCAGTCATGATATCCCGATCCGCACCGCCGATCAGCACATCCGCGCCCTCACCACCATGCATGCGGTCCAAGCCATCGCCACCATAGATCGTATCATTGCCAATCGCGCCGATCAGAAAATCCGAGCCCGCTTCACCATAAACCCGATCATCACCAATCCCCGCCAGAACGATGTCAAATCCCAGACCCGCATAGATCAAATCATTGCCGCCTTCAGCCGTGATGTAATCAGCGGCTTGACCGCCATAGAGCGAGTCGTCTCCTGCTCCGCCGCTGAGGGTATCATTCTCGGTTCCGCCAAAAAGAATATCATACCCCAAACCGCCGACGATACTATCGTTGCCCGCCTCGCCATACAGGGTATCACTGCCCCAATATATCTCTTGCACATCATCACCGACGAGGTAATCGTTGCCGCCACCGTCGAACAAAATATCACCGCGGTCACCGTCACCCCCAATCAAGGTGTCATCGCCAAGCCTGCCCCTGAAGTCGTTGAACTCTCGCCCGCCAACCATGACATCGTTTCCGCTGGTTCCTTGGAAGTAGAGGTATTCAAAACTGAGAAACCCGCCCGCATAGGAAAAATCATCTGCATTTTGATAAATACGCAATGTGCCGTCGACATATTCAATATGGTCACCACCGGTAAGTGGCACTGACCCGAAATCAACGATCAGCGTATCATTACCCGCTCCGCCAGTCAAAATCCTTCCCAGCGGTGCCAACGAATTTTGCATCCAAGGCATCACCACCAGATCATCATATTGGGTCAGTATCCCGGCATAATACTCAAACTCAGCCAGAAGTCCGCCCGCCGTTTTGCCTAAGGTCACCGAAGCCGCATATCCGCTAAGGTCAAGACCAATACCATCAATCCCCGCGCCACCATATACCTGACTGATCACGGAAATTCCAGGAAACCAATCATCGCCATTTCCGCCAAACAGACCACCGTGACCCGCTGCGTTACCGAAAATTGTATCGTTGCCGTCTTCGCCATAAATTATGTCTGCGCTAGGATCAGAATAAAGTGCGTCATCCCCCATGCCGCCAAAAATCGTATCCTTGCCAATGTACCCAGCAAGAAAGCCATCGCCGCGCAGCGTATCATTGCCGTCGCCACCGGATATAACATCAGCCCCCTGCGATCCGCTGACCAAATCATCACCCGCACCGCCATACAGACTGTCGCTGCCCAGATCCCCAACCAGTTCGTCGTTTCCGGTTTCACCATAGAATACCAAAATACCCGCACCCGGATCAGTTCCGCTACTGCCTTTCAAAGTGTCATCGCCCGCCCCGGCGAAGATCAAATTTGCATTCATCAAGCTATCATTGCCGTCGCCGCCATAGATCGTATCGGCCCCAGCCCCACCATCCACAGTATCGTTGCCAATACCGCCATAGATCAAATCAATGCCAGCTTCCCCATAGACAAAATCATCGCCTGATCCGCCGTAAATCGTATCTGCACCGGGGTGAAAATCTACTCCGCCATCGCCATGCATCGTATCATTGCCCGCACCGCCATCCAATATGTCTGATCCATCAAATCCGAATAATGCATCATTCCCGGCGCGGCCATAAATATTGAAGCGTTCAAAATCAGAATATGTATACCACTGGAACGGCAGATTATTCACACTGTTCAAATAGATCATGGTTGAATACGATTCAAAGGCAGATCCCGAAAAATTTACCCCTGAAAACCCAGAATTCGTTAAATTTCCAAAATCAATACTTAACGTATCGGTTCCTGATCCAGCATTCAGATCTGCATCCATCACTTTCTGAGCAGCCGAGCCCCAGACTATACCCACTTGATCAGCATAGTTGGTCAATCTACCGGAATAATTCTCAATATCGCTTAGCGCACCACCAATCAAACCACCCAGTTGCACCCCGGCTGTGGCCGTTTGATATGCAAGAATGACTTCGTCCAAACCCGCACCACCAAAAGCAACATCTGCGGGCGTCAGCGTGCCAATAACATCATTTCCGGCACCGCCGTAAAAGCTGTTGCCGCCGGATGCTTCACTTAGAACATCATCGCCGTTTCCACCATAAAGACTGTCGCTGCCTTCAAATCCGGCAAGCGTATCATTCCCGCCATAGCCAAAGATGTTTTCTGCAGCTGAGGTTCCTGAAAGACTTTCAGCATCATTCGTGCCAATGATGTTTGCAACAACAACCCCCGGCTCGGTCGTTGGTTCTGTAACACCGCCCATGTCAGCAATCCTCTCATCATTTCACACATTCGACATGATTGAGAATTGCACTCTGCAACCAGCGAAACCACGGTGTCAGGTGACGCAATCGCAGGGATTGGGTCAAGCGCAAAGGCGCCCCTACGCCCAATTCCCCTCAAAGTCCTGCGGCACCAGCACATGCTCGCGGCTGATGTCGCGGGCTTGTTGCACGCCACACAAAGCCATTGAGATGTCGAGTTCCTTCTGGATCACCTCCAGCGCTTTGGTGACGCCCGCCTGCCCCATCGCGCCCAAGCCGTAGATGAAACTGCGGCCGATGAAGGTGGATTTTGCGCCCAAGGCGAGGGCTTTCAGCACGTCTTGGCCGGAGCGGATGCCGGAATCCATGTAGACTTCCGTCTGATCGCCCACCGCTTTCACAATCGACGGCAGCACGCGGATCGACGACAAGGCGCCATCCAACTGCCGCCCGCCGTGGTTCGAGACGATCATCGCATCCGCCCCGACATCGGCGGCCAAGCGGGCGTCGTCGGCGTCGAGGATGCCCTTCAGGATCAGCTTGCCACCCCATTGATCGCGGATGCGTTTGACCTTGCTCCAGTCCAGCATCGGGTCGAACTGCTCATTCGCCCATTTGGTGAGGTCCGCGAGGTCTGTGACGCCCTTCACATGGCCGACAATATTGCGGAAGGTGCGGCGCGGGGTTTGCAGCATGCCCAGCGACCACGCGGGTTTTGTCGCCATGTTGATGATGTTCGGGAGGGTCAGGCGCGGCGGGCTGGTCAGGCCGTTTTTCAAATCCTTGTGGCGTTGGCCCAGAATTTGCAGATCCAGCGTCAGCACCAAGGCCGAGCATTTCGCAGCACGCGCGCGCTCGATGATGGCATCGACGAAATCTTCGTCCTTCATCACGTAAAGCTGGAACCAGAACGGCGTCGGCGAGTGCGCGGCCACATCCTCAATCGAGCAGATCGACATCGTGGACAGCGTGAACGGCACCCCAAAAGCGGCGGCAGCGCGAGCAGCCAAGATCTCGCCATCCGGCCACTGCATCCCCGTCGATCCCACCGGCGACAGGGCCACCGGCATCGTCACCTTGTTGCCCAGCATCGAGACTTCGGTGCTGCGCCCGGTCAGATCACGCGCAACCCGTTGCCGCAGCCGGATTTTGGCAAAATCCGTGGTGTTTTCCTTGAAGGTCTGCTCGGTATAGGAGCCGCTCTCGCAGTAATCGTAAAACATCTTCGGCGTGCGCTTTTTGTAAAGCTGCTTCAGATCGTCAATGCAGGTGATCACCGGGGGCATGATGCGGCCTTTTCGCTGTAATTGGTCATGGATCATTACCAATTACAGCATTTTCGTGCAATGACTATTGCGGCGCGCGTGGCATCCGCGCAAATCGGCGATCCGGCACGATCCAGATCGCCGCCACCGCAGCGATCAGCGCCAACGCCAGCATCGGCTGCACAAACGCCAGCGGCATCGCCAGCATATAAGCCAGCGTCGAGATCTTGCCCTTGCGGTCCGATCCCAGCGCCCGGGCGAAGTCCGAGTCTTGGCCATGCTCGGCCAACAGCGCTTTCACCAGTAAAAAGTAAGCAATAGAGCACATCAGCAGATCGAAGCCATAGAGCGCCACGGTGGGGGCGGTGAAACCATTCTCGCCCATGAACGCCGTGGCAAACGGCATCAGCGACAGCCAGAACAGCAGGTGCAGATTGGCCCAGAGCACCCAACCGCCGACATGTTTGACCGCTTGGAACATGTGGTGGTGGTTGTTCCAATAAATCCCGACATTGGCGAAGGACAACACATAGCTGAAGAAGATCGGGATCAGCGGGGTGAGCGCCGCAAGGTCATGGCCATGCGGCACTTTCAGCTCCAGCACCATGATGGTGATGATGATGGCCAGCACGCCATCCGAGAAGGCTTCGATACGACCTTTGTGCATGGCGGGCTCCGGGATTTGCTGATGGCTTAGGGCGCGATTGGGGGGGCGTCTTGGGGGTTTCACACCCCCAAACCCCCGTGGGATATTTGAGCACAGAGGATGACAATTTTAGCTAAGTTTTAGCAGATTTGACGGGTTATGCGGCATGGGCTCCAGCGGCGAGTGTGGCGACAAAGGCCAACACCTCGGACACAGGTTTGCCGGTGCTGATTTCCTTGACAATGGCGGAGCCCACCACGCTGCCATCGGCCACAGAAGCGATGGCTTTCGCGGCCTCGGGCGTGTTGATGCCAAAGCCGACGATCACCGGCAGATCGGTCGAGCGTTTGATCCGCGCCACTTCCGGCCCGACATCGCCCGCCTGCGCCGCAGCCGCCCCGGTGATGCCGGTGACCGAGACGTAATAGACAAAGCCCGAGGTGTTTTGCAGCACTTTCGGCAGGCGTTTGGCGTCGGTGGTGGGGGTGGCCAAGCGGATGAAATTCAGCCCAGCGGCCTGCGCGGGCAGGCAGAGTTCCGCGTCTTCCTCGGGGGGCAGATCGACGATGATCAACCCGTCAATGCCGGCCTCGGTGGCCTGAGCTAGGAACAGATCAACGCCGCGCGCATAGATCGGGTTGTAATAGCCCATCAGCACGATCGGGGTGGTTTTGTCGCCGCTGCGGAAGTCGCGCACCATCTGCAAGGTCTTGTCCAGCGTCATGCCCGCTTCCAGCGCGCGTTGGCCCGCCAGTTGGATTGTCGGGCCGTCCGCCATCGGATCGGTGAAGGGCAGACCCAGCTCGATGATATCGACGCCCGCCCCCGGCAGGCCCTGCATCACCGCCAGTGAGCGGTCGACATCCGGGTCGCCCGCCATGATATAGGCGACGAAGGCCTTTTTGCTCTGCGATTTCAGCCGCGCGAAAGTGTCGTCGATTCTGCTCATGTCCCGGCCCATCCCTGCAAGTCCCAAAACGGTTTGCACGGGAAGCCCCGGAAAATCAATGCCCCTTCACGGCCCCGCCAAACCCCATCTCGCAATTTCACATTGGCCTAAATACTCCCGCCGGAGGCTTCCGCAGCCCCGACTCCCGCAGCTTTCCCAAGCGAAAGCCTTGACCGCACCGCCACTCCTGCCTATGCCGCAGGCGGTCATACCAAAGGGGTGCGCGCGATGGGTTTCAAAATGGGTATCGTTGGTCTGCCGAATGTCGGCAAATCCACCCTGTTTAATGCTTTGACCCGCACGGCGGCGGCGCAGGCGGCGAATTTCCCGTTCTGCACCATTGAACCCAATGTCGGCGAGGTCGCAGTGCCCGATGCGCGGCTGGATAAATTGGCGGCTATTGCGGGCAGCAAGCAGATCATTCCGACGCGGATGACCTTTGTCGATATCGCGGGCCTCGTGCGGGGTGCCTCGAAGGGCGAAGGCCTCGGCAACCAGTTCCTCGCCAATATCCGCGAATGCGATGCCGTCGCCCATGTGCTGCGCTGCTTTGAAGATGGCGACATCACCCATGTCGAGGGCAAGATTGATCCGGTGGCCGATGCGGAAACCATCGAAACCGAGCTGATGATCGCCGATATGGAAAGCATCGAGCGCCGCCTGACGGGATTGGCGAAAAAACTGCGCGGCGGCGATCAGGATACGTTGGACCAAGACCGCCTACTGCGCGCCGCCTTGAAAGTGCTGGAGGCAGGCCACCCCGCCCGCAGCATCGCGATTGCCGAGGAAGATCAGCGTCAGTGGCGGCTGCTGCAACTCTTGACCTCGAAACCCGTGCTCTATGTCTGCAACGTCGAGGAAGCCTGTGCTGCCGAGGGCAACGCCCAATCCGCGCGTGTGGCGGAAATGGCCGCGAAGCAGGGCGCGGGCTCGGTGGTGATCTCGGCCAAGATCGAGGAAGAAATCAGCCAGCTCGCCGACGACGAAGCCGCGATGTTTCTGGAGGAAATGGGCCCGCATGAAGCGGGATTGGACCGACTGATCCGCGCGGGCTACAAACTCCTCGGCCTGTCGACCTATTTCACCGTCGGCCCGAAAGAGGCCCGCGCTTGGACGATCCATAAGGGGATGCTCGCGCCGCAGGCAGCTGGGGTGATCCACGGCGATTTCGAGAAGGGTTTTATTCGGGCTGAAACCGTCGCCTATGATGATTACATCGCAGGCAAGGGCGAGTCCGGCGCGAAAGAAGCGGGTAAATTCCGGGTTGGGGGCAAGACCTATGAGGTCAAAGACGGCGATGTGCTGCATTTCTTGTTTAATGGGTAAGGTGCGGCCCTGCTCTGCGGCGCCAAATCGCTCCAGTGGAGCGGCTTGAGGTTTGACACAGGCGCGACCGCTTTCGCGTCCCGGCGGGCTTGTCCACGCGTGGACAGCAGGGCTGACCTATACAGATCAAGGGGTTAGGGTTGGTTCGTTAAGGGTTTATTCATTTTTTCCACGGCAGACGGTGGGTTGAAACCCACCCTACAGCTTCACTTTGGCTTCAACTTTGGCCAGACGATAATCTCTTGTCATATGATGGTGAGAACCGCCCGCTTTCCGTCACCCTGAACGGCAAGAAGACCTGCTATATCTACGGCGCCGACGGCGCGCGGCTGAAGAAGATCGAAG
>JAYTVN010000022.1:0-1974 GCA_043743975.1 Cypionkella sp.
ACCCCTTCTGCCAGCGTCACCCGCAACCGGGTATCGGCGGCATCCTGCACCGCGACAAACTCCGGCGGAGCGGCGTCAACGGCGGGATCGAACTTGGCCACTTCGACATAGCGGTTGCTGCCTGGATCAAGCTCGCGCAGCACAAGGTCGGCGGCGGCAACACCGATGCGATAGTTGATCTCGGTGCCGCAGGTGCTTTGCCCGTCACCGGTCACCAACGCCAGAATGTCGGTCATCGAAGCTCGGGCCGGGATCAGGTAGCTGCCGAATTTCAACCCTTTCGCCCGGTCGGAATACCGCGCGCCAAGACGAAAGATCGTGGCAGACGACACTGCCCCCCCGGCCTCAAGATCGTCCGATACCACACCAAGCGTTGCGCCCTTGTCGACTTTGAGACAAATTCCCGCGACCAGCGGCCCGGCATCGGTGAATTCGCGCTTGGCCCAGGCCAGCGTCGATCCTGCCACCACCAGTGCCACCAGAATAAGCGTCAACGCGTTAGAGGCGATGTGGCGCCACATCAGCCGGCACGTCCCGTCAGGCCTGCAACACGCCCCAGCACCAGACTGGCATTGGTGCCGCCGAACCCGAACGAGTTGGACAGCGCCACGTCGATCCGGCGTTTCCGCGCAACATGGGGCGCAAGGTCCAGCTTCGGCTCTACCGCCGGGTTGTCCAGATTGATGGTCGGCGGCGCCACCTGATCGCGCAACGCCAGAACGCAGAAAATCGCCTCGATCGCCCCGGCAGCGCCCAGCAGATGACCCGTGGCCGATTTGGTCGAACTCATCGTCGCAGCCCCGGCAGCATCGCCCAAAAGCCGCTCCACCGCTGCCAGTTCAATCGTGTCAGCCATGGTCGAGGTGCCATGGGCGTTGATGTAATCCACCTGTGACGGGCTCAACCCGGCGCGTTTCAACGCCGCCGACATGCTGCGGAATGCGCCGTCGCCGTCCTCGGCAGGGGCGGTGATGTGATGGGCGTCACCCGACATGCCATAGCCCAGCACTTCGGCGTAGATCCGCGCTCCGCGTGCCTGTGCATGCTCCAGCGACTCCAGCACCACTACGCCCGCGCCTTCGCCCATCACAAAACCGTCACGGTCAGCGTCATAGGGGCGGCTGGCCTTGGTCGGGTCATCGGCGCGCTTGGTCGACAGCGCTTTACAGGCGTTGAACCCGGCAATGCCAATCTCTGAAATCGGGCTTTCGGCACCCCCTGCCACCATCACGTCAGCATCGCCCCACTGGATCAGACGGGATGCATCGCCAATGGCATGGGCCCCGGTGGAACAGGCGGTCACAACGGCGTGGTTCGGCCCCTTGAACCCGAACCTGATCGAGACCTGCCCCGAAATCAGGTTGATAAGCGCCCCGGGGATAAAGAACGGCGACACCCGCTTGGGTCCGCGCTCCTTTATCAGGACAGCGGTTTCCGCAATCGACGACAACCCGCCGATCCCCGACCCGATCATCACGCCGGTGCGGCAGCGGCCCTCTTCATCCTGCGGCATCCAGCCCGAATCCCGCACAGCCTGGACGGCGGCGGTCATGCCATACAGAATGAAATCATCGACCTTGCGCTGATCCTTTGGCTCCATCCAGTCATCTGGGTTGAACGTGCCGTCGCTGCCATCGCCGCGCGGTACTTCACAGGCATAAGTGGTGGCCAAGTGCCTGGCATCAAACCGCTGGATCGGGCCCGCGCCGGACTGTCCGGCGATCAGCCTCGCCCAGGTCGCTTCAACGCCACAAGCCAGCGGCGTCACCATCCCCAATCCGGTGATGACCACTCGTTTCATGCCTGCCCCCGCTTTTTGGCCCGGCGGTCTGGTGCCGCGTCAGCGTTCTTACACGGCCACACCGGTCGGTGCAACCGGCGCGCCTGCAAAGCCTGTCACGGGTCAGATGCCGCGCCGGTCCAGCTCATCACGCAGCGCCCGGGCAATCGCGTCGCGCCCCTGAGCGGCACCTG
>JAYTVN010000023.1:0-83391 GCA_043743975.1 Cypionkella sp.
CCGGGGCCTCCGCTCACACCATGAGGCCCCGGATCAAGTCCGGGGCGGCTTGGGGATTGTGGAAAGCAAAGATGAAAATTCGGTTAACGCGTTTTTATAACCACTTGATCCCAATATATAATCCATTTTGTCCACGCGTGGACACGCCTTATTTTCCCCGGTTTCGAAACCCCTCCGGCCTAATCCCCAACCTGTTCACCTTATCATAAAACGTCTTCCTCGGCAGCTTCAACCGCTCCATTGCCCGACTGACATTCCCACCCGAAATCAACAAAGCCTCGCGGATCACCCCGGCCTCATATCCCGCCATCATCTCCGCCAACCCCACCACTTCCTCGCCCGCAACCTCCCCCAACGCGGGCAACCCCAAAGCCACCGACTCCGCAAACTGCATCAATTCCCGCGCATTCCCCGGCCAGTCATGCGTGGCCAATCTCGCCTGAGACAGCGGCGTGACCAGCGGCACCGGAAGGTTCAGCCGCGCGCAGGCCGCCAGCAAGAAGTGCCGGAACAAGATCGCAACATCCCCCCGCCGCTCCTTCAAAGCAGGCACATGCAGCGTCACGCCCGACAGCCGATAATAGAGGTCGGGCAAAAACTCCCCCCCCCCGCGCCACCATCGCCGCCAGATCCGCCTGCGAGGCCGCCAGCACATGCAGATCCACCGCCCGCGCGGCAGAGGCCCCCGCCGCCCAAACCTCGCGTGCCTCAATCACATGCAAAAGCCGCGCCTGCTGGGCTAGACTCAGCCGATCAATCCGATCCAGAAATAACGTGCCCCGATGTGCCTTCTCCAGCCGCCCCACCAGCCGGGCATGACGCGGCGCACCGGGCTGACCGGCCTCGGCGCCAATGAAATCGAGATCAAACCGCGCGGCGTCCAAAGTATCGCAGGCGACATGCACGAAAGCGCGGGCATGGCGCGGGCCTTCGCGGTGGATGGCGCGGGCAAGCAGGGTTTTCCCGGCCCCCGAAGGTCCGGTGATCAGCGCATCCACACCCGCCTCGGCCAGCCGCGTCACCGTATCCCGCAACTGCACCATCGCCGTGCTGTCGCCCAACAACTGCCCCGCCGCCACCGGAACGCTGCGTATCGCCCGCAACTGGCGGTTTTCCAGCACCAAAGCGCGGGCCTGCACCGCACGGCGCAGCGCGGCGGTCAGCGCATCCAATCCCACCGGCTTGGTCAGAAAATCCCAAGCCCCGTCGCGGATCGCCGCCACCGCCACATCACCATGCCCGGTCAGCAGGATCACCGGCAATTCGGGATCCAGCGCGCGCAGGCGGCGGAACAGCTCGAACCCATCCATGCCGGGCATCCGCACATCCGACAGCACGACGCCGGGATAATCGGCATCAAGGCCCTGCAAGGCGGCGGCAGAGGAAAACGCTTCGGGCTGAAAGCCGGCGATGCGCAGGGATTGAGTCTGCGCTTCCAACAGGTCGGTGTCGTCATCGACAAGGCGAACCAAGGGCAGGGCGGTCATGCGCGGGTCAACCGGATGCGGAAGGTGGCGCCTTCTCCGGGCTGCGGCGGATCGACGGTCAATTCGTTGCCCAGATCGCAGAGGATGTCCTGCGCGATCACAAGGCCAAGACCCAAGCCATCGGGCTTGCTGGTGGCGAAGGGGGTGAACAACTGCGCAGCAATATCAGCGCGCAGGCCGGGGCCGTTGTCGGCCACGCTGATCATCACATGGGCGGCGTCCGAGGTCACGCTGATGCGGATTTCAGGATTGGGCCGCCCCACCAAAGCCTCTTGCGCGTTCTGGATCAGGTTGACCAGAACCTGCTCCAACCGTACCGCCTCGGCTTGCACCGACAGCCCTGCATCAGCCCCCTCGATCACCACAGTCGCGCCTTCGCCACGACGGCGCGAGGCGGTCAGGATCACCGAGGCGTCAATCGTATCCTTGACGCTGACCGCGCCAACTTGCCCGGTGGCCTTACGGGCAAAGCCGCGCAGATGCGTGGTGATAGCACCTATACGTTCCGACATTTGCACGATCTTGCCCAGATTGCCCGTCACCTCAGCGGGAGCGGTGCTTTGCAAAGCCAGCGCATTTTCAGCCAGCAGGCGAATGGTGGCCAAGGGTTGATTGACCTCATGCGCCAGACCCGCCGTCACCTGTCCCAAGGTCGCCAGCTTGTTGGCCTGCACCAGATCGGCCTGCATCCGCGCCAGACGCGCCTCGGCGGCACGACGCTCGGCCATCTCGGCGGTCAGATCGCGGGTGCGGTCTTCCACCGCGCGTTGCAGATCGGCGGTGTAGCGGCGCTCGGCGGCCACGGCGGTCTCGGCCCGCCGTTTGGCCCGTCCCGCCCGCCAGATCAACGCGCCAAGGATGATCTCAACCCCCAGCGCCGCCCCGGTGGCCAGTATCCCGGCCTGCGTCGTGTCGGCGGCACTGGCGCTGAGGGTCAGAACCCAATCCGGCGTGCCGGATACCGCGCGGATGATGTTCAGCCGATCGGACAAGGCTGGCATCGGTCCAAACCGCTCGGCGGGCACGGAGGACAGCAGCACTTGCCCCTTGGCATCGCTGACACGGGTTTGATCGGGGCTGCGGGCCCAACTGGCTTCCAGCGCGTCAAACTCCATCTTGACGACCACGACGCCGATCACCGCCCCGCCGTCCGACACCGCATGCGACAGATACAGGCCGGGGCGCTTGCTGACGGTGCCAAGTGCGAATTCCAGTGCGGTGCCCTTCGCCATCGCCTCGGTGAAATAGCGGCGAAAGCTGTAGCTGCTGCCGACAAACGACACCGGCTCATCCCAGTTAGAGGCCGCAATCGCTACGCCCGTGGTGTTGAGCAGGTAGATCACATTGCTGCCGGTCTCATTGCGCAACTGATCAAGTTTACGCGAACCCCCCTGTTGCGCGCTGGTGGAGCCAAGCCGCAGCGCATCTTTGACCAAGCCATCATCCGACAGAATTGCCGCCACCGCGCGTTGGGTGGCGAGCACGCTTTCCAACGCTTGCACCCGCGATTCCGCTGCCGCCATGGCCTGTTCACCCAGCCGCGACACCGCACTGGCCTGACCGAAATAGAACACCAGCGCCAGCAGGCCAAGCGCCACACTGGCCAGAACAAAGCGCGTCAGTGCGCGATTCATGCGAAGGATCATCTGCAGCCCACTGTTTCTATTTCCACACTATCATGAATTATATGTGTGGAAAAGCGCACATATTTTCACACGGATCAGCCCGAAAAACCTATGACATCAACGCATTGCCGTTAGTCGCCTCATTTCTACGCAGTAGGAAGGCTGACTGTCATCATAGCATCACAGATTCGTCATGCATGTTGGGAGGAGACCACAATGCAGATCAACACCACGTCCGTGGCACAAGTGCCGCGTCCATTCTATCGTTCGCTTTATTTCCAAGTCATCTTCGCCATCATTCTGGGCGCGTTGATCGGGCATTTCTGGCCATCGGTCGGCGAGTCGCTGAAACCCTTGGGCGATGGCTTCATCAAACTGGTGAAGATGATCATCGCCCCGGTGATCTTTCTGACCATCGTGAGCGGGCTCGCTGGCATGACCAGCCTGCGCGGGGTGGGGCCGGTTGCGGCGAAGGCGTTCGGCTATTTCTTCGTGTTCTCGACGCTGGCGCTGGTGGTTGGCTTGATCGTCGCCAATGTGGTGCAGCCGGGCGCTGGCATGAACATTGATCCGGCCACGCTGGACGCCTCTGCGGTGCAGGGCTACAGCGAAAAGGCGCATGAGACCACGGTGACGGGCTTTATGTTGGGCATCATCCCGGACACCATGGTTTCGGCCTTCGTCGATGGCAACATCCTGCAAGTGCTGTTCATCGCGATCCTGTTCGGCGTGGGCGTGATCCTGATTGGCGAGAAAGCCCGCCCGGTGGTCGATCTGTTCGAGACGGTCAGCCGCGTGGTGTTCCGTATCGTCGATATCCTGATGAAAGCCGCGCCGATTGGGGCGTTCGGGGCGTTTGCCTTCACCATCGGTAAATATGGCATCGGCTCGGTGGTGAACTTGGCGGCTTTGGTCGGCACGTTTTATCTGACCTCGGCCTTGTTCATCCTCGTGGTTCTGGGCACGGTCTGCGCGCTGAACGGCTTCTCGATCCTGCGGCTGATCGCCTATCTGAAAACCGAAATCCTGCTGGTTTTGGGCACCTCGTCGTCGGAATCCGCCCTGCCTGCGCTGATGGAGAAGATGGAGCGTGCGGGTTGCGCGCGTCCGGTGGTGGGCTTGGTGGTGCCAACCGGCTATTCGTTCAACCTCGACGGGACGAATATCTACACGACCTTGGCCGCGCTGTTCATCGCTCAGGCCACCAATATTGATCTGTCGCTCGGCGATCAGATCACCCTGCTGGCGGTGGCAATGCTGTCGTCGAAGGGTGCTGCTGGGGTGACGGGCGCGGGCTTTATCACGCTGGCGGCAACCCTGTCGGTGGTGCCGACGGTGCCGGTGGCGGGGATGGCGATCATTCTGGGCGTGGATCGGTTCATGTCGGAATGCCGCTCGATCACCAACTTCATCGGCAATGCGGTGGCGACGGTGGTGGTCAGCCGCTGGGAGAACGCGCTGGATCGCGGCAAGTTTGACGCCGCATTGCGCGGTGAAGATGTGTCGTCTGCGGCGCTGCCTGCGCAAGACCTGCACGCGCCTGCGGGGCTGCAACTGGGCGAGGCGAGCGCTGACTAAGGCCACCGCCTGACCGATCAACATGCAAGACGCGGGGGCCGGATCGGTTGCCCGCGTCACGCATTTGCGCGCAAAAGTCCTGCGTGGATGCAAGCCGCGTTGTGGCGTTCTAGCTTGAACCTTTGCGATTGCGGATGCAAGGCTGCGCTTTGGCCTGATGAGGTCAGTTTTCCGGGTAATCAGAAGCAAAAGGTGGCGGAGGGGCAACTTTCCGCAGGGTGTCGATGGCAGAACAAGCGGTAAAAGCGCCGGGTCAGCAGGCGAAATTTGTCGAGGGTAACCTCTTTCGCCATATCACGGTGATGTCGCTGACCAATTCGGTTGGGCTGATGGCGATTTTCGCGGTCGATCTGATCAATATGGTGTTCATCTCGATGCTGAACCAAGAGGATATCACGGCGGCGGTCGGCTACGCCGGGGCGATCCTGTTCTTCACCACCTCTTTCGGCATTGGCCTGTCCATCGCGGTTTCGGCGCTGGTGGCCCGCGCAGTCGGGCAGCGCAATCTGGTGATGGCGCGCGAAAAGGCCACCAACGGCATGATCCTTGGCATCGCCTTTGGCATCATCTTTGCCGCTGTGGTCTGGGTGTTTCTGCCCGGTATTGTCAGCCTGCTGGGTGCTGTGGGCCGCACCCATGAGCTGACCGTGCATTTCCTGCGCATTGTCATTCCGGCGCAACCCTTCCTGATGGTCGGCATGATCGGTGGCGCGATCCTGCGCAGCCATGGTGACGCCAAGCGCGCGATGGCGGCGACATTGTGGGGCGCTGCGGCGAATGCGGCGCTGGACCCGATCCTGATCTTTGGCCTGCATCTGGATTTGACCGGGGCGGCAATCGCCTCGGTGGTCTCAAGGATCGTGATTGCGGGTGTGTCACTGGTGCCGGTGATCCGGCATCACGGCGGCTTTGATCGACCCTCCGTGGCAGGGCTGAAGGCGGATCTCTCGCCCGTCTATGCCATTGCCGGGCCTGCGATTCTCACCCAAGTCGCCACGCCCTTAGGGCAGGCGATGGTGACGCGGATGGTCTCTGGCTATGGCGAGGCGGCGGTGGCCGGGATGGCGATTGCCGGGCGGCTAACCCCGGTGGCTTTGGGCGTGATTTTCGCTTTGTCCGGCGCGATTGGGCCGATCATTGGGCAGAATTACGGGGCGGGGCGGATGGACCGGGTGCGGCAAACCTTCCTCGAAGGGCTGAAGTTTACCGCCATCGTGGTGGCCATCGTCACGCTGATCCTGTTTGTTCTGCGCGCACCGATTGCCGATCTGTTCCACGCCCAAGGTCTGACCCGCGATCTGGTCTATCTGTTTTGCGGCCCGTTGTGCTTGTTGTTCTTCTTCAACGGCGCCATCTTCATGGCCAATGCCGCCTGTAACAACTTAGGCAAACCCTTGATGTCGACCCTGATCAACTGGGGCCGCCACACCATCGGTACTGTGCCGTTTGCGTGGTGGTTCTCACACTATTGGGGCGCGCAAGGCGTGCTGATCGGGCAAGCTTTGGGCGGGGTGATCTTTGGTATCCTTGGTGTCTGGCTGGCTTACCGCATGATTTTGGCGACGCCTGCGCGGATTTAAGCGTGTCGTAAAATCATCGCATCGCGTCGCATTCTTTTCACTTGCAAGCCCCACAGCCTCTGGGCTAGCTAAAGGCGTCAGGATCGGGAGAATCCAGCAGGAAACTTCTGGTGCCGAAGGAGCAACCGCCCCGGTAAACTCTCAGGCTCAAGGACCGTCTTGGCAGACAGACTCTGGAGAGTGGTGCCACAGCACCCGCCGAAGTGGTAACGATCTCAGGCGCCCAAGCCGGAAATATTCCGGCAGGGTATAGACAGAGGGGGCATCGAGGGGTGGGGATTGGTCCGCCTGATCGGTGCCGGTATGTTTCCGGCAGTTATGGGGGCGGCTTTGGCCGAAGAATTGCTAAGACTGGGTCTGCATGATCTGCATGTCAGCTTGGGCGGCAAAATGGTGCCGTTTGCGGGCTACGAGATGCCCGTTCAATATCCCGCAGGCGTGATGAAGGAACATCTGCACACGCGCACTTCAGCGGGGCTGTTCGATGTCAGCCACATGGGGCAGGTTATCTTGCGCCCGAAGGGCAGCTACGAGGCCTTGGCCTTGGCGTTTGAATCCCTGATGCCTGTCGATGTGCTGGGCGTGGCCGAGGGCCGCCAACGCTACGGGCTGTTCACCAATGAAACCGGGGGCATCCTCGATGACCTCATGTTCGCCAATCGCGGCGATCATATCTTCGTTGTGGTCAATGCCGCCTGCAAGCATGCCGATATCGCGCATATGCAGGCGCATTTGTCGGAGGATGCCGAGGTGATCCCGGTTCTGGATCGCGGGCTGTTGGCGCTGCAAGGCCCGCAGGCCGAGGCCGCCTTGGCGCGGCTGGTGCCCGGCGTGGCTGCGATGCGGTTCATGGATGTGGCGATCTTGCCATGGCAGGGCGCCGATCTGTGGATTTCCCGTTCCGGCTACACCGGCGAGGATGGCTTTGAAATCTCGGTGCCAGATGCGCAGTTGCGCCCCTTTGCCGAGGCGCTGCTCGCCGAACCCGAGGTGATGCCCATCGGCCTTGGCGCACGCGACAGCCTGCGGCTGGAGGCTGGGCTTTGCCTGCACGGCCACGACATCGACACCACCACCAGCCCGGTTGAAGCGGGGCTGACTTGGGCAATCCAGAAAGTCCGTCGGACAGATGGCACCCGCGCCGGCGGCTTCCCCGGCGCAGCCCGCATCCTGCAAGAACTGGCAGATGGCCCCGAGCGCAAGCGCGTCGGCCTGTGCCCCGAGGGCCGTGCGCCGATGCGCGAACATACTGATCTGTTCGCGCCCGATGCCACACCCTTGGGCCAAGTCACCTCGGGTGGCTTTGGGCCAAGCGTCAACGCGCCGATTGCGATGGGCTATGTCGCCAGTGCATTCGCCAATCCCGGCACCGCGCTGGAGGGCGAAGTGCGCGGCAAGCGCCTGCCCGTCTCCACCACCGAAATGCCTTTCCATCCAACCACCTACAAACGCTAAAGGTCTCAGATGAAATATACCAAAGAACACGAATGGCTCCGCGTTGAGGGCGATCTGGTGGTGGTTGGCATCACCGAACATGCCGCCACCGCCTTGGGCGATGTGGTGTTTGTCGAGTTGCCCGAGCCGGAAACAGTGGTCGCCGAGGGCGACGAGGTTTGCGTGATCGAAAGCGTCAAGGCCGCATCGGATATTCTGGCTCCGCTGGACGGTGAGATCGTCGAGGTCAACACCAAACTGGTCGATAACCCGTCTTTGGTGAACGAAGACCCAACTGGGGCGGCTTGGTTCTTCAAGATCAAGATCGACGATATGTCGGTGCTGGATGCCTTGATGGACGAAGATGAATACAACGATCTGATCGGCTGATCTGACGTTAAGCCTTTGATTTTGAAGATCCGCGCGAACCTCTTGTGAAGGGGTTTGAACCTTGCATCCTAAGGGGGCCCTATGAGCTTTACACCCGTTGACTATGATCCCTACGATTTCGCCAACCGCCGTCACATCGGCCCATCGCCGTCTGAAATGGACGAGATGCTGAAAGCCGTCGGTGTCACCAGTCTAGACGCGCTGATCGACGAAACTGTGCCCGCCTCGATCCGTCAAAGCACGCCTTTGGGCTGGGCTCCGCTGTCAGAACATGACCTGCTGGCGCGGATGCGCGCGGTGGCGGGGCGGAATAAGGTGATGACCAGCCTGATCGGGCAGGGCTATTACGGCACCGTCACCCCACCCGCGATCCAGCGCAATATCCTTGAAAATCCGGCATGGTATACGGCGTATACTCCGTATCAGCCCGAGATTGCGCAGGGGCGGCTAGAGGCGTTGCTCAACTATCAAACCATGGTCGCCGATTTGACCGGGCTGCCGGTGGCCAATGCCTCGCTGTTGGATGAAGCCACAGCGGCGGCAGAGGCGATGACGATGGCCGAACGGGTGGCCAAATCGAAGGCGAAAAAGTTTTTCGTAGATGAGCATTGCCATCCGCAAACCATCGGCGTGATCGAAACCCGCGCAAAGGCTTTGGGCATCGAGGTGGTGGTCGGCGATCCTGATGCGATGCAGGCCAGTGAGGTGTTCGGCGCGATTTTCCAGTATCCCGGCACTTGGGGTCATGTCCGTGACCTCACGCCATGGATCGACGCCCTGCACGCCGCCAAAGCCGTCGCCGTGGTCGCAACCGACCTGCTCGCCCTATGTATGCTGCGCGAACCCGGCGCGATGGGGGCTGACATCGCCGTAGGCTCCAGCCAACGCTTTGGCGTGCCGTTGGGCTATGGTGGCCCGCATGCCGCGTTTTTCGCCTGTAAGGACGAGCATAAACGCCAGATGCCGGGGCGGATCGTTGGTGTCTCCATCGACTCGCACGGAAACAAAGCTTACCGCCTTTCCCTGCAAACCCGCGAACAGCACATCCGCCGCGAGAAGGCGACCTCCAACGTCTGCACGGCACAGGCATTGCTTGCGGTGATGGCCAGCATGTATGCGGTGTTCCATGGGCCGAAGGGGCTGCGGGCGATTTCCGAGCGGGTGCATTCGTTGACCGTCCGTTTGGCGAAGGCGCTGCGCGACGCGGGCGCAACGCTGCCGCAAAAGCAGTTCTTTGACACCATCACGGTAGAGGTCGGCGTCGGCCAAGCCGGGATTCTGGCGGCGGCACGGCTGGAGGGGCTGAACTTCCGCAAGGTCGGGCGCGATCATGTCGGCATCAGTTTGGATGAAACCAGCAACGAGGACGTGCTGCGCCGGGTGCTGCGGGCGTTCGGGATTCAGGATTCTCCGCCCGCCAAGGCGGAACTGGGCTTTGCAGAGGCGATGCTGCGGGAAACCGACTATCTGACGCATCCGGTGTTCCACATGAACCGCGCGGAATCCGAGATGATGCGCTACATGCGCCGCCTGTCCGACCGCGATCTGGCCTTGGACCGCGCGATGATCCCCTTGGGGTCTTGCACGATGAAGCTGAATGCGGCGGCGGAAATGATGCCGATCACTTGGCCGGAATTTGGCTCGCTGCACCCGTTCATCCCCGCCGATCAGGCCTTGGGCTACCGCGAGGCGATTGAAGATCTGTCAGGCAAGCTGTGCGAAATAACCGGCTACGATGCGTTTTCGATGCAACCGAACTCCGGTGCGCAGGGCGAATATGCCGGGCTGCTGACCATCGCCGCCTATCATCGGTCGCGCAATGAGGGGCATCGCAACATCTGCCTGATCCCGGTGTCGGCGCATGGCACCAATCCGGCCTCTGCGCAGATGGCGGGGATGGAGGTTGTGGTGGTGAAAGCCATGCCGAATGGCGATGTCGATGTCGAAGATTTCCGCGCCAAAGCCACGGCGGCGGGCGGCAATCTCGCGGCCTGCATGATCACCTACCCCTCGACGCATGGGGTGTTTGAGGAAACCGTGCGGGATATTTGCCGGATCACCCATGAATATGGCGGGCAGGTTTATCTCGACGGTGCGAATATGAACGCGCTGGTGGGGTTGGTGAAACCGGGCGAGATTGGCTCGGATGTCAGCCATTTGAACCTGCACAAAACCTTCGCCATCCCGCATGGCGGTGGCGGGCCGGGGATGGGGCCGATTGGGGTGAAGGCCCACCTTGCGCCGTTCCTGCCGGGGCATTCCGAGACGGGCGGTGAAGAAGGCCCCGTCAGTGCGGCCCCCTATGGCTCGGCTTCGATCCTGCTGATCTCATGGGCCTATTGTCTGATGATGGGCGGTGAGGGGCTGACGCAGGCGACGAGGGTGGCGATTTTGAACGCCAATTATATCGCGGCGCGGTTGAAAGGAGCTTATCCGATCCTGTTCATGGGCAACAAGGGGCGGGTGGCGCATGAGTGTATCTTGGATACCCGGCCGTTTGCCGAGGTGGGCGTCACCGTTGATGACATCGCGAAGCGGTTGATCGACAATGGCTTCCATGCCCCGACGATGTCTTGGCCGGTGTCGGGGACGTTGATGGTGGAGCCTACGGAATCCGAGACCAAGGCCGAGATTGATCGCTTCATCACAGCGCTTCTGGCGATCCGGGCAGAGATCACGGCGGTGGAGAATGGGGAGATTTCCAGCGAGGACAGCCCGCTGCGGCACGCGCCCCATACCGTCGAAGATCTGGTCGCCGATTGGACCCGGAAATACCCGCGCGAGCAGGGCTGTTTCCCGCCCGGCGCGTTTCGGGTGGATAAATATTGGCCGCCGATTGGGCGGGTCGACAATGTTTATGGTGATCGGAATCTGATCTGTATCTGCCCGCCGTTGGAAAGCTATATGGAGGCGGCGGAGTGAGGTCCCAACTCGGGACCTTTTGGAAGTGTTTGTTATCAGAGGCTTAGGGTTGCAGATTTAACCCTTTGTTAAGAAATGGCCCCGCCGTTGCAGCGGTGGGGCCATTTTCTTATGGCGCGACAAAAAGCGGCACGTTGACCAAATCCGCCGAACCGCTTAGCAAAGCGCCATGAGCCTTCACGCGCCAAAATCCAGCTTCACTGCGGGCCTTGTCACCGCCCTGCCGATTGCTTTGGGCTATTTCCCCATCGCGTTTTCCTTCGGTGTCGCGGCCACGCGGGCCGGGCTGTCGGGGCTGGAGGCGTTCGGGCTGTCGCTGATCATCTATGCCGGGGCCGCGCAATTCCTCGCGTTAGCACTGATCACTGGCGGCGCTCCGGTCTTGGTGTCGGCGTTTACGCTGGTGGCGATGAATATCCGGCATGTGCTGTATGGTCCGGCGCTGATCAAGCGGGTGGGGCCAGGGGCGCGGACCAAGCACGCTTGGGCTTGGGCGTTTGGGCTGACCGATGAGGTGTTTGGCGCGGCCTTGGGGGCGTTGGCGCGCGGCAAAGTGGCGTTTTCCGAGGCGTTCATGTTTGGGCTGGGGCTCGCGGCTTATGGATCATGGCTGTCGGGCACGGCCTTGGGGGCGTTTGCGGGTGGGGTGGCGTTGCAGGACTATCCGGTGATTGATGCCGCCTTGGGCTTCATGCTGCCCGCGCTGTTTCTGGCGCTGCTGCTGTCGATCCTCTCACGGCTGCAACTGCCGGTGATTGCGGTGGCGATGGCGGCCACGGTGGCGGTGACGCTGGCGTGGTCGGGCACGGCGGGGATTTTGGCGGGCATGGTTGCAGGCGCGCTGAGTGGGTTACTGGTGAGGCGCAAGGATGCGGCTTGAGATTTTGACTCTGGCATTGATCGTGGGGGCCTGCACTTGGGCGTTCCGGTTTTTCCCGACCAAAGCGGATTTGTCGGCGATCAAGCCGGATGGGGTGCTGGCGCGATTTTTGGCCTCGACCGGGCCTGCGGCGATTGCGACTTTGTTTGTGGCCTCACTGCTGCCGATGCTGAAGGGCGGCGTGCCGCTGCCGTTGATCGTGGGCACTGCGGCGGTGCTGGCGACGCTGGCGGGGTCGGTGGGTTATGGGCTGGCGGTCTGGCTGCTTTAGCGGAATGCGCTTTAGGGTGATGGATACTCACCCTGCTTTAGATCATAGTCGGGCCTAGGCCTTGTGCTAAAATACCGGCGAACAGGAGATCATCATGTTGGAAATTGCAGCCGCGAAAGTGGTGGAAATTATTTACCTGTCGCGTGAAACCACCGCCTCGGCAGAGGCCGAATTGCGCGGCTTGCTCGATGCGTTGAACGTCGATGAAAAGGCGCATCTGACGGCGCTGGCTTGGGTCGGGCGTGGCACCTATACGGCAGATGAATTTGGTCAAGCGGTGGTGGTGGCGGAAGTGGAGGCCTCGGCGCCGACGGCGGAATATCTGCTGGGCATGACCGATCTGGCCGAAAATCTTGAAGCTGGCTTAGAGGCGATGGGCATTGATGTGACCGGCGAGGAAGAGGATTTGCTGTAAGCGATGGCAGAGGCGGTGAAGTCGGATGCGGTGAAGTCGGATGCGGTGAAGCTGAGCTGTGCCACCTGCGGGCAGATGAACCGGGTGGCGGTGGATCGGCTGGCGGCGGGGCCGAAATGCGGCGCTTGTGGCGATCCTCTGGTGGATGGCCGGGTGATCGCGTTCGATGCGGGCGGGCATGACAAGGCGACGCGGGGCGATGAATTGGCGCTGTTGGTGGATTACTGGGCGCCGTGGTGCGGGCCGTGTCGGGCGATGGCTCCGGAATTTGTCAAAGCGGCCAAGGCGTTGCAGGGTCGCGCCCGGCTGGCCAAGCTGAACACCGAGGATAATCCGCAGATCGCGCAGCGGGCGCGGATTCAGGGCATTCCGGCGCTGGTGCTGTATCGGCGCGGTCGTGAGGTGGCGCGGTTGGCGGGCGCGCGTCCGGCCAGTGAGATCGTGGCGTTTGTGCAGGGCAATCTGGGCTAGGCCAAGCCGCAAACTGCGTCGCAAACCCGCGTCGCAAGTCCTGCGGCAAAAAGCTTTAGGGCATCTGGGGTTTAAGCGGTGTAAGATCGCGGCACAACACCGGGGCGGATATGGCGCATTTCGACTTCACGGCATGGTCAAAGCTGTCGCTGGCGCGACAATTCGCGCTGGCAGGCGGCGTGGTGATGTTGGTCTCGGCGGGCGTCGGCGGCTCTGTCGTCGCAAACCGCATCGAGGAGGTGGTGGTGCGCAACACCGCCAACGCCACGGCGCTGTATATGGAAAGCTTCATCGCACCCTTGACGCAGGATCTGGCGCAGCGCTCTGATCTGAGCGAGGCCTCGCGGCTGAAAATCGGCGAATTGCTGGCCGATACCGCGCTGGGCAAAAGGGTGGTCAGCTTTAAGATCTGGCGACCGGGTGAGCTGGTGGTGGATGCGTCCAATCTGGAAACCGTCGGCAAGCGGTTTCCGCCGACCGAGAATCTGAAGAAGGCTTGGGGCGGTGAGGTGCGCGCCGATTTCAACGACACTAAAGATGAAGAAGATGAGGCCGAACACGCTTTGGGCATCCCGCTGCTGGAGATTTACAGCCCGATCCGTGAGATCAAATCCGGCAAGGTCATTGCGGTGGCGGAGTTTTACGAGGTGGCGACGCAGTTGAAACAAGACCTGATCCGGGCGCGAACGATGGGCTGGCTGACGGTGGCGGGGGCGATGGGGCTGATCGCGGCTGCGATGTTTGCGGTGGTTTTGCGCGGCTCTCGCACCATTGACCGTCAGTTGGGCGCGTTGAAGGAGATGGCGGCGGGCAATCTGGCGCTGCGCTTGCGGGTGCAGGGGGCGGCGGCGCGGTTCGCCTCGGTCAATGATCAGGCCTTGCGGCGGATCGGTGCGGATTTGCATGACGGCCCGGCACAACTGATGGGCTTTGCGGCTTTGCGGCTGGATGCGGTGCAGGGGCAAGTTTCGGGGCGGGCGGCGGAGGATTTGGCGTCGGTGCAGCGGGCGGTGAAGGATTCAATCTCGGAAATCCGCAGCATCGCGCGTGGTCTATCGCTGCCAGATATCGAGCAGAAATCGCTGGAGGATATTTTGCGTGGCGTGACCGAGGCGCATGCGGCCCGCACCGGGACGGTGGTGGCTTTGCACTGCCAAGCCGTCAGCGGTCTGCCCGCTGCGGTGAAAATCTGCTGCTATCGATTTGTGCAGGAAGGCTTGAACAATGCGTGGCACCATGCCGAGGGGCAGGGCCAAGAGGTGCGGGTGACGCTGCGGGGGGATCAGTTGGATCTGCAAGTGCTGGACCGGGGCGCTGGCTTCGCGCAGCTTCCGGTGGACTTTTCGCGCGAGGATGCCGGGCTTGGCCTTGCCGGATTGGCGGATCGGGTGGAAAGCTTGGGCGGCCATATCAGCTTTGCCAATCGCAGCGATGGGCCGGGGGCGCAGTTGAGGATGACATTGGATGTGAAGGAAGCACTATGAGCGATATCCGTCTGGTTTTGGCCGATGACCACCCGATTTACCGCGACGGCGTGGCGCGCACGTTGATGGATGCGGGCGGCATTGATGTGGTGGGGCAGGCGCAGGATGGCGAAGCGGCGGCGCGGCTTTGTGCCGAGTTGAACCCCGATCTGGTGCTGCTGGATGTCTCGATGCCAAAGGGCGGCGGCTTGGGGGCTTTGGCCCTGATCATGCAGATGCAAAAGCCGCCCTTGGTGGCGATGTTGACCGCGTCCGAGGATGAGGGCGATCTGATGACGGCGCTGAAGGCGGGGGCGGCGGGCTATATTCTGAAAGGCGTCGGGGCCAGCGAGTTGGTCGAACTGGTGCGTGACCTCGCGGCGGGGCGGTCTTATGTCTCGCCCGGACTTGCGGGGCGGCTGCTGGTGGCGATGCGCGGCAAACCTGTGGGCGAGCCCAATCCCTTGGCCGATCTGTCGCGGCGCGAGGAGGATATTCTGCGGCTGGTGGCGACCGGGCTTTCCAACAAGGAGGTCGGCCGCAAGCTGGATATTCAGGAGAAAACCGTCAAACATTACATGACCTCGATCCTGCAAAAGCTGCATGTGCGCAACCGGGTCGAGGCCGCGATGCTGGCGCGGGTGCGTCTGAAGGACTGAGAGTTTATCAGACCATAGGCCAGATTCTGACAAACATGCGCGATGGTCGCGAATACTTGGGGTGTGGGGACTATTATGTTTTGGGCAGATCCGGCACATAGATTTGTTTCAGGGGGATCAACGTCCGATACCGGGGTGAGAGCTTGCTGTAATTGGCCAGCACTATCTCTACAAACTGCTCGCCGTCGATCAAGCGTAACTTAGAGCGGTTGCGTTCCAACTCTAGTGCGGCGCGGCTGAAATTACCCAAGGTCACAAATAGACCAAACTCGCCTTCCCCCAAGGTGCCGAGCAACTGGTTCACTTCGGCATTGCCAATCTGGCTTGTCATGCGCTTGCATTGCACTTTCACGATGGGCGGTTGCAAGCCAAGCGCATCCATATGGGCGATCACATCCACACCTCCATCGCCAGACTTGGGTGTCACGCGGGCGGTGTAGCCGAGGCATTGCAGCAGATGAGCGACGAACTCTTCAAACTCATACCCCGTTAACCCTGCCATGATCCGCCGCACGACAAAGTCACCTGTCGTGATCTCGGCCTGTTGTGAGACAGCTTGTGTTGCCAGATCGTCGGTGGCGGGTTCGTCGGCTTGTTCCGTTGTGATGAGAGGCTGCGCGGTTGACGATGCCAGACCTACTTTCGCCAGCACTTCATCCGCGTGCTTGCTGACTTTGAAAAGGGCGAGGAAGGCTCCCAGCTCGTTCAGCGCGCTTTGGCTGAAGTCGCTCCGTGGAAAATGTCCCAGCCATTCAACAGCACGATGATTGGGGTATTCGTCGGCATCGCCTGCTAGATAGGTGCTTTTGCCTGAGAAGCGACCAATGTTAATCATGCGATTGTGCTTGGACGGGTAAACCACCACATCACCTGCCTGCATCTCATGGATAAAGCGAAACAGCACGCCGGCTTCTACCCGAATGGCCGCTTCGGGCTTGTCAGGATAAGCGTTACGTAGCGTAGCCTTGAACGTCTCACGGTCGGCTGGAAGACCGCGCAGATCGCCCAACTCTTGCCAGCCAATCGCAACATAGCCGTTTTCCACAGGTGCAGAGCCTACGTGTTCCCCCATATGAACACCCCAGATAACAGGCTCACGGCTCATGGCTTAGCTCCTTAACAATGCGTCGCAGAAATCTAGGGGATCGCCTAAACCCGCTTCCCCCAAAGATCATACTCGCCAGCTTCTTCTACCGTCACCGTGACCATATCGCCGGGGGCAAGGCCCTCAAACCCTTCGTCAATGAACAGATCGCCGTCGATTTCCGGCGCATCGGCCATGGTGCGGCAGGTCGCACCTTCGTCATCGACCTCATCGACGATGACTTGGCAAGTGTGGCCAACTTTGGCTTCCAGTTTGGCTTCCGAGATGGCTTGCGCCTTCTCCATGAAGCGATCCCAACGCTCTTGCTTGACCTCATCCGGGACATGATCGGGCAGCTCATTGCTGCGCGCACCGGCGACGTTTTCGTATTGGAAGCAGCCTACGCGATCCAGTTGCGCCTCGTCCATCCAATCCAGCAGGGTCTGGAACTCGGCCTCGGTTTCCCCCGGATAGCCGACGATGAACGTGCTGCGCAGGGTGATGTCGGGGCAAACCGCGCGCCATGCGGCAATCTCATCCAGCGTTTTCGCAGCGGCGGCAGGGCGGGCCATGCGTTTCAGAACGCCCGGGTCGGCATGTTGGAATGGGATGTCGAGGTAAGGCAGGATCAGCCCCTCGGCCATCAGCGGGATCAGCTGGCGGACATGCGGGTAGGGGTAGACGTAGTGCAGGCGGACCCAAGGTTTCGTATCGCCGCCGATCTGCCCCATCGCGCGGGCGAGGTCGGTGATATGGGCGCGCACCTCGCCACCCTTCCATGGGGACAGGTCATGCTTGCGGTCGACGCCGTAGGCCGAGGTATCCTGGCTGATCACGAGGAGTTCGCGGACGCCGTTTTCCACCAGCTTTTCCGCCTCGCGGAGGATGGCATGGGCGGGGCGGCTTTGCAGCAGGCCGCGCATGTCGGGGATGATGCAGAACTTGCATTTGTGGTTACAGCCCTCGGAAATCTTGAGGTAACTGTAGTGGCGCGGGGTGAGGGAGACGGCGCTGGCAGGCAGCAGATCAATGAACGGGTCAGGCTTGGCGGGAACGGCTTTGTGGACGGCGTCCAAGACCGCCTCGTATTGATGCGGGCCTGTCACCGCCAACACTTTCGGATGCGCGCCAGTGATATATTCGGGTTCCGCCCCGAGGCAGCCGGTGACGATGACCCGGCCGTTCTCGGTCAGAGCCTCACCGATGGCCTCCAAGGATTCAGCCTTGGCAGAGTCGAGGAAGCCGCAGGTGTTGACGATCACGGCGTCGGCGCCCTTGTAATCGGGGCTGATCGCGTAGCCTTCGGCGCGCAGGCGGGTGAGGATGCGTTCAGAGTCCACGAGGGCTTTCGGGCAGCCGAGGCTGACCATGCCGATGGTGGGCTGGCCGGGGCGGATCATTTCGCTGAAACTGGGTTTCGGGGCGAGGTCTGGGCGGAGATTGGGCGGATTTTGCGACATGGGGAAGGGTATATATGGAAACGCGGCGTGGCGGTAGGGAGGTGTCCACGCGTGGACAGCGGGGCGGTTTGTGGGATTTCAAGGGGTTAGGGATTTTGGGTAAGGATCTGTTAAGGATTAGGCCGGGTTTGAGTGCGTTTTCTCATCGGACATCTTTCCCCTCAAAATCTTACCTCGAAGCTGTTTGGCATAGGCCATCGCATGCTTTTCGACGCCATGCCATGACAGCCAGCCAAGGATGACCGAAATCAAAATGGCGGTAATTTGGTGAAAAGCTAAGCCGAGCGTCGGAAAAAAGGCCACAAGGCATTGCTGCGTTGGAAAGCCCCAAAGATAGACGCCATATGAGATATCAGACTTTGGCTTTAATCGAATGACTGGCCGTCGTGTTGCAATTAAAATAATCAATGAAAATATGGCCGCGTAGAATAGCAGTTGCTTGAGAGGCGAGTTTGAAAATAAATATACTAAGGTAAAAAATGCAAGTGGCGGCGATCCAGAAATGATCAGGCTATCCTGATAGAGTGCAGATAGAACACCCATTGCGAAGCAGGGCGCAAGGAATTTGATCTCGGAGTTGTCTTGCAACCAAGTGAATAAATGCGGATTATCTTGGATTGGATCAATAATTATTATGATGCATACTAAAGTTGCGATCATCTTATGGCGCATAAGGCCAAGGGCCCCACAGCAGGCAAGAAATATGTAAGCGAAGACCTCATATGGAATGGTCCAAAGAGAACCGTTTACTGCGGTCAAAGGATTCGCGCTGAACACGCCGGGAAGTTCGAATTTTATGTTCATCAAAAGACCGTCGCCAAGATATTTTAGCACTGCGCGATCTGAAAGATAATCGGACACATTCAGGTTTGTGAGTACGGGACCGATGATAAAGGCGCGGATCAGCAGCACGGCCGAAAGCGCGGGCCAGATACGAAGGGCACGGGACAATAAGAATATCTTGATACTGGGACTTTTTAACAAGCTGTTTGTGACCAACATGCCGCTTAGAAAAAAGAATATCTTGACTGAAAGTGAGCCAGAGTAATCAAATTTCAGGAGTGAGCCGATCACATCCTCGGCGCCCGGAGTGGGCAGAAGCACATAGGAATGACCAACAATCACTGCGATTGCAGCGATGAGACGGATAAGATCGAAGTTGTTATTGGAGGGCCGCAGGGCCTCGGCAAGGTTCATTTTGATCACATCCCATGCCGTGAAGCCACATGGGATTGTCGTCTTTGATATTCCGACAGGCGTCAAGAACAAATGTAGTCAATCAGCCAGCGCGCTGAACATAGCGTTAGAGCCGTGATGTGGCATCCCACGGTGAACCTCCCCGATTGCGATGGAAGCAATCGGGGAGGGCAGGTATTTCTGAGGCCACACTGATCAGTGGCTTAATACTTCCCCGGCACATATAATTCTGGCGCAGCACGGCCCGCTCATATTGCGGGTTGAAGACGCGGTTCGGCAGGGTGACGTCGTCGTGCGGGACGGGTTCGTAGGGGAATTGCTGCAAGAGGTGATCGATGCAATTTAACCGCGCGCGTTTTTTGTCGTTACCCTCGACGATATACCACGGGGCCTCGGCGATATTGGTGCGGGCCATCATTTCTTCTTTGGCTTTGGTGTAATCTTCCCAGCGGACGCGGGATTGCAGGTCCATCGGCGAAAGCTTCCATTGCTTCATCGGATCGTGAATCCGCATCAGGAAGCGCATTTGCTGTTCTTCATCGGTGATCGAGAACCAGTATTTGATCACGGTAATCCCCGAGCGCACCAGCATGCGTTCAAATTCCGGCACGTCGTGGAAAAATTGCTCGACCTGATCTTCATCGGCGAAACCCATCACGCGCTCGACCCCGGCGCGGTTATACCAAGAGCGGTCGAACAGCACGATTTCGCCGCCTGCGGGCAGGTGGGGGACGTAGCGTTGGAAATACCACTGGGTTTTTTCGCGGTCGGACGGTGCGGGCAGCGCCACGACGCGGACGACACGGGGATTCAGGCGTTGGCTGATGCGTTTGATCACGCCGCCCTTGCCCGCCGAATCGCGGCCTTCAAACAGCACGACGACCTTTTTCTTGTGGTAGGACACCCAGTCTTGCAGCTTGATCAGCTCGGATTGCAGGCGGATCAAGGATTGGAAATAGGTGTGCCGGTCGATGCCATCGGGGTGCTTGTCTTTGTAAATCTTGGAGATTTCCAGCGAAAGCTGGGCGTCTTCCAGTTCCAGCTCATACTCCTCATCAAAGGCATCGGCGAGTTCGGCTTCCAGCCAGTCGAGCGCTTGCGGGCTGGGCGTGTTGTTTGAGGTCGTATCGGGCATGCTGGCCTCCTGTTTCGCTGGCGGTAAATCAGGACAATGTAACAGGGTGGTGACGGGCGGAGTGTTGCCAATCGGCGGGGAGTGGCTTGTTTGCCTGCGGCTTGCGCGTAGACTCGGGGTGTGGGCCGCTGTGAGGGTATTATGCGCTGGATCATTCGTTCGGTTATCGCTTTGGTTTTGTTGGCGATTGTGCTGGTTGGGGCGGTGTTTCTGATCCCGGCGGAAAAGGTTGCCGGGATTGCGGTGGCGAAGTTCAACGCGCTGACCGGGCGGGAATTGGTGATCTCAGGCTCGGTGCGGCCGTCATTCTGGCCGCAGCTGGGGGTGACGACCGGGCCGATTTCGATTTCGAACGCGGACTGGTCGAAAGAGGGGCCGATGGTGCAGGCCGAGGGGCTGTCGATCTCGCTGGATCTCGCGGCGCTGATCGCGGGCGATGCGAAGATCACCGGGGTCGAGGCGATCAATCCGAAAATCGTGCTGGAGCGGTCCGCCAAGGGCGCAGAGAATTGGGTGTTTGGTGGCGGTGGTTCTGGTGGAACGGTGTCGCAAGCGACGCCGGGCGTGGGGCAGCCGTTCACGCTGGATGCGGCCTCGGTCTCGGGCGGCACGCTGGTGTTTGCCGATCACGCGGCGGGGGTGCGCTATGAGGTGAGCGGGATTGAGGCGACAGCGGCGATCCCGGATTATACTGGGCCTGCAACGGTGGACATGGCGGCGGTGATGAACGGGCAGTCGTTTCGGCTGACGGGCGAGGTGGCGGCGTTTCAGGATTTTCTCGATGGCAAGCTGGTGGAGAGCGATCTGAAGCTGGTGGCGGGGAAGGCTGAGGTTGGGTTCAAGGGGCAGGCGGGGATTGCGCCGGAAGCGACGGGGGAATTGAGCGCCGATCTGGGCAATCTCGCGGCGGTGTCGGCTTTGGCGGGGATGGCGGCACCGAAACTGCCAGCGGGCTTGGGGGCTTCGGAGGTCCGCGTGGCGGGGGCGGTGACCTTGACCACGGCGGGGTCCCTGCATCTGCGCGGCGGTGCGGTGGTGCTGGATGGCAACAAGCTGGCGGTCGATGCCGATCTGACCACGGCGGGCGATCGGCCCAAGCTGTCGGCGAAGGTGGTGGCGGGTAGCTTGGATTTGGCTGGGATGTCGGGCGGGGCGGGGGGCGGTTCGGGCGGTGGGGCGCAGGCTTCGGGTTGGCCGCAGGACAAGATGGATGTCAGCGGGCTGGCGGGCTTGGATGCGGCGGTGGCGCTGACGGCGGAGAGCGTCGATCTGGGGATGGTGAAATTCGGGCCGTCGCAGATCGTGCTGACCAATGATCGCGCGCGGCTGGTGACCGAGTTGCGCAAGGTTTCGGCCTATGAGGGGGTGATCTCGGGGCAGTTCGTGGTCAATGGTCGCAAGGGGCTATCGGTGGGCGGGGATCTCTCCTTTGCGGGCATGGCGTTGCAGCCTCTGCTCGCGGATTTCGGTGGCTATCAGCGGCTGGTGGGCACCGGGGATCTGCGGGTGAAGTTTTTGGGCTCCGGTGCCTCGGTGGATGCGATCATGCGCTCGATGTCGGGCTCTGGCAGCCTTGCGCTCAGCAATGGTGAGATTTTGGGCTTGGACATTGCGGGCATGCTGCGTACGCTGGATACGTCTTATGTGGGGGAGGGGCAGAAGACAATTTTTGACAGTTTGGGCGGCAGTTTCACCATGGCGGGTGGGGTGCTGCACAATGAGGATCTGGTGCTAAAATCGCCCTATATCACCGCGCGGGGTCTGGGGGATGTGGGCTTGGGCGCGCGCAATCTGGAATACCGTATCAAGGCCACGGCTTTGGCGGATGATACCGGGGCGGGCGGGTTGACGGCACCGTTGTTGATCAAGGGGTCTTGGGCCAACCCAAAATTCTCGCTCGATTTGCAGGCGCTTGCGGATGAGAAACTGGCTGAGCAGAAGGCGGCCTTAGAGGCGCAGGCTGAGGCCAAGCGGGCGGAGTTGGAGGCGCAGGCCAAGGCCAAGCTGGAGGCTGAATTGGGCGTGGTGCAGCAGGACGGCGAAAGTCTGGAGGATGCGGCAAAGCGGCGGATGAATGAGGCGGTGGACGAGCAGGCGCAAAAGGCGTTGCAGAAATTGCTGGGCGGCGGGAATTGAGGTTGGCGTCGGGCGTTGCTCCGTGGTGGGTTGCACCCACCCGACGCGGCGGCCCTGTGGTTATAGAGATGCAAAAGGCGCGAGAGATGCTCGCGCCTTTTGGAGTTTTCGGATCAGGTCAAATCAGCCTGCCTTAACGGCGACGATCACGCCGCGCAGACATCGGCTGGAAGGCGACGCCGACATGGGCCTCGCAATAGGGTTTGCCGGGCACCGAGGGCAGGCCGCAGAACCAGAAATCTTCGGTGGCCGGATCGCCGATCGGCCATTTGCAGGTGCGCTCGGTCAACTCCATCAGCGACAGTCGCTTGGCGCGTTTTTCAACCTCGCGGACCGAGGCCAAAGCCTCGGGGCTGATTTCATTGGCGGAGGGTTGCGGCGGCAAAGGTTGGCCCGCCGGGATGATGGCTTTGCGCATCGGGATCGGCAGGGTGGTGACGCTGGCCACCGAGGCGGCAGCGGCGGGCGGCACGGGGCGCGGCTCGGGCGCCACACGCTCGGGGGCCGCCGCGCGCAGCGGGGCTTCGACGACCACGGGCTTCGGGCTGGGCTCGGGGCGCGGCGTGACCGGGGCCGCAACCTCGGGCTCCTCGCCCTCGACCGCGCCACCGCCGACGCGGTTGGACAGGCCAAGGCGGTGGACCTTGCCGATCACAGCATTGCGGGTGACGCCGCCCAGCTCTTTGGCGATTTGGCTGGCAGACTGGCCCTCGGCCCACATTTTCTTGAGCGTCTCGACGCGCTCGTCGGTCCAGGACATAGCGAACTCCGGTTCAGGGGGCTTTTGCGGGCCCGAGGGGCCCTGCGTGACAGCAGACCCTATTCTAATCTTGAATGCAGCGGATACAAGGCGGACGCGGCAATATCAAGCGCTGCGTGATTCGGTTTTGGATCGGCGCAAGCACAGGAGGCAGATCATGCATAACTTTCAGGAACAGCGGGCGGATACGTTTGAAACCTTTGCCACGGTGGGCCGGGGCGTGAAGCTGCCGAAGCTGTCGGTGGTGGTATATGAGTTCGTCGCCGAAGAGGTCGATACCAAATGGGCGGCGGTGGAAAAGGCGCTGCGGGCGAAGGGCTTCAAGACCAGTCATGCCGGCGACGTGCTGCAGGCCCGGATCGGACCGATTGCGATTGACGCCGAGACGGTCTGGCAGTGGGAACGGCTGGCGACCGAGATCGTGCTGCCGTTCGAGTTTTACCCGGATGGTTGGGAACTCGACGACTAAGCCCTTCGCACGGTAAGCAAATTGAGCGGCTCGCGCCGCAATCCTTTATCTCACCACCCCGGCTTGCGCCGGGATGGCTCGGGTGGGCACGGTTCTGCGCTGGTGCGTGGGTTGTGAGGACGAAGCCTCCGGCGGGGATATTTATGCCAATGTGAAATTAAGGTCGCTTGTATTTGCTCTTTTTGAAATACTCCCGCCGGAGGCTGCCGACTTTGCGGCCCGCGGTGGGGTTTGACGCCAAACGACCGTGCGCCATCTGCGCTGGCAAGGCCGCTGAGGGGGGCTCGATGCCCCCAGAGGCGGCACCCCTATACGGTCGGTCTGCCCTGCACCCATGTCGCGCGGATGGCGCGGTCATCGCTGAGCATGATGGTGGGGAAGATCGCTTGCCAGATGTCGGCGGCGCGGCGGGTGGCTTGCGCGATGGCGGGTGTGGAGTGCAGATCGAGGATGGTGAGGTCTGCCTCCATGCCGGGGGCGATATTGCCGATCTGGTGTTCGGCATGCAGGGCGCGGGCGGAGCCTATTGTGGCGAGCCACCACAACTGACTTGGGTGCAGGGCCTTACCGCGCAGCTGGGCAACCTCATAGGCGGCGGCCATGGTGTGCAGCATCGAGAAACTGGAGCCACCGCCGGTGTCGGTGGCGAGGCCTACCCTCAGGCGGTTTGCGAGGCTCATGTCGAACAGGCCCGATCCGATGAAGGTGTTCGAGGTCGGGCAGTGCACGAGGGAAGCTCCCGCTTCGATCAGGCGGTCTTTTTCGCGCGGGGTCAGGTGGATGGCATGGCCGTAGACGGCACCTTCGCGCAAAAGTCCTTGGGCTTCATAGGTGTCGAGATAGTCGCGCGATTGCGGGAACAGCTGTTTCACCCATGCGATTTCGTCGACCTGCTCGGAGAGATGCGTTTGCATCAGGCAATCGGGGTATTCGCGCCACAACTGGCCCATTGCCGCCAGTTGTTCGGGGGTGGAGGTGGGGGAGAACCTTGGGGTGATGACGTAGGACAGCCGGTCTACCCCGTGCCACTTTTGCAGCAGGCGTTTGCTGTCGTCATAGGCCGATTGCACGGTGTCCCGAAGGCCATCCGGCGCGTTGCGGTCCATGCAGGTTTTGCCGGCGAAGGCGCGCAGGCCCCGGCTTTGCGCGGCGGTGAAGAAGGCGTCGACGCTTTCGGGGTGGATGGTGGCGTAGCTGCACATCGCGGTGGTGCCATGCGCCAGCGCCAGATCGAGATAGCGGCCCGCGACCTCATCGGCGTAGGCACGGTCGGCAAAGCGCATTTCCTCGGGGAAGGTGTAGCTGTTCAGCCAGTCGATCAGGCGTTTGCCCCAAGAGGCGATGATCGCGGTTTGCGGATAGTGCACATGCGCGTCGATGAAACCCGCCGAGATCAGGCTTTGGCCGTAATCGGTGATCTTGGCCTGCGGGTAGGCGGCGCGGATGGTGTCGGCTGGCCCCACGGCTGCGATCTTGCCATCCTGCACCACCACAGCGCCATGCGACTCATGCCGAGCGGCATCCGGCCCCTCGGCAAAAGGATCGCCTGCGAAGGACAGCACTTGCCCCAGAAGAATGTCGGTCATTCGCATACTCCGCTTGCCAAACCCTGTCAGGTTATAGGCTTATGGCCCATAGGTAAATTTCTGCCTGCCCTCTGTTTCATTGAAACAGCTTTCTGTAAGCAAGCGGCAAAGGAGTGCGTCATGGCGGAAGATCTGGCACTGATGGACGAAGATGAAGTTCACGCTGACCGCGTGGAAGCCATTCTTGATGCGGTAGAGGCTAAGGATGCCGCCCGCGTCACCGAACTGCTGGAGCCGTTGCACGCCGCCGACATTGCCGACTTGCTGGAGCAGATCGGTGGCGCGGACCGCCGGGCGCTGCTGGCCTTGTGGTCGGGCGAGATTGACGGCGAGATTCTGTCCGAGATTGACGAATCGATTCGCGAGGAAGTCATCGAATCGCTGCCACATTCGGTGGTGGCCGAAGCGATGCGCGAACTCGACACCGATGATGTGGTCGACATTCTGGAAGACCTTGATCTGCCGCAGCAGGGTTTGATCCTTGATGCGTTGGAGGACGTTGACCGCATCGCGGTGCAACAGGCGATGGGCTACCCGGAGGACTCTTCAGGCCGCCTGATGCAGCGCGAAGTGGTGGTGGCGCCCGAGCATTGGACGGTGGGCGAGACGATTGATTATCTGCGTGAAGTGGAGCATCTGCCGGATCAGTTCTACCATGTGATCCTCGTTGATTCGCGTGTGAAACCAACCGGTTATGTGACCTTGGGGCGGTTGTTGTCATCCCGGCGCGATGTGCGGTTGAAGGATATTCTGGAGGATAGTTTCCGCACCATTCCGGCGACGGAACTGGAGGCCGATGTGGCCTATATGTTCAACCAGTATCACCTGATTTCGACCCCGGTGGTCGATGCCACCGGGCGGTTGGTGGGGGTGATCACCATCGACGATGCGATGAACGTGCTGGATGAGGAACACGAGCAGGACATGCTGCGTCTGGCCGGGGTGGGCGATGATTCGAGCCTGTCGGATGGGGTTTGGGCGACGGCGAAGCAGCGCTTGCCGTGGCTGGTGGTGAACCTGTTCACCGCCTCGATCTCGGCCTTTGTGATCTCACGCTTTGAAGCCACGATTGCGACTTTGGTGACTTTGGCGGCGCTGATGCCGATTGTGGCCTCAACGGGCGGCATCGCCGGGACGCAATCTTTGGCGGTGGTGCTGCGTGAGATGGTGGGCGGGCTGTTGAACGGCTTTTCGCTGGCGATCATTCTGGGCATGGCGGCGGTTTTGATCTTTGGCGATTGGAAGCTGGGTCTGGTGTTGGGCATGGCGATGATCACCAATCAACTGGTGGCGGCTTTGGGCGGGGTGTTGGTGCCCTTGGGGCTGCATCGGCTGGATCTGGACCCGGCTTTGGCCTCGGGGACATTTGTGACAACCTTGACCGATGTGCTGGGCTATCTGGCGTTTCTGGGGCTGGCGACACTGGTGCTGTTGTGATGGGTTCGGGGATGGATAAGGGCGAGGCGCGCAAAGCGGCGTTTGCGGCACGGAAATTGGCGTTTGCGGCGGGGCAGGGGCAGGCGGCGGAACTGCTGGCCGATGTGCTGGCGGAGCATCGTGGCCGCGCTTTGGCGGGCTATATGGCGATGCGGACCGAGGCTGATCCGATGGCGGCGATGCTGGCGCATCAGGGGCCGGTCTGCGTGCCGGTGATTGTGGCGCAGGGCGAGGCGTTGCGGTTTCGCGAATGGACCCCCGGCTGTGCGATGGAGATGGGGGCGTTTGGGGCGTTTATCCCGTCGGAAGGGGCATGGATTGAGCCCGAGGTGCTGATCGTGCCTTTGGTCGGCTTCGATGCGCGCGGCTATCGTTTGGGCTATGGCGGCGGGTTTTATGACCGGACGTTGCAGGGATTAAGGGCGAAGCGGGCGACGTTGGCGGTGGGGTTTGGCTTTGCGGCGCAGGAATTGGATGCGGTGCCGATCGACGCATTCGATCAGCGGTTGGACATGATGGTGACGGAAGCGGGCGTGCGGCGGTTTTAGGCGCGTTTTGGGCTGGCCGCTGGGGGTTTCACACCCCCAGACCCCCGTGGAGTATTTCCAAAAGAGCAACGATAATTTTAATCAAATTGATCGAATTTTTGAAAAAGTGAGAAAACTGATCGCGATTGGCGATCAGGGTACTGATTTAACATTTCGATCAGCGTGATCGTTTACTTCGCAATCGTCTCTTGGCGCACGAACATGTTGCCCCAGGCGCGGTCCATCAACTCGGGGGACATCTGGTAGGGGATGCCTTCAAACTCGCAAACCGCGATCATCTGGTCGATCAGGAAGGTCGGTTGGTAGTTGGCGAAATTGTTGGCGATGGTGGGGTATTTCGACTTCAGCATGTAGATTAGCGTCGCTTCGTCGAGCGGAACTTTCTTTTTCTTCGCCACCATCGCGAAGATTTTCAGGAACATCTCTTGGTTCGGGCCGTCGATCTTGATTTTGAAGAAGATCCGCCGCAAAGCCGCGCCGTCGAAAATCTCATTCGGGTGGAAGTTGGTCGAGAAGATCACCAGCGTGTCGAAGGGCACGGTGAATTTCTCGCCCGACTGTAACGCCAAGATATCACGGGATTCTTCCAGCGGCACGATCCAGCGGTTGACCAGTTTTTGCGGCGGCTCGCTTGGCGGCCAAGGTCGTCGACGATGAAGATGCCGCCCGAGGCTTTCAACTGCAGCGGTGCTTGATAGGTGCGGGCGGTGGGGTTGTATTTCAGATCGAGCATGTCGAGGGTCAATTCGCCGCCGGTGATCACCGAGGGGCGCTCGCAATAGACATAACGGTTGTCATAGCGGTTGCCGGTGCGGCGCAGCGCGGTCGGGTCGTCGATGGATTCCTCGGCCGAGGAATGCACGATTGGATCGAAAACGGTGATCACCTGACCGGAATATTCGATCGCGCGTGGGATGTAGATTTTATCGCCTAAAGCGGCGCGGATGCCGTTGGAGATCGAGGATTTACCGTTGCCGGGCGGGCCATACATCAGGATCGAGCGGCCTGAGGTCACGGCGGGGCCGAGGTTGGAGATCAGATCGGGCGGCAGGATCAGATGGCCCATGCCCTTCATCAACTCGGGGCGGGTGAGTTTGATGTCGCGCACCGATTGACGTTTCATCTGCGCGGAATAGGCGGCGAGCGGCACCGGTAGGGCACCGTAATATTCCGATTGCGACAGCGCATCCAGCGCGCGGGCCTTGCCAGCGTCGGTCAGCTGGTAACCCATCTCGTTGCTGGTCGAGGTGGCGTTCAGCGTGCCTTTGGCTTCCAGCAGGCGTTGCTGGCGGGCGGCATCGACCAGTTCTTGCACCAAAGCGACCGGCAGGCTGATGGCGCGGGACAGGTCGGAGACCAGATCGAGGTTCATGCGGAACATGGTTTTCAGCAGGATGTCGCGCATCATCACCGAACTCAGGCCAGTTTCGGCCAGAGACTTTGGTTGCGGCGGCGGTTGCACCCCTAGCGGCACTTGCATGTTCATCGACGGCACCTTTGCATCGGTTGGGCGACTGTTGCGCCCGAAGCTTCAATGCCAAGGATTGACCTAGAAAAGCGGCAAGAGTGCGACCAAAAGATAGAAGATTAGTGTTCCTGCGAGAGCTGTGCCGAACGGAAAGCCGGAATGGCTCCAGCTTTTCCAATCGGGGGTGGCGGCGCGGAAGGCAGGCACATATTTCAGCAAGCGATGTGCGGCCAGCGCCCCCAGCGAGCAGGCGGCATAGATGCCGCAGAGCAGGCGGATGTCAGCATAGATGAACATCGGCGCCATGGCAGCGGCAAATTTCGCATCCCCCGCACCAATGGCGCGCAGCGCAAACAGGATGAAGGTGGCCACGAACACCACCAGCGCCAAGACCCAGCCCCAGAGCCAAGTTTGAAACGGCACCACCAGAATGCCCACCACCAGCCACAGCGCCAGCACCGCGTAGGAGGCTTGGTTGGGGATTTTCATGAATTTCATATCGCTCCACGACACCCAAATGGTGATGGCGAAAGCGAAGGGCAGGAAGGCGAGGGCGGCGTAGGGCGAAATCATGTTAACCACTCAGCGCTTTCAGGCTGCGCTCGGCGGCCTCGAAATAGGTTGGGGAGGTGTCGACGGCTTGTTGCAAGAGTTCACGACCCACGGAGGTATCACCCTGTTTCACGGCAGCAAGGCCGAGGGTGTAGTAGAGCTGCGCGCGCTCGGTCTGGGTCATCTCGATCACTGGCATGTCGTATTTGCGTTGGGCGGCGCGCGACAAGATCAGGTTGTTTTTGGCGGTGAAGCTGGCGGAATCGTAGGTAAGGGCTTCGAGGAACAGCTTTTCCGCCCCGGCATTGTCGCCGCGCGTCAGCTTGGAGAAGCCCCAGTTGTTGTAAACGCCCGAGGGTTTGTTGGTAAGGCCCGCAGCGATGTCGTAAAAGCTGTCGGCTTTCTTCCAGTTTTTCTGGCTGTCGGCGACCATGGCTTCAAGCCGATAGCGTTCAAACGTCTCAAAGGTCGGCGGGATGGTGTTCAGGGTGGCGGCGGTGGCGGTCCAGTCCGAGGTGCGCATCTGGGCGTCGGCCAGACCGACACGGTCGTCATTGGTGCCTTCGGGTGAGGCAACAATCGCGCCCCAGACCCCAATCGCCTGCGCCGGTTTGTTGGCGCGGATCAGCGATTTGGCCAGACCGCGTTTCAGATCAATACGGTCGGGGTTCTCGGCGCTGGATTTCTGGAAATAGGCCACGGCCTCATTCGGGTCGCCCACCGTCAGCATGATGTCGCTGAGGTTGCTCTCGTCGATCACATTCACCGATTTCAGCGCGCGTTTCGAGGCGGCGTCTCGGGTGCCTTGGCAACCCGCCAGAGCGGCGGCACCAATCAGGCACAAAGTAAGCAACACGGGTTGGCGCTTTTTGCGTCCTTTTTGGTCTACTGCTCGGTCTTCTCAGGCTTCAAATTCGCGGGTTTCAAAGTTGCGACAGCAAGACGTAAGAGCCTTGCCCGCGCCGCACCAGTTTCATCACGGGTTTTTCGTCCTGAATGGGATCATATACAGAGGCTTCGCTGCGCGCTATCGCGAGCTTAAGATTTTCGCGAATGGAGTCCGATTGGCCACTGTCCAAGGCGAAAGCTTGCTGAAACACCCGGCGGGCTTCGCCGGATTTGCCTTGTTCCATCAGCACACAGCCGAGGTTGTTCAGGGCGGGGACGTTGCGCTCATCCGCCTCAATAGCGCGGCGCAGCACCTGTTCGGCCTGACCCAGACGGCCCAGTTTCAGATCGGCAGAGCCGATGGCCGACAGCACATCGGCGTTCATCCCCTGTTCGGATGCGGCGCGCAGATAGGCTTTCATCGCCAGTTCATACTCGCCCACCTCCATCAGACGGTGGCCGACCAGCAGGCCATCGACGCCCTGTTCGCGGGCATCGACACCGTAGGGCACGTTGCGGGGTTTGCCGGATGCAGCAAGGCCGCCCGTATGCTCACAGGCGGCCAAGGGGATGCAGATGAGAAGGATAACTGCCGCGCGCACTCTCGCCCCATATGCTTGGGCCTTGCGCCCGTGGTTCAGCCGCCACCGAGGGTTTTCGAGATCCCGTAGACCGATGGTCCGATCAGAATGATCAATAGCGGTGGCAGGGTAAACAGCATAGTGCCAAGGGTCAGTTTTGTCGGCAATTTGTTGGCCAATTCTTCCGCCCGCATGATGCGTTTGTCGCGCATCTCGGCGGAATACACCCGCAGGGCGTCTGACATCGAGGTGCTGAAACTCGCTGATTGTACAAGCGTGGTGCAGAACGACGAGATATCGGCGATGCCGACACGTTCTGACAGGTCTTTCAGCACCTTGACGCGCTCTTTGCCGGCCTTGACCTCTTGTGCCACGGTTTCAAATTCTTCCGCCAGCGCCGGGCAAGAGGCGCGGCTTTCTTTGGCGATACGGTTGATGGATTGGTCGAGCGACTGGCCCGCCTCAACACAGACCAGCATCAGATCGAGTGCATCGGGGAAGCCCGAGACGATCTCGGCCTGACGCTTTTGCACCCGGCTGTTGACCCAATACATCGGGAAGTAATAGCCAAGCCCGCCCGGCAGCAGGGTGGAAATGATCATCACTTGGGTCGACACCTCGGCGCCGTCATTGCCGGTGAAGGTGTAGAGCATCCCCAAGACCAGCAGACCGACGCCCAGAGCCAGTTGCGCGAAGTGGAAAGTGCGGACGGCGTTTTTCTGTTTGTAGCCCGCGCGGACCATTTTGAGCCGTGAGGCGGTCATGGTCTGCTCATCCTGCGGTTCTAGGAACGAGGCGAATTTCTCCAGCCTGTCAGCTTTTTCGCTGTGGCGCAGATTGGCACTTTTTTGGGATTTGCTGGCGTTTTCGATGTCTTTGCGCAAGGCCTTCAGCTTGTCGAACGGCTCGGGCTGCTTTTTCAAGAGCATCGGCAGCACGGCGACAATCAGCGCCAAACCCAAAAGGCCAAGCGCCAGCAACGGCCCGAGCGGGCCGAAGGAGTCGGTCAGTTGCGTGTTGATATTGTTAAGAAATTCCATGACGCTTAGACCTTAATGTTGACCATGATACGCATGAAGATGATGTTGATGACAAGGAACACCGCGACGGCAAGACAGGCCGGGATGAACACCGCCGATTTCGCGACATCATCATAGTAATCGGGTTTGATGATGTTGATCATGATGATCGCACCGATCGGGAAGAACGACAGGAACATGCCCGACCATTTCGCCTCACCGGTGATCGCCTTGACGCGGCGGAACAGTTTGAAGCGGGCGCGGATCACCTTGGACAGGCCTTCGAGGATTTCGGCGAGGTTGCCGCCCGAGGTTTGCTGAATGGTGACGGCGACGGCGAGGAAGCGCAAATCCTGACTGTCCATGCGTTCGGCAAAGGCTTTCAAGCTGTCGGCGACGTTGCGGCCGTAGGCGGCTTCGTCCGAGATCATGCCAAATTCGGTGCCCAACGGATCGGGGACTTCTTTCGAGACGATGCCGATGGCCGAGGCAAACGGGTGGCCGACGCGCAAGGATCGCACCATCAGTTCGACCGCGTCGGGCAGTTGTTCATCCATCAAAGCGATGCGCTTTTTCGCCTTGCCGTTGACCCAGAAATACACCCCGCCGACCCCCATGCCGACGGCGACCACGACGCGGATCGGCAATGAGACTTGGTTGCCAAGGGTCAGGCCTGCGAAGGCGACGCCAACCATGCCAATCATAATCAGCACCAGTTGCTGCGGGCTGAAGGCGATATTGGCCTTTTGCGCCTTTTTGGCGAGGATCGAATACAGCGGGATGCCGCGCGATTTGACATGCTGCTCGGTTTCCTTGCGCAGTTGCTCCAGCACTTGTTCGCGGTTGTTGTTTTTCTCCAGCAGAGCCAGACGGCGGCTCATCCGGTTGTTCAGGCTGATGGATTTGCCGAACACCACCAGATAAAGGCCGTTCACCATCACCACCACGGCGACGAAGATCAGGATGTAGATAAGCGGGGCGGCTGATAGGGTCATGACATGCCTCAGTTAATGGGTTCGTAGATCGAGGCGGGCAGATCGTAGCCCCATTGCTTGAAGCGGTCGGAATAGTGGCTGCGCACACCCGTTGCATTGAAGCGGCCGATGATCTTGCCATTGGGCTCAACACCGAGGCGTTCGTAGCGGAAGACTTCCTGCATCGAGATCACTTCGCCCTCCATGCCGGTGATTTCGGTGATTGACACCATGCGGCGCGAGCCGTCTTGCAGGCGCGAGGCTTGCACGATCAGGTTCACAGCGCTGGCGATCTGGCTGCGCACGGCTTTCAGCGGCATTTCGATCCCGGCCATGGCGACCATGTTTTCCAGACGGCTGATGCCGTCGCGCGCCGAGTTGGCGTGGATCGTGGTCATCGAGCCATCATGGCCGTTGTTCATCGCCTGCAACATGTCGATGACTTCCTCGCCGCGGGTCTCCCCCACGATGATACGGTCGGGGCGCATCCTGAGAGCGTTGCGCAGACAGTCGCGTTGGGTGACGGCACCCTTGCCTTCGACGTTGGCGGGGCGGCTTTCCATCCGGCCGACATGGACTTGTTGCAGTTGAAGTTCGGCGGTGTCCTCAATCGTCAGTACCCGTTCGGTGTTGTCGATGAAAGAGGACAGCGCGTTCAAGGTGGTGGTTTTCCCCGAACCCGTACCACCCGAGACGATGACGTTCAAACGACACGACACGGCGGCTTGCAGATACAGCCCCATTTCCTCGGTGAACGCGCCAAAGCGCACCAGATCCGGGATGCCGAGTTTCTCTTTTTTGAACTTCCTGATCGAAACAAGCGATCCGTCGACCGCAACCGGCGGCACCATGCAGTTGAAACGGCTGCCATCGGCCAAACGGGCGTCGCAATAGGGGTTGGATTCGTCGACCCGGCGGCCCACCGCAGAGACGATTTTGTCGATAATGCGCAAAAGGTGGCGTTCATCTTTGAAGGTGATGTCGGTCAGGGTCAGCTTGCCGTTACGCTCAACAAAGATGCGGTTCGGGCCGTTGACGAGGATATCGTTGACGGATTCGTCTTTCAGCAAGGGTTCCAGCGGGCCAAGGCCCATCACTTCGTCGTAAAGCTCTTGGTTCAGGGTGGTGCGGTCTTCTTTCGACAAAGCCACCTGCATCTCTTCCAAAGCTTCGGCGGAGATCGCAGCGATTTCGACTTTGAGATTGGCTTCCGAGGCCTGTTCGATGGCGGCGAGGTTGAGGTTATCCAGCAGGCGCTTGTGCAATTCCTGCTTCAACTCGCCCAGACGTTCCTTGCGCTTCTTTTCCTTATCCGCCGCAACCGCCTCGGCGGGCGGGCGGGGGCCACCGCAGGGCGGCTGATGCCGGGTTTTGGCGCGGGGGCCGGAGCTGCCGGACGTGCGGCGGCTGGGCTGGCGCTGGGGCCTGCTTCCGGTTTTTTGAAACGTGAGAACATCGTTAACCCCCAAAGTCCGAGCCTTAGCCCCTGCCGGTTTCCACGGCTTTGTTCAGATCAAACAGCGATTTCGCAAGTTTTTGGATTTCTTTGCGCAACGGGTTTTTGCCCGCGTTTTCTGACAGTGGCAGGCCGTGGTCATTGGCTTGTGTCACCTGCGCGCCGCCATCGGGAAGCTGCACTTCGATGGTGATATCAAGGCTTTCCGCCATCCGTTTCACCCGGCTTTTCGCCGACAGATCGGTGAATTTCGGCGCGCGGTTCAACACATAGCGCAGCTTTTCATGCGGCAGGCCTTCGGCCTTCAGCGCCCGCACCAGACGCAGCACGTTTTGCGCCGAGCGCAGATCGAGCTCCATCAGCGCGAAGTAAACATGGGCGCGGCTGAGCACGGTTTCGGTCCAAGCCACAATGGTGCGCGGCATGTCGATCACCACAAAGTCGAAATTCGCCCGCGCCATGTCGATGATGCGGCCAATATCTTCCGGGCTGACGATATCCAGCGGCAGCATATCGGACGGCGCGGTCAGCACATGCAGCTTGTCGTTGAAGGTCAGCATCGCGGCCAGCATGGTATCGCTGTCGGCATGGCCGGTGTCGGTCAACAGATCAAACACCGCCTCTTTGCGCGGCAGGTCGAGATAGGTCGCAGCCGAGCCATATTGGAAATCAAGGTCGATCAGACAGACGCGCGGGGCGTCGGTTTTCGACAAGGTTGCCAGTTCCCACGCAAGGTTGGTGGCGAAGGTCGACGCACCACAGCCGCCCGCAAGCCCATGCACCGGCAGCACCACCGCATCGCGGTCGCCTTTGGCTTTGAACGCCGGGGCTTTCTCGGCATGGGGTTCATCCGAGACGATTGGCGCGGGGGCAGGGGCGGGGGCTGGTGTCGGGGCTTCGACCGCAGCAGGTTTGGCTTTGCGGATGCGTTCAATGGCTTCGTGCAGAGCGCCATCGGGCAGCGGGTAGGGCACAAAATCTTCGGCACCAAGCCGCAGCAGTTGATGCAATGCGGCGGGGCCAACCTGATCGGCGATCAGGATCACTTTGATCGACTTATCCTTGGCGGTGCGGATGATCTCGGTGATCCGCGACAGATCGACCTCATCTTCGGCATCGACGGCGATGGCGACAAATTCCAGCGTGGCGGCTTCGGGTTGACCGAGGAAAATCAAAGCATCGTCAAAGCCCAGATCGCCCCAAGCCTCGCCCAGCTCGTTTTCCATATCGTCGATCAGCAGATCAAAATTCTGCACATCGCGCGAAATCGTGCACGCCAGAATGGGTGCAGGATCGGGTTGTAAGTTGGCCACGCTCGTCATCGTTTCATCGTCCTTCTCAAGACATCCCACCACGGACCCCGGCCAAAATTAAGGCGCGATTGGGGCCAATCGGGGGAGCATACCTGGCCTTCGGCGCGGCATTGTTCCCATTGGGTGCAAGATGCTGGAGGATGGTGGCGAGATTGGGGCTAAAACAGCGTCAATCTGGGGTATTTCGCGATCTAAGCCGCTATTTCGGAAACGAAAAAGCCCCTCCGTTGCGGGAGGGGCTTTTGGAACTGTGGTCTCAGTTTGCTTTCGGTGGTGGTCTGTCTTGGATCAGCTCACCCGTGTAATCACCCTGCGGAACAACGGCGCCTTTAACGTATTCTTGCATGACGATTCTGGCGTATTTGCCGTTCAGCACCATCGGATCATTCTTCACGAAACCCGAAACTTCGGTGACGGTGCGGCGATTGCGTTCTTCCGGGGCCGAGGTTTGGATGATCGGTCGGGTTTTGCCGAACGACACCACGGCTTCAAGCCGAGAGCCGCCAATGCCAAGGCTGGCAAGGTACGCCACGGCCGCTTTGGCCCGTCGCAGGCCCAGCGCCTTGTTATAGGCGTTCGAGCCGACCAGATCGGTGTGGCCAAAAACGCGGAAGCGGACTTGCGGGAATTGGCGTATAAAATCAGCCTGTTGCGCCAATATCGCACGGGCTTCGGGCGTCAACTCCGAGCTGTTGAAGGCAAAGTTGATCGTGGTGGGCACAGATTGTGCAAAGCGCTGCGCCAAAGCAATGGTGTAGTCGCGTTCACCCGACATCACCAAAGTGTTGTTCATGGTAGAGTTGCCGAAGCCGCCTTCATCGACGGAAGCACCGGCTTCGCGGTTGAAATCGGTTGGATCGCAGGCTGCAAGGCTAAGCAGGGCGGCGGCAATCAGGGGGAGGGAGCGCATGGTCATGATCACTCCATCACATAGCCGTAAGAGCCGCTGAAATCTTGTCGGGCGACATCGCCAGCCGCACCCTTTTGTTTACCTGCCACGTTGCCGAACAGGAACAGATCCTTCTCGGACGGCAGTTTCACCCGGTCGGTTGGCAAAGCGAGCGCCTCGCCACGGGTCGGCGTGACCAGATGCGGGGTGACGATGATCACCAGTTCGGTCTGCGCACGTTGGTATTCGGCAGAGCGGAACAGCGCCCCGAGGATCGGAATATCGCCCAGCCACGGCACTTGGCCGTTCAGATCGCGGAAGTCATCTTGCAGCAGGCCCGCAATCGCAAAACTTTCACCATCGCGCATCTCAACCGTGGTCGAGGTTTCGCGGCGTTTGAAGGCGTTGACCGAAAAACCGTTGGTGGTGACGCTGTTGGTTGTGTCGATGGATGACACCGAGGCGTTGATCACAAGGTTAATGATATCGCCGTCGACGACAGTTGGGGTGAAGTTCAGCTCTACCCCAAACGGTTTGTATTCGATTTTGATGCCGTCATTATCCGTCACCGGAATTGGATACTCGCCACCAGCGAGGAATTTCGCCTCTTGCCCGGAAAGGGCGGTCAGGTTTGGCTCGGCCAAAGTGCGCACGACACCTTTGGATTCCAAAGCCTCCAGCAGCACCGCGAATTCCAACGAGCCTGCCGAAAAGCCGAAGGCCACGGCGCTATTGGCATTGCTGCGCGGGGTGATGGTGGTGGTGTTGATACTATTGTCACCGTTCAGCCACGTACCCGTTTCGCCCGAGACGCCAAATTTGGTGCCACCCGACACCACCAGCGACGAGGACAGGTTTTTCGAGACCGAGCGCTGCATCTCGGCAAAGCGGACTTTCAGCATCACCTGCTGCGTGCCGCCGACGCCCATCAGGTTTGACACCCGTTTCGGCGCATAGCGTTCAGCCAGATCCAAGGCGCGGTCCAGCTTGGCGGTGGAGGATACCGTGCCCGACATCACGATGCCGTCATTGGCGGTGCGGACTTCGATTTTCTCGCCGGGCAGGATTTGCTGCAGGCGTTCTTTGAACTCGGCAATGTCGGGGGTGACATGGACGTCGACATTCGAGATCAGCTTGCCATCCGGCCCGAGCAGGGTCAGCGTGGTGCGACCGGGCGTCTTGCCCAGAACGTAGATGCTCTTGTCTGACAGCGTCGAGATATCGGCAATACCGGGGTTGGCGATCGACAGCTCGGCGAAGGAGACATCGCTTTCCACAACCACGGCGCGGTTCATTGGCACGTTCAGCGGGGCCGAAGCCGACCCCTCCATCACCCGCAGCGTCTGTGCAGACAGCGGGCTGAGCGCCGATGTTGCAAGGGCAAGCCCCAAGCAACCGGCGGTCAGGAATTTGCGCATATTCATGTGACCTGCCCTTTCGATCACGCCTCTGGTCGGGTCTTGTTCTGCCCAATCCAATTCGCAAGATGACGTAAGTGTCGTTTTTTTGTAAGAATCAAATGGTTGGAGCCCGTTCCTTATGTGGATAACTTGCAACAGCAGGCTACCAAATGCGGAAGATGAAACTTGCCGCCACTATAGGAAGTGGCGGCAGGTCCGGTTTTTCCCGCTTAATTGGTGCAAGCGATCGGCACTTGGGTCGCCACGCCGCCCTGACGCATGGTGACAAAGCAGGCTTTCGGCGCTTCAACCGCGGCCACCGGGGCGGCCGTTGTATCGCCATTGATGTCTTTCGTCGTGACTTTGATCTCGGTCGGATCGGTGGCGGCACTGCTGTCATTGCCGACCAGCGACATCACCAGACGCCCGGTGGCCTGCGCTTGCGCCACACGGCCCACCTGTTCCGGCGTTGCGGCCACGGTCATGGTGCGGCTTTGAATCTCGCCCGCAGCCACGGTGGCCTTGGAGCTGCGATCCACCGCGATGATCTTCACCGCGTTCTCAATCCGCTGGGTGATTTCCGAGCCCGAAGCATCCGATGACCCTGTCCAGTAGATATCCACCCGGTCGCCGGGTTGCAGGAAGTCTGCGGCATCGACCTTGATCGCAAACGCCCGCATGCCCTTTTCAATCGCGCCGTTCAGACCCGCCTGCTCGCCCGGAGCGGTGACTTTGACGGCGAGGATCGGTTCAAACTTTTCCATCTGCCGCACCACATAGCGCGGGTCTTTCGCATCTTTCGGAAACAGCACCTCGCCATCCTCAAACGCGCCTTCCGGCAAAGCGTTTTTCGGCCAGTAGATGCGCTGCACATCTTCCTTGGTCAGCGGATCGCCGTAGTTCTTGGCTTTGTTGACCACGAACACCATGGTCAGACCGCCGGTATCGGCCATCAGTTGCTTTTCGCGCGCCACGGCTACTTGCTGGTCGCCGATGAATTTCTTTGCCATAAACACCGCACCGCCTGCCAGCATCATGCCGACCACCAGCACCAATCCAAAGATCATTCGCATGTTAACCCCTTTCCCACTTGTTTCCGCAGCGTTGCAAGCCTTGCGAAAAACCCAAACTCATCTGTCGTAACCCACCTCAACGCCTTCGATGTAATCCGCCACGCCCTGCGTCGAGCTTTCGGTGCTGAAGGCCACCGGCCACAGCACGATCATCCCGAGCCCGATCACCGCCGCAGACAAGGTCACCCATTCCACGGTGACCGCGCCGTCGGTTTTTCGGATGAATTTCTTCAACCAGCGTTGCATGTTACCTCCTTCGCGGCTTTCGCTCCGGCTACTCAGAACACCCACAATCATCGCTATAGCGCGGGATTGTGGCCGGAATCGGGATGTGCCCGTGGCGGTAATGTGGTCTGTCCGCCGGATTGTGACCCGGATTTAGCATGGAAAAGGCCGCATCCCGTCCCGGATGCGGCCCTCACCCTTATCAGGTGATCGGAAAAACCGATTACTGGTTTTCGTAGCCCGAAGCGCGGCCCTGCAGGTCGGACACGATCGAGTCGCCCAGACCTTCGATGCCACCACCAACGGTTTTCATCACGACCATGCCGAGGCCAACGATGGCAGCGGTCAGCACGACCCAGTCAACGGTCACAGCGCCGGATTCGTCAGCGCGGAAGGATTTGAACAGCTTGCGGAGTTTCAACGTCATCATAATGTGGTCCCTATTCTGGGGATGCTCAGGTTTCTAACCGCTCCGGCTCTGTCAGCTGCGACCTCTGTTTCGCCGCTTGCCGTTCGGTATGACCCTATATGGCCCTGTGAACGTGGCGGCAGTTTGGTCAGGGTGGGGCGTTTTTGAAGCGCTGCAATTTGGGCGCGAAAATCTTTCAATATGTTGATATATAACGATATATATTTTAACCAACGCTTAACCTTGCGCCGTGCAACCGTTGCTTTCGCGCCGATTTGGGCAAAATTGCCATGATTGACACAGGCAAACGTGGAAATCGGTGGATGATTCTGCGACAGTTCAGGCAATGAAAACAAGGCAGGCGGCATCCAACGTGATGCGACGGGCACAAGGCGCAGTTCTGGCGGGGTTGATTCTGCTGCTGCCGATCCCGGCGGCGGCGGAAATCATTATGAATTCCGCCGGGGGTGAGGGCTTCAAGCGCATCAAGGTCAGCGACAACCTGCCCGGCAAGCGCATAACCGTACAGATTGACCCCGCCGAATAGGCCCGCCTGCTGGCGGCTTTGCCCGAGGTTGAGGCGCGTGCGCCGGAAGCGCCCGCTGATCCCGATGCGGCACCGAGCCCCGCGCTGCCAACCCCGGCCTCGGCGCAATATGGTTGGTTCTGGGATGCGGTGCCGGTGCAGCGCGATCAGGTCTCGGGACGATTCCCGCTGGCTTTGGCGACGTTAAGCCAAGGTCCGGGCGGGGCGCGGGTGGCCGCCCCCCCGGATGCAGCATATGCGAGAGATTGCCTCCAATTACGGCACCGAGATTCTGAAGGCGACGATTGGCACCGATGTCTCCCCGGCTTTGGTGCTGGCGGTGATTGGCATCGAAAGCGCGGGCAAGCCGAATGCGGTCAGCTCGGCCGGGGCGCAGGGGTTGATGCAGCTGATCCCGGCGACGGCGGCGCGGTTCGGGGTCAGCGATTCCACCGATCCGGTGCAGAATATCAAGGGCGGCGTGGCGTATTTGGATTGGCTGATGAAGCGGTTCGATCATGATCCGTTGATGGTGATCGCGGCTTACAATGCCGGGGAGGGCGCGATTGATGCCAATGCGGGCGTGCCGCCCTATGCTGAGACGCGCGATTATGTGCCGAAGGTTTTGGCGGCTTGGCAGGTGGCGCAGGGGCTATGCCTCAGCCCGCCAGAATTGGTGACGGACCCTTGCGTGTTCAAGGTGATCTCGGCGACGAATTGAAAAGGTCCCGACTCGGGACCTTTTCAGAAGTTTTCATAATCAAAGGCTTACGGGGAGGCGGTAAGGAAATCTTAACGATTTTTGCCAGAATCCCCAACTCTTGTTGACCTAAACCGCGAACACATCCGCCCATTCGGGATGCTTTTTCCGCGTCGCATTGACGAAGGGACACAGCGGCATGATCTTAAAGTCCTCGGCCCGCGCGTCCGCCACAAACTGCGTCAGCATCGCCACCCCTGCGCCCGTGCCGCGAAAGCTTTCCGGGACTTCGGTGTGGTCGGCGATCACCAGCGTCGGCGTGGTGATCGAATAGGTCATCTCGGCCTCTTCGCCGTTCTGACGGATGACGTAGCGGCCCTTATGCGCGCCGTGCTCGCGGATAACTTCAGTCAACGATGGTGCCTTCCGTGGCTGCGCGGAGTTCTGCCTCGGTGACGCCATCGGCGACTTCGACGATCTTGAGGCCGCCCGGCACCACATCGAGCACGCCGAGGTTTGAGATGATGCGGTTGACCACGGCCTTGCCGGTCAAGGGCAGGGTGCAGGCTTTCAGCACTTTGGATTCACCGTGTTTGGAGGTGTGATCCATCACAACGACAACGCGGCCAACGCCTGCGACGAGATCCATAGCCCCGCCCATGCCTTTGACCAGCTTGCCGGGGATCATCCAATTCGCCAGATCGCCGTTTTCAGCCACTTCCATCGCACCAAGGATCGCCATGGCGATCTTGCCGCCCCGGATCATCGCGAAGCTTTGCGCCGAGTCGAAATAGGCGGTCTGCGGCAGCTCAGTGATGGTTTGCTTGCCCGCGTTGATCAGATCGGGGTCTTCCTCGCCCTCATAGGGGAAGGGACCCATCCCGAGCATGCCATTTTCCGACTGTAAGGTGACGTTAACACCTTGCGGGATATAGTTGGCCACCAGCGTGGGGATGCCGATGCCAAGATTGACATACCAGCCGTCCTGCAACTCGCGCCCTGCGCGTTCGGCCATTTGGTTACGATCCCACATCTTAAGCTTCCTTCTTGCGAGTCGTGCGATTCTCAATTCGTTTTTCGTGCTGGCCCTGCACAATCCGATGTACATAGATGCCCGGCAGATGCACGGTGTCGGGGTCCAGCGACCCAAGTGGGACGATTTCTTCGACCTCAACCACGCAGACCTTGCCCGATGTCGCCGCTGGTGGGTTGAAGTTGCGCGCGGTTTTGCGGAACACAAGGTTGCCCGACGGGTCAGCCTTCCACGCCTTCACGATGGAGAGGTCGGCGACGATGCCGGTTTCCAGAATATAGGTCTTGCCGTTGAAGTCGTGGTGCTCTTTGCCATCGGCAATCACCGTGCCGACGCCGGTGGCGGTGTAAAAACCGGGGATACCCGCACCGCCTGCGCGCAGGCGTTCGGCGAGCGTGCCTTGCGGGTTGAATTCCAGCTCCAGCTCGCCCGACAGGTATTGCCGCATGAATTCGGCATTCTCGCCAACATAAGACGAGATCATTTTCTTGACCTGCCGGGTTGTCAGCAACTGGCCAAGACCAAAGCCGTCAACGCCCGCGTTGTTCGACGCGATGGTCAGATTTTTTGTGCCCGCATCACGGATCGCCGCGATCAGCAGTTCCGGAATACCGCAGAGGCCGAAACCTCCGCTCGCGATCAACATGCCGTCAAACAGCAAGCCATCCAGCGCCGCCGCCGCGTTGGGGTAGATTTTCTTCATGGGTGCCCTCGCAAACTCTCGCGCGTATAAAAGGCAGGGATTTTGGTGAAGTCAATCGCCGCAGTGCAGCGGTTTGTCGCAAATGATATGATTTCTGCGGCTTTACCCCGCCGCGCAGATGGCTATGGTGCGGCAGATCGCCAAACCCGCATGATTGCCCGCGTGGTGAAATGGTAGACACAGAAGACTTAAAATCTTCAGGCCGAACGGCCGTGCCGGTTCGAGTCCGGCCGCGGGCACCAGTGCAAGGAAAACGTTTCAGAACAGTTCCTTGACCGCTTCCATCGCAACATAGGTCGAGGTGGACGCCACATGCGGCAAGGCCGAGATGCGTTCGGCCAGCACGCGGCGGTAATCCTGGATATCGGTGGTGCGGACTTTCAGCAGATAATCGAAGCGAGAGGCGATCATATGCGCTTGTTCGACCTCTGGCACCGCGAGGACGGCTTTGTTGAAGGCCTGCAAAGCGGCTTCGCGGGTGTCGGAAAGCCGCACTTCGACAAAGGCGACATGGGCTTGGCCCATGCGGATCGGGTCGAGATTGGCGCGGTAGCCGGTGATCACGCCGCCGTCTTCCAGCCGTTTCATCCGGGCTTGGGTGGGGGATTTTGACAGGCCAATGCGGCGGCCCAGTTCGGTGGCGCTGATCCGGCCATCCATGCTGAGTTCGCGCAGGATGGCATGGTCGAAACGATCCAGTTCAGCCCGGTCGATTGGCATGGCGCAGTGATCCTTTTACGGCGTTTCGGCTGCACTTCAGTGTATAATGAGGGAAACAGCCTGTCAAACCTGCGCTATCATGGGCGAAATCTTTAGGGGGCTGCAATGAGCGATGCGTGGGCTGTGATTGAGCGTGATTCTTTGCGCGATGAGGCGGCTTTGGTCGCGGAATTGATCGCTGAGGCGGGGATGGACGGCGCTCAGCGCGCGCGGGTGACGGCTTTGGGCGCAGATTTTGTGCGCCGGATCCGGGGCTCGGCCAAGCCGGGGCTGATGGAGGTTTTCCTCGCCGAATACGGGCTTTCCACCGACGAGGGCATCGCGCTGATGTGTCTGGCCGAGGCGCTGCTCAGGGTGCCGGATGCCGAGACGATGGATGCGTTGATCGAGGACAAGATCGCGCCTTCGGATTGGGGGCGGCATTTGGGCAAGTCGGCGTCCTCGCTGGTCAATGCCTCGACCTGGGCGCTGATGCTGACCGGAAAAGTGCTGGATGAGCGCGAGCCGGGGGTGGTCGGCCATCTGAAAGCGGCAGTGAAACGGCTGGGCGAACCGGTGATCCGGGGGCGGTGACGCGGGCGATGAAGGAAATGGGGCGCAACTTTGTGCTCGGCGAAACCATTGAAAAGGCGATGAAACGCGCCAAGGATCTGGAGGCGCAGGGCTATACCTACAGCTATGATATGCTGGGCGAGGCGGCGCGCACCGAAGCCGATGCCCGGCGCTATCATCTGTCCTATTCGGCGGCGATCACCGCGATTGCGAAAGCGGCGACCAGCGGCGACATTCGCACCAATCCGGGGATTTCGGTGAAACTGTCGGCGCTGCATCCGCGCTATGAGGTCGCCAAACGCGCCCGGGTGATGGAAGAACTGGTGCCACGCGTCCGCGCCTTGGCAGGCTTGGCGAAGGCGGCGGGGTTAGGCTTTAACATTGATGCCGAGGAAGCCGATCGGCTGGCCTTGTCGCTGGAGGTGATCGAGGCGGTGCTGTCCGATCCGGCCTTGCGCGGCTGGGATGGTTTTGGCGTGGTGGTGCAGGCTTACGGGCGGCGCGCGGGGGCGGTGATTGACTGGCTTTATGCTTTGTCGCAGCGCTTGGATCGCCGGATCATGGTGCGTTTGGTCAAGGGCGCTTATTGGGACGCCGAGGTCAAGCGCGCGCAGGTTTTGGGGCTGCAAAGCTTCCCGGTGTTCACCCGCAAACAGGCGACGGATGTCAGCTACATCGCCAATGCGCGCAAACTGCTGGGCATGACCGACCGGATTTATCCGCAATTTGCGACGCATAATGCGCATACGGTGGCGGCTATTCTGGATATGGCGACGGATAAAAAATCGTTTGAGTTCCAGCGCTTGCACGGCATGGGCGAGCGGCTGCACGACATCGTGCTGACCGACAACGCCACCCGCTGCCGCATCTATGCCCCAGTCGGGGCGCACCGCGATCTGCTGGCTTACCTCGTGCGGCGGTTGTTGGAGAACGGCGCGAACTCCAGCTTCGTCAACCAGATCGTCAATGAGGAGGTCGCCCCGGAAACCGTCGCCGCCTGTCCGATCACGGCGATGGAGGCGATGTCGCCGATTCCCAGCCCGGCGATTGCCACGGGGCCGGGGCTGTTTGGCGCACGGCGCAATGCGCAGGGCTGGGATTTGACCGATGCGGGCGACCTTGCCGCGATTGCGGCGGCGCGGGGGCCGCATGAGGCGGTGCTGTTCGAGGCGCGTCCGATGCTGGCCGGGCCGAGTGTCGGCGGGGTGCGGCAAGAGCTGCGCAATCCTGCCACCGGGGCCTTGGTTGGCCATGTGTTAAGCGCCGCAGAGCCGGATGTCAGCACGGCTTTGCGGCTGGCAGAGCCGTGGGCGGCGGATGCGGAAACCCGTGCCGCGGTGTTGCGGCGCGCGGCGGATCTGTATGAGGCCAACTATGGCGCGATCTTTGCTTTGCTTGCACGCGAGGCCGGGAAATCGCTGGCCGACGCGGTGGCAGAGCTGCGCGAAGCGGTTGATTTTCTGCGCTATTATGCCGATGGCGGTGTGGGGCTGACGCAGCCTGCGCGCGGGGTTTTCGTCTGCATAAGCCCGTGGAATTTCCCGTTGGCGATCTTCTCGGGGCAGATTGGTGCGGCACTGGCTGCTGGCAATGCCGTGCTGGCGAAGCCTGCGCCACAGACGCCGCTGATCGCTGCGCTGGCGGTGGATTTGCTGTGGCAGGCCGGGGTTCCGGGCTCTGCCTTGCAACTGTTGCCGGGCGATGGCGCGGTGGGCGGCATGATCACCTCTGATGCGCGCGTCAAAGGCGTGGCCTTTACCGGATCGACGGAAACCGCGCTGAAAATTCGTCGGTCGATGGCGGAGTTTATGGATCCGACAGCCCCACTGATCGCCGAAACCGGGGGGCTGAACGCGATGTTGGTCGACAGCACAGCCCTGCCGGAACAGGCGGTGCGCGATATTCTGGCCTCCAGCTTCCAATCGGCGGGTCAACGTTGCTCGGCCCTGCGCTGCCTCTATGTGCAGGAGGACGTGGCGCATGCGGTGCAAGAGATGCTGTTTGGCGCGATGGATGAGTTGGCTTTGGGCGATCCGATGGATTTGTTCACTGACGTGGGTCCGGTGATTGATGCGCAGGCACAGAGCAATATCCGCGATTATGTGGCAGCCGCGCGGGCCGAAGGTCGGGTGTTGCGCGAAATGGCCGCCCCGGTGCAGGGCACGTTTATCGCGCCCACGGTGATCAAGGTGCCGGGGATCGAGGCGATGCCGCGCGAGATTTTCGGCCCGGTGCTGCATATCGCCACCTTCAAGGCGGGCGAGGTCGACCGCGTGGTGCAGGCGGTCAACGCCACGGGCTACGGGCTGACCTTCGGGCTGCACACCCGCATCGACGACCGGGTGCAGGCGGTGACAGAGGCGCTACATGTCGGCAATATTTACGTCAACCGCAACCAGATCGGTGCGGTGGTCGGAAGCCAACCCTTTGGCGGCGAAGGGCTTTCCGGCACCGGGCCAAAAGCGGGCGGGCCGGAGTACCTCTTGCGCTTTACCGTGCAGGCAGCGCCGCTTGCCACAGAGGCCAGCCCCGATCTGCCCGAAGTGGAGGTCGCAAAGGCGCTGCAAAACCAGCCCGCGCCCAGCCAAACGCCTGAAGCGCGAGTGCTGCCGGGGCCAACGGGCGAGTCGAACCGCTTGACCGCAAGCCCCCGCGCGCCGCTTTTGTGCCTTGGGCCGGGCGCGCAAGCGGCAAGCGCGCAGGCGCAAGCGGTGCAGGCTTTGGGCGGGCAAGCGGTGCTGGCCGATGGGTTGACGCCTTTGGCGCTGACCCGGCTTGCAGGCTTTTCCGGGGCGCTGTGGTGGGGCGACGCGGGTGGCGCGCGGGCACGGGCGCAGGCTCTGGCCGCCCGCAAAGGCCCGATCCTGCCGCTGATCGGCGAGATGCCCGATCTGGCGCATGTCGTGCTGGAACGCCATGTCTGCATCGACACCACCGCATCGGGCGGCAATGCGCAACTGCTGGCGGAAGTCTCAGGCTAAACCTTCCGCTCATCCTCTGCGCGCAAATATCCTCGGGGGGAGCGGGTTTGGCATCTGCCAAACCTGCGCGGGGGGCAGACAGCCCCCCGTCACCGCTTGACGAAAGCCACCAGATCGGAAACGCTGCCGCATGTTTCCGATCCGCGATCATAACCCTTCGGGCCGCGTGCCCTATGTGACTTACGCGCTGCTTGTGGCGAATATCGCGGTGTTTTTGGCGTATTGGCTCAGCTTGCAAAGCGCATATGCGCTGGCGGAGTTCTATGACACTTGGGGTCTGGTGCCCGCGCTACTGATGCAGGGGCAGGGTTATTTCGGCCTCGTCACCCATATGTTCCTGCATGGCGGCTGGATGCATCTGGCGGGCAACATGCTGTTTTTGTGGATCTTTGGCGATAATCTGGAAGACCAGATGGGCCATGTCGGCTATCTGCTGTTCTACCTTGCCTGCGGGGTGCTGGCGGCATTGTTGCAGGTGGCGGGCGATCCGGGGTTTGACGGGCCGCTGATTGGGGCATCGGGCGCGATAGCCGGGGTGCTCGGTGGTTATCTGGTGCTGTTTCCGCGCGCCAAGGTGGATGTGTTGTTCATCTTCGTGATCTTTTTCCGGGTGTTTTCGATCCCGGCTTGGGTCGTGCTGGGGATTTGGTTCGCGGTGCAAGGCTTTAATGGCTATTCTGCCACCAATGATGGTGTCGCCTACCTCGCGCATATCGGCGGGTTTATTGCCGGGGCGGTTCTGGTGCTGCCTGTGCTGATGCGGCGCGGCGGCGCCGGGTTTTGGGCGCAGAACAACGGCAAGCCACCGCATCCAACGGCGGAATATCCGGTCAGCCGCATCCCGCGCGTGCCGAAACGTTAGTTCAGGGCGCTAGGCTGCAGGGCCGGGGCCACGATTTTTCCCAAAAATCGGGCGCTTATGCGTCGCGGATGATTTTGGTCAGCGGCGCGAACAGGTTCTCGTTGGCGCAGATCAGCGCGCCCTTTTCCAAGATGTCATAGCCTTCGCGCACCGGGCCGATCAGACCGCCCGCCTCTTTCACCAGCAGGATGCCTGCCGCGATGTCCCATTGCTGCAACTCACGCTCCCAATAGCCGTCAAAGCGGCCAGCGGCGACATAGGCGAGGTCCAGAGAGGCCACACCCCAACGGCGCATGCCCGCACAGGCGGGCATCAGGCGGGCGAGGTCGGCGAGGGTCGCAGGCAGGGTTTTTTTGGTGCTGAACGGCACCCCGGTGGCGAACACCGCCTCGTGCATCGCACGGCGGCCTGACACGCGCAGGCGGCGGTCGTTCATCCAAGCGCCAGAGCCTTTTTCGGCCCAGAACATCTCATCCTTCGCCGCATCAAACACCACGGCGGAGACGATCTCGCCCTTGTGTTCCAGCGCGATGGAAATCGCCCAATGCGGCATGCCGTGCAGGAAGTTGGTGGTGCCGTCGAGCGGATCGACGATCCAGCGCCGGGTGGGGTCTTGGCCGTCTTGCGCGCCAGTTTCTTCGCCCAGCCAGCCATAGGTCGGACGCGCGCCCATCAGATCCTCTTTGATGATCCGCTCGGCTTCGCGGTCGGCTTTGGTGACGAAATCACCCGGGCCTTTGGTCGAGACTTGCAGGTTCTCGACCTCGCGGAAGTCTTTCACCAGCGCTTTTCCAGCGCGGCGGGCGGCCTTGATCATCAGGTTGAGGTTGGCACTGCCTTGCATGGGCGGACTCCGGTCTGTGTAAGCTGGGGGGCATACACGGGTGAGGCAAATAAGGGAAGGGGGCGGCGCGTGCCAAATTTCTTGCAAGAAATTTGCAAGAGTTTTGCAAAACTCTTGGCCGCGGGTGCGGTGGCCGTCATCGGTTCAACTCGGCTTTGAAGAACGGCTCTGGGCCGTCGACCTCGATCAGTCGGCGCTTTTCGACCTGCCAGAACCGCGAGCCCACGGCGCGGATAAAATCACGGTCGTGGCTGACCAGCAGGCAGGTGGCGCCTTGGGTCAGCAGTTCGGATTCGAGCGCCTCTTGGCCTTCGATGTCGAGGTGGTTGGTTGGCTCGTCCAGCAGATAGAAGTTTGGGTTTGAGAGGCGGAGGAGGAGCATGGCAAGCCGGGCTTTTTGGCCGCCGGAGAGTTTGCCAAGCGGGCGGGTTTGCCAATCGGGTTTGATGCCCGCGCCTGCGAGCAGAGTTTTGGTGGTCTGGTCATTGGCGTGTTGGCTGATCAGGGCTTGCGGGGTGAGGCTATCGGGCAGTTGCGCGAGGTTTTGGTCGGAATAGCCGAGGGCGAGGGTCGCGGCGGATTTGATCGCGCTGGGCTGGCCTTGGATCGCCGCCAGAACGGCGCGGATCAGTTGCGATTTTCCGGTGCCGTTCGCGCCCAAGATCACCACGCGGTCGCCGCGTTCGATCCATTTTTGCCCAGTGTGGAACAGGGGCCGCGCGTCGGGCGTGGTGATGGGCGCATCGTTCAGGGTGATCAGCGCCTTGGCATGGGTGCCGGAATTGGCCAGTTTGATCGCGCCCGATGAGGTTTCACGGTGGGCGGGGCGGGCGGCTGCCTCCAGCTTTTCGGCGCGGTCTTTCAACTGTTTGGTCTTGGTGATCAACAGGTCAGAGCCGGAGTTGATGCCGATGTTTTTCAGCTTGGCGGCTTGGCGGCGGAGCTGATCGGCCTTGTTCAGATCGTTTTCAAAGCGGCGGCTATCGGCGGCGTCGGTTTCCTCCAGTGCCGCCCGCGCGCGGGAATAGGGCAGCGCGAACATCCGGCTGGTGGTCGCGCGCAGGAACAAGCTGCGGGAGGTCGCAGCGTCCAAGAAAGCGCGGTCGTGGCTGGTGGTGATCACGGCGGTGTCGCGCGGCAGGGCGCTGAGCCAGCGTTGCAGGATGCCGATGCGGGAGAGGTCGAGATGGTTGGTCGGCTCGTCGAGCAGGTAGAGGTCAGGTTCGGTGATCGCGGCGCGGGCGAGCAGGGCGGTGCGCTGCCAACCGCCAGAGAGGGCGTTGAGGCGCATGTCACGCAGGGCTTCGGGGACGCTTAGGTCATCCAGCACAATCTCGGCGCGCCAAGATTCATAATCGACTTGGTCGGCGGGGAGTGCGGCCAGAGTGGCTTGCCGGAAGGTCAGCGGCAGCAAAGTTGTTGGCACGTCTTGATCGACCAACGCGGATTTTAAGCCTCGGGTGCGGGTGATTTCGCCGGAGGTGGGCTCCAAGGTTCCAGCCAAGCAGCGCAGCAGGCTGGATTTGCCGCGGCCGTTGGCAGCGATCAGGCCGAGGCGATCGCCGGGCTCGATGGAGAAGGTCAGATCGCTGAACAGGGGGTGGCCGAGGGTGAGGGCCAAGGATTTGGTGGCAAGCAGGGTCATGATTTTATCCGCATCGGAAATAGCGCGAAAGCGCCGTTAGGGGCGGACCGGGAACCTGCGATGCGGGTCGGGTCAGCCCTGCGACAAAGGCAGGGCCGATGCAGGGCCATAGGTGCGTGGGTGGCAGATCAAGATCATGCACCCCTCCTGTGGCTTCGTGTGCGTGCACAGGCTAGCCTCTGTCCACGCAGAAATCAATCATGCGCAACCGGGGCTTCACCGGGGGCCATGACGCGGGGTTGCGCCTTTTTCAGCAAGAACGCCAAGGGCAGGGCGCAGAGCGTGATCACCATCATCAGATAGAAATCGTCGATATAGCTGATCATCAGGGCTTGGATCGACACCAGCCCCTCCATCTGTTGCAGGGTGGTGGCGGTCAGCGTGCCGGGCGGCACCACCATGTTGAAATTGGGATTGAACGGCGAAATTGCGGTGCCAAGATCGGCGTGGTTGACCTGCACATTGCGCGTCAGCATCAGCGTCACCATCGAAATCCCGATGGAGGAGCCGATGTTGCGCACCAGCGAAAACAGACTGGTGGCATCGGCGCGAAACACGGGGTCAATGGTGGCGAAGGCGATGGTCGACAGCGGCACGAACACAAGGCCCAAGCCCAGCCCTTGCAGCACCCCGGTCCAGATTATCAGACTGGAATCCATTTGTGGTGTGAACTGCGTCATATAGTGCAGCGAGGCGGCGGTCAGGATCAGGCCCACCGATACCAACAGCCGTGCGTCGACCTTTTGCACCAAGCGGCCCACCGCGATCATCGAAATCATCGTGCCAACGCCGCGCGGAGCCATCACCATGCCGGTGGTGATGGTGGGATAGCCGAAGATTTTCGACAGCATCGGCGGCAGCAGCGCAAGCGAGGCCAACAGGATGATGCCGATGATGAAGATGAACACCAATCCGGTGGAAAAGTTGCGGTCCAGAAACATCCGGGGATCAAGGAAGGGTTTATCCGCGCCTAAGATATGGATCACGAAAATCCACATGCCCGTCAGGGTCAGGAACAGATAGAGCCAGATCTCGGTGGCCGAGAACCAATCCACCTCGCCGCCGCGATCCAGCATCAGTTGCAACGCGCCGATGCCCAAAGACAGCATGGCAAAGCCGAAGAAATCAAAGCGGCGGGGCCTTGTGATGGATTTCGGCAGATAGGCGGCACAGCCGAGGAAAGCGATGATGCCGACGGGCAGGTTGACGAAAAACACCCAGCGCCAGTTAAAGCTTTCGGTCAGCCAGCCGCCCAAAGTCTGGCCGATGATCGGGCCGACCATGATGCCCGCGCCCCACAATGCCATCGCCTGCCCCGCCTTTTCGCGCGGGTTGATGTCCAATAGGAAGGTTTGCGACAAGGGCACGATGGCCGCGCCAAACACGCCGTGCAGCAGGCGGAAGAACACCATCGACGGCAGGCTCCACGCCAGACCACAGGCGATCGAGGTGATCACAAACCCTGCAATCGAGATCAGAAAGAACTCGCGCTTGCCTATGCGGTCGGAAATCCACCCCGTCGCCGGGGTCATGATCGCCGAGGCGACGATATAGCTGGTCAGCACCCAAGTGATCGTGTCTTGGGATGCGCCAAGGTCGCCCGTCATGGTGGGCAATGCCACGTTGGCGATGGTGGTGTCCAGCACCTGCATGATCGTCGCCAGCATGATCGAGAGCGTGATCAGGCCTTTATGCGGAACTTCTGTGGGTGCGGCGCTCATGGCGGGCTACTTCAGAAAGCTGGGCAGCAGGTCTGAGATCGAGCGGTGACGGCCCGTATCCACTGAAACGCTGGCGCTGACGCCCGAGGCCAGACCCGCCGCATCCGCCGGGTTGACCAATTTCAGCGTCACCGGCACGCGCTGGGTGACTTTCACCCAGTTGCCGGTGGCATTTTGCGCGGGCGGCAGGGAGAATTCGGACCCGTGCCCGCACCGATGGCGGCGACGGTAGCCTTGATCTTGCGACCGGGATCGGCGTCGAAGGTCAACTCTGCCGGAGCGCCGACGGTGATGCCCGCCAGTTGGGTTTCCTTGAAATTGGCGTCGACCCAGATGTCATCGGTCTGCACCAAGGCGAACAGACTTTGTCCGGCGGCAACCATCTGGCCGGGTTTGAACGACGAGGCCTGATAGATCACCCCGTTGGCGGGGGCTTTGACCACGGCATTGGCGTAGTTATAGGCGGCCTGCTCGCGGGCGATGATGGCAGATCGCACAGCCGGGTGGTTGTCGGTCGGGATCAATGGATCGCCCCCGATGGCGGCAAGCGCGGATGCCACGGCCTGCTTGGCCAGATCGCGCTTGTCCAGTGCGGTGCGTTCGTCGTGCCGCGCGTCAATCAGGTTGGAATCGGTGGCGACCCCCTTGGCGCCAAGGCTTTCCTGCCGCTGGCGTTCAATGGTCTGATACGAGGCTTCGTCTTCGGCCAGTTGCAGGTTGGATTGGGCGGTGCCATAGGCCAGTTTCAACTGCTCTACCGTGATGCGGGCGGCGGTGACGGCGGCATCGGCTTGGGCTTGTGCCAGCCTGTAGGGCACCGGATCAACTTGAAACAGCACGTCACCGACTTTGACGGTCTGATTGTCTTTCACCAGCACCTTATCAATCCGCCCCGCCACCGACGAGGCGACCGAGATGCGGGCCTGATGCAGGTAGGCGTTTTCGGTTTCCTCATAGCGCCCGCCCATCAGCCAATAGGCCCCTGCCGCGACCAGCAGCACCAAGGGCCCCGCGATCATCAGCACGCGGCGCTTTTTGCGTGGGGCTGGGGCGGCTTGTGGGATCGCCGCCGGGGAAATCGCGGCGGGGGTGATCGGCGTGACGGTTGCCGGGGCGTTTGCGGCGGGCGGGGTGTTCGAGTTGGCGGTCATATCAGATGTCCTTCATGTCCGCCGCTGCATCGCACGCGGCCTGAGACAAGGTTGCAGTCACCGAGGTCAGCCCGGCGATCAAAGCGGTGCGCGCTTCGGGCGGCAGCCCCGACAGCGCTTCGGCAAACACGGAATCCGCCATTGCCTTGAGGTCATTGCGGATCAGCATTGTGGAGGCGGTCGGCACGATCACCCGCACCCGGCGATCGTCGGGGTCAGGTTCGCGCGCGACCCAGCCAGCTTGCTCCATCCGGTCGACAAGGCGCGAGACTGAGATCGGCTCGATCTCCAGCTTGTCAGCGATGCGGGCTTGGCTGGCGCGGCCTTCGCGCAGCACCACGGCCAGAAGCCGCCATTGCGCCGAGGACAGGCCATATTCCGACGCCCGCTGTGCAAAGCGTTTGCGCACCAGACGCGAGGCGTCGTGCAGCAGGGGGCCAAGCTGATCATGTGCAAAATTCATTAGGCATAGATATAATAAGCCTGCTTATTATATCTATGCGTTTCTTGCATGGCTGGGATGCACCAAATGCCTTAGCCGCGCTGCAACTTCACCGCTTCTGAGCGCCCCAGTTTCAAGAAGTGCCCGATGTAGGGCTTGGCCGCATTTTCCTCGCGAGTGGCAGCATAGAGGCGCTTGGTGATACTGCCCGGCCCAAGGGGGCGGGTGACGTAATCGGCGTTGGATTTCACATCGCGCAGCACCCAATCGGGCAGCACCGCCACGCCGCGATTGCTGCCCACCAGCATCAGGATCACCGCCGTCAGCTCCACCGGGCGCTGGGCGCGGGGCTCGATTTTCGCAGGGGTCAGCAGTTCGGTGAACACATCCAGCTTATCGCGCGGCACAGGGTAAGTGATCAGGGTCTGGTCACGGAAATCTTCGGCCTCGATCATCGCTTTCGCCGCCAGCGGGTTTTGCGCCGAGGCGATGAACATCGGGTGATAATCGAACAATGGGTTGAAGCTGATACCCGGCAGCGGCTCGGGGTTGGAGGAGATCACCAAATCCACCTCCTCGCGCAGCAGCGCCGGAAAGCTGTCAAATGCCAACCCGGCGCGGATGTCCACGTCCACCTCCGGCCAAGCGTGGCGGAACAGTTCCAGCACCGGGAACAGCCAGTCAAAACAGGCGTGGCACTGGATGGCGATGTGCAAACGGCCCGTCTTGCCCGCTTGCAGCGCGCGAAATTCTTCCTCCAGCGCGGTGATTTCCGGCAAGATGCGTTCGGCGGCGCGCAGCATACGGATGCCTGCGGCGGAGAGCGTCATCGGTTTCGAGCGGCGCACGAACAGCTCCATGCCGACCTGTGCTTCCAGCCCCGCGACCTGATGCGACAGCGCCGATTGCGTCATGTTCATCAGATCGGCGGCGCGCGCCAGACCGCCGGCCTGATGGATGGCGCGGATGGTGCGCAGGTGGCGGAGTTCCAGATACATGCGCGACTTTCATTATTATGGCGAAAACTATGAATTGGCTTCAATTTACGCAGCATGGCATAACCGGGTCAAGTAAAAGGAGCCTGATCATGCCTGCACCGCGTATCTCGTTTGAATTCTTCCCGCCGCAATCTTTGGACGCCTCGTTCAAACTGTGGGAAACCGTGCAGGTGTTGGCACCGATGCAGCCGAATTTTGTCTCGGTCACCTATGGTGCGGGCGGCACCACCCGCAAGCTGACGCATGAGGCGGTGGCCACCATCAAGCGCAATTATGGGCTGAATGTGGCGGCGCATCTGACTTGCGTTGATGCCAGCCGCGCAGAAACGCTTGAGATTGCAGAGGCTTATGCCGAGGTGGGCGTGACCGAGATTGTGGCATTGCGCGGCGATGCCCCGAAAGGCGCGGATCGGTTCACCCCGCATAAAGAGGGATTCGCGCATTCGGCGGAACTGGTTGAGGCTTTGGCGAAAACCGGGAAATTCAAGATCCGCGTCGGGGCCTATCCCGAGCAGCACCCGGATGCGGCGGATAAATTCGCCGATGTGGCTTGGCTGAAGCGCAAGATTGATGCCGGGGCCAGCTCTGCGATCACGCAGTTTTTCTTTGAAGCCGACACGTTCTTCCGCTTCCGCGATGCTTGTGTGAAAGCCGGGATCACTGCCCCGATCATCCCGGGCATCCTGCGGATCCAGTCGTGGGACGGCACCAAGAAATTCGCCGCCCGCTGTGGAACGAGCGTGCCGCTGCGGTTGGACGAAGGCTTTGCGATGGCAAAACGCGACGGGCGCGAAGATTTGCTGGCGCTGACGCAATGCACCACGCTCTGCAGCCGTCTGATCGAAGGCGGCGTCGAGGATCTGCATTTCTACACCCTGAACCGCCCGGAACTGACCCGCGAAGTGGTCCGCGCTTTGGGCATTGCGCCGGAACTCAGCCCACAAATCGCACTCGAAAAGGTCGCTTAAGCGTTAACGTCTCCCTGACGGTGGGTCCCCCAGGACCGGCGGCCCCACTCGCGCGCCTCCCCCCACGGGAGGCGCGTTTTTTCTATGCGGGGGCGGGCAGGATGCGGTAAAGCTTGGGAAATATCGCGAAGGATGCCCAATGAAGCCGATTTTCGTTCTGAATGGCCCGAACCTGAACCTGCTGGGCCTGCGCCAGCCCGAGATTTACGGGCAGGAAACCTTGGCCGATGTGGTGGCGGGGCTGTCGGGGCTGGCGGTGGAAGTGGGGCTGACGGTAGAGTGTATGCAATCCAACCACGAGGGCCAGTTGGTCGATTGGATTCAAAGCGCGCGCGGGGTGGCGGCGGGGATCATCATCAATCCGGGGGCCTATTCGCATACATCGGTGGCGATTTTGGACGCGCTGAACGTGTTTGAAGGCGTGGTGTTAGAGGTGCATATCTCCAACATCCACAAGCGCGAGGCGTTTCGGCATCATTCGTTTGTCTCGGGGCGGGCCGAGGGTGTGATCGCGGGCTTTGGCACCGAGGGCTATCTGTTGGCGCTGCGGCGTATGGCGTCTTTGCTGAAACGCTAGGAGTGTGGTGGTGTGGGAGCCTCCGGCGGGGATATTTAGGCCAAGATGAAATGGTTTCGGTGGCATCCTGAGGCGCGGGTCGTCGGCGACGATCGGGCGTTGCGTGCCGCGTTGGCTACGCCGGGGCGGGCGTTTCGGATTGACGGTTTGGGGCCGCAGCCGGGGGGCGAGGCGGTGTTTGAGACGCTGACTTCGGGTTCGTCCGGTGCGCCCCGGCGGATTTTGCGCACAATGGAGTCGTGGATTGCCAGCTTTGCGGTGAATGCGGCATTGTTTGGCATCGGGCCGGGGGTTCGTGTCGCGGTGCTGGGCGATCTGGTACATTCGCTGGCCCTCTATGGCGCGCTGGAGGGGCTGCATCTGGGGGCCGAGGTGGTTCTACTGGGCGGGATGCGGCCAGATCGGCAGGCGCGGGCTTTGGCGGGGGTGGGAGTGATTTACGCCACGCCTGCGCAGCTTAGGCTGTTGGTGGAGGCCGGGTGGCAGGCCTCGGGCAAGACCGATCTGGTGCGGCTGGCGCGTGAGGTAGGGTTGTGAGCGTGATCTTGGCGGCGAAGCGGACGGCGGTGGTGCCTCGGGGTGGGGCGTTCTCGCGGTTGGAGATTGAGGACTTGGGCGCGCCGGTGGTGCGGGCTTTGCTGGCGGAGGCGGGGATTTCGGCGAGTTCGGTGGATGAGCTGATCTGTTCCAACGCTTTGGGGGCGGGGGGGAACCCTGCGCGGCGGGTAGCTTTGGCTGCTGGATTGCCGGAACGGGTGGCGGGGCTGTCGGTGGATCGGCAATGCGCGGGGGGGCTGGATGCGGTGCTGCTGGCGCGGGCTTTGGTGGATTCTGGCGTGGCGGAGGTGGTGATCGCGGGCGGGGTGGAGAGTTATTCTCGGCGGCCGTTGCGGCTGCGGACCGATCCTGACGGTGGGGCTGCGGTGGCTTATGATCAGGCGCGGTTCACGCCTTGGAATGATCGCGATCCGGGGATGGCGGAGGCGGCGGAGGCGCTGGCGGCGCGGTTGGGGATCTCAAAGGCGGCGCAGGATGCTTGGGCGGTGGAAAGTCATAGCAAAGCGCGGGTGTGTGCGGGGGAGATTGTGGAGGTTGCGGGGCAGGCGCGGGATGTGTTTGCGCGGGGGGTGAGTTTGGCGGTGGCGGCGCGGGCGAAGGTGGTTTGCGGGTCGATCACGGCGGCGACTGCGGCGGTGGCGGCGGATGCGGCGGCTTTCGTGCTGGTGGTTTCGGATCGGGTGGCTGCGGGGCGGGGCTTGCGGATTTTGGGTGGGGCGACGCTGGGGGGCGATCCGGTGGAGCCGGGGTTGGCTCCGGTCGCGGCGATCCGGGCGGTGTTGGATCGGGCGGGGGGTTCGGCTTCGAGCGTCGCGGTGGCGGAGGTTATGGAGGCCTATGCGGTGCAGGCGATGGCTTGTGTGAGCGGGGCGGGGTTGCAGGCTTCGCGGGTCAATATCGGTGGCGGGGCGCTGGCGCGGGGGCATCCGATTGGGGCCTCGGGGGCGGTGCTGGCGGTGCGGTTGTTTTATGAATTGCAGGCCGGGATTGGCTTGGCTGCGATTGCGGCGGCGGGGGGGATTGGCACGGCTTTGTTGGTGGAGCGGTAGCTTGTGTCCACGCGTGGACATATATTTTATTGTTTTATTTCAAATATTTGAGATTACCCGTTCAGGATTTGTTAAGGTTTGCAGCGCCTGGGGCGGCGATTTTTCTGCGAAAAATCAAGAGTTCTGCCGCCCCATGCCAACTGTCGTACCTAGCGACTGTCTGCCGTCGCAAGCTTTGCTTTTGGTGTCACATTGAACCAACCTGTCAGAGCATCAATCACCGCCCATAGTTTTTCTGGCAGGACGAGGGCGCTGATCTGCGCCGGGTCCAAAGTGGTTTCGATCTGATCCGCGCGACCCGATTGCGCCAGTTCGACCCAATCGGGGTTCATCACCAAGCCTTGACCAACTGCCACCACCGAAAGGCCAAGCGCGAGCGCCTGTTCGGCCTGCTCTGGTGTGCGTAAACCACCTGCGGCGATCACCGCAATCCGGCCCGCCGCATGGGCGACAAAGCGCGCGGCGATGGGGGCGCCGTGCGGATCAGCGAGGGGGCGGTCGGTCAGCACATTGCCAAGCGAGACGTGGATATACTGGATGCCTGCGCTGATCAGATGGTCGAGCAGCGCAAGGCTGTCGCTGATGGAGTAGCCGTTTTCGCCGGGTTCTTCGGCTGAAATCCGGTAGCCGAGTGCGAAGGGGCGCTTGGCATCGGCGGCGATCACGCGCTTGACCTCGGCCACCACCGAAAGCGCAAAGCGCATCCGGTTTTCCACCGAGCCGCCCCATTGGTCTTGGCGCTGGTTGCTGGCGGGCGAGAAGAAATTCTGCAGCAGGAAGCCATGCGCGCCGTGCAACTCGATGCCGTCAAAGCCTGCCGCGATGGCGCGGCGGGTGGCTTGGCCGAAGGCGGTGATCAGGTCGTGGATTTCGGGTTCGGTCAGCGCGCGGGGCGTTTGCGCTGGAGCGAAGGGGGTGGCAGGGGCGAGGATGGCGGAGGCCGCGACGACATCGCGGTGCGGCGTCAGATCGGGCAGGGCCTTGGCCCCGGCGTGGAACAGTTGCAGGATGGCGGGCGCGCCGCCGCTTTTGGCAGCCTCGGCCAGCTTCGTCAGGCTGGGCAGATAGCTGTCGTCGCTGGCGGCAAATTCGTGGGTGAAGCCGATGCCGTTGGGCGTGACTTGGGTGCAACCGGTGATCACCAGACCAACGCTGCCTGCACGGCGGCGGTAGTAAGCGGCCTCGGCGTCGGAAATCGTCAGATCAGCATTGGCGGCCCAAGTGGTCATCGGGGCCATGGCGATGCGGTTGCGCAAGCTTAGGCCCGCAAGATCAAACGGGGTGAACAGGTTTTGGCGGGTGTCAAACATGGGAACCTCTTGGAGTGGTTTGGTGACCGCAACATAGACATGGGCGGCTTTGCAGATTATCTGTTGAATATAGGATGCAGTTAGAAAGATGATTTCTGAATGGCGCTGCCGAAAGACAATCTCAGCGATCTGCGCGCCTTCATCGCGGTGGCGCGGGCGGGCAGTTTTACCAAGGCGGCGGCGGGGCTGGGCATCTCGCAATCGGCGATCAGCTATACGGTGCGGATGCTGGAGGAGCGGTTGGGGCTGCGGCTGCTTGCGCGCACCACCCGCAGCGTGGCACCCACCGAGGCTGGGCAAAGGCTGATCGACAGGTTGGGACCGCTGTTCGAGGATATTGAGGCCGAGCTGAGCAGCCTTGCGGCGTTGCGGGCGCGGCCTGCGGGGAAGGTGCGGATCAATTCGGTGGAGCATGCCTCGCAGGCGATTTTATGGCCGGCTTTGCGCGGGGTGATGGCGGAGTATCCCGATATCGAGATTGAAATCATTGATGAATATCGGCTGGTCGATATTGTGGCGGGGCGGTTTGATGCCGGGGTACGGTTGGGGCAGCAGGTGGATCAGGATATGATCGCGCTGCGGATCGGGCCGGATTTTCGACCAGCGTTCGTGGCGTCACCCGCCTATCTGGCGGCGCGGGGGGTGCCGTTGGTGCCGCAGGATTTGCTGACGCATGATGCGGTGATGCTGCGGCTGCCCAGTTCGGGCGGGCTTTATCCGTGGCGGTTTGCACATGGGGATCAAGAGTTGACGGTGCGGCCTAAGGCGCGGGGGATTTTCAACTCGGTGGCGCTGCAGCAGCAGGCGGCGCTGGATGGGCTTGGCGTTCTGGCATTGCCCGAGGATCTGCTGGCAGGGTTCATCGCCGAGGGGCGGCTGGTGCGGGTGCTGACGGAGTGGTCGCCGCAAGTCTCGGGCTATCATTTGTATTACCCCAGCCGCAGGCAACCCTCGCCCGCATTTGCGATCGTGCTGGAGGCATTGCGGCGGTTTCGCGGCTGAGGCGCAGGCGATTTTCGCGCGAAAATCAGGGGGCGTTCCCGCCCCCCCGGCCTGCGGCCTCACCCCCTGAGGATATTTGGGCCAAGGTGAAATTGGTAAGGCCGCCCCGGTCTGACGGGGCGGCCTTGGTGATTGAGAACGTGTTGCGCTCCATCGACTGCACATTGTAACCCGAACGCGTTTGCAACCGCAATCGCTGCCTAGGGGTGCAGCATATATGGGTTCAGCGGGTCGACTGCATCGGGCTCTAGCCGCGCGACAGTAGCGCTTCGGGGCGCATTTGGGCGATGGATTTGGTGATCAAGGCGGCGAGGGTGGCTTTGATCAGATCACCCGGCAGGAAGGCGGCGGAGGCCAGCGCCATGTCGGGCAAGGGTTTGCCGAGCATGATCGCCATGCCGGGGATGCCGAAGGCGTAGAGCACGACGATGCCGCCGAGGATGGCGCCGATGAAGGCCGCCGGGAACACCGCGAGTTTGGTGTTCTGGGTGATCAGGCCGGTGACAAAGGCGGCAATCGGCCAGCCGATGATATAGCCGATGCTGGGCGACTGAATTTTCTGCCATGTGGTGATAAAGCCGGGGAATACCGGCACTATCAGGCCGACGACTAGGAACAACAGCACCGCCAGCGCGCCGCGTTTGGCCCCGAGCACAGTGCCGCACAGCATGATCCCCATGCTTTGCGCTGTGATCGGCACGCCTGCGGCGAGATCAATTTTTGGCACAAGGCCCAGCACCGCGATCAAGGCGGCGAATAGGGCGATGTGGGTGAGGTTCTTTTCCATACGGGCTCTCCTGCTTGTGTCGCGGCAGTTAGGCTGCGGCTCTGGCAAAGGGCAACTGCTATTTTTGGACAGGTGGGTTCGGGGGTTGTCGGACATAGGGCGCGCGTTGGGGGTGTTGCGGGTTGGGGTTCAGCCGAGGCCGCCGCGGGCGCGCAGGGCCTCGGCTACGTGGCTGGCGTCATCGAGGGCGGCGAGGGTGGTGGGCAGGAAGATGCGCCAGCCGGGGCGTTTGGGCGATCGGGCCCGCCAAGACTCGGTGATCTGCTCGGCGCGCATCAGCATGGTGGGGATGAAGCGGATGGTGAGGCCGATGGCAAGGGCGAGGGTTTTCGGGGCGATGATTGGGCTAAGCGGGCGGGCGAGGGTTTCGACGGTGCGGGTCATCTCGGTCAGTTTGCTGGTCATGGTGACGAAATTCGCCGCAGCGACGCCGATGATCATCCGGGTGATCAGGGTGATGCCCGCAGGGTCGCGCAGCCAGAGGTGCCAGAGCGCGAGGATCAGGATCAGCGGGATCAGCGGGCGGAGGTTTTTCAGGCTTTGTAGGGCGAATCTGCGCCCGCAGGACAGGATCAGGATGGCCACGGCTGGGGTCAGCAGCCATGGCTGCGGCGTGGCGAACAGCGCCACGGTGAGGGCGACGAAGGCGGCCATTTTAAGGCTCGCGGGGAGGCGGTGGGCGTAGGTTTCAATCGGTGAGGTGAGTGTCAGCATCTTGCTCTCCCAACTGGGCCATCTCGGCGGTGAAGGATTGTAGCGTCGGGCCGGGCGGGCCGTCGGCACGGATTTCTCCGGCGTCGAGCCAGAGCACGCGGTCGCAAAGGGCCACGGCTGCCGGATCGTGGGTGATGGTGATCAGGCGCTGCGGCAGGGCGGCGAGGCGGCGGGCGAGGCGGATTTGGGTGGGCAGATCGAGGCCGGCGAAGGGCTCATCCAGCAGGATCGTGCTGGGCTGCATCAACAGGATCGAGAGCAGGCAGAGGTAGTGGCGCTGGCCTTGGCTGAGGGTGTGGGTGAGGGCTTTCGCCCAATGTTCGCGGGATTCTTGGGTGAGCAGTTGGGTGACGGCGGCTGCGGCTTGGGGCTCGGTCTGGCCTTGCTGGCGCAGGCCGAAGGCGAGTTCCTCGGCCACTGTGGGGAACAGGATCTGATGGTCGGGGTTTTGGAACAGGATGCCGAGGCGGGGCAGGATCGCCTTGCGGTCGCTGGGGTTCAGCCCGTCGATGCTGACGCTGCCGCTGGTGGGGGGGATCAGGCCTGCGATCAGCCGCAACAGGGTGGTTTTGCCCGAGCCATTGCGACCGATGATGCCGATGCGGGGTTCTGTGAGGGTGAGGGAGAGGTTCGACAGGATGGCTTTGCCGCCGAGGCTGACGGCGGCGTTTTGGAGGGTGATGCCTTGGGTGGTGGTCATGGATGCTCTCTGCTTCGGGAGGGTGATAGCGCGGGGCGGGGGAGGGGGGAAGGGGGGTGAGGGCTTGGCCTTGGGTAGTCCACGCGTGGACAGGGCGGCGGGTTGTGGGGAATCAAGGGGTTAGACGGGGGGTGTTCAGGATGGGTTAGCACTTACGGTGGGAGTGGGGAGCGTCGGATTGGCCGGGGGTGTCCGCGCGACGATAGAGCGGAGGTTGGTGGGGTATCAAAGGGTTAGGTGGGTGGGGGTTAGGGATTGGGCAGAGTGAGGGGGGCGGATGGTGTTGTCCAGCCAGCGGGGTGGGCAATCGGTCGGGCAGTGTGTTGCCTGCGGGATGTATCAGAATTGACAGGATCGGCAGAACGGAAATATAGTTGTATTACACAACCTTATGGACTTGCCCGATGCCCGATGCTCCGCTTGCTGACTCTGTTGAGGCCATCCGCAGCGCGGCGCGGCTTTTGGTGCGCGAACTTGGCTTCATGGGCGGGGATTTCGCGGGCGGCGATCTGTCGCCCTCGGCGGTGCATGCTTTGATCGAGATCGAGGTGGGCGGGGTGACGGCGCGCGATCTGGGGCAGCGCTTGCATCTGGAGAAATCCAGCGTCAGCCGGATGCTGCGCAAGCTGATCGCCGGTGGCGATGTGGTGGAGCAATCCGCCGCAGATGGTCGGGTCAAGGTTCTGGCCCTGACGGACGCGGGGCAGCGGCGGGTGGCTGGGATCCATGCTTTCGCGCGGGCGCAGGTGTCGGAGGCGTTGGTGCGGTTGCAGCCGGGGCAGGCGCGGGTGGTGCTGGAAGGGTTGCAGCTTTATGCCGGGGCTTTGGGGGCGCCTATGCCTGCGCCGCCTGCAGTGGAGATTGTCGCGGGCTATCGCTGCGGCATGATCGCCCGGATCACCCAGATGCACGCTTTGTATTACGCGCAGAATGCGGGGTTTGGGCAAAGGTTCGAGGCGGTGGTGGCAGGTGGGTTGGCCGGGTTCAGTGACCGTTTGCACAGCCCGCGCAATGCGATCTGGGCGGCGCTGCGCGGCGATGAGATTGTGGGTTCCATTGCGATTGACGGCGAAGATTTGGGCGGGAATTTGGCGCATCTGCGTTGGTTCATCACCGATGCGGCGGCGCGGGGATCGGGGGCAGGGCGTCGGTTGCTGGCGGCAGCGCTGGGCTTTGTCGATGCGCAGGGTTTTGAGGCGACCCATCTGTGGACGTTCAGCGGCCTTTCGGCGGCGCGGCATTTGTACGAGGCGCATGGGTTTGTGCTGGTGGAGGAGAGGCCGGGGCAGCAATGGGGACGGGAGGTGCTGGAGCAGCGGTTTGTGCGGCGGGGGCGGTGAGCGAGCTTTATGATTAAACTTATCTCGCCATCTCTCGGGCTGTAGGCACGGCGACTAGTGTTCGCAACCGGGCAAGGCCGAGACATCAGGCCGCGACTGCCATAGCCTTATTGCGAAAACTATCGGTAGCCAAAGGCAAACCAGTAACCATAGCGCGACATAAAGCGTCTCTTGGCTATCGTGTTCATAGGGCGATCCGCTCAACACCTCGCAAGCACTTGATCCGAATACCCAAACGCGCACCGCCAAATTGAGGGCGAAGGCCGTCTGCCATACCAAGACTGGGAGGGTAGCAACGCAGATGATTGAGATTGCGCGATGACTTTTGCTGTATATCGCGCAGATCATTGTCACACCGAAAAAGGGAATGGCCAATGCGATGCTAACAAGCTGGCCCGCATCGCCCATCGTGCAGGTCCCAGTTCGCGCAAGCGAGAACGCAAGCAAGCCACCCAAATATGTGGCGAATATGGCAACAATTGGCACTAGCTTTTTCCTCAACGGATGCGTCTCGCACGCATGCTGGTCAACGAGGTTCGTTTACAACCTATAAACCAGAGGGGAACCAAAGCGAGAGGTTGTTTGCCGCAGCACAACGCATTTTCGTTGAGCTGGCTCTAACGACCGCCGCACTTTTGAAGGCGCTTCAAACGTGGTCTAGCCAGTGATGCAAAAGGCCGGAACGCAGCTGCGTTCCGGCCAGGTTTATGATCGCCCGCTAAGACCAAGCGTTAGGCTTGGCGTGCCGCCGCCACAGCAGCCTCAAGAATATCCATCGCTTCGGCGAAATGCGCGTCGGGGATGGTGATCGGGGCGAGGAAGCGCACGACGTTGCCGTAGACGCCGCAGGTCAGCAGGATCAGGCCGCGTTTTTGCGCCTCGACGCGGACGCGGGTGGTGAAGCCTGCGTCGGGCTCGTGGTTGCTGGGGTTGGCGAACTCAACCGCGACCATGAAGCCGGGGCCGCGGATATCCACGATCTCGGGGGTGACGGAACGGATGGCTTCAAGCCGCTGTTTCAGGCGGCCGCCGAGTTCATTGGCGCGGGCGCAGAGTTGTTCTTCCTCGATCACATCCAGCACGGCATTGGCGGCAGCGATGCCGATCGGGTTGCCGCCATAGGTGCCACCCAGACCGCCGGGGTGGGCGGCGTCCATCAGGCTGGCTTTGCCGGTCAGCGCGGCCAAAGGCAGACCGCCGGCGAGGCCTTTGGCCATGGTGGTGATATCGGCGGCGACACCGGATTGCTCCATCGCGAACATGGTGCCGGTGCGGGCAAAGCCGGTTTGCACCTCATCGGCGATCATCACGATGCCGTTGTCATCGCAGAGCTTGCGGATGGCGCGCAGCAGGTCTTTCGGGGCGGGGTAGAAGCCGCCCTCGCCCTGCACGGGTTCAAGGATGATGGCTGCAACGCGGGTCGGGTCAAGATCGGCTTTGAACAGCTTGGTGATGCCGGCCATCGCGTCATCGGTGGTGATGTTGTGGATCTCTTGCGGGAACGGCACATGGTAGACATCGGGCATCATCGCGCCGAAGCCTTTTTTGTAGGGATCAACCTTGCCGGTGAGGGACATGCCCAAGAGGGTGCGCCCGTGGAACGCGCCGCCAAAGGCGATGATGGCGTTGCGGCCCGTGGCAATGCGGGCGACTTTCACCGCGTTTTCAACGGCTTCAGCACCCGTGGTCACGAACACGGTCTTCTTCGGGAAATCACCGGGGGCGAGGGCGTTCAAGCGTTCGGCCAAGCGGACGTAGTTCTCATACGGCAGCACCTGATGGCAGGTGTGGGTGAATTTCGACAGTTGCGCTGTGACAGCCGCCATGACTTTCGGGTGGCAATGGCCGGTGTTGACCACGGCGATGCCTGCGGCGAAGTCGATATAGCGGTTGCCCTCGATATCCCACACTTCGGAATTCAGCGCGCGATCAACGTAAATTTCGGTCTGCACCCCCACGCCACGAGAGATGCTGTCGGTGCGGCGGCGGGCGATTTCGGCGTTTTTCATGGCGGTTTCCTTGGGTGGGGTCGCCCGGTTGCGATGTTGGGGCGCGTTTTCTTTGCGCGCATTTGATCAAAGAATAATGCATCCGGCAATCCACCCAGAGGCGGTTTCGATAAGTCCAGATGTAGTGGTGGGTCAGTCCAGTCTGGGGGCGAACCTGCGCCAAAACGAGTGGCGATGTAAAACGGGATTCATCTGTTGTTAACCGATCCCGCTGCAGACTGCGAATCGTGAATGAGGCGAGGCGCAGATGGCAACGGGTTTGCACATACCCCACACCCCCAGTTCCGCACCCCCGGACGCGGACCCGGTGCTGTGGCTTCGCCTCATTCGCTCGCGCCGGGTTGGCGCGGTGACGTTTCATCGGTTGGTGGCGGATCATGGCGGGGTGGAGGGCGCTTTGGCGGCGCTGCCGGGGATCGCAAGGGCGGCGGGGGTGGAGGACTATAACCTATGCCCGCTGGAAGTGGTGCGCGCCGAGATGGCGCAGGCGCGGCTGGCACAGGCGCGGTTGCTGTTGTGGGGGCAGGCGGGCTATCCGGGGGCGCTGATGGATTTGCCCGATGCGCCGCCAGTGTTGTGGGCGCAGGGCGATATTGGCCTGCTGGCGCGTCCGATGGTGGCGCTGGTGGGAGCGCGGAACGCGTCTTCGCTGGGGCTGCGGATGACGCGGCGGCTGGTGGAGGGGCTGGCGCTGGCGGGGCAGGTGGTGGTGTCGGGCCTTGCGCGCGGCATTGATGCCGAGGCGCATCAGGCGGCGCTGGAAACCGGCACGGTGGCGGTGCAGGCGGGCGGGGTGGATGTGGTCTATCCGGTCGAGAATACCGAATTGGCGGTGGCGATTGCGGCGCGCGGCTGCCGGATTTCGGAACAACCGATGGGGCTGGTGCCGCAAGCGCGGCATTTTCCGCAGCGCAACCGGATTGTCTCGGGGCTGGCGCGGGCGGTGGTGGTGGTGGAGGCGGCGGCGCGGTCGGGCAGCTTGATCACCGCTAAGAATGCGTTGGATCAGGGGCGCGAGGTTTTGGCGGTGCCGGGGCATCCGTTTGATGCCCGTGCTGCGGGCTGCAATATCCTGCTGCGCGATGGCGCGATCTTGGTGCGCTCGGCGCAGGATGTGCTGGAGGCGATTGGTGTGCAGGGGCATTTTATCGCGCAACCCGCGGTACCGTTGGAGCCGGTTGCGGTGCCCGATCCGCTGCCCGGCCCAGTGCCACAACGCCGCCCGCTGTCCGATATTGCCGCCGTTCACAGCCAGATCCTTGCTCGTCTCGGCCCCAGCCCCTTGGCCGAGGATCAACTGATCCGCGATCTGGCGCTGCCGCCGGGGATGCTGTCGCCCGCGCTGATCTCGCTGGAGTTGGAGGGGCGGATTTTGCGGCAATCGGGTGGGCTGCTCAGCCGGGTGGATTGAGCGCTTATCGCCGCCGCGCGGGCGCTCGACGCTGCGGTTTTATCTGGGTGACAGGCGCCCGCCGCAGGCTTGCTTGATCTGCCTCGGATGCCACCGGCGGGGATATTTATGCCAATGTAAAAGCATGAAGTGTCAGATGTGCAAGGCGTTTTGCCATCGCCCCGGTTGACATCCCCGCACAAAGCCCCACATGGTGCCTCGCCGCCCATATGGCTGTTTTTAAGGGAATTTCATGCCCGTCGTCGTTGTAGAATCGCCCGCTAAGGCCAAGACAATCAACAAATATCTTGGCTCTGACTATGTGGTTTTGGCCTCTTACGGCCATGTGCGCGATCTGCCCGCCAAGGATGGCTCTGTCGATACCGAGAACGGATTCGATATGCTGTGGGAGGTGGCCACCGACAGCAAAAAGCACATTCGTGCGATTGTTGAGGCGTTGAAAACCGACGATACGCTGATCCTTGCGACCGACCCTGATCGCGAGGGCGAGGCGATTTCTTGGCATTTGCAAGAGGCGCTCGCCAGCACCTTGAAAAAGGGCAAGAAGGTCAGCCGGGTGACGTTTAACGCCATCACCAAAGAGGCGGTGACCGAGGCGATGAAGCATCCGCGTCAGGTCGATCAGCCGTTGGTCGATGCTTATCTCGCGCGGCGGGCTTTGGACTATTTGGTGGGTTTTACGCTGTCGCCGGTGTTGTGGCGCAAGCTGCCGGGCTCGCGTTCGGCGGGGCGGGTGCAGTCGGTCTGTCTGCGGCTGATCGTTGAGCGCGAGATGGAGGTTGAGGCGTTTCGGGCCCGCGAATTCTGGTCGGTGTCTGCGGTGCTGAACACGCCGAGGGGGCAGGAGTTTGGGGCGCGACTGACGGTTTTGGGCGGCCGCAAGTTGGACAAATTCGACATTCCGACGGCGGAAGCGGCGGAATTGGCGGTGCAGGCTGTCACTTCTCGCACATTGAGCGTTTTGTCAGTCGAGGCGAAGCCTGCCTCGCGCAACCCCTATCCGCCGTTCATGACCTCGACCTTGCAACAGGAAGCCAGCCGCAAATATGGCATGGGGGCGAAGGCCTGCATGTCGGCGGCGCAGCGGCTGTATGAGGCGGGGCACATCACTTACATGCGGACCGACGGCATTGATATGGCGCCGGAAGCGGTGACGCAGTCGCGCAGTGAAATTGGTAAACGCTTTGGTGCGGCCTATGTGCCCGACGCGCCGCGGATTTATAAAAATAAGGCGAAAAACGCGCAGGAAGCGCATGAATGTATCCGCCCGACCGATATGGGCGTCGCCCCGGCGGAGTTGCGGTTGTCGGAGCGTGATCAGCAGAACCTGTATGAGCTGATCTGGAAGCGCACCATTGCCAGCCAGATGGCCGGGGCGCGGATGGAGCGGACGGTGGTGGAGATTGGCAGCGCCGATGGGCAGGTTGGCCTGCGCACCAATGGCCAAGTGGTTCTGTTTGATGGCTTTTTGAAGGTGTATGAGGAAGGCCGTGACGACGAGGATGAAGACGAAGGCCGTTTGCCGCAGATCATGCAGGGCGAGGCGGCCAGCCCGAAAAAGGGCGGCTTTGAGGCTGCGTTCAAGAAGCAGGCCGATGCGGCGGGCAAGGATGATTTCGATCTGATCGAAGGTAAGACGGCGTTGCGGCGCGTGGCTTCGGCGGTGATCAGCCCGGATGGTGCGATTCTCGCCAGTCAAAGCCACACCCAGCCGCCGCCGCGCTACACCGAGGCGACTTTGGTGAAGCGGATGGAGGAGTTGGGGATCGGGCGGCCCTCGACCTATGCCTCGGTTTTGACCACGATTGTCGACCGCGAATATGTGCGCAAAGACAAAAACCGGCTGTTCCCCGAGGATAAGGGGCGCCTCGTTACCGCGTTTCTGACCAACTTTTTCCGCCGCTATGTCGAATATGATTTCACCGCTGACCTTGAGTCTCAGTTGGATGACGTGTCGGCGGGTGAGCGCGATTACAAGGAAGTCTTGGCGCGGTTCTGGCGGGATTTCTCGGCGGCGATTGCCGAGACGGCGGATCTGCGCATCGGCGAAGTGCTGGATAAGATTGACGATTTCTTAAGCCCGCATCTGTATCCGTTGCGCGAGGATGGTTCGGATCCGCGGATTTGTACCTCTTGCGGCACCGGGCGCTTGCATCTGAAAACCTCGCGCTCTGGTGGGGCGTTTATCGGCTGCGGCAATTATCCCGAATGCCGCTATACCCGGCCGATTTCGGGCGAGGAGGGCGGCTCGGTCGATGGCCGGGTTTTGGGGGTTGATGCGGATGGCGTTGAGATTTCGCTGCGCGCCGGGCGGTTCGGGCCCTATGTGCAGAAGGGCGAGGCGACTGAAGAAGCGCCGAAGCCGCCGCGTGCCAGCCTGCCGAAGGGTTGGGAATCGGGGGCGCTGACGCTGGAGCGGGCGATTGAACTGCTGTCACTGCCGCGCCAGATTGGACCGCACCCCGAAGATGGCGTGATGGTCGAATCGGCGATCGGGCGGTTTGGGCCTTATGTGAAGCACGGCACAGTTTACGCCAATATCCCGGATGTGGAGGAAGTCTTTACCATCGGGATGAATCGCGCGGTTGAGGTTTTGGCGCTGAAGGCGGCGGGGCGGCGTGGGGCGGCGGTGGCAGAGCCGCTGCGGGCTTTGGGCGAGCATCCTGATGGCGGGCCTGTGCAGGTGATGCCGGGGAAATATGGGCCCTATGTCAAATGGGCGAAGGTCAATGCGACCTTGCCGAAGGAGTTGACGCCTGAGGCGGTGACGCTGGAAGAAGCGCTTGCTTTGATTGCAGAAAAGGCGGGCAAGTCGGGCAAGAAAGCCCCTGCGAAAAAGGCGGCGGCGAAAGCCCCGGCCAAGGCTGCGGCGGTGAAAAAACCTGCGGTGAAGAAGGCTGCGGCTAAGGCCCCGGCAAAAGCGGCGGCGGCCAAGAAGCCCGTTGCAAAGAAAACGGCGGCAAAAGCCGCCGTTTCCGAGGACGTGCTGGACGATTGATCTTAGGCGCGCGGGTTGATGAGTTTGGCCATCAACCCGGCGGCGCGGATCACGCCGATATGGGTGCCGTTTTCGGTGACGTTCAGTTCCGGTTCGTCATTGCACAGCCGGGTCATCACGGTTTTGACCGGCATTTCGCAATCAATCGACGCGCCGTCACAAGAGCCCGCCTGCATCACATCGCGCGCGGTCAGCACCCCCAGCGGGTTCATATGCGCCACGAAATCAGCCACATAGTCGGAAACCGGGTTGGCGATGATCTCACGCGCGGTGCCGATTTGCACGATGCGGCCACCTTCCATCAAGGCGATGCGGTTGCCGAGTTTGAAGGCTTCGTCCAGATCGTGCGACACGAAGATGATCGTGCGTTTCAGCTTGGCTTGCAGGTCGAGCAACTCGTCTTGCAGGCGGGCGCGGATCAAAGGATCAAGCGCCGAAAAGGGTTCGTCCATCAGCAGAATCGGGGCTTCGGTGGCGAAGGCGCGCGCCAAGCCGACGCGCTGCTGCATCCCGCCGGAGAGTTCGCCCACCTTGCGCTCGGCCCATTGCGAGAGGTTCACCAAGCTGAGTTGCTGATCGACCTTGGCGCGGCGAGCTTCGGGCGATTGTCCAGCGAGTTCAAGGCCTAAGCCGACGTTGTCGCGCACCGTGCGCCACGGCAGCAGGCCGAATTGCTGGAACACCATGGCGATTTTCGACAAGCGCAGCCCACGCAGGGATTCGCCTTTGGCCTTGGTGACGGACACCATTTTCGCGCCGTCCCAGACCCGGACTTCGCCCCGCACCACGGGGTTCAGCGCGTTCACGCCGCGCAGCAGGGTGGATTTGCCGGAACCGGACAGCCCCATCAGCACAAGGATTTCACCCTCGGCCACCGACAGCGAGCAATCATGCACGCCGAGGATTTGCCCGGTCTGGGCCTGAATATCGCCGCGCGACATGCCCTGATCCATCAGGGGCAAAGCGCGGTCGGGGTGGTCGCCGAACACGATGGAGACGCGATCAAATTCTACTGCATTTACCATGGCTTACACCTTGCGCTGGAAGGTGGCGCGCAGAGCGATGGCGACCACGACGATGACGAAACCGGACTCAAACCCCTTGGCGGCGTTGACCGAAGCCAAGGCGCGCATCACCGGCACGCCCAGACCATTCGCGCCAACCATCGAGGCGATGACGACCATGGACAGCGACAGCATGATGGTTTGGTTGAGGCCGACCATGATTTGCGGCAGCGCCCACGGCAGTTCGACCTTCCACAGCCGCTGGCTGGGGGTGGCCCCGAAGGCGGTTGCGGTCTCCAGAAGCGCGGTGGGGGTGGAGGCGACGCCAAGTTCGGTCAGCCGGATTGGCGCGGGCAGCACGAAGATCACCGTGGCGATCAGGCCGGGCACCATGCCGATGCCGAAGAAAATGATCGCCGGGATCAGGTAAACGAAGGTTGGCAGCGTCTGCATGAGGTCCATGATCGGCGAGAGCGCCGAGTTCAGCTTGGCATTGTGGGCGCAAGCGATGCCAATCGGCACGCCGATGGCCATGCAGACCGCGCAGGACGACAGGATCAGCGTCAGGCTTTCGGTGGTTTCTTTCCAGTAACCTTGGTTGACGACGAACAAGAAACCCAAGGCGACGCCGACGCAGATTTTCCAGTTGCGTTGCAGCACCCAAGCGATGATCACAAAAATAGCGATGATGATCAGAGGGTTGGGCGCTTGCAGCAGCCATTTGAAGCCGTTGATCAGGCCTTCCAGCACATCTGCAATGACGTTGAAGATCGCGCTGAGGTTGGTTTTCATCCATGTGAAAACGCTGTTCGCCCATGCCCCGATCGGAATTTTATATACCGTCAACCAATCCATTCAATGTCCCCGCAGATGGTGAAAAGCCCGTTGCGGGCGCGTGTTTTGGATAGCAAAAGGCCCCGGCGGCGTGCCGGGGCCTTGGTTTGTTATTGCAGCGCAGCCGTGACGGCCGCCGCCGCATCGCCACCGTCTTTGGTGGTGACACCGTCCAGCCACGGGCCGATCACGTCGGAATGGGCGGCGAGCCAAGTTTTTGCGGCTTCGCGTGGGTCGGTGCCATCGTTCAGGATCGCGCCCATGATTTCATTTTCCATCGCCAAGCTGAACGACAGATTCGACAAGAGTTTGCCGGTATTCGGGCATTCCGCGACATAGCCCGCGCGGGTGTTGGTGGCGACGGTGGCCCCCCCGAGGTTCGGGCCGAAGAAATCATCGCCCCCCGTCAGGTAGGTCATCTTGAAATTGGCGTTCATCGGATGCGGTTCCCAGCCGAGGAAAATGATCGCCTTGCCTTCATTGTCGGTGCGGGCGACTTCGGCGAGCATGCCTTGCTCGGAGGATTCCACCAGTTCAACCCCGGCGGCTTTCAGACCGAAGGCGTCTTTGTCGATCATGTCGAGGATCAGCTTGTTGCCGTCATTGCCAGCCTCAATGCCGAAGATTTTATCTTCCAGATCAGCAGCATGGGCGGCGATGTCTTTGAAATCTTTGATGCCGAGTTCAGCGCCTTTGGCGTTGGTGGCAAGGGTGTATTTCGCGCCTTCCAGATTGGTGCGCACGGTGTCGACGGTTTTGGCATCGCGGTAGGGGGCGATGTTGCTCTCCATTGTCGGCATCCAGTTGCCCAAGAACACGTCAACGTCACCGGACGCGAGGCCTTCATAGGTCACCGGAACCGACAGGACTTTGGTTTCGGTCTCATAGCCCAAGGCTTCCAAGATCAGGCTGGTCGCGGCGGTGGTGGCGGTGATGTCGGTCCAGCCCACATCCGAGAAGGTGACTTTATCGCAGCCCGCCGCGAAGGCAGAGCCCGCAAAGGCGAAGGTGACGGCGGACGCGAGCAGCGTCGATTTGAGGGTCATGTTGGGCTCCCTGTTTTTGTTGATTGACAAGTCAATAAACTTCAAGCTAGCTGCCTTTGGCAAGCATTATTATCAAGGGCCGCAACATGCCGAAGCTTGGAATGGAGCCTATCCGAAAGGCGGCGCTCGTCAAAGCCACGATTGTTGAGATCGGGCGGGTGGGGTCACTGGACGTGACGGTCGGTCAGATCGCCAAGCGCGCAGGCATGTCCTCGGCGCTGGCGCATCATTATTTCGGCTCCAAGGAGGAGATGTTTTTGGCGGCGATGCGGCACATTCTGACGCTCTATGGGGCCGAGGTGCGCGGGGCCTTGGCGCTGGCGGAGGGGCCGGAAAGCCGCTTGCGGGCGGTGCTTGCGGCCTCGTTCTCTGCGATGAACTTCCGGCGCGAGTCGGTCGGGGCTTGGCTGAATTTCTGGGTTCTGGCGCAATCGGTGCCCGAGGCGAAGCGGCTGTTGAAGGTGTATCAGGGGCGGTTGCGCTCGAACCTTTTGGCAGGCTTGCGGCCCTTGGCGGGCGATCGGGCGGAGGCTTTGGCGGCGGGTCTGGGCGCGTTGATTGACGGGTTATACCTGCGCGAGGTGCTGAAATCGGGGCCGCCAGATCGGGCAGCAGCGATTGCTACCGCGTTGAATTACTTGAATTCTCAGTTGGAAGGGGCAAGGCCATGATGGCACAGCCAAAGGCCAGTCATTTCGTGGACGGGCAGTATGTGGAAGATAAATCTGGCGCGGTGATCGAGGTGATCTATCCTGCCACCGGGGCGGTGATTGCGGTGTTGCACGAGGCGACGGCGGCGGTGATCCAGCAGGCTTTGACCTCGGCCACGAGGGCGCAAGCGGCTTGGGCCGCGATGCGGCCTGTGGAGCGGGCGCGGGTGTTGCGCAGGGCGGCGGATTTGATCCGGGAGCGGAACCCAGAATTGGCGCGGTTGGAGACTTTGGACACCGGCAAACCCATTCAGGAAACGCTGGTGGCCGATTGGCCCTCGGGTGCCGATGCGCTGGAGTATTTCGCCGGGCTTGCGCCCTCGGTCGGCGGTGAGACGATCCCGCTGGGCCGCGATTTTGCCTATACGATCCGCGAGGCTTTGGGGGTTTGCGTTGGCATTGGCGCGTGGAATTATCCGAGCCAGATTGCCTGCTGGAAATCCGCGCCTGCCTTGGCTTTGGGCAATGCGATGATTTTTAAGCCATCGGAAGTAACGCCTTTGGGGGCGTTGAAGCTGGCGGAGATTCTTATTGAGGCGGGCTTACCTGCGGGCCTGTTCAATGTGGTGCAGGGGCGCGGCGCGGTGGGCTCGGCCTTGGTGTCGGATGCGCGGGTGGCGAAAGTGTCGCTGACCGGATCGGTGCCGACCGGGCAGAAGGTTTACGCTTTGGCCGCCGCAGGGGTGCGGCATGTGACGATGGAACTCGGGGGGAAATCGCCGATTCTGGTGTTCGATGATGCGAGCGTTGAGGATGCCGTGGGGGCGGCGATGCTGGGGAATTTCTATTCCGCAGGCCAAGTGTGCAGCAATGGCACGCGGGTGTTTGTACAGAAGGGCATCAAGGCTAAGTTCCTGAAACGGCTTGCGGAACGCACGGCGGCAATCCGGTTGGGGGACCCGCTGGATGAAGCGACCCAGATGGGGCCGCTGGTGTCTGGGGCGCAGTTGGCCAAGGTGCTCGGCTATATCGAGACGGCGAAAGCCGAAGGCGCGACGCTGGTGTGCGGTGGCGGTCAGGCGGGGGCTGAGGGGGCGTTTGTTTTGCCGACCGTGTTCGCCGATGTGACGGATGCGATGACGCTGGCACGGGAAGAAGTCTTTGGCCCGGTGATGGCGGTGCTGGATTTTGACACCGAGGAAGAAGCGGTGGCGCGGGCCAATGCGACGGAGTTTGGCTTGGCGGCGGGGGTGTTCACCGCCGATATCACCCGGGCGCATCGGGTGATTGCGGCGTTGCAGGCGGGGACGTGCTGGATCAACGCCTACAATTTAACGCCGGTGGAGATGCCGTTTGGCGGATCAAAGCTGTCGGGTGTGGGGCGTGAAAACGGCCATGCGGCGGTGGAGCATTATTCACAGGTGAAAAGCGTCTACGTCGGCATGGGGCCGGTGGACGCGCCCTACTAAATCACGCGCCCAGAGCGCGCCCACCCGCCCACCCCGCGCTCTGGGCGCGTTCGCGGCGGGATTGTTGAGATGAAAAAGCGCCCGAATCGGCTCGGGCAGGAGAGAGATATGACGGCGGAATATGTGATCATTGGGTCGGGGTCGGCGGGGGCGGCGATTGCGTATCGGCTGTCCGAGGCGGGCAAGCGGGTGGTGGTGATCGAACAGGGTGGCAGTGATATCGGGCCGTTCATCCAGATGCCTGCGGCTTTGTCCTATCCAATGAATATGGGGATTTACGACTGGGGGTTTCAGTCGGAACCCGAGCCATATCTGGGCGGGCGGCAGCTCGCGACACCGCGCGGCAAGGTGATTGGCGGCTCATCTTCGATCAACGGCATGGTCTATGTCCGCGGGCATGCCCGCGATTATGACACTTGGGAGGAGATGGGGGCACGGGGCTGGTCTTATGCCGATGTGCTGCCGTATTTTCAGCGGATGGAGACGTGGCACGGCGAGGCGGATGGCTCGGCCTCGGGCGATGCGGCGTTTCGCGGATCAAATGGCCCGCTGCATATTTCGCGCGGGCCGCGTAAGAACCCGCTGTTCAACGCTTTTATCGAGGCGGGGCGGCAGGCGGGTTATCCGGTGACCGAGGATTATAACGGTCAGGCGCAGGAAGGTTTCGGCGCGATGGAGGCGACGATTTTCAAGGGCGTGCGCTGGTCGGCGGCGAATGCTTACCTGCGGCCCGCGTTGAAAACCGGCCTCGTCAAGCTGGTGCGCGGCTTTGCACGCAAGGTTGTGATCGAGAATGGCCGCGCGGTTGGGGTTGAGATTGAGCGCGGCGGGGTGGTCGAGGTTATCCGCGCCAGCGCTGAGGTGATTGTGTCGGCGTCGTCGATCAATTCGCCGAAGATATTGATGCTGTCGGGGGTCGGCGATGCTGCCGCGCTGCGCGCACATGGCATTGAGGTGGTGGCGGATCGGCCTGGGGTGGGGGCGAATTTGCAGGACCATCTTGAAATTTACATGCAGTTTCAGGCGGCCAAACCGATCACCTTGTATAAATACTGGAACCTCTGGGGCAAGGCGCTGATCGGGGCGCAGTGGTTGTTCACCGGCAAAGGGCTGGGGGCGTCGAATCAGTTCGAATCCTGTGCGTTCATTCGCTCGAAAGCCGGGGTGGACTACCCCGATATCGAGTATCATTTCCTGCCGATTGCGGTGCGCTATGATGGCAAGGCGGCGGCAGAGGGCCATGGTTTTCAGGTGCATGTCGGGCCGATGCGCTCCAAATCGCGCGGGGCGGTGACGTTGCGGTCAGGCAATCCGAAGGATGCGCCGAAGATCCTGTTCAACTATATGTCGGACCCATCGGATTGGGAGGATTTCCGGGCCTGCGTGCGGCTGACGCGCGAGGTGTTTGAGCAGCCCGCGATGGCGGAGCATGTGAAGGCGGAGATTCAGCCGGGGGCTGCGGTGCAGAGCGATGCGGAACTGGATGCGTTTTTGATGCAGCATGTCGAGAGCGCCTATCATCCCTGCGGCACCTGCCGGATGGGGCGGCGGGATGATCCGCTGGCTGTGGTCGATGAGGAATGTCGGGTGATCGGGGTGGAGGGGCTCAGGGTGGCGGACAGCTCGATCTTCCCGCAGGTGACGAATGGGAATTTGAATGGGCCGTCGATCATGACGGGCGAGAAGGCGGCGGATCATATTTTGGGCAAGAGGCTGGCGCGCTCAAACTTGCAGCCGGTGATCAATGAGAATTGGCGGGTCTCGCAAAGGTAGGTCCCGGGTGGGGACCGGGTTTGCGGTTTGCGTTATCAATGGGTTGGGTGTTTGGCTTAACACTTTGTTCATCCTGATACGGCGGGGCGATCTTGGCCGCCATCGAGGCGGCACGCGACCGGTGATGCCGCAGAATGGGTCTGAAACGGCGCGTTTTGACCTGCTGGTAATGCCTCCGGCGGGGATATTTTCGCCAATGTGAAATTCTGGTATTTCACCTTGGCGAAAATACTCCCCGCGGAGCGTTCAACATCTCGGCCCGTGCTGCGTTTGGTGTTAGTCGGCGATGTCATAGGGCAGCAGGCCGCGACGGTCGGGATCGACTTTCAGGCGGCGTTCCAAGGGCGGGACCGAGCGTTGGTGGCAGTTGTGCCGTTCGCAGATCCGGCAGGAGATTCCGATCGGCTCGAAGCGGCCTTTCAGATCGAGGCCGTCGGAATAGACGAGGCTGGCGGCGTGGCTGATCTCGCAGCCAAGCCCGATGGCATAGCGGCGCACCGGGGCGAGGAAGGCACCGCCGGGCTTGGAGACATCGCGCGCGAGGCAGAGATAGCGCACACCGTCGGGGGTTTCGGCCAGTTGGCGCAGGAAATGGCCGGGGGTCTCGAGGGCGCGGTGGACGTTCCACAAGGGGCAAGCGCCGCCGAAGCGGGCGAATTGCAGCCGGGTGGCGGAGTGGCGTTTGGTTATGGTGCCCGCCTGATCGACGCGGACGAAGAAGAACGGCACACCTTTCGCGCCCGGACGTTGCAGGGTCGACAGGCGATGCGCGACTTGTTCAATGCTGGCACCGAACTGGTCGGCGAGGCGTTCGAGGTCGTGGCGGGTGGCTTGGGCGGCCTCCAAGAAGGCGCGGTAGGGCAACAGCGCGGCACCGGCAAAATAATTCGCCATGCCGATTTTGGCGATGTCGCGGGCCTCGGGGGTTTGAAATTGCGCGAGATCGAGGGTGGCCTCGATCAGCTCATTCTGGGTTTGCAGGGCGACTTGATAGAGCAGTTGAAAGCGTTGAGTCGGGCTTGCGGCGCGGGCGGAGAGCGCGAGGGTGCGGGTGCTGGGATCAAACTGGCGCAGCGGGCCAATATTGGAAAATTGAATATTGATGCCGCGTTTATTGAGCGCCTCAGTTGCGATGATTAGCGCGTCTTTTCCTGCACCTGCGGAGAGTATGAAATGTTCGGCAGCGCGGTCGACGGCATCGACGTAATTGTCGCAATAGTGAAAGAAGTCGCGGACCTCCTCCCATGGGCTTGCGCGCAAGGCGGTGTCTTCACGGCCCAAGGCTTCGTCCAGCGAGGCGAGGCGCTCGTGGCTTTGGCGGTAGGCGCGGTGCAGGTCGAGAAAGGCGCGGGCAAGCGCGGGTGCGTTGGAGGCGGCGAGGCGCAGGTCGGCCAAGGGCGGGGCGGTTTTGGCGAACACCGGATCGGCGAGCGCCTCGCGCATGTCCGACACCAGCCGCTCGCCTTCGCCTGCGTTGAGTTCGGTGACGTCGAGGCCGAATTCTTGCGCCAGCGCCAGCACCACGGTGGCGGAGACCGGGCGGTGGTTGTTTTCCATCTGGTTGAGATAGGGCAGCGAGACGCCGAGTTTATCCGAGAAGGCACGTTGGGTCAGGCTGAGACGACCGCGCAGCTCGCGCAGTTTTGCCCCGGCGTAGAGTTTTTGGATGGCCATTGTGCTCTCCCCCAACCACCTTCGGTTTGCAAAGCGCAGGGTAGGCTTTGCAAAGTCAGGCGGTCAAGCGGCAATCCCTAGGCTGCGGGCGCGGCGAATGACCGCAAGGATGCAGAGCATCGAGAGCACGGAGGAGGCCAGCATCAACAGGATCAGCGGCATTTCGGTGGCGCCGGGGGGCAGGACGACCCCGGCGAGGGCGGCCAGCGCCGCGCCACCACCGACCATGACTGCACCGCCAAGGCCCGAGGCGGTGCCTGCCAGCTCGGGGCGCACCGACCGGATGCCTGCATTGGCGGAGGGCAAAGCCACGCCATTACCCAGCCCCATGGTGAGGGTCAGGCCGAAGAACATCACAGCACTGGAGAGACCCGCGGCGGTGACAAGCGCGAGGGCGATCAGGCCGATTGTGGTAACGGTGGTGCCGATCAGCACCATTTTGTTCATGCCAAAGCGCACCGAATAGCGGCCTGCGCAGAAATTGCCCGCCATATAGCCGACGGCGGTGATCGCAAACAGCAGGCCGATGCGGGAGGAGGTGAGGTGGTAGACCTCGGTTCCGACATAGGGTGCGCCGCCCAAGTAGGCGAAAAAGCAGCCGGAGGAGAAGGCGGCGGCGCCAGAATAGCCCCAGAAGCGGCGCGAGCCGAGCAGGGCTGGGTAGCTGCGCAACTGGTCCTTGAACGCGAGGCGTTGCAGGGTGGCGGTTTCGCCCAAATCGGCCCAGCAGAGCGCCAAGACGATCAGGCCGAGGCCTAAGAGCAGGCCGAAGTTGGCTTGCCAGCCGAAGGCCTCATCCAGGATGCCGCCGATCACCGGGCCGATCATCGGCACGAGGCTCATCCCCATGGTGACATAGCCGATCATCGAGGCGGCCTCGGCGTCGGACACCATGTCGCGCACGACGGCGCGGGAGAGCACCATGCCGGCGGCGATCACCGCTTGCGCCATGCGGAAGATCAGGAAAACGGTGGCGTTGGGGGCCAGAAGCGTGCCGATGGTGGCGATCAGGAACAGCACGAGCGCTGTCAGGATGACATTGCGGCGGCCGTAGCGGTCGGAAATCGGGCCGATCAGGATTTGGAGGACGGCGGAGAGGGCGAGGTAGAGGGCGACGGAGAGTTGCATCAGCGCGTAGGGGGCGTCGAAATAGGCGGCCATGCCGGGCAGCGACGGCAGGAAGATGTTCATCGTCAGCGCCGAGAGGCCCGCGAGCAGGGTGAGCGTGACGATTTTCGGCGGGGTGTGGCGGTTGAGGAAGATCGCCTTGGGATGGGGCATTGAGGGCTTTCTGGCGCGGCGCGTGCGGAAAGCGCGATGCCTCCGGCGGGGATATTTGAGCACAGAGGATGGGCTAAGCGGGCGGCTTTAGCGGCGGGTCAGCTCCATTTGTGGAAGATGAAGAAGGCGCCGAGGGCGTGGTTCCATGTCAGCGGTTCTTTCAGGTAAAACACCGAGAAGACGGCGAAGACCGCGAGGGTGATCACCTCTTGGATCGTTTTCAACTGGGCTCCGTTGTAGACCGACGAGCCGATGCGGTTGGCGGGGACCATCAGGCAATATTCAAAGAACGCGATGCCCCAAGAGATGAAGATCACCGTGATCAGCGCGGTGGATTTGTGTTTGAGGTGGCCGTACCAGGCGAAGGTCATGAAGACGTTCGACAGGGTCAACAGGCCGATGGTGACGAGGGGGACGGGCAGGGTTGGCATGGGGTTCTCGGATCAAATGCTGGTCATCGGGGAGGTATATAGAACAAAACCGACGTTTGCCATCAGGGACGGTAGGTGAGGTTACGGGTTGGGGTGGCTGCTTCTGACCGTGCAGGTCGTGGGCTGACTGCCTGCGGCTACCATAGCTGGTGTGCGGGTTTTGTGACCAAGGTTGACGCCGGGTTTGGCAAGGCAAACTGGCTGTGAAAAAGGCGCTGCGCTTGCGCAAAGCGCCGCTGGGTCGGGGGAGGATGCAAGGAAATCGCCGCATTTTGCGCTAGGATTGCAAAAAAACAAAACGAGCAGGACTGACAAAATGACTCTGATCCGAACCGTGCGGCACCTTTCTGGTGCCGGTTTCGTGCTGGCGTTGCTGGCAAGCTGCGGGCATAGCGAGCTGGAATGTATGGAGCGGGCGATGTATTTCGAATCCAACCACTCTAGCCGGGATGGCATGGTTGCGGTGGGCAGCGTGGTGATGAACCGCGTTGAGTCGGGGCAATATCCGCGCAGCGTTTGCGGCGTGGTGGGTCAGCGCAACCAATTTGCGCCCGGGGTGATGCGCAAGCGCATGGAGACCCGCACCGCGCCGAAGTTGCGCGATGCGGCGAAATCGGTGTTGCAGGGCGAGCGGCATCCGCTGATCGGTAATGCGCAGTTTTTCCATACGGCAACCTATCGCGCTGGCTACAACAACATGCAGTATGTGCTGACCACCGGGGGTAATGCGTTTTATGAACGGGTTGATCCGGCTTTGGTCACGCAGCCTGTGCCTTTGCCGCCGATTGAGGGCATTACCGGACCGCGATAATTTGCAGATTTGCAATTTGCAATTCTGATACTTCACAGGGTTTGCATATTTTCGATGTTGCGCTAGGCGGGCGGGGCGTGGGGCGCTATGGTGACCGCGATTTTGGGGGGAGCCCGGCTATGAAAGACATCCTGCAACAGTTGGAAGATCGCCGCGACGTGGCGCGTCTGGGTGGCGGACAGCGCCGGATCGACGCGCAGCACGCCAAGGGCAAGCTGACCGCGCGCGAGCGGATCGAGCTGTTGCTGGACGAAGGCTCGTTTGAAGAGTTTGATATGTTCGTGGCGCATCGCTGCACTGACTTTGGCATGGAGGCGGATCGTCCGGCGGGGGATGGCGTTGTCACCGGCTGGGGCACGGTGAACGGGCGGATGGTCTATGTGTTTTCACAGGACTTCACGGTGTTTGGCGGATCGTTGTCGGAAACCCATGCGCAGAAGATCTGCAAGATCATGGATATGGCGATGCAGAATGGTGCGCCTGTGATTGGGTTGAACGATTCCGGCGGGGCGCGGATTCAGGAGGGGGTGGCTTCGCTGGCGGGTTATGCTGAGGTGTTTCAGCGCAATGTGATGGCGTCGGGCGTGGTGCCGCAGATTTCGGTGATCATGGGGCCTTGCGCGGGCGGGGCGGTGTATAGCCCGGCGATGACGGACTTTATCTTCATGGTGAAGGACAGCTCTTACATGTTCGTCACCGGGCCGGATGTGGTGAAAACTGTCACCAATGAGGTGGTGACGGCGGAGGAACTCGGCGGGGCTTCGACGCATACCAAGAAGTCTTCGGTGGCGGATGGCGCGTTTGAGAATGATGTCGAGGCTTTGGCCGAGGTGCGCCGCTTGGTGGATTTTCTGCCGCTGAACAATCGGCAGAAAGCTCCGGTCAGGCCGTTTTTCGATGATCCGGCGCGGCTGGAGGCGAGTCTCGATACGCTGATCCCGGAAAACCCCAACCAGCCCTATGATATGAAAGAGCTGATCGAGAAGCTGGCCGATGAGGGCGATTTCTTTGAAATTCAGCGCGATTTTGCCGCCAATATCATCACGGGATTCATCCGGTTGGAGGGGCAATCGGTGGGGGTGGTGGCCAATCAGCCGATGGTTTTGGCGGGATGCTTGGGTATTGACAGTTCGCGCAAGGCCGCGCGGTTCGTGCGGTTTTGCGATGCGTTTGAAATTCCGATCCTGACTTTGGTGGATGTGCCGGGGTTCCTGCCGGGGGTGGCGCAGGAGTTGGGCGGCGTGATCAAGCATGGCGCTAAGTTGTTGTTTGCATATGGCGAAGCGACGGTGCCGAAGGTGACGGTGATCACCCGCAAGGCCTATGGTGGGGCCTATGATGTGATGTCCTCCAAACACCTGCGCGGTGATTTCAACTATGCTTGGCCGACGGCAGAGATCGCGGTGATGGGCGCGAAAGGGGCGACCGAGATCATCCATCGCGGCAAAGCGCCGGAGGAGATTGCGCGGCTGACCCGCGAATATGAAGACCGTTTCGCAAATCCGTTCGTGGCCGCCGAAAAGGGTTTCATCGACGAAGTGATCATGCCGCATTCGACCCGCCGCCGCATCGCGCGGGCATTTGCCAGCTTGCGCGGTAAGAAGCTGGCGAACCCGTGGAAAAAGCACGATAACATTCCGCTGTGACCTAAGGAGAACAGCAATGCGTGCGGGCAGCGGAAAAGCGGGGCGGTTATGACCGATCCGAATATAAGTGAAAGCGGGGAAGTTGTCGTGCCGGTGCCCTCTGGGCAATGGGTGCGCTTTGTCGATGTGGTGATGAACGCGCCGGGGCCGGATGGCTTGACCGCGCGGTTTCGCTTTGTGGCACCCGCGATTGCGAAACAAACCGGATCGGTGGATTTCGAGGTGGCGGCGGCGGATATGGAACATCTGTGCAAGAGTTTTGCCCTGCCACGCATCGCGTCAACCGGGCCGTTGCCCAGCCAAATCGTGATCTCACTTTCCGACCGCGATGTGCCGTTTGGCGAAGCTGCTCCGGAGGCCACTCAATTCTTTGAGGCGTATCGTGTCGAGGGCGACGCCTGTATATGGGAGGCTTTTTGATGAAAGCACAAAATCTAGCGGCTTGGGTGGCTTTGCAACCGATGGCTGATGTAGCCTTGCCACAGCTGATGGCATTTGACCAATTTGCGTGTCAATTCCGCAGTTTATCGTCTACTGTTAACGTAGACCGAACCCAAGCGGTCTTTCCTTCGCAGAAGGGGGCGGCACAAAGCACGCCTCCCGTACAAAAATGGAGTCGAGGATGTCGAGCATTAAAGTTACCGTACTGGGCCTTTGCCTTGCCGCTTTCGTGGCAGGTTGCGCCAAGAAAGCCGAAGACGTGGTCTACGTGGACCAACCGGCTGTCACCACCGAGCCGACCTACACCGGCAAATACAAGTAACACTAAGGGGCGGGCGCTTGTGGGCCCAACGGCCCGGCCCGCCCTTTTTCTATCCGTTGCAAGGGCTTACGCGCCATCGGCAACAACTGTCCTAAGCCGTGCGAACCGCTTTGCACTTGACCCGAGCAGCACCTATGGTGCGGGCGTCGTCAATGATGCAATCTGGAGTATCCCATGCGTTCCGCAACCATCCTCGCCTTCGTCGCGCTTAGCGCTTTCGCCGCTTGCGCTAAAAAAGAAGCTCCTATGGAGCCTGCGCCAGCCCCAATTTCGGTTGAGCCGACCGAGACCGGCAAATACAAATAATACTTCGGGGCGGGGTTTCGGCCCTGCCTTCGCCTCCGTTCTGGAGGTGGGATCATGCTGAAGCATCGCGGTTTTCCCGGCCGCCTGACCGGCACTGATTTTCAGTTTGTGATCCGGCGCGCCAATATGAAGCAGGGTGCTGCCAAGATCATCAAACGCGAACGTTTC